>NZ_CAPS01000086.1 GCF_000333955.1 Rhodococcus sp. AW25M09
GTCTCGTGGTAAACCCCCACGTCTGTGCTGGATCCCACTCGTTGATTGAACGCCTTCCATGCAGGCATGTGCGGGTCGAGCGGGTTTTTAGCGAATGCTTCGAGTTCATCGAAGCTTCGCCAGTACTGCACTACGGTGACGGTGCGACCACCCATGGATGCGCGAGCACACAACAGTCCTTTTTCGGGGTGCGATCGCAGTTCTCGCAACATTCGAGGCATGGCCACGAATGGCCGGATCCATTTGTGCACTTTCCAGAATTTATTGATACGCATACCGATGATAAAAACGACGAAATCGTCGTCGACTTCTGCGGTGTAACGGCCCGCGTGGACCTGCGGTCGAAGCACGGCGATGTGTCCTCTCCTCATTCAGGGCCGACAAGTGCGACCGTTGACAGATAGTGACAGTATCCATAACCGATAGTGCTACTATCCGTAGGTGATGTCAAGGGCCACCCTATGAGGATTTCCGAGCTCAGCGAACGCAGCGGCGTGTCCATCGCTTCCATCAAGTACTACCTACGCGAAGGCCTGCTGGCCGGCGGTTTACGAACAGCGACCAACCAGGCGGTGTATGGGGAGCAACACCTCCGCAGGTTGCGCCTCGTCAGAGCCCTCATCGAAGTCGGAGGGTTGTCGATAGCGCACGTGCGCGCGGCAATAGCTGCCGTAGATGACGATTCGACGTCGATGCATGACACGTTCGGCGCGGTCATGCATGGTCTCGATAAGGTCCAACCAGGTGAGGACGATGCCGACGTGCTCGCAGCTTACGACGAGGTGCAAGCATGGCTGGCCTCGAGAGGCTGGACAGTCGACCAGGATGCGCCAGCACAACACCGACTGGCGGAGCTAGTCGCGACCTTGCGCAGGTTCGATTTCCCCGCGGCGCTGACCGATTTCGATGTTGCCGCCGACAACGTGGAACGAACCGCCGACAGCGAGGTACGTTACGCCCGAGCGCAGGATGACCGTACTGCGTCCGTCGAGACGATGCTCATCGGCACTGTGATACTCGAGCGGGCGATTGTCGAAGTACGCCGTCTCGGTCTCGAAGCTGCCAGCTTCAAAATCGAGAACACGTGTCCAGATCCTCGGTCCGGCGTATGAAATCGTCATCTGCAGGCTCGATGGCCAAGCGCAGCGTTCCCGGTGTGGATAACTCTGCTCGTCGACAACGAACACTGCCCGGCGAACGTTGCGCGGACCGGGCGGGGTGGCCTTTCCGGGACTACAGGAAGCTACCGGCTCGGGCCGCGAGGTCCAGCACGGGCTGAGGGAAGACTCCCAGGACCACGGTGACGACCACCGATACCCCGATTGCGCACGACACCGATGCCGTCGGGCGCACCATCGTTACGGTCTTCTCGGTGGGATCGGTGAAGAACATCAGCACGATCACTCGAACGTAGAAGAACGCCGCAATCGCGCTACACACCACTCCCACCACGACCAGCGCGGCTCCCCCGGCGCCCGAGGCTGCACTGAACACGGCGAATTTGCCGATGAACCCACTGGTGAGCGGGATACCGGCGAACGAGAGTAAAAACAATCCGAACACCGCGGCAATCAGCGGCGAGCGACGACCGATACCCGCCCACCGCTCCAGATCACCGACCTCACCGCGTTCGTCTCGGGCCAGACCGATGATCGCGAATCCCCCCAGAGTGCTGAACGCGTAGGCCAACAGGTAGAACATCGTGGCCGAGACACCCGAATCCCCCACATCACCTGAATTACCCACATCACCTGAATTACCCAGAGCAGTCACTCCGGTGAGGATGAATCCCGTATGCGCCACGGACGAGTAGGCCAGCATGCGCTTGACGTCGGTCTGAGTCACTGCCACCACGGAACCGAGCACCATCGTTGCGATGGCCACAACCCACAGCATTGGCCGCCAACTCGACTCGAGACCGGGCAACGCCATGCCGAAAACGCGCAGAATCGCGCCGAAGGCCGCCACTTTGGTCACCGTTGCCATCATCGCCGTCACTGGCGTCGGTGCGCCATGGTAGACGTCGGGAATCCACGAATGAAACGGCACTGCACCGACTTTGAACAGCAGCCCCACGGCCAGCAGAGCAGTACCGATCAACGCGAGTGATCTGCCTTGGCCGTCCACTGCAATAGCGTCGGCGATGCCGTCCAACCGGACGGTACCGGCATAGCCGTACAGAAACGCGACTCCGAACAGGAAAAATGCCGACGAGAAAGCGCCCAGCAGAAAGTACTTCAGCGCTGCTTCCTGGGACAGTAGCCGGCGTCGCCGGGCCAGACCGCACAACAGATACAGCGGAAGAGACAGTACTTCCAATGCGACGAACATCGCCAGCAGATCCGCGGACGCCGGAAACAGCAGCATGCCGCCGATCGCGAACATCGCCAGCGGAAAGACCTCGGTCTGAGCAGCTCCAGCGTCGACGGCTTCTCGCTCTGCCACGCTTCCTGGAGTGGTGGAGGCCTGGGGCGTGAACGAGTCGATTCGGCGCTCGGCACCGGCCCCGGTGACTGCGACGGTGCGTTCCGCCAGGAGCGCGAGGGCCGGAATCGCCACCAATACAACGGTTCCCTGTAGAAACAGCGTCGGCCCATCGATGGCGACGGCCCCGGACATAGCGGAAGCCTCGGTGCCGGCCAGACCGAGGACAGCAGCGAGTGCCGCCACCAGACCCGCGAGCGCAAGACCCAGATGCGTTGCGCGACGTGCTCGCATCGGCACGAACGCTTCGACGAGGACCCCGAGAACCGCGACTCCGAACACGATCAGCATCGGCGACAGCAGCCCGTACTGCACCTCTGGTGTGGTCATCGCTGACCTCCTGAACTGTCGACGATCGTGGGTTGCACTGCCGGAGTGATGACATCGAGCGCCGGTTTCGGATATACCCCGAACACGATGAGCAGTGCGATCAGCGGAACCACCACCACCAACTCGCGAGGGACGAGATCGGAGATCTTCTCGTTGCCCCCACGGACCGGCCCCGTCATCACCCGCTGATAGAGCCAGAGGATGTAGATCGCCGACAGGACAAGCGCCCCGGTGGCCACGATCGCGGCGACACCGTACCGACCGAATGTGCCGATCAATACCAGGAATTCACTGATGAACGGAGCAAGACCGGGAAGCGAGAGCGTGGCCAGTCCCGAGATCAGGAAGGTTCCGGCGAGCACCGGCGCGACCTTCTGCACACCGCCGTAGTCTGCGATCGCCCGTGAACCACGACGGGACACGAGGAATCCCGCGATCAAGAACAATGCGGCAGTCGAGATTCCGTGATTGACCATGTACAGCGTGGCACCGGCCTGACTCTGTCCGGTCATGGCGAAGATGCCGAGAATGATGAATCCGAAGTGCGAAATCGAGGTGTACGCAATCAGTCTCATCATGTCGGTCTGACCGATCGCCAGTATCGCCCCGTACACGATGCCGATCACCGCAAGGGTGATGATCCACGGCGCGAACGTCTGCGAAGACCCGGGAAAGAGCTCGAGGCAGAAACGCAGCATCGCGAACGTACCCACCTTGTCCACCACGGACATCATCAGCACGGCCGTCGCGGGAGTGGACTGTACCGCGGCGTCGGGTAGCCACGTATGGAATGGCCACAGCGGTGCCTTGATCGCAAAGGCGAACATGAAGCCCAGGAACAGCGCGTTGAGCACCGCCGGATCCACACCGAGCCCGCCCGATGCCGCGGTGTCCGCAATCGTGCGCAGATCGAACGTTCCCCCGTCGAACGGGCCCTCCGGCCTGGCGGTGACGACGTACAACCCAATGACGGCAGCCAACATCACCAATCCGCCGAACAGGTTGTACAGCAGGAATTTCACCGCAGCACGAGTTCTCTCGGTGCCGCCGGAGTGGAGCCCGCGGAACGACCCGTCGGGACCGGAGTGGAGCCCGCGGAACGACCCAGAAGCATTACCGAATCCGCCGATGAGGAAGTACATCGGAATCAACATCGCCTCGAAGAAGATGTAGAACAACAACACGTCCAGCGACAAGAACGAGACGATCACCATCGACTCGACCACCAGAATCAAGGCCATGTAGGTGTGCGAGACCCGACGTGATCCGTAGTTCGCTACGCGGCTGCCGTCGTGCCAGCCCGCGACGAGCAGCAGTGGGGTCAGTACGGTGGTGAGCATTACCAGCACGAGGCCGACTCCGTCGAGGCCGAGCGTGTAGCGCGCACCGAACGCTGCTATCCACGAATGGTCTTCGACGAACTGATAGCGGTCTCCGCCGGAATCGAACAACACTGCGAGTGCCACCGAGATCGCGAGGGTGCCGGTCGCGAAACCCACGGCGACGCCACGTGCGATCGTCGGTCGGTCGGCGGGTACCAGGGCGACGATGATCGCGCCGAGAATCGGGAGTACCCACAACACCGTCAATCCGGGAATCGTCACAGGACCACCACCATCAGAACGACGAGAACGGCCCCCGCGAACATCGCCAACGCATAGGACCGCACATATCCGGTCTGCAGCCGCTGGGAGCGAGTCGATACGTTACCGATCGATCTCCCCACACCATCCACGACGGCGTCGATGCCCGCCGAGTCGGCGTACACCAATGCGCGCGTGAGCTTGTGCCCTGGACGCATGAATGCGGCCTCGTTGACGGCGTCTCCGTACAGGTCGGCCCGCGCTGCTCTGGTCAGCGGTGACACATCCTCGGGTGGTGTCGGGGGAACCTCGCGGGCGATGTACTTGCTGTACGCGACACCGACGCCCGTGAGCACCACCACCAGTACTGCGACGGTGATGACCCAGGCCGGTATCGCGTGCTCTTCTTCGGCCGAGCCCACGATCGGTTCGAGCCATGTCTCCAGGCGTCCGCCCACAGCCAGGAACGCCCCCGCAGCCACCGAACCGAAAGCCAAGACGATCATCGGAGCTGTCATCGTCGCCGGTGCCTCGTGCGGATGTGCCTGCGCCGCCCACCGTTTCGGGCCGAAGAACGTCATCAGCATCACCCGCGTCATGTAGAACGCGGTCAATCCTGCGCCGAGCAACGTCACGCAGCCGAGCACCGCGCCGGCCACTCCCCCGGCCGCGAAAGCAACCTCGATGATCGGATCCTTGGCGAAGAAGCCGGAGAACGGCGGTACCCCGATGATGGCCAGGTAACCGAGACCGAACGTGACGAAGGTGATCGGCATCGCGACGCGGAGCCCGCCGAACCGTCGCATGTCGGTTTCGTCGTTCATCGCGTGCATCACCGAGCCCGCACCCAGGAACAGGCCGGCCTTGAAGAAACCGTGCGAGAGCAACAGCGCGATGGCGAAGGGATACCCGGACGGGCCGAGTCCGGCGGCGAGCACCATGTACCCGATCTGGCTCATCGTGGACGCCGCGAGCGCCTTCTTGATGTCGTCCTTCGCGCAACCGATGACTGCACCGAACAGCAGCGTGACCCCGCCGACGGTGACGGTGGCCGCTCGCGCAACCGGCGATGCCTCGAACACCGGTCCCGATCGAACGATGAGATACACCCCAGCGGTCACCATTGTCGCTGCATGGATCAGTGCCGAGACCGGCGTCGGACCCTCCATCGCATCGCCCAGCCACGATTGCAGCGGCACCTGTGCCGACTTCCCGCAGGCCGCCAACAACAGCATCAGCGCCATGGCGGTCGCCACCGACTCGCCCGCGCCGCCGATTCCGGCGAACACCACGTCGTACTGCACCGACCCGAAGTTCACGAACATGATCATCAGGGCAACGGCCAAGCCGATATCGCCGACGCGGTTGACCACGAACGCCTTTCGGGCGGCCGATGCTGCGGACGGCTTGTGCTGCCAGAAGCCGATGAGCAAGTACGAGGCCAGACCCACTCCCTCCCAACCCACGTAGAGACCGAGAAAGTTATCGGCGAGCACCAGCAGCAGCATGGCCGCGAGAAACAGGTTGAGGTACGCGAAGAAGCGTCGACGCTCCGCGTCGTGACTCATGTACCCGATCGAATACACGTGAATCAACGACCCGACTCCGGTGATCAAGAGGACGAAGCAGATCGACAACTGATCGGCTCGAAGGCCGAAGTCGACCTGCAGCTGGTCGACCGGAACCCACCGGAACAGGGTCTGGGTGAGTGCTCGGCTCGACTCTTCGCGTCCGAGCATCGAGGCGAATACCAGTGCCGCGACGACGAACGACGACACTGCTGCTGCCGTCGCAACCAGGTGGCCCGAGGAGTTGGTGCGCCGTCCACCGAGCAGCAGGGCGGCCGCACCGAACGCCGGCAGAGCCGGGAGAAGCCACAGTATCGACATCATTTCTGCTCCCCCGTCAGTTCTTCATCAGTGAGTTCTCGTCCATCGAGATCGAGCGACGAGAACGGAAGATGGCCATGATGATCGCCAGGCCCACCACTACCTCGGCAGCAGCGACCACCATGGTGAAGAACGCGAACAACTGCCCGTCGAGATTGCCGTGCATGCGGGAAAACGTGACGAACGCGAGATTGACTGCGTTGAGCATCAATTCGATGCACATGAACACGATGATCGCGTTTCGCCTGACGATGACGCCCGCCGCGCCGATGGTGAACAGCAGCACCGACAGGTAGAGGTAGTTCTCGGGATTCATCGCTGGTCACCCCCGTCCACCTTGTACTGGCTCCGTGGATCGGCGAACAGTGCGTTGACCGAGGACTCGGACTCGGTTCCATCCGGGAGCAGAGCGCGGCGATCGACGCCGTTGTGACGGGCGAATACACCGGGGCTCGGCAGCGGTGTCACCCTGGAGCCGTCGCGGAACCGATCCTGCGACATCTCTCGCTGACCCTTGACCGGTCCCAGAGCTTCTCGGTGCGCCAGAATCATCGCCCCGATGGTGGCCGTGATCAACAGCGCCCCGGTCAGCTCGAACGCCCAGACGTACTCGACGAAGATGAGCTCCGCGAGACCCTCGACGTTTCCGGTGGAGTTGGCTGAATCGAGCCCGGCGAAGTCGAGCCGACCGCCGCGGGCAGCGTCACGTAGCAGTACCCCGATGATCAACAGTCCGAAGCCGATTCCGATGACCACGGCCGCGATGCGGTGCCCTCGCAGGGTCTCCGTCAAGGATTCAGAGCTGTCGACTCCGACGAGCATCAGCACGAACAGGAACAGCATCATCACCGCGCCGGTGTAGACGACGATCTGCACGACACCGAGGAACAGTGCCCCCTGTGCCATGTAGAAGGTCGCGAGCACCACCATGGTCGCGGCGAGAAACAGCGCCGAGTACACGGCTTTGGTGCTCATCACCACGCCCAACGCACCGATGACCGCGACGACACCCAAGCTCCAGAACTGAACGGCCTCACCGGTGGACGTCGCCTCGAGAGCGAGCTGCACGGCCACTACCTGCGCAGTCATCGAACCGGACCGCCCTCGGTTTCGGCCGCACCCTCGTCACCGGTGACGATGCCGCGGTAGTAGTCCTCGGCCGAGCAACCCGGTGCCATCGCATGCGGCGGTGCCACCATGTCGGGCTCCATCGGTGCCAGCAGTGCTTCCTTCTCGTAGATCAGATCTGCCCTGTTGTCACCGGCGAGTTCGTACTCGTTGGTCATCGTCAGAGCCCTGGTAGGACATGCCTCCACACACAGTCCGCAGCCGATGCACCGCAGGTAGTTGATCTGGTAGACCCCTCCGTATCGCTCGCCGGGTGAGAATCGTTCGGTCTCGGTGTTGTCGGCGCCTTCGACGTAGATGGCGTCGGCCGGGCAGGCCCACGCACAGAGCTCGCAACCGATGCACTTCTCGAGGCCGTCGGCGTACCGATTGAGCTGATGCCGGCCGTGGTATCGAACCTCGGTCGGCTTCTTCTCTTCCGGATACAGTTCGGTCTCGGGCTTTTTGAACATCGTGGCGAAGGTGACGCCGAATCCGGCGATAGGTCCGAGAAATTCAGGCATCGGCGTTCTCCTTCTGTGTCGTGGTCGCGCGTGACCGAGTGCCGGCGTGCCGGCTCCGAACAGTCGAGTCCGTGGCCGGGATGGGAGGTATCGGGAATCCGCCTGACATCGCGTCGAACTCGGCGACGGGCGGAGTCGGCGTCACATGTCGACCACGTGCACGTCGCCGCACCATGAGCAACAACGAGGCCAGCACTGCTGCGGCGAAGATCATCGACACGATGAACGTGATCAGGGGCACGTCGAACCGATCGGCGCCGACCACCCGCACGGTCGCGATCACCATCACCCAGATCAGGGCAACGGGAATGAGGATCTTCCAACCGAAGTTCATGAACTGGTCGTACCGCAACCTGGGCAGAGTCGAACGCAGCCAGATGAAGACGAACAGGAACACCCAGACCTTGAGGGTGAACCACAGAACCGGCCACCAACCGGAATTGGCACCGCTCCACAGACTCAACGGAATCGGCGCGTGCCAGCCGCCGAGGAACAGTGTGGTCGCCAGTGCCGACACGGTCACCATGTTGATGTACTCGGCAAGCATGAACATCGCGAAACGCAGTGAGGAGTACTCCGTGTGGAATCCTCCCACCAGCTCCCCTTCTGCCTCGGGCAGATCGAACGGAGCACGATTGGTTTCTCCGACCATGGCCGTCACGTACACCAGGAACGACGGCAACAGCAGAAATACGTACCAGGTGTTCTGTTGCGCAGCAACGATTCCGGACGTCGACATGGTGCCCGCGTAGAGGAATACTGCGGCGAAAGACAGACCCATCGCGACCTCGTACGAAATCACCTGTGCCGTCGAACGCAGAGCGCCGAGCAACGGATACGTCGAACCCGACGCCCAGCCGGCCAGCACGATCCCGTACACACCTATCGAGGTGACGGCGAGAATGTACAGAACCCCCACCGGCAGGTCGGTCATCTGCAACGGAGTGGTGGTGCCGAACACCGATACCTCGGGCCCGAACGGGATCACTGCGAATGCCATGAATGCGGGCACCACCGAGATAATCGGAGCCAGAACGTAAATCGGCTTGTCGACGCCGGTCGGAGTGATCCCCTCCTTCAGCGCGAGCTTGATCCCGTCCATCAACGACTGCAATATTCCCCATGGGCCGACCCGGTTGGGCCCCACCCGCATCTGCATCCACGCCATGATCTTGCGCTCGGCATAGATCGCGACCAGCGGCGTGAGCACCAGGAAGACGAAGACTGCCAGGGCTTTACCGAGAACCAACCACCACGGGTCGGTGCCGAACATCGACAGATCGGGCGGCGCGGCGACAATCACGACGACACCCCCTCGTCGAGACGTGCCTCGGGAACCGCTGTCTCTGTACGCAGCCTCACCAGATCACCCGACGCCGCGCCGAGAGAGCGGTAGACCGCCGAGCCGGGCGAGTTCATCGGCACCCACACCACGCCGTCGGGCAGATCGGTGATCATCAGCGGCAGCGAGATCGAACCGCGGTCGGTCTCGACACTCACTCGATCACCGCGCTCTGCTCGGATGCCCGAGGCCGTCGCCGCAGACAGTCGGACGACCGGCTCCCGAGCGGTTTTCGCGAGGTTCTCTTCGCCGTCCTGCATCCGTCCCGAATCGATGAGCATCCGCCAGGTAGCGAGGATCGCGTGACCGGGAGGCGGTGACGGCATGTCCGCGCGCGGAGCCACCCGAGTTGCGGTGGTCCGCGGGCCGTTCCAGGTACCCAAGCGCGCCAGCTCACCTCGCGCTGCGGCCGCGTCGGGCAGCGACAGTTCGACGCCCATCTGTGCGGCGATGGCGTCGAGTACTCGTTGATCGGGCAGTACCGCTCCTGCACCGAGCGCTGTGTCGAAGGTGCGATGCCTCCCCTCCCAGTCGACGAACGTTCCCGGCTTGTCGACCACCGGAGCCACTGGGAACACCACGTCGGCGCGCTCGGTCACCGCACTGTGTCGCAGCTCGAGGCTGACCACGAACGCCGATCGGTCCACTGCGTCCAGCGCACCGTGAGGATCGGGTAGATCGTCGAGATCGATTCCTGCCGTGATCAATGCGCGATCCGGACCGGCGCTCGCCAGGATCGCCGCGGTGTCGCGCCCCGCCTCCGGGGGGAGATCGGCCTGCCCCCACACGGCCGCGACCTCGGCGCGTGCTGACGAATCGGCCACCGGCCGCCCACCCGGCAGGAGATTCGGGAGCGCGCCGGCGTCGAGGGCACCCCGTTCTCCTGCACGCCGCGGAATCCAGGCCAGGTTCGCACCGGTGTCGTCGGCCAACGCCGACACTGCGGACAGTCCGCCGGGAACGGAGCCGAGCCGCTCTCCCACGAGAACGATCGACCCTGGCTCTCGAAGAAGCCGAGCCACCGATTCGGTGCTTCGATCGCCGACGCGCAGCGCGGCCAGCCACTGCGGCTCGTCACCGGGAATCGCTTGCAGTAGAACCCCATCCAGCTTGCGCAGGCCCCGGCTGGCCCAGGGCGCGACCGACGCGACCACAACGCCACGGGTGCGGTGTGCTGCGCGAAGCCGAAGGAACACCAACGGCGACTCTTCCTCGGGCTCGAACCCGACCAGCAGCACCACGGGGGCATTCTCGAGGTCGCTGTAGGTGACACCCATCCCGGTCGCCGCGATACGAGCAGCCAGGAACTCTGCTTCCTCGGCGCTGTGATTGCGGTTGCGAAAGTCGATGTCGTTGGTGTGCAGCACTGTTCGAGCGAACTTGGCGTAGGCGTAGGAGTCTTCGAGGGTCGACCGCCCGCCCACGAGCACCGCTGCTGATCCGACCGACGCGGCCAATCCCGTTGCCGCGACGGCCAGTGCAGCCGACCACGACGTCTCGACCAGAGCACCCGATTCGTCTCGAATCATCGGCGAGGTGATGCGGTCTGCTTCGGTGGCATATTTGAACGCCCAGCGACCCTTGTCGCAGTTCCATTCCTCGTTGACCTGGGGATCGTCTCCCGCCAGACGACGTAGAACCTTGCCGCGGCGGTGATCCGTGCGCTGAGCGCATCCCCCCGCGCAGTGCTCGCACACGCTAGGCGACGAGGTGAGATCGTATGGCCGCGCCCGGAACCGATATTCGGTGTTGGTCAGGGCCCCCACCGGGCAGATCTGAACGGTGTTTCCGGAGAAGTAGGAGTCGAACGGTTCGTTGCCGAAGATGCCTACCTGCTGCACCGCTCCGCGTTCGAGAAGCTCGATCGAGGGATCCCCGGCGACCTGGGACGCGAATCGAGTGCATCGAGCGCACAGGACGCAGCGCTCCCGATCGAGCAGAATCTCGGCCGACAACGGAATCGGTTTGGGGTACGTTCGTTTGGTCTCGGAGAACCTGGACTCTGTCCGTCCCGCAGACATCGCCTGGTTCTGCAGCGGACACTCGCCGCCCTTGTCGCACACCGGGCAGTCGAGCGGGTGATTGATCAGCAACAATTCCATGACGCCGCGCTGCGCCTTGTCCGCCGCGTCCGACGTCACCTGCGTGCGTACGATCATGCCCTCGGACACCGTCGTCGTGCAGGATGCCAGCGGCTTGCGTTGCCCCTCGACCTCCACCAGACATTGCCGACACGCCCCCACCGGATCGAGCAGAGGATGGTCGCAGAAGCGTGGAATCTGCACCCCCATCGACTCGGCAGCACGGATCACCAACGTGCCCTTCGGAACACTGACTTCGCGGTCGTCGATGGTCAGCGTCACCAACTCCACCGACACTTCCGTCATGACGTCAACTCCTCGGCCATCAGGGTCGATCGGTGCGGATCGAACGGGCATCCCTGCTCGATCACGTGCCGAACGTATTCGTCGCGAAAGTGCGCCAGCGAGGAGACGATAGGACTCGCAGCACCGTCTCCCAACGCGCAGAACGATTTACCGGCAATGCCGTCCGCGATATCGAGCAGGGTGGTCAGATCGGCTTCGGTGCCGGTACCGCCGTCGAGTCGACGCAGTATCTGCACCAGCCAGTACGTTCCCTCTCGACACGGTGTGCATTTTCCGCAGGATTCGTGCGCGTAGAACTCCGTCCATCGCAGCACCGCTCGCACCACACAGGTCGTGTCGTCGAATATCTGCAGTGCCTTGGTACCCAACATCGATCCGGCCGCTCCGACGCCCTCGTAGTCGAGGGGAACGTCGAGGTGATCGCCGGTGAACATCGGCGTCGACGATCCTCCCGGCGTCCAGAACTTCAGTTCGTGTCCCGGCCTGACTCCGCCTGCGTAGTCCAGTAATTCCCGCAGGGTGATCCCCAACGGGGCCTCGTACTGCCCCGGGCGGCGGACGTGGCCCGAGATCGAGTACAGCGTGAAACCGGGTGACTTCTCGCTGCCCATCGAACGGAACCACTCGATTCCCTTGCGCAGAATCACCGGAACGCTGGCAATCGATTCGACGTTGTTGACCACGGTCGGACGCGCGTACAGGCCCGCTACTGCGGGGAACGGTGGACGCAGCCGAGGCTGTCCGCGCCGGCCTTCCAGTGAATCGAGAAGGGCTGTCTCTTCACCGCAGATGTACGCACCGGCACCGGCGTGGATCACCAAGTCGAGGTCGAATTCCGATCCCAGTACGCCGTTGCCCAGATATCCGGCCGCGTAGGCCTCGGCGACGGCCGCCTGCAGCCTGCGCAACACCGGCACCACCTCACCGCGGACGTAGACGAAGGCGTGCGATGCGCGAATCGCATACGCAGCGATGATGATTCCCTCGATCAGAGTGTGCGGACTCGCCAAGAGCAGTGGCATGTCCTTGCAGGTACCGGGCTCGGACTCGTCGGCGTTGACCACCAGGTAGTGCTCTCTGCCGTCGTGCTGCGGTATGAAGCTCCATTTCGTTCCGGTCGGGAAGCCCGCACCGCCCCGGCCACGCAACCCGGATTCCTTGACGAACGCGATGAGGTCATCGGGTTCCATGGCAAGGGCCTTCTCGAGCCCTCCGTATCCGTCGTGACTTCGATAGGTATCGAGAGTCCACGAGTTCTTCTCGTCCCAGAACTCGCTCAACACCGGCGTCAGGGCCATGTGGAATCCCCCTTCGTCGGTGGATCGGTTTCGGTGGTGTTCGGCTGTGGGGGCACGGTCTCGGTGGTACCGGCCTGCGGCGGCACGGTCTCGGTGGTACCGGCCTGCGGCGGCACGGTCTCGGTGGTACCGGCCTGCGGCGGCACGGTCTCGGTGGTACCGGCCTGCGGCGGCACGGTGGCCGAGGGGGCAGGTGCCGGCTTGTCTCGTACCGTCTCTGTCACTGCTTCGGGTACCGGATCGGGGTGCTCGGCGTTGGGTCGCCCTACGGCCTCGGGTGCCGACATTGCATGCTCACGCGCGTACCGCAGCCCCACTAGGCTGGCTTCACCTGCGCTGCCGGAGGATTCGAGTGCCCCGGGTCGATCGTCGGCAAATCCGGCGAGGATGCGTTCGGTCTCGCGAAACGTGCACAGTGGTGCGCCGCGCGTAGGGGTGACCTGTGCACCGGATCGAAGCGCATCCACCAGCTCGCGCGCGGTCGAGGGAGTCCTGTTGTCGAAGAATTCCCAATTGACCATCATCACCGGTGCGTAGTCACACGCAGCATTGCACTCGATGTGTTCGAGGGTGATCTTGCCGTCTTCGGTCGTCTCGCCGTGGCCGATGTCGAGGTGATCCCGAAGTGCGTCCATGATCGCGTCGCCGCCCATGACGGCACACAGGGTGTTGGTGCACACTCCGACGCGGTACGTGCCCGTGGGCTCGCGTCGGTACATGGAGTAGAACGTCGCGACCGCGGTCACCTCCGCTCCGGTGAGTTCGAGTACCTCGGCGCAGAACTCGATGCCCGCGGGCGTCAGATGACCGTCCTCGGATTGCACCAGGTGCAGCAGTGGCAGCAACGCGGAACGGGCCTGCGGATAGCGAGCGACGATGATGTCGGCGTCCGCGCGCAGACGGGTCAGGACATCGGGAGGATACGATGCTCGTGCGCCGGGGCCGACCAGTTGCACCGCCTCATCGGGGCGCGCTCCCAGTTGAATCAACACCGGCTCCGACGGCTGTGCGGTCATCGGTCCACCCCGCCCATCACCGGGTCGATACTGGCGACCGCCGCGATGACGTCGGAGATCATGCCGCCCTCGCACATCGCGGCAACCGCCTGCAGGTTGGTGAAGGACGGATCTCTGAAATGCACGCGGTAGGGCTTCGATCCGCCGTCGCTGACGATGTGTACGCCCAGCTCGCCTCGCGGCGACTCCACCGAGGACAGCACCTGACCGGCCGGGACCCGCATCCCCTCGGTCACCAGTTTGAAGTGGTGAATCAGAGATTCCATCGACGTGTTCATGATGGTGCGCACGTGGTCCTGAGAGTTGCCGAGACCGTCCGGTCCCGAAACCAGTTCGGCGGGCCAGGCGATCTTCTTGTCGTCGATCACGACAGGCCCCGGCCGAAGGCGATCGAGGGTCTGCTCGACGATCTTGAGTGATTCCTTCATCTCCTCCACCCGAATCAGATAACGCCCATAACAGTCGCTTCCGGTATCGGTGACGACATCGAACTCGTAGTTCTCGTATCCGCAGTAGGGATCGGATCGGCGCAGATCGTAGGGCAGCCCGGTGGACCGAAGCACCGGGCCGGTGACGCCGAGGGCCATGCATCCGGTGAGGTCCAGATATCCGACGTTCTCGGTTCTGGCCTTCCAGATCGGGTTGTCGTTGAGCATGAGTTCGAGATCTCGGAGCCGTCCGGGCAGCACCCGCAGAAGCTCGCGTACCTTCTCGATCGCGTCACCCGGCAGATCCTGAGACAGCCCACCTGGACGGATGTAGGCGTGATTCATCCGGAGCCCGGTGATGGCCTCGAAGA
This sequence comes from Rhodococcus sp. AW25M09, assembly GCF_000333955.1. Lineage (GTDB taxonomy): Bacteria > Actinomycetota > Actinomycetes > Mycobacteriales > Mycobacteriaceae > Rhodococcoides. The sequence continues at coordinate 14,760 of NZ_CAPS01000086.1, forward strand.
CGTCGAGAATCAGCTCTCGCTCGCGGAAGCCGAACAACATCGCCGTCACCGCACCCAATTCCATACCCCCCGTTGCCAATGCGACCAGGTGCGACGAAATTCGGTTGAGCTCCATCAGCATCACTCGAATGACGGTCGCCCGCTCGGGGACGTCGTCGGTGATGTCGAGCAACTTCTCCACTCCGAGGCAGTAGGCGGTCTCGTTGAAGAACGGTGACAGATAATCCATGCGGGTGACGAAGGTGACGGCCTGTGTCCAATTGCGATATTCGAGGTTCTTCTCGATTCCGGTGTGCAGGTAGCCGATCCCGCATCGGGCCTCGGTGACCGTTTCGCCCTCGATCTCGAGAATCAACCGCAACACACCGTGCGTGGACGGGTGCTGCGGCCCCATGTTGACCACGATCCGTTCGGTGCTCGATTCGCGCGCCAGTTCGACGACGTCGTCCCAGTCCTGGCCCGATACGGCGTAGATCGTCTCGTTCGTTGCGCTCATCAGTTGTACGACCTGCGCTCGTTGGGAGGCGCCACACGAGCGCCCTTGTACTCGATGGGAATTCCGCCCAGCGGATAGTCCTTGCGCTGCGGGTGACCGACCCAGTCGTCGGGCATCTCGATCCGCGTCAGGGCAGGGTGGCCGTCGAAGACGAGTCCGAAGAAGTCGTAGACCTCGCGCTCGTGCCAGTCGTTGGTCGGATACACCCCGCACAGCGAGGGTGTGTGTGGATCCGCGTCGGGTACGGCAACTTCGAGTCGAACGCGCCGCCCGTGGGTGATGGACACCAGGTGGTACACCGCACGCAATTCGCGGCCGACCTGGTCCGGATAGTGCACGCCCGATGCGCCCGTGCACAATTCGAATCGGAGCTCCTCGTCGTCCCGCAGCACTCGGGCCACGGTGGGCACATACTGCCGCTCGAGATGCAGCGTCAACTCGCCCCGATGAATCACCACCCGTTCGACGGCATCCTCGAATGGAACCGCAGTATCACCGGATTCGAGAACTGTGGCCAGCCGGTCGACAAGAGCGTCGAAGTAGCCGCCGTAGGGCCGCGCGGCCGTGTCCATCGGTGCCACCGGCGGCTGCAGTCGTCCGTAACCGGAGGTGTCTCCCGTCCCCCGGACACCGAACATCCCGCCGGGCCCGCGGGTGGTCATCGCAGCAGCCCCTTCAGATCGATCGTCGGGGTGGACGAGAGCGCCGCAGCTTCGGCGGCCGCACGCACCTGCTCGCGATTGACACCGAGCGGCATCTGCTGAATCTTTTTGTGCAGCTCCAGGATTGCGTTCAGCAACATCTCCGGTCGTGGTGGACAACCAGGGAGGTAGATGTCGACGGGGACTATGTGGTCGACGCCCTGAATCACCGCGTAGTTGTTGAACATTCCGCCCGAGGAAGCGCAGACCCCCATGGCCAGAACCCATTTCGGTTCGGCCATCTGGTCGTACACCTGTCGCAGCACCGGGCCCATCTTCTGGCTGACGCGGCCGGCCACGATCATCAAATCCGCCTGACGCGGGGATGCGCGAAATGCCTCCATGCCGAATCGGGCGAGGTCGAACCGGCCGGACGTGGTCGCCATCATCTCGATCGCGCAGCACGCGAGACCGAAGGTGGCAGGCCACAACGAACCCTTACGGGCGTAACCGGCCAGCCCTTCGACAGTGGTCAGCAGAAATCCGCTGGGTAGCTTCTCTTCGAGTCCCATCGATCACGCTCTTTCGCATCCGCTTCAGTGAGAACAGTGCTTTGCTCTCGGTCGATCAGTCCCAACCGAGTCCGCCTCGTCGCCACTCGTAGACGTAGGCCACCGACACGTTGACGACGAACAGCAACATGGCGACGAGCCCGAACACACCCAGTACGTCGAGGTGGACGGCCCACGGATAGAGAAAGACGATCTCGATGTCGAAGATGATGAACAGCATCGCCGTCAGGTAGAACTTCACCGGAAATCGTTGCCCGGTAGGCGCGTGCATCGTCGGCTCGATACCGCATTCGTATGCATCGAACTTGGCTCGGTTGTAGCGGGCAGGCCCCACCATGGTGCCGACCATCACCGAGAACACCGCGAATACGACCGCAATGGCACCGAGAACGAGGATCGGAACGTAGGCGTTCATTCGGGCATCCGCTCCCTCGATCGACGACCGCGGCGTCGCGAAGTAAATGCAACGGCCGTACCAATGTGACCTGAAACACACAGTATGGGGTCGGTGCGGATCTCGCGGGATTTCGAGCAGGCCAGTTTCGTAAACCGTTGACGCCCATGGCCCACCCGAATCCAGACGCCATTCAAGGTGTGACTTACATCACTTACCCTCGAGCTGTCGGCTCGATGAGACGGATGGCGAGCGCATCCGACTTCGGCGTCGATCTAACGGGACGGTGCGCCGGACCTCGGGTTCAGAGAATGCGCCCTCAGTAGATCGACCACAGCACGTCCGAGCCGAATCGGATCCAGCGGGTGGGGAACAGCAGCCTCCGCGCGAGACCACTCCGCCAACCACGCGTCGTCCGGACGTCCGATGAGCACCAAGACCGGCGGACAGCTGTCGATCTCGTCCTTGAGTTGCTTCGCCAGGCCGAGGCCGCCGACCGGCGAGGACTCGCCGTCCAGTATTGCCAAATTCACGCCGCCGGCATCCATGTGCTCGACGACGACGGCCGCTGTAGCGATGTCGATGTACTCGATCTCGCCGAGTGCAGAATCCGGTCGTGTGCCCACCGCAGACCTCACGTGGGCCCGCGTCCCGGCATCGCTGCTGTAGACGAGCACCCGCACACGGGGTGCTCGATTCTTTCCTGCTGTGACGTCGGACACAGGCCGATGCTACCGCGACACACCCGAGGAGGGACCGAAACCGTCTGGGCCGAAACGACCTGGGCCCACATGCATTCGGCGCTCGCAGTTGCTCGTCAGGACCCGATGGTGACGATCACCGCGGCAGGCTCGGCGGTGGTGGTCACCGTGAACCCGGGCCGATCGGTACCAACACCGATGAACGATTGCGAGATTCCGCCTGGATCGGCCAGAAAATCGACCGAGACCACGGCGGAATCGGCACTGCCCGCAATACGTCCCGGCCCGGCGTACGAGGTGAAGCTGTCGTCGGATTCCGTCGATGCGCCGGACAGGTCCACCTGGAGGACAGATTTCCCGGGTATCGCCACCGGTTCACTCGTGGCGTACCGGACGGCCTCGTCGACATACCTGACGGTGTACGACACCGGCCCGTTGCCTGCCAGCCGGTACTCGACGGCAGAGGGCCCGTCGAGCACGACGTCGGTGACACCGACCGGTGACATACCCGAGTACCGGGGACCGTCGAGGCTCGGTGGGAGTTCCGGAATCACGGCCGGTGGAACGACGGCGGTCGGCGGAACAGCGAACGGATCACCGACCACCAAGGATCCGGTGGCCGTGGAGTAGTTCGTGTTCGCCGAGACTTCGTCGACTTCACGCGCGAGATCACCGTCGGAACAGCCCGCGAGACCGCCGATCACGAGCAATCCCGCGGCCGAGAGCGTGACCGAAGCGCTGCGGCGACTGCTGTGCATGGCCATACCGTACTGAAGAAACCGTTCGGTTCGGTAGTGGTGTGCCACTCCGATTCGGTCACGGTTACACCGACCGCCGATCCTGCTAGCGTCGGAGCATGGAGCCGAAGAGCTATTCGTCAGGTGAGCGCGTGTTCGGACCGCCCAACGGGACGTTCGACGCGGATTGGGCTGCGACAGCACTGCGCTCGAACCGACCGGAGTTGGATCATCCCACCTCGGTTCGGCTCGTCGAGCAGGCCTGGGAGCTTCTTCGGTCGCAGGATCTGCGCGGCGAGAGGCTCACGGCTGCACTCGACCTCGAGCCGGGGCTTGCCGCCGCGGTGTCCGCGGTCGCCACCGAGACCGCGGAGCTGTACCTCGACCCCAGGTAGTGACCGGATCCTAGTTCAGCGCGAAGAACTGCTCTTTGGCGAATCCGACCACCAGCACCGCAGTTCCCCCGATCTCTCCGATGATCAACAACACCATGAACGCGTGAGTTCCTGGAACGGGGTGGACGAACTGATTCTCGGTGTCCCGGCGAATCCCGTGCACGGTGTAGCCGACGATCGCACCCACGAAGAACACCAACACCACCGATGCCGCGATCAGATCGACCGGGACCGGCCAAGCACTGAAGTGCGCGAGAACGGCCAGTAAGAGTGCGGCGAACGAGTACATCAGCGCCGCTCGATGGGCGATGTCGACGTATCGATGTGCCGTCCCGTCTGCCGACGTCGACATCTGGCGATACTTGAGTACCCCCAACCCCAGTGCCCACAGGAGCAGTAGGCCTGCCGCGAGGACTATGACCTTCGTATCCAGTTCCAACTGCATTGTCGGCTCCCCCATTCGGTTCCGCGCCGAACGTATCACCGTCACCTGTCTTGGTACCGTGCGGCAATGCCTGTCGACCCCACCCTGTCTCAGAGCGCCTTCGGCCTCCGCTTCGAGTGGGGCCTCTCGGGTGCCGATGCGATCGTCGACGGCACCGATGTTGCCGTGATCGTCGATGTCCTCTCGTTCACCACAACTCTGACGGTGGCGATGGATGCGGGTATCGACGTCATTCCGAGTCGATGGCGCGACGACCGAGCCTCGCAGCTGGCCGAAGAGTTCGACGCGGTCCTCGCCGTCGGCCGCTCGGCGGCTGCGCCGGGGCAGATCAGCTTGTGCCCGGCGACTGTCCGAACCTCCCCTGCTCCCGTGCGCCTGGTGCTGCCGTCGCCGAACGGCTCCACCATCGCAGACGAGCTGTCGAGCAGGGTCGACCTGTGTGTCGGTGCGTCGCTCAGAAATGCCGTCACAGTCGGGCAGTGGATACGCGCCACGAGGCCGAATGCGGTGATTGCCGTCATAGCAGCCGGGGAACGGTGGCCCGATGGATCCTTGCGTCCCGCCGTCGAGGACCTGTGGGGTGCGGGCGCAGTCATCGCCGCGCTGCTCGATTCCGGGGTCGCCGACGCATCTGCAGAGGCGGCGACGGCCGCTGCGGCCTGGCGAGCCGTCGAACGCGATGCGGGCTCCGAGCTGCGGCGCAGCGCGTCCGGGCGAGAATTGGACGCCATGGGGCATCCAGAGGACGTGTCGATCGCCGCCGAGGTCGGTTCGAGTTCGTGCGTGCCGGTCCTGCGCGGTGGGGTGTTCGTCGACGCCACTCGATGACGGGACGCCCGAGGTTCCACGACGCCCCGAAATGCCGGACCGACGTGGCCGATCATGTCCGATATTTGGATCGGAACCCCTAATCACGGATCATACGGTGGTGAGTACGGAACGAGTCGCCCCGAAGACCACCGTCGTTGTACCGACGTACAACGAGCGCGAGAACCTCCCCAAGCTCGTCGAGTTGCTCGCCGGGCTGAAGGTCGAGGGCCTCGGAGTGCTGGTCGTCGACGACAATTCCCCCGACGGAACCGGCGACGTCGCCGACAAATTGGCCATCGACGGCCCTCTCGAGGTCAGCGTTCTACACCGCACCGAGAAGAACGGACTGGGCCGTGCATACGTGGCGGGCATGACGCGGGCCCTCGACGAAGGCGCGGACATCGTGATCCAGATGGATGCCGATCTCTCGCACCCCACCGAGGTGATCCCGGCCATGATCGACAAGCTGAACACCACCGACGCGGCCGTGGTGCTGGGTTCGCGCTACGTTCCCGGGGGTGCCGTTGCCGCAGATTGGCCCTGGCACCGCAAAGCACTGTCGGCGTGGGCGAATTTTTATGTGAACACGATCCTGCGCCTCGGCGTCAAGGATGCGACCGCAGGGTTCAAGGCGTGGCACGCGCGCACTCTGCGGACCATCGATGTGGGATCGGTCGAGAGCAACGGCTATGCGTTCCAGGTCGAGATGAACTACCGGACCGTCAAGCACGGCCTCGTTCTCGCCGAAGTGCCGATCACGTTCGAGGAGCGCAGCGAGGGCGAATCCAAGATGAGCCTATCGGTACAGCTCGAATCGGCGCTGGTGCCCTGGAAGTTGTTGCTGGGCAAGAAGAAGCTTTGACCGACGCTCTCATGCTGAGTCCTTGATCGTCGCGGCGTACACGTCGACGTATTCCTGACCCGACAGGTCCGACAGCGCCGCCATCACCTCATCGGTCACCGCCCGCAGAATGGCCTTGCTGTTCTCTCCCCCAACGTATCTGGTGAAGTCCAGTGGCTCGCCGACGACCATGCTCACCTTGCTCGGGCGCCACATCCTCGACCCCACCGGGTTGAAACGGAGCGTCCCGCGCATCACCACCGGCACGACGGGCGCACCTGTCTCGATCGCGACCCTCGCCAGCCCGGTCTTGCCCTTGTAGAGCCGGCCGTCAGGCGATCGTGTGCCTTCCGGATACACCGCCCACAGGTTTCCCTGTCGAAGCAGAGCTTTCGCTGTCTCGAGTGCCGGAGCCGAGGCAGCTGCCCCGCTTCGGTCGACGGGCACCTGACCTGCAGCGTAGTAGAACCAGCGAAGTGCTGCCCCTTTGATTCCAGTGCCGGTGAAATACTCGCTCTTGGCGATGAAGGTGACCCGACGGCGAACCAGGAGAACGAGGAAGAACGAATCGACGACGGTCAGATGGTTACCGGCAACGATCACCGGCCCCGTCCGCGGAAGATTTTCCCCTCCGACCACCGACGGTCGACCGAGAATACGAAGAATCGGCCCGATCAAGACGTATTTGAAAAGCAGATACCACATCGTTCGGTCCTCTCGGGTGGACAGCATCACCGCAGAGCGTAGAGGTGCTGACCGCCCGAGCGGTAACGCGCGAAGTCAGCGTGTCACACGGATTGCCCGAACATACTGTCGGACGTCGAACGCGCTACCGCCGTTCGACGCGCTGATTGCCGCACTGAACTCCACCCGGCGCCTTCGAACCGATCACTGACGGTCTCGAGGTGAGGGCACTGATCCGCCGCGCGGTACGCGACGTGATCGGTGCCGCTAGCGAACCAGCGACCTGACCGACGCGGGTAGTTGCCGGACGTTCTTGTACGGACCGACCACGGCGGCACCGAACGGACGATCGAGCAACACCGCAGCGACTTCACGCACCTCGTCGTTGCTGACGCTGTCGATTCTCGCCAGGGTGTCGGTGATGTCGCGATGATTGCCGTAGTTCAATTCACTACGACCGATCCGGTTCATCCGGGAGCCCGAATCCTCCAGTCCCAGAACCAATCCGCCGCGAAGTGACCCTTTGGCGCGAGCGCACTCCGCATCGGTGATGCCGTCGGCGGCGACCTGGGCCAGTACTTCGCGGATCACCGTCGTCACTTCACCCAGATTCTCCGGCTGGCATCCCGCGTATACCGAGAAGGCACCACTGTCGGCAAAGGTGTCCACCGACGAATACACCGAATAGGCCAGCCCTCGCTCTTCCCTGATCTCCTGGAACAGCCGGGAACTGAGCCCGCCGCCCACAGCCGAGTTGAGCACCGACAACGCCCAGCGATGCCCTTCGTGACGGCCGAACGCCCGCACTCCCAGACACAGATGTGCCTGCTCGCTGTCCCGGGTCGTCAGGCTCAAGGTGGGAGCGCTCCGCACTCGCGCCGTGCCACCACGTCGTTCGGCCGGCTTTACGCCCTTGACCAGATGACCGGAGAAGGCGCGCCGCACGAGCGAGACGATCTGCTTGTGATCGACGTTGCCCGCCACTGCGACGACCATTCGCTGTGGCGTGTACCGACGCACATGGAACGAGTGCAGTTGTGCACGGGTCATCGACTCGATGGACTCGACGGACCCGATGATGGGACGTCCGATCGGGTGATCGCCGAACATTGCCTCGAGAAATGCGTCGCCGAGCAGATCCTCGGGATCGTCGTCGCGCATGGAGATCTCTTCGAGCACCACCTGGCGCTCGACGTCCACATCGGCCGAGCGGCACCGACCGCGAAGGACGACATCGCTGACCAGATCGATGGCCAATGCGACATCCTCGTCGAGCACATGTGCATAGAAGCACGTGCTTTCCTTGGATGTGAACGCATTCAGCTCTCCCCCGACACCGTCCATCACCTGAGCGATCTCGAGCGCGCTGCGCGTCGGTGTCGACTTGAACAGCAGATGCTCGAGGAAGTGGGCTGCGCCGGCAACACTGGGTTGCTCGTCCCTGGAGCCGACTCCGACCCACACACCGACCGACGCCGAGCGCACACCCGGAACGAACTCGGTGACGACCCGAAGCCCACCGGGCAACGTGGTCCGCTGGACGCCCGTACTGACGTCGGTGTTGTCCGTAACGGCCGAACGGTACGTCCCGAGGGGACGTACCGTTCGACTCGGTTGCTTCTTACTCAGCGCTGACCTCGGCGGGTGCCTCGGGAGCGTCGGCGGGAGCAGCCGCGTTGTCGTCCTCGACGGGAACGAGGCTGATCTTGCCGCGGTTGTCGATATCGGCGATTTCGACGCGCAACTTGGATCCGACGCTCACGACGTCCTCGACCTTGTTGATGCGCTTGCCGTTACCGAGCTTGGAGATGTGCACCAACCCGTCGCGGCCCGGGAGCAGCGAAACGAATGCACCGAAAGCCGTTGTCTTGACGACGGTTCCGAGGAATCGCTCGCCGACCTTCGGCAGCTGCGGGTTGGCGATGGCGTTGATCATGTCGATCGCGGCCTGTGCGGACGGGCCGTCCGCTGCACCGACGTAGACAGTGCCGTCATCTTCGATCGAGATGTTGGCACCGGTCTGCTCGGTGATGGAGTTGATCATCTTGCCCTTGGGTCCGATGACCTCGCCGATCTTGTCGACCGGCACCTTGATCGCGGTGACGCGAGGTGCGTACGGGCTCATCTCGTCCGGGGTGTCGATGGCCTCGGCCATGACCTCGAGGATCGTCGTACGGGCATCCTTGGCCTGCGACAGCGCGCCGGCGAGCACCTTGGAGGGGATGCCGTCGAGCTTGGTGTCGAGCTGGAGTGCGGTGACGAAGTCCTTCGTTCCGGCGACCTTGAAGTCCATGTCCCCGAACGCGTCCTCGGCACCGAGGATGTCGGTGAGGGCGACGTAACGGGTTTCGCCGTCGACCTCGTCGGAGACGAGACCCATGGCGATACCCGCAACCGGGGCACGCAACGGCACACCGGCGTTGAGCAGCGACAGTGTCGATGCACAGACCGAGCCCATCGAGGTCGAGCCGTTGGAGCTCAAAGCCTCGGAGACCTGGCGGATGGCATACGGGAACTCTGCCTGGCTGGGCAGAACCGGCAGCAGGGCGCGCTCGGCCAGTGCGCCGTGGCCGATCTCGCGACGCTTCGGCGAACCGACGCGGCCGGTCTCACCGGTGGAGTACGGCGGGAAGTTGTAATGGTGCATGTAACGCTTGCTCGTCTCGGGCCCGAGCGAGTCGACCTGCTGCGCCATCTTGACCATGTCGAGGGTGGTGACGCCCAGGATCTGGGTCTCGCCGCGCTCGAACAGGGCCGATCCGTGGGTGCGCGGAATGATCGCGACCTCGGCTGACAGCGAGCGGATGTCGGTGATGCCGCGGCCGTCGATACGGAAGTGATCGGTAAGGATGCGCTGGCGAACCGACTTCTTGGTCAGTGCACGGAATGCCGCACCGATCTCCTTCTCGCGGCCGACGAAGCTGTCTCCGACGGACGTCATGACCTGAGCCTTGACCTCGTCGAGCTTGCTCTCGCGCTCGGCCTTGCCCGCAATGGTCAGTGCCTCGTTCAGCGGAATCTTCGCGGCGTTCTCGACGGCCTCGAAGACGTCCGTCTGGTAGGCCGGGAAGACCGGGTAGTCGCCGGTCGGCTTGGCTGCCTTGGCAGCGAGCTCCTGCTGCGCGGTGCACAGTGCAGCGATGAACGGCTTCGATGCCTCGAGACCCTCGGCGACGACTGCCTCGTTGGGGGCGGTGGCACCGCCGTCGATGAGCTCGATGACGTTCTCGGTGGCCTCGGCTTCGACCATCATGATGGCGACGTCGGCATCGGCACCGGAACCGGAGACGATGCGGCCGGCGACGACCATGTTGAACACGGCCTTCTCGAGCTGCTCGTTGGTCGGGAACGCGACCCACTGCTTGTCGATCAGTGCGACACGGACGCCGCCGATCGGGCCGGAGAACGGCAGGCCGGCGATCTGCGTCGAGGCCGACGCCGCGTTGATCGCGACGACGTCGTACAGGTCGGCCGGGTTGAGGCTCATCACCGTGATGACAACCTGGATCTCGTTGCGGAGACCGTCGACGAACGTCGGGCGCAGCGGCCGGTCGATGAGGCGGCAGGTGAGGATCGCGTCGGTGGACGGGCGGCCCTCGCGGCGGAAGAACGATCCGGGGATGCGTCCCGCGGCGTACATGCGCTCTTCGACGTCGACCGTCAGCGGAAAGAAATCGAATCCCTCGCGGGGGTGCTTGCCTGCGGTCGTTGCCGACAGCAGCATGGTGTCCTCGTCGAGGTACGCAGCAACCGCGCCTGCGGCTTGCTGTGCGAGGCGGCCGGTCTCGAAGCGGATACTCCGCTTGCCGAACGTGCCGTTGTCGATGATTGCGGTTGCTTCGTAGACGCCCTCTTCGACGTCCGAAGTTGTGGTTTCCGACATATGTTCTGTTCTCGTCCTCTCGTCTTTGCCGTGCCCGCGTGGACACACCACGAGCCCTCCTGGCTGTGGCGGCATACCTGTGCCGTCCATCTCCGAGAGCTCGTCTCGGGACGCGGCTGCGCGGAGGCGGCCATCGATCGAAGCCCGCCGGATCTCGTATCCGAAAGGCCACTACCGAAGACCGACACCACGTCGTGACAGGCATACACGGCGGTGTGCGGATGCCGTGCATCCGCTTCTCGTGCTGGCATAACTGTTTCTGCGGTACAAACACAGACAGCCAACGAGGCTCAGTCTAAACACTGCCTCGTTGGCTTCTGCACTATTGCTGCGAGTCGGGTGCACACCGGCGCGTCGAACCGCGGATCGGTGACACCCTCGCGTCGATCGAAATTATCGACGCAGACCCAGACGCTCGATGAGCGAACGGTACCGGGTGACGTCGACCTTGGCGATGTACTTGAGCAGACGACGACGACGTCCGACCAGCAGCAGCAGGCCGCGGCGGGAGTGGTGGTCGTGCTTGTGCATCTTGAGGTGCTCGGTCAAGCCGACGATGCGCTTGGTGAGCATTGCAACCTGCGCCTCGGGCGAGCCCGTGTCGGTGGGATGCAAGCCGTACTCGCCGAGAACGGCCTTCTTCTGTTCGGTGGTCAATGCCACTGGTAATACTCCTGAATCAATGACGTCCGCGTGAAAGGAAGCAACGCATCCGTAGCCGAAACGACGGAATCGAAGCCGGTACAGCCGCCACGGACCGCAGCGAGCACCGAAGAGACAGCGTATCAGGCTGCGCTGGCCGCCAGAATCGACCGGGCACGCTCGGCGTCGCGACCCATCTCGTCCACCAGCGCCTCCATCGAGTCGAACTTCTCCATGCCGCGAAGCCTCTCGACGAAGTCGACTGCGACGTGCTGGCCGTACAGGTCGGCCTCACCGTCGAGCACGAACGCCTCGACAGTCCTCGTGCGACCCGAGAACGTGGGGTTGGTGCCCACCGACACCGCTGCCGGATGCCGTTCGCCCGGAGTCACCGTTCCCATGATCGGACCGGGTCCGAGCACGGTGAACCATGCTGCGTATACGCCATCCGCGGGAATTGCCGAATACATCGGCGGCGCGACATTGGCTGTGGGATAGCCCATTTGACGACCCCGCCCGTCCCCGTGCACCACGACTCCCTCGACGCGATGCGCACGCCCGAGTGCGGCGGCTGCCGCGGCGACGTCACCTGCGTCCACACAGGATCTGATGTACGTCGAGGAGAACGTCACCGCATGCTCGGCGAGCAGGTTGACTCCATCGACCGCGAATCCGGACCGCTCGCCGATCTTGCGCAGCAGCGGAACGGTACCGAGCGCCTTCTTGCCGTACGTGAAATTCTCCCCGACCACGACCTCGGTGACGTGCAAGCGCTCGATCAAGATCTCGTGCACGTACCGCTCCGGCGTGAGCTTCATCAACTCCGGGGTGAACGGCATGACGCAGAAGACGTCGATGCCCAATTCCTCGGCCAGTTCGGCACGCCTCGTCAGGGTCGTCAGCTGAGCTGGATGGCTTCCCGGCCGGATGACTTCCATCGGATGCGGATCGAACGTCATGAGCACGCTCGGCACGCCGCGCTCCTTCGCAGCAGCGACTGCGCGCCCGATCAGTTGCGCGTGTCCGCGGTGAACACCGTCGAACACGCCGATCGTGAGCACGCATCTGCCCCAGTCGGCAGGTACATCGTCGAGACCTCGCCATCTCTGCACACCGGGAAGCCTACGGCCCGATGTCCGTCGGGTCACCCTCGGACAGGTGTGTCGCGTGCGCCAGGTATGGACAAAGAGGTAAACCCAGGGTAAATGTTTTGGTGTGCCTAACTTTTTTCTTCGCTCCTGTGGATCTCGTCGCCGACGAGTCGTCGCGAGTTGGGCCGTGGCAGGACTACTGGTAGCGGCTTCGGGCGGCTGCGCCCGTGCCGTGGGCGAGAACGATCCGACTGTGCCGGGCGACGGTCGACCCCTGGTTCTGACGACCTTCACAGTCCTCGCCGACATGGCCACCAACGTCGCAGGCGAGCACCTACGAGTGGAATCGATCACAAAAGCCGGGGCCGAGATCCACGGCTACGAGCCGACGCCGGGAGACCTACGGACTGCCGAGCGGGCCGAGCTGATCCTGGACAACGGGCTGGGGCTCGAAGCATGGTTCGAGAAGTTCGTCGAACGTATTCCGGCACCACATGCGGTGGTGAGTGCACACGTGGAGCCGATCTACATTCGCGACGATGCGTACGCCGGAAAGGCCAACCCGCACGCCTGGATGTCGCCGCTCGTAGCCGAGCAGTACGTGCAGAACATCGCCGACGCGTTCGTCGCGCTCGACCCTGCCAACGCCGACGACTACCGAACCAACGCCACCGACTACATCGAGCAACTCCGCGAGGTCGGTGCCGAACTCGACGCCGACCTGGCTGTGCTGCCTCCGCGTCAACGTGCGCTGGTCACCTGCGAGGGGGCGTTCGGGTACCTCGCCCGTGACTTCGACCTGCAGGAGGCCTATCTGTGGCCGGTCAACGCCGAACAGGAAGGAACACCGAGGCAGGTGGTGCACACCATCGATTTCGTTCGCGACAACGACGTACCCGCCGTGTTCTGCGAGTCGACAGTCTCGAGCAAGGCGCAACTGCAAGTTGCCGACGACACCGGCGCTCGGTTCGGCGGACAGCTCTACGTCGATTCGTTGAGCGATGGAGACGGCCCGGTTCCCACGTACCTGGATCTGCTGCGCTACGACGCCCGGCTGATCGCCGACGCACTGGTGGGGCAACGATGACCACACACAGTACGGCTCCGCGCGCCGACGGCGCTGCCCTGACGATCGAGACCGTCAACGTCCGATACCGCGACGTCGTGGCTCTCGTCGACGCGAGTCTGACGCTGGCACCCGGCCGAGTATGCGGGCTGGTCGGCATGAACGGATCGGGAAAGTCGACGCTCTTCAAGGCCGTGATGGGCGTGGTCAAGCCGAACACCGGCTCCATCACCGTGTTCGGCGGAGACCCCGCACAGGCGCGCAAGTCCGGCACGGTCAGCTACGTGCCCCAGGCGGAATCGGTCGATTGGACGTTCCCGATCAGCGTGCGCGACGTCGTGATGATGGGCCGTTACGGCAAGCAGAATGTCTTCCGCACTCCCCGAGCAGCCGATCGAGAAGCCGTCGACGAGGCTCTGCACCGCGTCGACCTCGCCGATCTTGCGAATCGACAGATCGGGCAGCTTTCGGGTGGTCAGCGCAAACGTGCGTTCGTCGCCCGTGCCATCGCCCAGGAGGCGTCACTGCTGTTGCTCGACGAACCCTTCGCCGGAGTGGACAAGAAGACCGAAGCAACCATCACCCGGCTGCTGCGCGAGCTCGCGTCCCACGGCGCATCGGTTCTCGTGTCCACCCACGATCTGCATGCCCTGCCGACTCTGTGCGACGAGGCGATCCTGTTGCAGCAGCGGGTGCTGATGCACGGCAGCCCAGCCGAGGTGTTGCGGCCGGAGAACCTCGCCCTGGCCTTCGGAATCGACCCGTCGACAGTCGACCAGCTGGGTGCAGGCACTCGGTCACCGGCAACACCGAACCGGGAAGCGAGCCGACCGTGTACCTGATCGACTTTCTGGTGGACCCACTCGAGTACACCTTCATGCAACGGGCACTGCTGGTGACCGTCACCGCCTCGATCGTGTGCGCGGTTCTGAGCTGTTGGCTCGTGCTCATCGGCTGGTCGCTGATGGGTGACGCGGTTTCGCACGCAGTGCTTCCCGGCGTCGCACTGTCGTATCTGTTCGGTGCACCGTTCGCGATCGGCGCGCTGCTGTTCGCTCTCATCGCGGTCGGCGCGATCGGCGTCGTCCGCAACACCACCATCGTCAAGGAAGATGCCGCCATCGGCGTCGTCTTCACCACCTTGTTCGCGCTCGGTGTGGTCCTGATCTCGAAGTTTCCCAGCCAGATCGACCTCAACCACATCCTCTTCGGCAATCTGCTCGGTGTCTCACAGGCCGACATGATTCAGGTGTTCGTCCTCGGCGGCATCGCCTTGGCCGTCATGCTCGTCAAACGTCGCGATTTCACTCTCTTTGCATTCGACCGCACCCAAGCTCGCGCAGTCGGGATCAATCCGACGGTGATCTCGGCGGTGATGCTGACCCTGCTGGCGCTCACCACCGTGGTCGCACTCCAGGCCGTCGGGGTGATCCTCGTCGTGGCGATGCTGATCACGCCCGGCGCATCCGCCTATCTGCTCACGCACAGTTTCGGGCGCATGCTGGCGCTGGCACCGCTCATCTCGGTGGGATGCGCACTGGTGGGCATCTACGCCAGCTTCTATCTCGATGTGTCGTCCGGTGGCAGTGTCGTGCTCACCCAGGGACTGGTCTTCGTGCTCGCATACCTGTTCAGCCCCTCGCACGGCATCGTCACACGCACCCTGCGTCGGCGCGGACAGGTGCCGGTAGCTCCGGCCGGGTGAGATGTCTTTTTCCATTGGATTGCCTAAGCTCGGCACCGTGGCGCAACGAAAAGACGATCCCACTCCGGCCGACGAGGGCGTCCAGCTGTCCGCGGTTGCGCAGGACTACCTCAAGGTGATCTGGACGGCCAGCGAGTGGAGCGAAGACTCCGTGAGCACCAAAATGCTCTCCGAACGCATCGGCGTGTCCGCCTCGACGGTGTCCGAAGCGATTCGCAAACTGGCAGACCAGGGCATGGTCGATCACGCCCGCTACGGAGCGATCTCTTTGACCGAGAAAGGCCGCCTGGCCGCCATCGGTATGGTGCGTCGTCACCGTCTGATCGAGACCTACCTCGTGCGTGAACTCGGCTACGGCTGGGACGAAGTCCACGACGAGGCGGAGATCCTCGAACATGCCGTCTCGGACCTGATGATGGACCGGATCGACTCCAAACTGGGCCACCCCGACCGGGATCCGCACGGAGACCCGATTCCTTCGGTCGACGGCGCGATCGACACCCCGTCCGCAACCCGACTCAGTGACTACCTCGACGGACAATCCGGCCGAGTTGCCAGAATCTCCGACTCCGATCCGGCGATGCTCCGCTACTTCGACTCCGTCGGAATCGCGCTGGACTTACCTATCACGGTGGTCGAACGACGCGACTACGCCGGCACCGTCGCCATCGAACTGGCACGAACCGACGCCACCGATTCCATCGACCTCGGCCATCGCGCCGCCGAGGCGATCTGGATGGTTCCCGCGACGTGACAACCGTGTTCGAATCGTTCGATGACCTCGTTCGGTGACCTAATTCAGTGACATCGTTCAGTGACCTGGTTCAGTGGCCACGCAGAGTCGCGGGCCGAACCACCATGACCGACCCGGCCCGCTTACCCCGCTCCTGAAGCAGCGCGATGGTGTGTCCTGTCGGATCGACTGCTGCGTAGACCCCGTCGATCCCCACCGGGTCCAGCCAGCGTCCCTGGCTCAGTGACTCCGCCTCGGCCGCGTCGATCTGCCGGTGTGGAAATGCAGTGCGCGCAGCCTGGTCGATATCGAGGCTGACAGCTGGATCCTCGGCCAGCTCGTCGAGCGTGCGTGCGTGCTCGAGAGTGAAGGGCCCGACACGAGTACGGCGCAGTACCGTCAGGTGGCCGCCGACCCCCAGTGCAGCACCGAGGTCACGTGCCAGTGCCCGCACATACGTCCCCGACGTGCAGTCCACCTCGACGTCGAGGTCGACGAAGGAGGACTCGAGGTCCACCACGTTGCGCCTGGCCGTCACGTCGAATCGGGTGACGGTGACCTTCCGGGCGGCGAGGGTGAAATCCTCGCCGGCGCGAGACAACTTGTGTGCGCGTTGACCGTCGACCTTGATGGCACTGACGCGCGCCGGAACCTGTTCGATATCGCCCGTCAACCCGGAGACTGCGATCGCGATGTCCGAATCGGAGACGTGCGCGGCCGAGGTGTCCGCCAGGACGTCCCCCTCGGCATCGTCGGTCGTCGTGCTGCGGCCGAGCCGCACTGTCGCGGTGTACGACTTGGTCGTCAAGGAGAGCAGCCCGAGCATCTTGGTAGCTCGCTCCACGCCGAGTACGAGAACTCCGGTGGCCATCGGGTCGAGGGTCCCCGCATGGCCGACTTTTCTGGTGCGCAACAGTTTTCGACACGAAGCCACCACATCGTGACTCGTCACACCTGGCCCCTTGTCGACCACGAGCAGACCGGCACCGACGAGACCGGAAGAAATTTTTTCGCGAGCGCTCACGAGAGAGCATTGTGCCAGGCGCGTAGAGCCGGTCGTCACATCGCCGAAATCGCGGTCATCACCAGGCCGCCCGCCACCATCCATCGGCCGTCGAACGCAGTCAGCGGCGAGCCGGTGACGGTGTCACCCGGCACCAGCAGTTCGGAACGGAACGTCCCCGAGATGTCGTCACCGGAGCCGGTGCGCTCGAAGGTGATGTGCGCGTCCTCGAACCCGAGCCACCGTCCGGTCAGCGGCTCCCAGGCCTTGTACGTGGCTTCCTTGGCGCAGAACAACACGCGATCCCAGTGCACGTCGTCGCGTCCCGCAGTCGCGAGCCAGTCTCGTTCGGCCTCCAGGCTCACCGCCTCCAACACGCCGTCGGGCAGGGGCCCGTGCGGCTCGGCGTCGATCCCCACCGATCGGACCTGCATCGAGTAGGCAAGCACCGCGCCGCGATAGCCGTCGCAGTGAGTCAATGATCCGACCACGCCCTTCGGCCACTGCGGAGCTCCGGATTTACCGCGCATGATCGGCGCCGGCTCCACGCCCAACTTCTCCATTGCCAAGCGCGCACAGTGCCGAGCCGACGTGAATTCACGCTTGCGTTTGTCCACTGCCTTGGCGACCAACGGAGCTTCGAGCGGGTGGGGAGTCAAATCAGGTGGATCGGCGAACAATTCGGCCGACACGACACCCTTCGGAAGTATGGATTCGATCACTTGCCCGCCCTCATCTTCTCTACTTCCGCCTCCATCTCGGGCGTCACCGTGAAGTGGCCGCCCCACTTGTTCAGCGCACCCGGCGGATACTCGGGGACCGGAAGAATCTGTCGCAGAACATTCTTCGGTAGCCCGCGGCGCTGCCACTCACGGGGGTAACCCACCGACACCTCCTCGAAGCGGACGCCATCGTAATAGGTCGTCCGCGGGATGTGCAGGTGACCGTACACCGAGCAGATCGCGTTGTACCGGGTGTGCCAGTCCGCCGTCAGAGTCGACCCACACCACAGCGCGAACTCCGGGTAGAACAACACCTCGGTCGGCTGACGAACCATCGGAAAGTGGTTGATCAGCACTGTGGGAACGGTGGTGTCCAGCGCGTCGAGGCGCTCCCGAGTGGCATCGATTCGCGCATGACACCAGGCGTCTCGCGTCGCGTACGGCTGCGAGGACAGTAGAAATTCATCGGTGGCGACGACGTTCTTCTCCCGAGCGATCGCCAATCCGTGCTCTTTGTCTCTGGCTCCCTGCGGGAGGAACGAGTAGTCGTAGAGCAGGAACATCGGCACTATCGTCGCCGGTCCGCCCTCCCCCTCCCACCGCAGATAAGGGTCCTCCGGGGTGACGACGTCGATCTCGCGGCACAGGTTCACCAGATACTCGTACCGTGCAGCTCCGTGAATCTGCACCGGGTCCTTGACCGTCGTCCACAGTTCGTGGTTTCCGGGAACCCAGATGACCTTCGCGAAACGGCTACGGAGCAGCTCGAGCGCCCACTTGATGTCGTCGGTCTTCTCCGAGACGTCTCCGGCAACGATCAGCCAGTCGTCGGGCGATTCGGGGAAGATGTCCTCGGTGACGGGGCGGTTGCCCCGATGTCCGACGTGAATGTCGCTCACTGCCCACAGCTTCGCTGCCACTGATGATCCTTTCCGATGCGCTCGGCCGCCCGCGTCCAATAGCCGGAACCGTCCGAGAAAGTACCAACGCCCAATACTCCACGGAGATTCCACCGCGAGTCCCAGTGGGGTGAACCGGTGCCTCGGCGAACCGTCGGCAGTGCCGGACTTCGAGATAGCGTTCGGTGCCCCAACAACCGCACATTCGGGCATATGATGCCCTTCATGACGATTTTGCGGACAACTGCGGCAATGCAGGTGCCTCGGTGACGGTGCCTCCGATCAGGGTTCGAGACGCCGCCGCACTGCTCGGCGTCAGCGACGACACCGTACGGCGATGGATCGACAGCGGCACGCTCGCTTCGCTCGAAGACGAGACCGGGCGCAAAGTGATCGCCGGCCGAGACCTGGCCGACTACGCCCGTGACCATGCCGCTCCCCCTCCGGAAGTCTCCTCCGGAGGCAGTTCGGCCCGTAACCGACTGGTCGGGCTGGTCACCGACGTGGTCTCCGACACGGTGATGAGCGAAGTCAGCATGCAATGCGGGCCGTTCTCCATCGTGTCCCTGATAAGTACGAAGTCGGTTCGCGAACTGGGACTCGAGCCGGGCAAGGTCACCGTCGCGGTCATCAAGGCGACGACCGTCATCGTCGACACACCCTAGAACGCAGGAGATCTCAGTGAGAACAAGGCAACCGGGCCGATTCACCCCGATCGCGGGCACCCTGATCGCGGCCACCCTGATCGCGGGCACGTCGATGCTGGCCGGGTGCAGCTCCCCATCCGTGACGTCCACGACGGATTCTGCACCGGTCGAAGGCACCGTCGGAGGCGAGATCACCGTGTTCGCCGCGGCGTCACTACGGGCACCCTTCACCGAGCTCGGTGCGCGCTTCCACGTCGAACACCCTGGCACCTCGATCGAGTTCAGTTTCGCGGGTTCCTCCGATCTCGCCGCTCAGCTGATCGCCGGAGCTCCTGCAGACGTCTTCGCATCGGCGGATACGAACAACATGATCAAGGTCGCCGACGCAGGCCTTGTCGCCGGCGATCCGACAGACTTCGCCACCAACACTCTGACCATCGTCACCGCGCCGGGGAACCCCGACAACGTCACCTCGTTCGCAGACCTGGCGAACCCCGACGTATTGACGGTGATCTGTGCACCCCAGGTGCCGTGCGGCGCGGCCACGGCCTCCGTCGAGTCCGCGACCGGCACAGACATCCCGGCGGTCAGCGAGGAATCCTCGGTGACCGATGTGCTGGGTAAGGTCACCTCTGGTCAAGCGGATGCAGGCCTGGTGTACGTCACCGATGCTGCCGGCGCGGGTGCTGCCGTGACAGCGGTGCCTTTCGAGGAATCGAGCGGAGCCGTCAACACCTACCCGATCGCGACGTCGAGCACGACCGACAACCCGGACACCGCTCGCGCCTTCACCGAGTTCGTCACCGGACCCGTCGGCCGAGACGTACTCGCCGGTGCCGGTTTCGCGACACCGTGACCGCGCGGATACTCGACGGGCGGTCGGGCTCACGCCGCAGTCCCACGGTCGGCGTGCCGCTGTGGATTTTCGTCCCGGCTGCCATCGGTGCGCTTGTCGTCGTGGCACCACTGGCCGCGATGTTCACCCGAATCGACTGGTCGAACTTTTTCGGGCTCGTCACCTCGGAGTCTGCGGTAGCGGCATTGATCCTGAGCCTGAAGACGGCAACCGCGAGTACGGCACTGTGCGTACTGCTGGGCGTGCCGATGGCAATCGTGCTCTCGCGCAGCGAGATTCGAGGACTCGGTGTACTTCGATCCCTCGTCGTGCTGCCCTTGGTTCTGCCTCCGGTGGTCGGCGGCATCGCGCTGCTCTACACCTTCGGACGCCAGGGCCTGCTGGGCGAACATCTCGAAGCATTGGGAATCCGAATCGCGTTCACCACCGCAGCCGTGGTGTTGGCGCAGGTATTCGTGTCGCTGCCGTTTCTCGTCGTCAGCGTCGAAGGTGCCCTGCGTACGGCCGGCAGCCGCTACGACGTGGTAGCCGCGACTCTGGGGGCCACTCCGACTACCGTCCTACGCCGCGTCACCATTCCGTTGATACTCCCCGGCTTGGTGTCCGGGACCGTTCTGGCGTTCGCGCGGGCACTGGGAGAGTTCGGAGCGACCTTGACCTTCGCCGGCTCTCTCGAGGGTGTGACCAGAACACTTCCGCTGGAAATCTATCTGCAGCGAGAGACCGATCCCGATGCGGCGGTGGCGCTGTCGCTGCTGTTGATTCTCGTCGCGGCGCTTGTCGTCGTCACCGCGCGTGGCACTCGGTCGTCGGGCACGCTGTGAACGCACTGCATATCAGCGCCACTCTCGGCGTCCGTGGAATCGACCTCGAACTGGACGTCGAAGAAGGCGAGACGGTCGCAATCCTCGGACCCAACGGGGCCGGCAAGTCGACACTGCTGCAACTCGTCTCGGGCTCGGTGCTACCCGACAGCGGAGACGTCCGTCTGGGCGAGGACGTGTTGACCGACACCTCGTCGAGAATCTTCGTTCCGATTCACGCCCGAGGCGTCGCCACTCTCGCCCAGGACGCGCTGTTGTTTCCCCACATGGACGCGCGTACCAATGTGGCCTTCGCTCCCCGCAGCACCGGTGCGAACCGCGCACACGCGAATGGCGTGGCCGACAGATGGTTGGACGCCGTCGGCGCATCTCACCTGGCCGGTCGCCGTCCAGCACAGCTGTCCGGTGGTCAGGCCCAGCGTGTTGCGATTGCGCGCGCCCTTGCCGCAGATCCTCGACTGCTACTGCTCGACGAACCACTTGCCGCGCTGGACGTCGAAACGGCCCCGGCGGTCCGGCGAGTGCTGCGGACCGTACTGCGGGAGAGCGCTCGCACGGCGTTGATCGTCACCCACGATCTCCTCGACGTCGTCGCACTCGCCGATTCCGTCGCGGTGATCGACAACGGGCGCGTGGTCGAGCGTGGTTCGGTCGCCGACGTCCTCACCACTCCGCGCAGCGAATTCGGTGCCCGCATCGCCGGAGTGAACCTGCTGTCGGGACGCGCCGTCGATGCCGACGACACGACGAGTCTGACCACGAGTTGGGGGATGAAGGTCCGTGGTTCGGGGCGGCACGCCACCGGAACGCCACTGGTTGCAGTGTTCTCCCCCGCTGCGGTCTCGGTGCACCCCACGCCGCCGCATGCCAGCCCCCGGAACGTCTTCGAGGTGGTGATCGAAGAGATGGAGGTCCAAGGCTCCGGCATTCGTGTTCGATCGCGCCCGCATCCCGACGGCTCACCCGGTATGGCTGCCGACATCACTCCCGCTGCGGTCTCGGATCTGGGGCTCGAACCGGGACGCAGCGTGTTCTTCGTGGTGAAGAGCCGCGAGGTGGCTTTGCACCCCGCGCTGCAGTCACGACCGTAGTTGCCTATCACTACCGATCACGAGCCACTTTCCGGACAGCACTCGCCCCGCGACAGCGAGCATGCGCAAGCCGACGAAGACACCGAGGCCGATCCAGATCCCCACCAACCCCCAGTCGAAGACCAGCGCCGACCAGATGAACGGCAGGAAGCCGACCAGGGCGCAGGCCATGGTCGCGTTCCGCAGGAATGCCGCATCACCACTGCCGAGCAGAACCCCGTCCAACGCGAACACCACACCGGCAATGGGAATGATCGCGACGAAGATCCACCAGATCGCATGCATCTGATCGACGACGGACGCATCGGTGGTGAACAGCTCAGGGATGAACGCCCGCCCGACGGCGAACAACGCGGCAAGAACGACAGCGAACACCGTCGACCATGCAGTCAATCGCCACGCCAGGGCGCGCGCATCCCCGGTCCTACCGGCACCCAACGCGGCCCCCACGAGGGCTTGTGCGGCAATTGCCAAGGAATCGAGCATCAGCGACACCAGGTTCCACATGTGCAGCACCACCTGGTTGGCGGCGACCGAAGCGGCACCGAACCGCGACGCGACCGCAGCGGCCGAGAGGAAGCACGCCTGGAACGCGAGACTGCGCACGATGAGGTCACGGCCGAGCACCAACTGTGCCCGCATCACCACCCATCGTGGCCGTAATTCGGTGCCCTGTCGCACGACCGCCACGACGAACAACGCTCCCGCGACGCCCTGGCCGATCACGTTCGCCACGGCCGATCCCACGAGCTCGAGTCGTGGAAATCCGAGTGTCCCGTGAACCAGAAGCGGGCACAGCAGAGCCGACACACCGAAGCCGAGAACAACGAAGCGAAGAGGCGACAGCGTGTTCTGAACTCCACGCATCCATCCGTTTCCGGCCAACGAGACAAGAATGAACGGCACTCCCAGCAGAGCTACCCGCAGCCACGCGATGGCCTCGGCGGCGATGTCGCCGCCGCCGGTGAGTACCGACACCACAGGCTGGGCTGACAGCTGCACGACCGCCACGATGGCGATCCCGATCGCCAAGGCCAGCCAGGTTGCCTGAACCCCTTCGCCGACGGCATCGCGTTCGCGTCCGGCACCATGCATACGCGCTGCGCGCGCAGTGGTTCCGTACGACAGAAAAGTCAGCTGGGTACTGACCTGCGCCAGCACGAGACCGCCGATCGCCAGCCCGGCGAGCGCCAGCGCACCGAGTCGGCCGACCACGGCGGCATCGAACAACAAATACAGGGGTTCGGCGGCGAGGACGCCCAGGGAGGGCAGCGACAGACCGAGAATTTTTCGAGCGGTGACGGGGGTGGAACTCACGACGTCGACAAGGCCCCGCGCAGAGCATCGACCACGTCGTCCAGCGCTCCCGCAGCGGTGTAGCCGGCTGCGTTGCGGTGACCGCCACCGCCCAGGCTGCATGCGACCGCCGACACGTCGACCTCGGTCTTCGAACGCAGCGAAACCACCCACACCGAACCGAAGTCCTGCTGCTTCAACACTGCGGCAACTTCGGCTTCGGACGTGGTGCGCACGATGTCGATCACACTCTCGATCTCTTCGGACCGGAGCCCGACCGCGTCCTGGCTACGAATGACCGCGTACACCAACCCGCCCCCGTCGGCCGCGTCGGGAAGCAACGTTGCCGAGCCGAGCACTGCCCCGAGCATCGGCAGCCAGTTGAAGGGGTGGGTATCGAGCAGCCTGCGCGCGATGTGGGCACCGTCGATCCCCGTCGCCAACAGTCTCTCGGCGAGCAGGTGCGAACCCGGCCGAACCCAGCGAAACGATCCGGTGTCGGTGACCAGGCCCGCGAAAAGCAGGTGCGCCAGATCTGCATCGATCTCGACGCCCCACTGATCGAGCAGATGGGCGATCACGGCGGTGGTGGACTCTGCCGACGCGAACACCACGTTGACCGTTCCGAAGTGGGTGTTGCTGCGGTGATGATCGATGACGAGACTTCCCGACGCAGAATCGAGGCGGTCACCCAGCGAACCCAGCCGATCTCGACTTCCGGCATCGACCGTGACCACGAGATCGACGACCTCGGCCACCTTGTCGGCATCGACCAGCAAGTGCCTGCCCGGCAATTCGTCCATCGATTCGGGCAGGGACGACGGTGTGGCAAATGCAACTTGGACGCGTGCGCCGCGCCGTTCGAGTACAGAACCGAGAGCCAGCCCACTGCCTATCGTGTCGGCATCGGGCTGCACGTGGCACAGGACGGTCACCGACGACGCGCTTTCGAGCATCTCGATCGCCCGCGCCAGATCCTCGTTGGGCTCCGACGCTGCCCGCGAACCATTGGACATGTCAGTCGGCTTCGGCAGGCTCGACGTCTGCGGGAGTGGAGCCTGCGGAATGACCATTCGGCCCGGGAGTGGAGCCTGCGGAATGACCATTCGGCCCGGGAGTGGAGCCTGCGGAATGACCATTCGGCCCGGGAGTGGAGCCTGCGGAATGACCGGGTGATGCGGGAGTGGAGCCTGCGGAATGAGTGTCTGCGTCGTCGGCGAGTTCGCGGGGAGCCTTGTACGGATCAGGATCACCTGCCGGCGTAGCGTTCGCACGGGCGCGGGCCAGTTCCTCGTCGGCCATGCGGGCACGCTCGAGAAGCTCTTCCATGTGACGGGCGGTGTCGGGCACCGTATCGGTCACGAACGTCAGTGTCGGAGTGAACCGCACACCTGTCCCCGCCCCGACTTTCGAGCGCAGTACGCCCTTTGCCTTCTCCAGGCCCGCCGCAGCGCCCTGCAGGTCAGGGGGACTATCGAGGTCTTCACCCATGACGGTGTAGTACACCGTGGCGTCGTGCAGGTCGGCGGTCACCTTGGTGTCGGTGATCGTCACGAAGGCCAGACGTGGATCCTTGATCTCGTGATCGATCGCCGTCGCAACGATGGCGGCGATTCGCTTGGACAATTTACGAGCCCTGGCCTGATCCACCACGACAATCACACTCCTCTTTCATGGCCGAACGTCGATTCTTTTGCGACATCCCGACGGCTGTGCACTTCACGTCCGACGAGCGATGCTCGGCAGACTTCTCGGATCAATCCTCGGGTCCGAAAATTCTCCGGCGTACTGCCAACAGTTCCAGATCGTGGCGTTCGGCGACGTGCCGTTCGCACTCGTCCAGCTTGTCGTGCAGCAGATCTACATCCGTGCCGGCTGCGGCGACCCCGAGTAGCGACCGCCTTATTCGTTCTCGTTCACCGGTTTCGGCAGCCGACACTCCCAACTTGTGCAAATCACCGAGAACCGGTTCCATCATCGACCGCTTCTCGGCGAGCGAACGCACGTCCCCCATCAACACGTCCAACTCCAGAGCACCCAGATACACGCTGACGTCCTTCGATCGGCTCCGACGACAAAGCCGGTGGCGGTACAACTGTCGTACCGCCACCGGCTCGAAAGTCGGAGCGCAGTGTCACTCCCCTGGCTTCACCACCGAGCCCACGCGACCGGATACGGAGCCGACTGGCCCCGTCGACTTGCTAGTCGCGCGGCTTTTCACGGAGTTCGTACGCCTCTATGACATCGCCCACCTTGATGTCGGAGTACGTCACCGTCAAACCACATTCATATCCTTCACGAACCTCGACCGCGTCGTCCTTCTCGCGGCGAAGCGAGGAGATCGTGACGGTCTCGGCAACGACCGCATTGTCACGGAGCAGACGCGCCTTGGCATTGCGACGGATAGTACCGGAGGTAACGAGGCAACCGGCGATGTTTCCGACCTTGGAGGAACGGAACAGCGCGCGGATCTCGGCCTGGCCCAGTGCGACCTCTTCGTAGATCGGCTTGAGCATGCCCTTGAGGGCCTTCTCGATCTCGTCGATGGCCTGGTAGATCACCGAGTAGTACCGAATGTCGACACCCTCACGGTTGGCGAGCTCGGTCGCCTTGCCCTCGGCCCGAACGTTGAAGCCGATGATGATCGCGTTGGACGCCGACGCCAGGTTGACGTTGGTCTCCGTCACGCCACCGACACCGCGGTCGATGACCCGAAGTTCGACCTCGTCGTCGATAGCGATGCCGAGCAATGCCTCTTCGAGAGCTTCGACGGTGCCCGAGTTGTCACCCTTGAGGATCAAGTTGAGCTGCGAAGTCTCCTTCAGAGCTGCATCGAGATCGTCGAGGCTGATGCGCTTACGACTCTTCGCGGCAAGCGCGTTGCGCTTACGAGCGTTGCGTCGATCAGCGATCTGACGTGCGATTCGATCCTCGTCGACCACCAGAAGGTTGTCGCCTGCACCGGGCACCGACGTGAAGCCGATGACCTGAACGGGACGGGACGGGAGCGCTTCGGTGACGTCAGCGCCGTGCTCGTCGACCATCCGGCGAACGCGTCCGTACGCGTCGCCTGCCACGATCGAGTCACCGACACGGAGCGTTCCGCGGGCGATGAGCACGGTCGCAACCGGTCCACGACCACGGTCGAGGTGCGCCTCGATGGCGACACCCTGAGCTTCCATGTCCGGGTTGGCGCGCAGATCGAGCGACGCATCGGCCGTCAGCAACACCGCGTCGAGAAGGGCATCGATGTTGGTGCCCTGCTTTGCGGAGATGTCGACGAACATCGTCTCGCCGCCGTACTCCTCGGCGACCAGACCGTACTCGGTGAGCTGCTGCCGGATCTTGTCCGGATTCGCGCCTTCCTTGTCGATCTTGTTCACCGCGACCACGATCGGCACTTCGGCCGCCTGGGCGTGGTTGATGGCCTCCACCGTCTGCGGCATGACGCCGTCGTCGGCTGCAACCACCAGGATCGCGAGGTCGGTGGCCTTGGCACCACGGGCACGCATGGCCGTGAAGGCCTCGTGGCCGGGGGTGTCGATGAACGTCACGAGACGCTCGTTGCCCTCGAGCTCGGTCAGCACCTGGTATGCACCGATGTGCTGCGTGATTCCGCCGGCCTCGCCTTCGCGCACCGTGGTGTTGCGAATCGAGTCGAGCAGTCGCGTCTTACCGTGATCGACGTGGCCCATGACGGTGACCACCGGGGGACGCTGTTCGAGATCTTCCTCGCCGCCGGCGTCCTCGCCGTAGGTGAGGTCGAACGAGTCGAGCAGTTCGCGATCTTCGTCCTCAGGGCTGACGACCTGTACGACGTAGTTCATTTCACCGCCGAGAAGTTCCAGCGTCTCGTCGTTGACCGATTGCGTCGCGGTGACCATCTCACCGAGGTTGAACAGAGCCTGAACCAGTGCAGCCGGGTTCGCGTCGATCTTGTCCGCGAAGTCCGACAGCGAGGCACCGCGGGCGAGACGAATGGTCTCACCGTTGCCGCGGGGCAGCCTGACGCCGCCGACGGCCGGAGCCTGCATGCTCTCGTACTCGGCGCGTTTCGCCCGCTTCGACTTGCGGCCACGACGGACTGCTCCGCCGGGACGACCGAATGCACCT
>NZ_CAPS01000085.1 GCF_000333955.1 Rhodococcus sp. AW25M09
GCAGGCCCTCAGAGTGGCAGACGCGGCCTGAGCAGGTGCGCAACCAGTGCCGTCCAGCCGGTTTGGTGAGTGGCCCCGAGTCCCTCGCCCGTGTCTCCGTCGAAGTACTCGCTGAAGCTGGGGTGCTCGCTCCACAGCGGGTCGAGGCTGGATTCGATGCGCTTGCCGTCCGCGGGCCTGCGGCCGTCGACCGGTCGGAACAGTCCGGCGAGACCGTTGTCGATCAGATTCGCGGCGTCGGTGAGGGTTCGATGGTTGCCCGAACCGGTGGGGATCTCGATGGTGAACGAGTCACCGTAGTACCGGCCGTAGGCGCGGAGCTTGTCGGCCAGCAGCACGTTCACCGGGAACCACACCGGACCGCGCCAATTGGAGTTGCCGCCGAACATGCCGGTACGCGACTCCCCCGGTTCGTACTCGATGGACATACTGCGGCCGTCGACATCGAAGGTGACCGGTTCGCGATACGAGGCCGACAGCGACCGAATCCCGAACTGCGACAGGAACTCCTCCGAGTCGAACATCCGCGCGAGGATCCGCTTGAGACGCTCGGGCTGGACGAGCGTGAGCAGCATCCGGACCTCGCCGTCCTCACGCCGCGCCAACAGTGGACTGACCATTTCCGGCCGCCTGCGCTGGATCCATCGCAGCCGGGCGGTGAGGTCGGGACATTCTTCCTCGACCCACGGCGGAATCTCGGTGGCACCGAGGATGGGCAGCAGACCCACCATGGATCGAACCCGCATCGGTACCGCGTCACCCTCGGGTTGGACGAGCACGTCGTAGAAGAAACCGTCTTCCTCGTGCCACAGCGAAATGTGCTGCGAACCGAAGGAATTGACGGCCTTCGCGATCGAGAGGAAGTGCGAGAAGAACTTGGTCGCCACGTCGTCCCAGGCGCTGTCGTGCCGCGCGAGTTCCAGCGCGATCTTGAACATCTGTTGGCAGTAGAAGGCCATCCAGCTCGTGGCATCGGACTGCTCCAGCCGAAATCCGGGAGGCAGCGGTGCGGATCGGTTGAACAATCCGATGTTGTCCATGCCGAGGAAGCCGCCCTCGAAGATGTTCGAGCCCTCGGAGTCCTTGCGATTGACCCACCACGCGAAATTGAGCAGCAGCTTGGTGAACACTCGCACCAGGAACTCTCGGTCCCGATACCCGTCGATGCGATAGACGTGCCACGCCGCCCACGCGTGAACGGGCGGGTTGACGTCACCGAATTCCCACTCGTATGCCGGGAGTTGACCATTGGGGTGCATCGCCCATTCCCGGCACATCAGCACCAACTGCTCCTTGGCGAAATCGGCGTCCACGTGTGCCAGCGGAATCGCATGAAAGGCCAAGTCCCAGGCCGCGAACCACGGGTACTCCCATTCGTCGGGCATCGAGATCACATCGGCCAGAGCCAAGTGCCGCCAGTGCGCGTTACGACCACCCGGGTTCTGCCTCGATTCCGGAGCCGGCGCACCGACCTTGTCGCCTTCGATCCACTGTTCGACGTCGTAGCGGTACAGCTGTTTGGTCCACAGCAACCCGGCATAGGCACGCCGCGCCACGTGCCGATCTGCGTCGGTGAGATCGGCACCGATCACGGCCCCGTAGAACTCGTCCGCTTCTGTTTTCCGGTCTTTGTTCACGGCGTCGAAGCCGGCACCGAAGGTCTGCTCGTCCGGCCGGTTGGGTGACAACCGAAGCTTCACCGATTCCGTTGCACCGGAGGCAATGTCGTCGAATCGGTACCAGAACGCAGCTTTCGTACCGGTCTGTTCGGGATTGACCGCGTCGAGTTCGTCGTCGACGACGCGACGGCCGATTCCGTCCTTGGGATAGGCCGAGACGTTCTCCTGACCCCATAGTGCTTCGGAGTTGGTTTCGTTGTCGCAGAACAGAACTGCCGGAGTGCCCTCGGCACTGAGATAATAGCGACCGAGAAATCCGTGCTCGACGGCCACCGCTTCGAGGCCACCGGCCAGGAGGTCGGGTGGTGTCAGCTGGGCCAACGTCCCACCTCGGTCGTCGCGTCCCCACGACCACGTGTTGCGCAGCCACAGGTGCGGGAGCAGATCGACCGACGCCGCCTCGGGGCCATGGTTGGTGATGGAAATGGTGATGCAGAGGTCGTCGGGTGAGGCCTTGGCATATGTCACCTGAACGTCGAAGAACCTGTTCTCGTCGAGGATGCCGGTGTCGGCGAGTTCGTACTCGCGGTCGTCACGACCACGGCGTGCATTCTCTTCCCGCAGGTGGGCGTAGGGATATTCCGCGTGTGGATAGCGGTAGAGCCACTGCATCCAGCTGTGCGTCGGTGTTCCGTCGACTGCCCAGAAGTACTCTTTGACATCTTCGCCGTGATTGCCCTCTTCGTTGGCCAGACCGAACAGCCGCTCCTTGAGGATCGGGTCCTTACGGTTCCACAGCGCGAACGAGAAGTTGAGGAACCCGAAGCGATCGCAGATTCCGCCGATGCCGTCCTCACCCCAGCGGTACGCCCGCTTGTGCGCTTGATCGAAGGGGAACGACGCCCATGCGTTGCCGTCTTCCGAGTAGTCCTCGCGCACCGTGCCCCACTGCCGACCAGCCAGGTACGGCCCCCACTGACGCCATGGCCCGCTCACCCCGGGCGATTCCGCCAACCGAGTGTGTTCGACGGTGGACGGTGTAGGAACGCTTACGGGAGTGGTGGTCACGCCCCACAGTCTGATGGTTGGCGGTCAGCGATGCACGCCGACATTGGCCGCCAGGTATCCGACGCGGCGTTGTACTGCGGCGATCTCCCGGACGCCGTCGGTCAGCAGGCTCCGTTCGAGCGGGGACAGATCCGCCATGATCAGCACGTCGCCAGGACGATGGCCCGCAGTGAGCTGGTCGACCTGATGCGACAGGCGTAGACGCTGAAGCAGGACGAACACCTCGGTCAGTGCTGCGACATCGCCGTCGGAGAGCATGCCGTTGCCCGACGCCGCCGCGAGCCGCGCCGGGGTCGAGGCCGAGGCGATGCCGACCGAGAGCCCACCCCAACGAGCGAGGTTGACGATGGGCGTCAGTGCGTGGGCCTTGAGATCGAACGTCCCTCCGCGCCGAGCCAGCACATCCTTCAGCGAACGAAGCCGGGCGCGTCCGGCGAGGGCATCACGCAGTTGCAACCGCAGCGCGTCGGGGTGATCGACCAGAAGTCGACGGTAGGCCTCGGGGACGCTGTGCAGTTCACTCGGGCCCCACACCACCCTGCCGTCGATCATCAAGGAGGACATGATGAGACCCGAATCTCCTGCAGGAGTGGAGCCTGCGGAACGACCATGAGAAGCAGGAGTGGAGCCCGCGGAACGACCATGAGAAGCAGGAGTGGAGCCTGCGGAACGACCATGAAAAGCAGTATTTCCACGATCACCGAAGGGGTTGCTGAGCCAGTGGGCGGCGGCACTCTCCCACTGCCCGGCCGAGCGCGCGAATCGGGGTGAACTCGCGAGTGCGCCATTGGTATCCGATGGCAACCCGGCACCGTCGAGGTCGGCGTGCACTCGAACGGCCAACTCCATCAGCGCTTCGTCCCGAGTCCTCGGCACCGACGTCGATTGCGAGATCGGGTCAGGGTCGACTGTAGTGTCCGCCCAGGTCAGCGCGCTGTCGACGTCGGAGGACGGCATCGCTTCTCGCCGCGCGACGCTGCCGAGGGTGATCCAGGCGAAGTTGTTCCGCGGCACCTCCGGCCGCGCCGACCATTCGATCTCGACGGCTCGCCGCACGAGACTGTCGACCACGACCGACAGGATTGCGCTGACTGCCGTGGCGTCGGTCCCGCCCCGGAACAGATCGACTACCAAGCGCGGAACGAGCTTTCCCGCGTCGGCCAGTTCGGCGGGGGTCGATGCCGACGTCACTGCTCGGCGGACCACGAAGCTACGTCTGGTGGATGCGGCATGCAGATCGGAGTCGTCGACGACGCCGAGAACCTCACCGCGGCTCGACACCACCGGCATATGTCGCAGTCCTCGCTCGAGCATGTCCATCAGCACGGTGCCGGCCAGACGGTCCGCCGTGACGGTTTCGGCGGGCGACGTCATGACCCGCTCGATCGGGGTGTCGACGCCGATCCCAGCTGCCACCACGCGCACTCTCAGGTCACGGTCGGTGAATATTCCGTGCCGCGAGCCTCGCAAAGGAACCAGGACGTACGAGCTGCCCTGCTCGGTCATATGCCGAACCGCATCTCGGACAGTGGTACCGACGGACGTGAACACCGCCGGGGCAGAGACCAATTCGCCGACGGTACGGCCGGCGTTCCCCTCCGCCCGCACGACGCGGTGAGCGGAGGCAGAGGTGACGGCATCGGCCAGGAACGCGAGCCCGGTCGGCGTCGCGAACAACGGTCGAATCAGCTCACCGGGCAGCTGGAGAACGACACTCGGTTCGATTGCCCGCGCACCGAACTCGACAGTGCCGCCCGAGAGCAGCGCCGAGAATCCGAAGACCCCACCCGGCCCGATGGTGTCGATCGGGACGTCGTCGGGCGGGGCGTTGTCCGGATGCACGATCACTACTCGCCCGGTGCGCACCATCCACACTGTGTCGGTACCGTTCCACACGGCAGTTCGCGCAGGACCCACAACCCATGCACCACCGGCATATTCACGCTCGACCGCAGCGGCGGCGATGTCGGTCAGAGTTTCGGGTGACGCGCCCTGGAAAGGTGGGTGCTCACCGAGAAATTGCGCCGACGCCGATCTATCCGCCACGGATCAGGGCGGCGCATTTCTCCGCCATGGTCATGACGGTGATGTTGGGATTGACGAACGGGAGCTTCGGCATCGCCGACGCGTCGACGACGCGTAGACGTGAGATTCCCTTCACTCGAAGTTCGGGATCCAGTACGGCCATGGCGTCGTCCACCGACCCCATCCGCGCCGTTCCCGCCGGGTGATAGACCGTGTTGTGCGTCTTGTGCACGTAGTCGAGCAGGTCCTCGTCGGTCACCGCATCGGGCCCTGGTGCCAGTTCGCGTTCGATCCATCCCGCGAGCGGGCCGTCCGCAGCAATTCTGCGAGCCAGCTTCAGACCGGCGAGCATCACGGCGTCGTCGTGGCCTTCGGGGTCGGTGAAGTAGCGCGGATCCACCTTGGCCCGATCGCGAAAGTACCCTGCTACGCAATCGGACAGTGCCTCGCGAGCGCCCCTGCGTCACGTTCGGCGTCAGACAGAACCCGTTGTCGGTGGTCGGATAGCCCCAGCGAAGAGTATTCATGTCGAACGGCACACTGCCGTAGTGCATCATGATGTCCGGGTAGTTCAGCGACGCATCGGTCTGGGCGAACACACCGATCTCCCACCACTGCGAGGACGTGGTGGCCATCGGCTTACTCGCCTCCCAGAACACCAGGCCCTCGACGTGGTCGTCGAGGTTCTCCCCAACGCCGGGTGAGTCGACGCGAACGGTGATTCCCATCTCCTGCAGCTGCGCTGCCGGTCCGATTCCGGAGAGCATCAACAACTTGGGAGTGTCGATGGCTCCAGCGGTCACGATCACTTCGCGCCGCGCTGACACGGTGTCGTATCCGGTCAGGTCGGGGCGTTGGTACCGCACTCCCGTCGCGGTCAGCGACTCGTCGATCAGAATCTCGCTGATCCAGCAGTCGGTACGCACCTCCAGGTTCGGCCGCGTGCCGATGATCGGGTGCAGGTACGCGTGCGAGGTCGACATCCGCTGGCCGTCCTCACCCGCGTTGATCTGAAACCAACCTGCACCGTTGAGTACCGTCGTTCCGCGGTTGAACGCGACAGTGGGAAGCCCTACTCCGGCAGCCGACTCGAGTACCGCCGCACCACACGGGTCTCCCGGCGGCACGTCGCGAATCCGCACCGGCCCAGCCTGGCCACGACCGGTGTCGTTGTTCTCCACGCGCGCGACGAACGGCAGGATGTCCGACGCTCCCCAGCCGGTCGCGCCGGCCGCAGCCCAGTCGTCGAGTGTTTCCGCCGGAGGGTGAAACGCGATGCAGGAGTTGTGCGACGAGCAGCCACCGAGCACCTTCGCTCGCGCGTGCCGCATGAAGCTGTTGCCGCGCTCCTGGGGTTCGACGGGGTAGTCCCAGTCGTAGCCGGAGTCGAGTAGGTGCATCCACTCGGCCAATTCGAGAATCGCTTTGTCGCCGACGTCGGTCGGCCCCGCTTCGACCAGACAGACGCTGACGGAGGGATCCTCGCTCAGCCGCGCGGCGAGCACACATCCCGCCGTGCCACCACCTGCTACAACATAATCGAACTGGGTGTCTGTCACTGCACGCTCCTTCTAGTCGCCCGTGGACGCATGTGATTTCAGAGTGCCGATGTGCTTGCGCCCCTTGACTGCATACCACAGCAGGCCCACACCCAGGATGCCGCCGATGTAGACGAACGCACCGAACGTGTTGTACCAGGGGGTGCCGTACACGGCCTCGCGTGGCCAAGCGAGGTTGATCGCCATCCCTGCCCCCCACACCACTGCCGCAATGTTGACCGGGAGGCCCCACTTGCCCATCGTGAAATACCCCTCGGCTTTCAGGTCCTTCGGTGGCCACTGACCTCGAGCCCGTTTGACCAACAGTGGTCCGGTGACCATCAGATACGCGAGGTAGATCATGATGATGGCGATGGAGGTCAGGACCGTGAAAATCTGCGGCTGACCGATGTTGACGACGAGGATCACGATGGCCAGCACGCCGATGGTCACCGCGGGCACTACCGGGGTCTGAGTCTTGGGGTGCACTTTCGCCAGGCTCTCGCCGAAAGGCAACGCGTTGTCTCGCGCCATCGCGAACGTGAGTCGGATCGCTGCCGTGTGCACTGCCAGTGAGCACACGAACACTGCGATGACGATGCAGATGAGGAAGACGGTGCCCAGCGGGCCCCACATCACCGATTCGACGATGGACTGCAGGCTGCCGTCCGGGCTGCCGAGGGAAGGATCGTTCAGGTCCGGCGCAGCCATGACGGCGAACACCAGGATGGCTCCGCCGATGACGAACGAGGCAAGGATGGCGCGCAAGATCGCTTTGGGAGCGGTGCGCCGAGGTTCGACCGTTTCTTCCCCGAGCGAGCTCGCGGTATCGAATCCGTACATGACGTAGCCCGATGCCAGCGACGCGACCAGGAAGGCACCGAGGTAGCCGCCGCTCTCACCGGCACCGTAGCCGTTGGTGGAGAAGAAGACCTCTGGTCCCCGAGTGATGTTGGCCGCGAGCAGAATCGCGATGAGTACGGCGGCAATGAGTTCGATGAACACACCGGCGCTGTTGATCATCGCCATCAGTCGAACGCCGAGCGCGTTGATGGTGGTGGTGATGGCGATCAGAATCGCACCCAGGAGCACTGCGTTGGCCGCGAAGTCCCGGGCACCGCTACCGTCGCCGATGATCTGGAACCCGCCCCAGATGCGTGGCAGATTCAGCTGCAGAGCGAGGGCAACAGCGGCCAGTGTCACGATCGATGCCGTGAGCATCAACCAGCCCGCCGACCAACCGACAATTCTGCGACCCAACAGCTTCGACCAGTTGTACACCGATCCTGCGACCGGATACTTGGCGGCCAGTTCCATGAAGCACAGTGCCACGCAGAGCTGACCCACGAAAACCGAGGGCCACGACCACAGATACGCCGGTCCGGCGGTGCCGAAGCCGAAGTAGAACAGCTGAAATGTGCCGGTGAGAATAGAGATATAACTGACGCCCGCGGCGAAGCTGGCGAATTTTCCCAGACTACGGTCGAGTGATTCCTTGTAGCCGAAATCATCCATTCCGCTCGAGCTGTCGTTCAGTAATGCCATGCCCGTAGCCGTTCCCATCGTGCACTATCGGGTGCCGAACCACCCCGCCGCGGTGGGTGAGGTGTTGTGCCAAATATGCTTTGCTTCTTGATATTCGGACAAACCGGACGGTCCGAGCTCGCGGCCGTTCCCTGACTGCTTGAAGCCGCCCCATTCTGCGGCCGCCGTGTAGACACCGAAGTCGTTGAGCCACACCGTTCCATGGCGAAGCCCACGCACCATCCTTTCGCCACGCGCGGCGTCGGATGTCCGAATTCCCGCGGCCAGGCCATAATTCGTGTCGTTGCCCAGCAGGAGCGCTTCGGCCTCGGTGTCGAAACGCTCCACAGTGAGTATGGGCCCGAATGTCTCCTCTTGCACGATATTCATGGACCTGTCGCAATGGTCGAAAATCGTCGGCAAAAAGTAGCTACCCTCGTCCAAATCCGAATTATCCGGCTTGGTTCCACCGATGACCAGAGTCGCGCCTTCCTCGATGCCGCCCGCCACGAAGCCTTCGATTTTCTCGCGTTGCGCCTGCGACACCAGTGGTCCGGTTTCACTCGCTGGGTCCATGCCAGGCCCGATCACGATGGCCTTCGCGCGCTCGGCGACAGCTGCGACGAACCTGTCGGCCACGGACTCCTCGATGATCAAGCGAGTGCCGGCCGAACACACCTGACCCGAATGCAGAAACACTCCCGTCAGAACGTTGTCGACCGAGTCGGCGAACGACTGCTCGTCGGCCACCGCGTCGGCGAACACGATGTGCGGATTCTTTCCGCCGAGCTCGACGGCCACCTTGGTGACATTCTCGGCGGCCGCGGCAAGGATGTGCCTGCCGGTTGCCAGCCCCCCGGTGAAGGAGATGAAGTCGACGTCTCGGTTCCTGGTGAGCGCATCCCCGAGAACCGCTCCGCTGCCCTGGAGCAGATTGACCACCCCTGCCGGCACTCCGGCTTCCTCCACCAACTTGGTGAACGCGATGGTGCTCAACGGAGTCACCTCGCTGGGCTTGAGAACCATCGTGCAGCCGGCCGCCAAGGCGGGGGCAATCTTCCACGAGATCTGCAATAGCGGATAGTTCCACGGTGCGATCATGACGCACACGCCGATCGGCTCGTGTACGACTCGGCTGAGGATTTCGGGGCGGTCGACATCGATCAGTCGATCAGACTGCACCGCAGCCAATTCGGCGTAGAACCGGAACACCGACGTCACGTCGTCGATATCGATTTCACTCTCGCCGAACGTCTTTCCGGTGTCGAGCGTTTCGATGCGCGCCAGCTCGGCCTTGTCACGTTGCAGCAGATCTGCAATGCGGTTCAGTAGGTCGCTGCGCTCACCCACCGTCACCGAGCGCCACGGACCGTCGTCGAACGCCACTCGCGCCGACGCAACCGCACGTAGCGCGTCGTCGGGAGTCGCCTCGTCGACGACGGCGACCGTGCTGCCGGTAGCGGGGTCGACGATGTCGCGGGTTCCGCCGTCACCCGACCCCTGCCACTGCCCGTCGACGAACAACGACGGCCGCAGCGAGCTCGGGTCGAATCCTGCATCGGAGTCGGTCATTCGACACCTTCTTCCGTAAGAGGGGCTGATCGTGTGTCTACGCTATGCCCTCAGCGTCCGGTGGCCCCATCGATGTGTTCTCTGATGACGTCTGCGTGTCCGTTGTGTCGCGCATACTCACCGATCATGTGCACATGAATCATCCGCAGCGACCTCGTCCGCGGCAGTGCATTCGGCGGCACACAGCGCGAAGTCGGCGCGGCGTCCGGGGACACCGCGCCTGCGGAGCGACCCAATCGGACAACTCGCATTACGGTGGTGTTCATGACTATCGAAGATGTGGGCGGCAGGCGAACGGTGACGGCGGACGAACTTCTTCTCTTGGTGGGTGACCATCTGCTGATCGAGGAGGGTGTCGCAACCGGTTTCATCGAAAGTGCCGGCCAGATTGCCGAAAGCGTCGCGGTAACCGTGACCGACGGCGTCGACGGAACCACCACGACCGAACGCGTATTTCTTCCCGATGCCGAGGTGACGATCGAGCCTGCCGATCGCGGACGCGCCCCGGTCACTATGTGAAGACCACGCAGCGCCTGCTCAGAAGTACATTCGCGTAACTCCAAGAACTTTGCTCACACCAGTCACACTGGCACCGAACTGAGCTAGGGTGGCGGAATCCAGCCACGTTCGGAAAGGGCATCAGCAGTGCGACACGGCCGAGCTCGCCCGAAAATCCGCGTCGCTGCCGTGGCCTGTGCCGCTGCTCTCGCGCTGGGTGTCGGGTCGGGCACTGCGACGGCAGCGCCCGATGCGCCGAGCCCCTCGGTCACCGCCGCAGAGATCGTTCGTTCGGCCGACGCTCAGCTGTACAACGATGCGCAGAATGCCCTGGTCAAGGGTCGCTACGACTCCGGCTTCGCAGCGCTGGAGGCGATTGCGACCGCCGCTCCGGACGATGCCAATGTGGCGGCGCTGCAGACGTTCTACGCCAACGCGACCGCCGATACCGATGCTCGGTTGCAACATTCGGCCCGTCTGCGCACCCTGTCCCCCACGCTCGCCGATGCGGTCGATCGAGCCATCGCCGTCATCGATGAGGTCGCAACCGAAGAGATCGACTTCGCACCGGTCACGGACGGCCCGCGCACTGCAATCGTGGTACTCGGCCTTGGACTGAACGGTGACGGCAGTATGGCTGCGGAGTTGATGGAACGACTACGCGCCGCTGTCTCTGCGACAGAACTCTCCCCCGAATCGCCCATCATCGTCACCGGTGGAAATCCGCAGAACAGTGTCACCGAAGCCGAGGCGATGCAGCAATGGCTGGTCGACAACGGGATCGCAGCCGATCGTATCCACACCGAATCCACTGCGAACTCGACGGTGCAGAACGCGCAGCTCGCCACCGCGCTGGCCACTGAGATCGGTGCCGATATGCTCGTGTTGGCAACGACTCCGAGCCATCTACGACGCGCGATCTCGGACTTCGAGATCGCTGGTGCCGACGTGATCGGTGCTGCGACAACCACTCCCGAGGATGTCCCGGATCTGCCTGCGCTCGCTCCCACGTCGCGATTGGGCATGACCGTCGATGCCACCAAGATCCTCGGAATACCGCGGTTCTACTGACGCGACCACCCTCGCGACGACGGCAACCTCAGAACGGTTGAAGACTGTGAGCGGTTTCCGTATCGACCGAAGGCAGAAAATAATCAAAGCCCAGCGGCACCGATATAGCAACAACGCCGGTAGACGAAGTTCTCGAGTGGCAGATCAAGTAGGAGATACTGCCCAAAACGCGGGATGGGAGCACATCGTAATCGAGTCCGATTTTCGTGGTTTACTACCTGACTTGTAGATCGAATTGCAGTCAACGCTCCGTGTTCGAAGGAGATTCCTCATCTGCGAGCCTTACGAATGCGTCCGCCCACGTTGGGCGGCTAGCTCCAGGCATATCCCAAAAGGTGAACCTTGCGTCGGTGGTGTGCTCTCGAAACGCTGACATCACCGACAGATGTGGCTCGATACGAACCATGGCATCGACCGCCGCACGGTCGCGCCAAGCGCTGAGTGTGTAGAACTCACGTCGCAGTGGACGCGCGATCAGAGACACCCCGATCGCGCCTTTCGCTTTTCGCACCTGGTTGTGGATGCGCAGAGCAGATACCAAAAAAGGAACCACGCGACGAATCGTCGTCAGCTCGAATCGCGACGCCATGACCACGGCCGTTTCGAGATCTGTCGTTTCTTGCGGGCCACGAACCCAGGGCAGAGTAGCCATTTCGATCTCCTTCGGAGCGGTAGTCGTAGCGTCGTCGGAATCTAGCGGCGAGTTTTAACGGACACTGCTGTCGGCAAGAGGTTCATGTGGATCGTAGGGGGAACTTCGCTCGAATCGACGGAATCTTCTACTGCCTGTTTCCGCAGCATGTCATCAGCGAGTGATCCGAGCTCTGGCAGTTTGGCTGAGATTGCCAACCGGCACTGATCGCCCTGCCGCAGCGAGGCCCATCAATGGCATATTCACGTAGATCGTTTCGTGATCACCGGTGCCGATGCGGTAAGTCTCG
>NZ_CAPS01000084.1 GCF_000333955.1 Rhodococcus sp. AW25M09
TTGAAGTCGAGCTGGATGGTCGACATCTGCCAGGTGCGCCCGAGTGCATCCTTGGCCTGTACCGAGATCTTCGGTCCGTAGAACGCGGCACCGCCCGGATCGGGGACCAGGTCGAGGCCCGAGGCCGCCGCCACCTCGGCCAAGGTGTTGGTCGCCTCTTCCCAGACCTCGTCGCTACCGACGGACTTCTCCGGATTTCGAGTCGACAGTTCGAGGTAGAAGTCGTCGAGGCCGTAGTCCTTGAGTAGCCCGAGGACGAATTCCAGTGTGCTGGTGAGCTCGCCGCGCATCTGCTCGCGGGTGCAGAAGATGTGCGCATCGTCCTGGGTCATGCCCCGAACCCGGGTCAGACCGTGAATGACACCGGACTTCTCGTAGCGGTAGACCGATCCGAACTCGAACAGGCGCAACGGCAGCTCACGGTACGAGCGGCCGCGGGAACGGAAGATCAGATTGTGCATCGGGCAGTTCATCGGCTTGAGGTAGTAGTCCTGGCCGGGCTTGCGGACATCGCCGTTCTCGTCGAGTTCGGCGTCGAGGTGCATCGCCGGGAACATGCCGTCGCGGTACCAGTCGAGGTGACCGGAGACCTCGTAGAGGTGGCCTTTGGTGATGTGCGGGGTGTAGACGAACTCGTAACCCTCTTCGATGTGCCGCTGCCGCGAGTAGTTCTCGAGCTCGTTGCGAATCACGCCGCCCTTGGGATGGAACACCGGAAGACCGGAGCCCAGTTCGTCGGGAAAGCTGAACAGGTCCAGCTCGGACCCGAGCTTGCGGTGATCGCGACGCTCGGCCTCGGCCAACAGTTCGAGATGCGCATCGAGTGCCTCGCTGGACTCCCACGCGGTTCCGTAAATGCGCTGCAGCCCGGCGTTGTCCTGATTGCCGCGCCAATACGCAGCCGAGCTGCGGGTCAGCTTGAAGGCCGGAACGTACTTGGTGGTGGGGATGTGGGGGCCGCGGCACAGATCGCCCCAGATGCGCTCTCCGGTGCGGGGATTGAGGTTGTCGTATGCGGTCAACTCTCCCCCGCCGACCTCCATGACCTCAGGATCGTCGATGCCGGACTTGTCGTCGATCAGCTCGAGCTTGTACGGCTCGTTCGCCAGTTCCTCGCGAGCCTGCTCGACCGATTCGTATACCCGACGCGAGAAGCGTTGCCCGGCTTTGACGATCTGCTTCATCTTCTTCTCGAGAGCGGTCAGATCCTCGGGGGTGAACGGCTGTTCGACGTCGAAGTCGTAGTAGAAGCCGTCCTTGATGAACGGCCCGATGCCCAGCTTGGCGGAGGGAAACAGCTCCTGAACGGCCTGCGCCAACACGTGTGCAGCCGAATGCCTGATGACACTTCGTCCGTCTTCGGTGTTCGCCGGAACCGGCTCGACCTCGACGTCACCCTCCGGAGCCCACGAGAGATCGCGGAGCTTGCCGTCGGGATCGCGCACGACCACGATGGCGTCCGGCCCCTTGTTCGGCAGGCCGGTGTCGCGGAGCGCCGTACCTGCCGTTGTTCCTGCCGGCACCATGATGCGGGCGGGTGGAACGGTGGCGACAACGGGCATGCTCACAGCGATGTACTCCTCGATCGGTTCTTCTGGCCAGGAAGGCCTCCGACAGCCTATCGGCAACGAGCCCCTCGTCAGCCCCCAGCGCGGCGCGTCCTTCAGATAGGACTGTTCAGCCAGCTCCAGTCGAGCCCCAACCAGCCGCCGACCAGCGCAAAAGTGCCGAGCAGCCACAATGTCACGAGCACCACGACGGTGGTGAACAGCACGCCCAATCCTTTGACGAAGATCGACTGCGTCGAGAACCAGGCCATGAAGGCGTCGTACCGCTTGCGAACGAATCGCAGGGCACTCTTTGCCCACTCGAATTCCGAGGCCAGGATGCCCAGGCCCGCGAAGACGATCAGCCAACCCGGCCCGGGATACGGAATGGCGAGCACGCCCAGTGCCAACACGAGAGTTCCGACGACACCGACGGTGATCCGGTACGCGAGGTCGAGGGACTTGTTCTCGGCGATGCGCTTCCGAAACCGCCGGTGCTTCGCCTTCGCTTTGTCCACCGGATTCCGGTCGACGACGGCATCGGGATTCGATTGTTCGCTGCTCACCGGCTCAGGTTACCGGCCCCGGATACACGAAAGCCCGCACCGACATCGGTGCGGGCTTTCGCATTCTGTGGTCCCGGCTGGGATCGAACCAGCGACCTTCCGCGTGTGAAGCGGACGCTCTCCCACTGAGCCACGGGACCGAACGAGGCAAAACATTAACACGAGGTGTCGCGGCGGATCGAATCGCCTGCTCCGAGGAGAACAGCTCCTGCCGCACTCCTCCATTTCCTGCGATCACTGTTCCCCACAATGTCTTCGCGTCACTGCTTTCACATCGTTCACACGTAGAGATTCGGCGAATTCCGCAGCTGACCACGAGATTTGTGAGTTTCACTCCCGTTGGGTTAATGTTTTCCCCGCACCACGGAGACAACAACTGCCCAGCAGTGAACGCCTCCGGGGTATGCGGATGTGGCGCAGTGGTAGCGCATCACCTTGCCAAGGTGAGGGTCGCGGGTTCGAATCCCGTCATCCGCTCGAGGGTCTCGACCCATGGTGGAGTGGCCGAGTGGTGAGGCAACGGCCTGCAAAGCCGTGCACACGGGTTCGATTCCCGTCTCCACCTCGCTAGTGCATCGTTTGCAAGATCGATGCGAGGACACGCGCGATTAGCTCAGCGGGAGAGCGCTTCCCTGACACGGAAGAGGTCACTGGTTCAATCCCAGTATCGCGCACCACAGCAAGACAGATCAGGCCCCCTTTCGAGGGGGTCTTTTTTGTGCTTCACGAATCAATTGTGGTGATTCACGCCATAGAAGTGCACAGTGGAGACGACGCACACACTTCGATGGAAGGACACTCACGTGTCGGACGATGCCCAGAGCGAAACCACAGTCGACGACGCCACCCTGGAGGACGCGAAGAAATCCGTCGAGGGACTCGACGATCGCTATCGCCCAGGATCTCGGCCTACCGTCGCGCTACCGGGCACGGGAGGAACCGTCGCCGGGACCGCGTTCGCGGACATGGTCGACGACGACAGTGAGCTGAAGGACGCCGACGATCAGAACACCACCGGGCCGAACACCACCGATGCCGAAAGCGCAGATTCGAAAGGCGCCGAGACCAACGGCACGGACACCGATCACGCCGAGACCGACGAAAAGGTAACGTCCTCGAACGATGCCTGAACTCGAAGGTCCCGACGCCCCCGCCCAGATCGAACTGGGCGGGGGCGTCGCCTTTCTGCACACGCCCTCGATACCGTCACGGGGCGGGCTCGCACTCACCCACGGTGCCGGCGGCAACTGCGAGTCGGTTCTCCTGCAGCGCATCGCGTCGGTGTGGACTGCGGCCGGCTTCACCGTCCTGAGGTTCGATCTTCCGTTTCGGGTGCGTAAGCCCAAGGGACCGCCGCATCCGTCCCGCTCGGCCGAGGACCGGTTGGGAATAGCATCGGCCAT
Source organism: Rhodococcus sp. AW25M09 (assembly GCF_000333955.1). Lineage (GTDB taxonomy): Bacteria > Actinomycetota > Actinomycetes > Mycobacteriales > Mycobacteriaceae > Rhodococcoides. The sequence goes on from NZ_CAPS01000084.1 coordinate 3,517, forward strand.
CGAGCTTCTACGCGCCGAGACGTCGGGTTTCATCGCATTCGGTGGCCATTCCTATGGCGGTAGGCAGGGCTCGATGATGGCAGCCGAACGCCCCGGAGTCGTCGACGGTCTCGTACTGACGTCCTATCCCCTACATCCACCGGGCAAGCCCGAAAAGGCTCGTACACAACATCTTCCCGAACTGCGGACACCGACGGTGGTGGTGCACGGCACGAAGGACCCGTTCGGCACCACGGACGAGCTGAGCGCAGCCCTCGCGCTCGTCCCGGCCCCGACGTTGCTCGTGGACCTCGACGGTGCCGGCCACGACCTCGCTGCAATCAAATACGACACGGCCGCCAAGACGCTTGCCGCCGCCGTCTCCCTGTTCGGTTCTGTGCAGTCCGATGGCACCGTTGTCGTCCCGCTCTTCGACCCGTCCCGCTGAAGTGGTCTACTTAAAGCATGCCGACCTGGGGATGGTTCATCGTTGCGCTGGTCCTCATCGATGCCGCAGTGTTGGCAGCCTGGCTGTTGGCGCGCAGGAAGCCCGAGAGATCGTCGAGGATCTCCCGCAGCATTGTGGTTCTCGGTCTGGACGAAGCCGCCCGTGCAGACATCCACCAATTGCTGGCCGCGAACAAGAAGATCCAGGCCATCAAGGTTTTTCGTGATCGAACTGGTGCCGGATTGCGCGATGCGAAGAACGCCATCGAATCGATGCAACGCGGGGCACCGTTCCCGCCCCCGTCGACCATCCTCGACGCCGCACAGTCGGGGCCGGTCCCGTGGGACGATCTGCTCCCCCGGTTGACCACACTGAAATCCGAGGGCAAGGCGATAGCAGCGATCAAGTTGCTGCGGGACCGCACCGGCCTGCCGCTGCGAGATGCGAAGAACGCAGTGGACCTGCTGTGAGCGTGCGCGTGGCGACCGTCGCCGATGCACACGAGGTCGCCCAACTGGCCGCGCAGACCTTTCCGCTCGCCTGCCCACCCGGGACTCGCTCGGAGGACATCGAGCACTTCATCTCGAACGTGTTGTCGGCCCGAAATTTCGAGGCGTACGTAGCCGACTCGGCAAGGGCTGTTCTGGTCGACGAAACAGCCGATTCAGGTCTGATCGGGTACGCGATGCTCGTGTCGGGGACTCCGGCGGACCCGGACATTCGCGCGGCCCTGTCGCAACACCCGACCCTGGAAATAAGCAAGCTCTACGTACGGCCGACCGAGCACGGCAGTGGGGCTGCGGCAAGGCTGATCTCGTCCGCACTGAGCCACGCGCGCGAAGCCGGTTGCACTGGAGCATGGTTGGGCGTCAACCAACAGAACGTGCGGGCGCAGAAGTTCTACGCCAAACATGGATTCGAGGTCGTGGGTACCAAGACGTTCGTCGTAGGTGTGCAGACCCACGACGACTACGTCATGCAAGCGCGACTGTGACGATGATTCAGCTGACCGCGGCGAATCGAGACAGCGCCAGCAGGCGCGATGTTGCGCGCAGGTACTTCTTGCGGTAGCCGCCGGCCAACATCTCTTCGGTGAAGATCTCGTCGAGCTTGCCGCCCGATGCCGTTACCGGAATACCGGCGTCGTAGAGACGGTCGGCCAGGACTACCAGTCTCAGCGCGATGGCTTGATCCGAAGCCGGATGCACGTTCTTCAGGAACACGGCCGGGACGCCATCGAGCAATTTGCCGTAACGCGAAGGGTGCAGCGTGCTCAGATGCGCCAAGAGTTCGTCGAAATCATCCAGGGTTGCGCCCTCGACGGTTTCCGCTCGCTCGGTCAGCTCGGACTCGGATGTGGGCTCGGGAGCCGGAGGCAGATCGCGGTGGCGGTAGTCGGGGCCGTCGACGCGGACGGACTCGAAGATCGAACCGAGCTTCTTGATCTCGCGCAGGAAATCCTCCGCAGCGAAGCGTCCCTCACCGAGCTGCCCGGGCAGAGTGTTGGACGTCGCGACGATGGACACTCCGCGCTGCGAGAGCTCGGAGAGCAACCGTGAAACCAGCATGGTGTCGCCGGGGTCGTCGAGCTCGAACTCGTCGATACACAGCACGCTGTGGTTCGAGAGTTCTTCGAGAGCCTTGTTGAAGCCGAGGGCTCCGACCACGTGAGTGAGTTCGACGAACGTGCCGAAGGCCTTGGGGTCGGGAACGCTGTGGTAGATCGAGGCAAGCAGGTGAGTCTTACCCACACCGAAGCCGCCGTCGAGATACAGGCCGGCACCGATGGCGGGGGTCTTCTTGCCGAACAGGCCCCGCTTTCCCTTGCTGCGGATCTTCTGCGCCTTGTTCGCGAACTCCTCGGCCTTCTCGACCGCGGCGGCCTGCGTCGGCTCGTTGGGGTCGGGGATGTACGAGGAGAAACTGACCTCGTCGAACATCGCCGGCGGGACCATCTGTGCGATCAGCTGATCCGAGGGGACCACGGGATTTCGGTCGACAAGGCGTGCGGGCATTTGTCGAGCGTAACGACGTGGTCTGATCTCTCTTATGCAGCTACTCCATATTGGGACCTACTTCACATCCGAGCAGGCAGGCGCGACCGCCCTGGCAGTCGGCTCCGAACTCGAAGACGACGCAGTTCGCGCCCTGTACGCCTACCCCACCGATCTCGATCGACCGTGGATTCGGTCGAATTTCGTCGCCAGCATCGATGGATCGGTCACCGCGAACGGAGCGTCCGCCGGTCTGGGCACCCCCGCAGACGGCCGACTGTTCGCAATTCTGCGCGAACTGTGCGACGCCGTTCTCGTCGGTGCAGGGACCGCGCGCGCCGAGAACTACGGCGGTGCATCGCCGTCCGCCGAGGAGATGGAACGACGGGTGGCAGGTGGACTGGCACCGATTCCGACGATCGTGGTGGTCACTGCCTCCGGTTCGATCGATGCAGACTCTCGATTGCTCACCGATGCCGAGGTCAAGCCCGTCATAGTCACGTCGGCGTCCGCGGATGGCTCGAAGAATGCCGCGCTGCGGGCGGCGGGAGCAACGGTGATCGAGGTGTCCGGAGAATCTGTGGCCACGAGCGATATCCTCGCAACTCTGACCGACCTCGGGTTCCAGCGGATCCTGTGCGAGGGCGGACCGGGGTTGCTGGGGCAGCTGGTGTTCGACGGCGCGGTGGACGACCTCTGTCTTACGATCTCGCCGAAGCTGGTCGCCGGGGACGCGGGTCGAATCGCCCATTCCGACGACGCATCCGACACACCGATGCAGCGCGCTCATGTCCTCGGTGACGAGGACGGCACACTGCTCACGCGCTGGATCCGCCCATCGTGAGCAGCGCGCGCTGCGGCCCCGGTCGAAAAGTCGATAGCCTCGCACCGTGACGCAGAAACGTACGTTGCTCGCCGCCGTCCTCGTCCTCGCCACGATGTGCGCGGCCTGTGGTGCCGGGCCGTCGAGCCGTCCCGACGTCGCGGTGGAGCAGCAATCCCCCGGCCGACCGGCCGAGTCGTCCGCGGACTCGCCGCCCGCACCGGCGGCGCTCGCCGTGCCGACGACCGATCTCGTCTGGGGCGACTGCACCGCCGCCACGCTCGGAGTGTTCGGGCTCACGTCCAACACGCCCGGTTTGACGCTCGAGTGCGCAGAATACGAGGCGGACGTGGACGCCAGCGGGCAGATGTTCGGCACCTTTTCTGTCGGTGCCCTGCGTGCCCGACTGGACCGAACACCTGCCGATGCGGGTCCGCTGGTGTTCACCTCGGGCTCGGATCGATCCTCGATCGCCACGTTGGCCACGATGGCCGCCGGTCCGCTCTCCACGTTGTTGGAAGCTCACCCCATCGTCGCAGTGGATAGACGCGGTATCGGCCGGTCCACCGCGGTGGACTGCATCAAACCCCCAACCGGGTCGGCCGTCGACGCGCTGGGACAGTTCACCAGATCCGATGCCGACGCCGTCGACCGCGCTGTCGACGCAGGTCGGGATGCCACCATCGAATGCACAGATACGTTGCAGCCCCAGGAACTCGCCTTCGGAACCACCTACGCCGCGGACGATCTCGATCGCCTGCGACAGCTCTGGGGTGTGGACCGGATCGGACTCATCGGATCGGGCAACGGCGCGCTCACCGCGTTGGCCTACGCGGCGAAGTTTCCTGACAACGTCTCGCGATTGGTTCTCGATTCGCCGACCGGAGTCGGCACCGATCAAATCACGCTCGCCGAGCAGCGCACTCAGGGCAAAGAAGCGGCCTTCGCAGCCTTCGCGCAGCGCTGCGTCGCCCTGAACTGTTCCCTCGGCAGCGATCCGACCGGTGCCGTGGCGCAGCTGATTCGACGCGCCGCAGGTGGCGAGTTCGCACCGCTGTCCACCCACGAGGTTCTCGACGGCATCACCTTTGCACTGGCATCGACCGCAGGCGACGCGTCGTCTCGGGCAACCGGCCTGTCCGAGGTGCTGTCTCAGGCGGCAGGGTCCGACACCTCCGCACTGTCTACCCTGGCGCAGCGCGGCCGGAACGCCTACCGCACCGACGGTCAGTTCGTTTCGCGCTGTACGGACGGCCAACAGTGGCCGTCGCCGCAGGGCGTCCGCGACCTGTCCGCGCAGTGGACCGACCGATACCCGATATACGGCACCGACGCGGCGCTGACCGCGCTGTTGTGCTCGTCCTGGCCGACAGCTCCTTCCACCCCACTGCCCAACTCGCTCGACGTTCCCGTGCTGGTTCTGTCCAACGCCGGCGACCCCATCGTCGGCAACGGTGGGCTGTCCTCGGTCACCGGACTCGTCGGGGCGGCGGGCGCAGCGGTGGCCTCGGCAGCGTGGCAGGGCAGCGGGCATCCCAGCCTCGGCGGTTCACAGTGCCTGCAGAGCCTCGCGGTGAATTACGCGCGCGATTCTGCGCTGCCGACCGACGGCACACTCTGTCCTGCCTGAGCCGTCCGGTTCGGGCCGCGCAGCGGCTCGACGACTGTCTACCTGCCGGTACTTTCGGCAGCGCTGCGACGGGACTTCGAGGGGTGTCCTTCTCTGGCACGGTCACTGTCTCGGGTACCGTTCGCGGGTGTCACTTAGCTTTCTGGAGCCGCGTTCAGGGCGGACGACCGCCGAGGTAGTCAAGTACGCCCTGTGGCCCATCGCCATCATGACCATCATCCAGCGCGTGGTGATCAAGGCAGTGAACGGCGATATCACCAACGATTTCAATCCCGTCTACAGCGCAGCTCTGGCATTCCTCAATCGCCAGCCGGTCTACACGGCGAACTTCGATTCCGTCGATCCGCACTACCTCTACCAGCCGAGCGCGACGATGTTGCTCTCGCCGATCGCCATCATCGACCCCGAGCGCTCACGCTGGCTGTTCATCCTCGCCAGCACCGTCGCGATTCTCCTCGCGCTGTACATCCTGCTGCGCATCTTCGGGTTCCGGCTCGACTCGGTCGCCGCTCCCGCACTGTTGCTTGCCGCGTTCGTCAGCGAGACCGTGACCAACACGTTGGTGTTCACCAACTTCAACGGTTTCGTCCTGCTCGGCGAAGTCGCGTTCATCGGATTCCTGCTTCAGCGCAAGGACCTGTCGGCGGGCGTGGCCATGGGACTGACGCTCGCGGTGAAACCGATGCTGGCACCGCTGCTGCTCCTACCCTTGATGACGCGTCAGTGGAAGGTCTTCATCACCTCGATCGCGATCCCCGTGGTGATGATGGCCATCGCCTGGCCGCTGTCGGTCGATCCGATGAACTTCATCGACCGGACCCTGCCGTACCTGCTGCAGACTCGTGACTACTTCAACAGCGCCGTCGTCGGTAACGGCCGCTACTACGGTGTTCCCGAACTCCTCACCCTCGGTATCCGCGCGGTACTCGGGGTCATGGTCCTGGTGTCGCTGTGGCTTCTGTACCGGTACTGCCGCGAGGATCGACTGTTCTTCTTTGCGAGCACCTCCGGACTGATCCTGACCGCGCACTGGTTGCTGGGCTCCCTCGGCCAGATGTACTACTCCATGATGCTGTTCCCACTGCTCATGACCGTGGTGCTGAAGAACTCGCTGCTCCGAAACTGGCCCGCCTGGCTCGCGATCTACGGGTTCATGAACTACGACCGATGGCTGTCGGTGCGGTGGATCGAAACCGGCCGTGCCCTGGACTACCTGCGCACCACTTTCGGCTGGGCCCTGCTGATCGTCGTCATCTTCGGAGTTCTCGTCGGACGCTATTTCGCTGCCCGAAGCGAGGGACGACTGAACGAGGGAATCGAACCGAGCTACCTACTTCCGAGCGCGCCACCAGCGAAAACGGCATAACCCGGCAAATCGTATTAGCGTGTGAGCATGAGTTCAGCAACCGATAGCAATTCCGCCCCGGCCGTCCAGCTCACCGACGCCCAGTGGCGTGAGAAGCTGACCCCCGAGGAATACGCCGTGCTCCGCCAGGCGGGCACCGAGCGCCCGGGCGTCGGCGAATACACCGACACCACCACCGAAGGCATCTACGAATGCCGCGCGTGCGGTACCGAACTGTTCCGCAGCACCGAGAAGTTCGAGTCCCACTGCGGTTGGCCGTCCTTCTTCGACCCGGCCGATAGTGACGCCGTCATCCTGAAGGAAGACAGCACGCTCGGAATGCGGCGCGTCGAGGTCATCTGCCGCAACTGCCACAGTCACCTCGGCCACGTCTTCGAGGGTGAGGGCTACCCGACACCGACCGACCAGCGGTACTGCATCAACTCGATCTCGTTGACGCTCAAGCCTGCATCCTGATCGGCTGCGTGTACTCCATACTGTGAGTATGCGCACTTTCACCTCAGCAGAGCAGATCAAGGCGGCCGTCGGCGAAGATCTCGGTACCAGCGACTGGCTTCAGATCACCCAGGAGCGGGTCAACACCTTCGCCGACGCCACCGGTGATCATCAGTGGATTCACGTCGACGTCGAACGGGCGAAGAAGGAAAGCCCGTTCGGAGCGCCTATCGCACACGGGTTCCTGAGTTTGTCCCTCGTGTCCATGCTCAACTGGCAGATCTACACCATCGAGAACACCAAACTCGGAATCAACTACGGCTCCAACAAGGTTCGCTTCATCAACCCGGTGAAGGTCGGGGCCCACGTTCGGCTGCAGAGCACCCTGACATCCGTCGAGGATGCCTCGGGCGGCGCGCTGCAGATCGTGACGACCGGAACGCTCGAGATCGAGGGCGAGGACAAGCCTGCGCTCGTCGCCGAGATCATCTCCCGGGTCGTGTTCTGAGCTCTACTCGCACCGGTGGATCGAACGCTGTGATCGGCGGAAGTGGTTCGTCGTAGCGTTCGATCTCCACCAACACATGCTGGCCGGTACACCCCCGCGACAGCGAAGACGATCCGACATCGGCGGTGAGGACGTTCACGCTGCCGTGCACACACATCGAACCCGGATCGGCCGGATCGAGAGGGTCGTACCAGGCTCCGGTGGACAGCTGCACCACCGATTCGAGCATCGCATCGTCGACGACCACACCGGCCAGGCACGAGCCGCGATCGTTGAACACCCGCACCACATCGCCCGCCGACACTCCCCTGGCCTCCGCGGCGGACGAGTGCATGCGAATCGGCTCCCGGCCTTCGATCTTCGACTCACGGCTCACCGCGCCGTGATCGAGCTGACTATGCAATCTGGTGCGCGGTTGATTGGCGATCAGGTGCAACGGGAAACGCTCGGCTCGCGGGCCGCCGAGCCATTCCTGCGGCTCGAACCACATCGGATGCCCGCGGCAATCCTCGTAGTCGAATCCCGCCACAGTGTCCGAGAAGATCTCGATCTTCCCGCTCGGAGTCCGCAGCGCGCTGCCTGCCGGGTCGCGTCGGAAGTCTTCGAAGAACGTCAGATCGTCCTCGGTCTGCATCCGGAACGAGCCGACGCGCCGGAAATCCTCGAACTCCGGAGTCACGACGCCGCCGACGCGCAGATATCCGCGCCACTGCTCGTAGAGGTGCTCGAGCCACTGCTGCGAGCTACGGCCCTCGGTGAACTGCTCCCCCACACCGAGTTTCGTGGCCAACTCCGCGAACGTGTCGTAGTCGTCGCGAGAATTCGCGTATCGCGCGGCCGCCGGTTCCATGGCAACGAGCAGTGGATCGTTGCGGGTGCAACTCAGATCGGATCGCTCCAGCGACGTCGTCGACGGGACGACGATATCGGCATGCTTGGCCATCGGCGTCCAGTACGGATCGTGCACCACAACGGTGTCCGGCCTACCCAGCGCGCGGCGCAACCGCCCCAGATCCTGATGATGGTGAAACGGATTTCCGCCGGCCCAGTACACGATCTTGATGTTCGGATAGGTCAAACGTTTTCCGTCGTAGTCGAACTCGCCGCCGGGATCGAGCAGCATGTCCGACACCGCAGCCACAGGCACCAGATCCGGCACAGGATTGATCCCCTGCGGCAGAGTCGGCAACGGATACGGCACGGGGGCGAGGCCCGGCTCGTTCATCGAGCCGTACCCGTGCCCGAATCCCGCACCCGGAATACCGATCCCACCCAGCATCGCCGCCAGTGTGACGCCCATCCACGGAGCCTGCTCGCCGTGTCGCGTTCGCTGCAGCGACCAGGTGACCGTCACCATCGTGCGTTTCGACGCCATCTCCCGAGCCAGGTCCGCGATGACCGTAGGCTCGATGCCGCAGATCGACGACGCCCACTGCGGGGTCTTGGGCGTACCGTCCGAAATGCCGAGCAAGTAGCGCTCGAATTCCGGGTATCCCTGGCAGTATGTGTCGAGAAACGCTGTGTCGTGCAGTTTTTCGTCGGCGAGCACGTAGGCGAGGGCCAACATCATCGCCACGTCGGTACCGGGGCGCGGAGCGATCCAGCGAGCATCGCCGGCCATATCGTTGCGCAGTGGACTGACGGTGACGATCTGCCCGCCGCGGGTGCGCATCGCATCGAGCGAGCCGGCCGTCGGATGATCGGACGTGCCGCCGTGATTGATGCCGGTGTTCTTCACCGGAACCCCGCCGAACGCCACGAGCAGTTCGGTGTGCGCGGCAATCACGTTCCAAGACGTGGAGCGAGAGAACATCTTCCAGTGTGCGCCCAACACGTGCGGCATGATGACGCCGGTGGCACCGAGGGAATAGCTGTGCACCGAGCGGGTGTAGCCGCCGAGGCAGTTGAGGAATCGATGCACTTGACTCTGAGCGTGGTGAAAGCGTCCGGCACTCGCCCAGCCGTAGGACCCACCGTAGACGGCGCTGTTGCCGTATTCGCCGACCACTCGGCTTAATTCACCGGACAGCACGTCGGTCAGCTCGTCCCACGAGACATCGACGAACTCGTCGCTGCCGCGCTCGTCGGTGGGCCCCGGTCCGCGCTCGAGCCAGCCCCGGCGGACTGCCGGTGAGGTGATGCGCGACCGATGGGTCACCGAACCGACGAGGTTGCCCAGCACCGGGGAGGGATTTCTGTCCGTCACTTCGGGATGGACAGCGGTGACATCGCGTCCGTCCGACTCGGCGCGAAACATGCCCCAATGGCCCATGTGCTGGACCCCGGTCATGAAATTCCGAACTCGCGCAGCGCTTTCAGGAGAGCGTCGGGGCGCTGCGACGTCGGCACCGGATCGACGAGCGCGAAACTACAGCCGATCTCTTGGGCCGCGCCATCGGCCTCGGCGCTGTCGCCCACCATCAACGTCACCGAAGGATCTACACCCAGGGCCGCCACAGCGTGCCGGAAGACCTCGGGCTGCGGTTTGACGTGGCCGACCTCGAACGAGAGCACGAATTCGTCGACGTAACGGTCGAGGCCGCGATCGGCGAAGGCCGGCCGGATGTCGAAGGCGATGTTGCTCAGAATTCCGACTCGAATCGACTCGGCCGAAAGCAGCTTCAGCACTGCTTCGGTGTCCGGGTACGGCGTCCAGGAATCTGCATCGATCACCCGCCCGTACACCGATTCGGCATGCGCAGGATCGGTGACACCGGACTGCTCGAGCACGTGTAGGTAGGCCCGTCGGTGCAGAGCCGGATCGAGGTCGCGGTTCCGCCAGGCATGACGCGTCACATCGTCGAACTCGACGCTCTCCCCCACCGGCGCGGTCATTCGGCGCATCAGTTCCGCAGCTCCGGCACCGTCGACGGGGGTGCCGTCGGCATCGTGGATTCCGTCGAACCAGGACGGGTGCTCCTCGAGCCGAAACAATGTGCCGGAGAAATCGAACAGAACCGCCTCGATGGCCGGTGTGCTTGCCTGGGTCACGGCAGTGACTCGACGAGAGCGTCCACCTCGACCCGCGGGCCGGTGAAGAACGGGGTCTCCTCACGAACGTGCCGCCGCGCCTCGGTGGCACGCAAATCGCGCATCAGATCCACGATGCGGTCCAGTTCGGGAGCCTCGAACGCCAGAATCCACTCGTAGTCACCGAGCGCGAACGCAGGCACGGTGTTCGCGCGGACGTCCTTGTAGTCGCGTGCAGCCTTGCCGTGATCGGCGAGCATCGTCCGACGCTCGTCGTCGGGCAGCAGGTACCAATCGATGGAGCGAACGAACGGGTAGACGCAGATGTATGCACCCGGGTCCTCGCCGGCAATGAAGGCCGGGACGTGGCTCTTGTTGAACTCGGCCGGGCGGTGCAGCGCAGTGTTGCTCCAGACCGGGGTGCTCGCCTTGCCCAGCGCGGTGGTGCGCCGGAAATCGGAATACGTGGCCTGCAGATCCTCGATGCGTTCGGCGTGCGTCCACACCATGAAATCGGCGTCGGCGCGCATCCCGGCGATGTCGTAGACACCCCGCACCGCGACGCCGTTGTCTTCACGGCTTTCGAAGAAGACCTTCGCCTCCTTGGCTGCCGCGGCCCGATCGTCGCCCAGAACCCCGGGCGTGACCTTGTAGACCGAGAACATCAGATAGCGAAGAGTCGAGTTGAGCGCTGAGTAATCGAGGCGTGCCATGGCCCCTATCGTGCCACCTCGATCACCCGGGCGGCAGCGGTGGTGGCGGACGCAATACAGGCGGGTACGCCGACGCCGCGCTGCCAGGCCCCGGTGACCGCGAGACCGGGTAGATCGGCGACGCCGGACTCGACCGCGGCGACCCGATCAAGGTGGCCCGGTGCGTACTGCGGCAAACCGCCCGGCCATCGCTGCACCGTCGCGGCCAGGGGTTGTGTATCGATGTTCGCTACCGTCCGCAGATCCCGCAGCGCCGTCTCGATCGACTCCTCGTCGGATCGGTCCGAGGCAGCGGTGTCTCCGAAGCGACCGAGCGAGGCCCGCAGCAGTACCGCGTCACGTTCTCCCAAATGCGGCCATTTCCGACTCGACAACGTGAACGCCTTGGTGTCCAAGCCCGCGTCCGTGGCCACCAGGATGCCCGAATTCTGCGGTAGCTCGGTCGATTCGGGAAACGCGAAGGCAACGACGACCGAGGACGCCAGCTCGATACTCCGAGCAGCCTGCGAGGCCTCGGGTGCCACGGTTGCGATCAACCGGCCGAGAATCGGCGCGGGCACCGCGAGCACCACCCCGTCGACCAGGCCGACACCGTCGACGAACCAGCCGCCGGACTCCTGCCGGATCTCCCCGACGTGTGTCCCGATGAGCACCGTGGCATCGGTCGCTGCGACGAGGGCATCGAGCAGCACCGCGTACCCGTCGCGCAGCCCGCCGAATACCGGTCCCGGCGATGGCGTGGGGAGTGCTGCCGACACGGCCTCGGTCAGGCTCGCCGCCCCGCGGTCCAATGCGGCTGCCAGTGTCGGCAGCGCGGCCCGGACACCGATCGAGCTCGCCGAACCGGAATACACACCGCCGAGCAGTGGATCGACCGAACGCCGCACCACCTGGGAGCCGAAACGGGTGCCCACCAGATCCGCCACGCTGACGTCCGATCCGGCGGTCCACGCGAACGGGCGGGCAGTCTCGGTCTCGATGACGTGAAGCTCGTCCCGGTCCACCAGATCCCGGACCGATTCGGCCGAGGACGGTATCCCCATCAGAGTGCCGACCGGGAGCGAGTGCGTTCGGCCACCGGAATAGACCAGCGGGCGCAGCGGCGACGGGTGCACCAACTGATCGGAGAGGCCGAGCTCGGCGAGCAGTGCCGGTACTTCCGGGCGACGACCGATGAACGCCTCGGCACCCACGTCCAGTGACTCCGTGCCGACCTCTCCGGTGCGCAGCGTGCCGCCGATACGGTTCGAGGCCTCGACGAGAGTGATCTCCGCGTCGGGTCCGCAGGACTGCCGAAGGCGGTACGCCGCGACGAGGCCGGAGATCCCGCCGCCGACAACGGCGTAGCGCCGCACCGTCACAACGAATGCACCAGTGAGACCACGCGGGTCAAAATCTCGGGATCGGTGTCGGGCAACACTCCGTGTCCGAGGTTGAACACATGTCCGCGCGCACCGGCCGCCACCGCGCGGTCGGCCTCCGCGGCGATGCGTCGAACCTCGATCTCGACGGCATCCCAACCCGCGAACAACACCGCGGGATCGAGATTGCCCTGCAACACCTTGCCGTCGCCCACTCGGTGCACAGCGTCGTCGAGCGGAATCCGCCAGTCGACCCCGACCACGTCGGCACCCGCCTCACCCATCGCCCCGAGCAACTCGCCGGTTCCCACGCCGAAGTGGATCTTCGGAACTCCGGCCGAGGACACGGCGTCGAACACCCGGGTCGAATGCGGCAGCACGTACTCGCGATAGTCGGCGAGAGAGAGCGCACCAGCCCAGGAGTCGAACACCTGTACCGCGTCGACTCCGGCGGCCAACTGAGCCTGCAGGAACGTGATAGTCGTAGTTGCCAATGCGTCCAGCAGTGCGTGCCACGTCGCCGGATCGGAGCGCATCAGCGCCTTGGTCTTCTCATGGTTACGACTCGGGCCGCCCTCGACCAGGTAGGACGCGAGGGTGAACGGTGCGCCGGCAAATCCGATCAGCGGCGTGCCTGCCAATTCGTGGGTCAGGATCCGCACCGCGTCGGCCACCGGCTCCACCTGGTCGGCAGTCAACGTCGGCAAGGCCGCGACATCGGCAGCCGAGCGCACCGGCTGCGCGACGACTGGTCCGGTGCCGGCGACGATGTCGAGATCGATACCGGCCGCCTTGAGCGGGACGACGATGTCCGAAAACAGGATTGCCGCGTCCACGTCGTGCCGCCGCACGGGTTGCAGCGTGATCTCGGCCACGAGATCGGGCCGGAAACACGAGTCCAGCATGCCGATCCCGGCGCGGATCTTGCGGTATTCGGGGAGCGACCTGCCTGCCTGACGCATGAACCACACCGGCCTGCGGGAGGGCGCTCGACCGGCGATGGCGGCCAGGAACGGCGCGTCCGGGAGTTCGCGGCGGGCGGGGGCGGTGGCGTGCGGTTCGGCGTTCATCGGCTTCCATGCTGCCACGGCTCAGGATTGCTTCTGCCACCAAGGGCGACACTCCCGCCGCAGTTCGATCCCGCCGCAGTTCGATCCCGCCGCAGTTCCATCCCGCCGCAGTTCCATCACGACTCGGCGCGCCTCCGCCTGAGCGCAACGTGACGCGTCTAACGTCCGGTGACGTGACCGAACCCCAATCCACCGCCGAACCTGCGCCTTTCCGCGCCGCCATCGACGCGATGCATCGGGCTCAGGTACACCCGGCTATCGAAATCGGTCCGATCCGGCCACCCCAACGCCTCGCGCCCTACAGCTACGCCATCGGGGCAGAGGTCAAGCATGCGGATTCGGAGCAGGTCGACGAGCAGAGCGATGGCGACGCATTCGGCCGCCTCATCCTGCTCTACGACCCCGACGGCGCAGAGGCCTGGAACGGAACCCTCCGACTGGTCGCCTACATCCAGGCGGACGTCGACGAGTCCCTGGCCGATGATCCCTTGCTCCCCGAGGTGGGGTGGAGTTGGCTGGTCGACGCACTGGAGTCACGATCCGAACCGCTCACTGCACTCGGCGGCACCGTCACCTCCACCAGCTCGGTGCGCTACGGCGACATCGCGGGCCCTCCCAAGGCCCACCAACTCGAGCTTCGCGCGTCGTGGACGGCGACGTCCGAGGACCTCTCGACGCACGTCGAGGCCTTCTGCGAGGTTCTCGCCTACGCGGCCGGACTGCCGCCCGCAGGGATCACCACCCTCGGTCAGCGCAGCTCCAGCAGGACATAGTCGCGAATCGAACCGACCGTAGGGCTTAGAGTCACACTTCATGTCAGCCGAGAGTTCCCCCGACGCCACGTCGGACGACACCACGTCGGACGAACAAGCGAACGAGCCGGTCGCCGTTCCGTTGTTGGCCCCGGCTGACGGAGTACCCGACGTCGTCGATACCGCGGATGCCGTTCGTAGTGCCGCAGCGCTGCTCGCCGCCGGCCACGGTCCACTGGCCGTCGACGCCGAACGCGCCTCGGGCTTTCGCTACTCCCAACGCGCCTATCTGCTGCAGTTCCGTCGCCGCGGAGCCGGCACCGTGCTGCTCGATCCGATCCCGGTCACCGGCGATCTCGCTCCCCTCGCCGAGGTGATCAACCCACTCGAATGGGTGCTGCACTCCGCCGATCAGGACCTACCGGGCCTGGCCGAACTCGGACTGATACCCGCCACGCTCTACGACACCGAACTCGCCGGACGCCTGGCAGGATTCGACCGCGTCGGTCTGGGAGCCATCGTCGAACGCACCCTCGGACTCGCCCTGCAGAAGGGTCACGGCGCAGCCGACTGGTCCACCCGACCATTGCCCGACTCCTGGCTCAACTACGCCGCGCTCGATGTCGAAGTTCTCCTCGAACTGCGCGACGCGATGGCCGACGAACTCGAACGACAGGGCAAGACGGAATGGGCGGCACAGGAATTCGCCCACATCCTCGCCCTCGGACCGCCCAAACCCAAGACCGACAGGTGGCGTCGGACATCGGGGATCCATGCGATCAAATCGCCGCGCACGCTTGCCGCCGTGCGCGAGATGTGGACCACGCGAGACGAGTTGGCCGCCAAACGAGACGTGGCACCGAGCCGGGTACTCCCGGATTCGGCCATCGTGGCTGCAGCGACGGCCGATCCGAAGTCTTCCCGCGAGCTCGAGCAACTACCGGTCTTCGGTGGCCCCCGTCAGCGCAGATCGTCTCGGTTGTGGGCCTCGGCACTGACCCGCGCCCGAGCACTGCCCACCGCCGAATTGCCCTCGATGGCTGCGTCTTTCGACGGACCACCGCCGGTGAACAGGTGGGCCCGCCGTGATCCCGACGCGGCCGCCCGACTCGCCGACGTACGCGCTGCAATGACCGAGCTCAGCGAATCGGTGTCGGTTCCGGTCGAGAATCTGCTGATGCCGGACCTGCTGCGCCGCTTGGTGTGGGACTGGCGGACACCGGTCGATCCCGATGCCGATGCCGACCCGGCGGAGCTGATCGATGCCCGACTGGCCGAGGGCTCAGCCCGACCGTGGCAGCGCACGCTGGTGGTGCCGGTCCTGACGAAGGCTCTCGACCCTTCTCAAGTTACCGACGGGTAATACCCGCTACAGTAGGTGACGCGTCCGGGCACCCGGGCGAGTCGTCCGCATCTGTCGGGAGGATCGAAAAGCGTGTCTGTACCCGCGTCCACCAGCTCACAGAGGAATGTTGTCTTCGTCGACGGCATCCGTACCCCGTTCGGCAAAGCAGGCCCCAAGGGCATGTACGCCGACACTCGCGCAGACGACCTCGTCGTCAAGGCAATCCGCGAACTCCTTCGTAAGAACCCCAATCTCCCTCCCGAGCGCATCGACGAGGTCGCCATTGCTGCGACCACGCAGACCGGTGACCAGGGACTGACCATCGGCCGTACGTCCGCCCTGCTCGCGGGACTGCCCCGCAGCGTCCCCGGATTCTCCATCGACCGCATGTGCGCAGGTGCAATGACCTCGGTGACCACCACCGGATCGGGCATCGGTTTCGGCCAGTACGACGTCGTCATCGCCGGCGGTGTCGAGCACATGGGACGCCACCCGATGGGTGAGGGCGTCGACCCCAACCCGCGCTTCCTCGCCGACAAGCTCGTCGACCCCAGCGCACTGGTGATGGGCAACACCGCCGAGAACTTGCACGACCGGTTCCCGAGCATCACCAAGGACCGCACCGACGCCTATGCCGTCGCCAGTCAGAACAAGTACGACGCGGCCAAGAAGGCCGGCTACATCGCCGACACACTCGTCACCGTCGCCACCAAGTCGGCCGCAGGATGGGGCCTGGCCACCGAGGACGAGCCGCCTCGCCCCGGCACCACCATCTCGGACCTCGGCAAGCTCAAGACACCGTTCCGGCCTGCAGGTCGCGTCACCGCCGGCAACGCCGCGGGACTCAACGACGGTGCCACCGCCGCGATCCTCGCCGGCGAAGACACCGCGCACGAGCTCGGCCTGAACATCGGCATGCGGATGGTCGGCTTCAGCTTCGCCGGCGTCGATCCCGCCGTGATGGGCATCGGCCCGGTGCCCGCGACCGAAAAGCTGCTCGGCCGAACCGGATTGAGCATCGAAGACATCGGCCTGTTCGAGATCAACGAGGCCTTCGCGATCCAGGTTCTCGCATTTCTGGAGCACTACGGCATCGCCGACGACGACCCCCGCGTCAACCAGTGGGGCGGTGCCATCGCGTGTGGCCACCCCCTCGCGTCCTCGGGCGTTCGCCTGATGACTCAGCTGAGTCGCCAGTTCGCCCAACAGCCCGACGTCCGCTACGGCCTGACGACCATGTGCATCGGTCTCGGCATGGGCGGCACCGTCATCTGGGAGAACCCCAACCACGCTGACTACTCGGGAGCAGCCAAATGAGTGACATCACCACAGCGTTCGAGGACGAAGTAGTCACGAACGCGTACACCAAGATCATCTCCGTCCCGGGGCTCGAAGGTTCGATCGCCCTGGTCACCTTGGACAACGGCTTCGATCACACCAAGCCGTCCACCTTCGGTCCCGGCGGATTGGCCAAGTTCGATGCCGCACTCGACGAGGCGTTCGCCGCGAACCCGGTGGCCATCGCCGTCACCGGCAAGCCGTTCATCTTCGCCGTCGGAGCCGACCTCAACGGTGTGCCGAACATCAAGACCAAGGACGAGGCGCTGCAGATCGGCCAACTCGGCCACAAGGTCTTCCGTCGCTTGCGTGAGTCCGCGATCCCGACGTTCGCGTTCATCAACGGTGCCGCGCTCGGCGGCGGCCTCGAAGTGGGGCTGCACTCGCACTACCGCACCGTCGCAGAGAACGCTGCCGCGCTCGGCCTGCCCGAGGCCTTCCTCGGCCTGGTACCCGGATGGGGCGGAACTCAGTTGCTGCCCAACATCATCGGAGCTTCGAACGCCGTCACCGTCGTCATCGAGAACGCACTGAACCAGAACCGCGTCCTCAAGCCGCAGCAGGCACTCGACCTCGGCATCGCCGACGCCATCTTCGGTGGTGCCGACTTCCTCGAGCAGTCCCTCGCGTGGGCCGCCCAGGTGATCAAGGGCGAGGTCACCCCTGCGCGTCCCGAGATCGACCGCGGACAGGCCTGGGACGACGCAATCGCCCGCGCCAAGGGCATCGTGGCCGGCAAGACCAACAACTTCGCTCCCGGCCCCGTCGCTGCTGTCGAGCTGCTCGAGCTCGCCAAGAACACCGACATCACCGATTCGGCGTCTCTCGACACCGCGTTCGCCGCCGAGGACGACGCCCTGTCGACCCTGCTGGTCAAGGACGAACTGCGTGCCGGACTGTACGCATTCGACTTGGTACAGAAGCGCGCGAAGCGTCCGGCCGGCGCACCCGACAAGTCGCTCGCCCGCAAGATTTCCGGTGTCGGCATCGTCGGTGCCGGGCTGATGGCCAGCCAGCTCGCCTTGCTGTTCGTGCGCCAGCTCGAGGTGCCGGTGATTCTGACCGACATCGACCAGGAACGCATCGACAAGGGTGTCGGCTACGTTCACAGCGAGATCGACAAACTGCTCGGCAAGAAGCGTCTGTCCCCCGACGCCGCAAATCGGTTGAAGGCGTTGGTCTCCGGCTCGATCGACAAGTCCGCCTTCGCCGCGACCGACTTCGTCATCGAAGCAGTCTTCGAGAACCTCGACGTCAAGAAGAAGGTGTTCGCGGAGGTCGAGGAATTCGTTTCTGCCGAAACGATTCTCGCGACCAACACCTCCTCGCTGTCGATCACCAAGATGGCTGCGGATCTGAAGCACCCCGAGCGCGTCGTGGGCTTCCACTTCTTCAACCCCGTCGCCGTTCTTCCGCTGCTCGAGGTCGTCAAGGGTGAGAAGACCGACGATGCCACTCTGGCAACGGCATTCGCTACGGCCAAGACCCTGAAGAAATCGGCCGTTCTGTCGGCAGATCTTCCGGGCTTCGTCTTCAACCGTCTGGTCACTCGCGCGTCGAACGAGATCATCAGCGCGATCGACGAAGGCACTCCGTTCGATGTCGCCGATGGCGCTGTGGGCGAACTCGGCATGCCGATGAGCCCGTTGACGTTGCTGGCGCTCGTCGGACCGGCCGTGGCTCTGCACACTGCGGAAACCCTCGGCGAGGCATACCCGGAGCGGTTCAAGGACTCCCCCGGATTCCGTGCGCTCGTCGAGGCGAAGAAGCCGGGCGTGTGGACGTATGGCCCGGAGGGCCAGGTCGTCGATCCCGAGGTCGCTGCACTGTGGCCACAGGGAGATTCGCCGTCCACCGCCGAGCAGGTGCTCGAGCGCACCCGCAACGCGCTCGCCGACGAAATCAGGATCATGCTCGACGAGGGTGTCGTCGCGGCGGCCGAGGACATCGACCTCTGCCTGCTCCTCGGCGGCGGCTTCGGATTCTGGAACGGCGGCATCACCCCGTACCTGGACCGCAGCGGCGCTTCCGAGGCCGCGACCGGCCAGCGCTTCCTCGCCCCGGGTGTAGCCAGCGTCTAGCACTGCCCGCGGAGTTCGAGGTTATGGACGAATTTCTCCGGATTTTCGTCCATGACCTCGAACTCGGCTACCGTCTGACCCGATGAACAGCGAACGTGGTCGGCTGATCGGCATCGGCTATCGAATGTTGGGTTCCTACAGCGACGCCGAGGATGCCGCATCCGAGGCACTCGTCCGCTGGTACCGGCTCACCGACGCCGAACGCGACGCCATCGAGGTACCTGCCGCGTGGCTCACCCGTGTAGTGGGCCGCATCTGTCTCGACATTCTCGGCTCCGCCCGCGTTCGCCGCGAGACCTACGTCGGTCAGTGGTTGCCCGAACCCGTCCGCGGCCTCGACGCCGGGAATTTCATTGCCGCCGACCCCGCCGACCGAGTCGTGCAGCAGGATTCGGTGAGTCTGGCGCTGCTCGTCGTCCTCGACTCGCTCGGTCCAGCGCAGCGAGTCGCGTTCGTGCTGCACGACGCATTCGCCGTTCCGTTCGACGAGATCGCGACCGTCCTTGATCGCTCCCCCGCTGCCTGCCGCCAACTCGCGTCAGCCGCCCGAAAGCAGATCCACGCACGTCACCTGTCCCATACCGACCCCATCGACCACGATCGCGTCGTGCGCGCTTTTGTCCTCGCCTCGGGAGGCGGGGACCTGGCATCGCTCGTCTCACTGCTCGCTCCGGACGTCAGTCTGGTCAGTGACGGAGGCGGGCGTATCTCTGCAGCCCGCAATGCTGTGGTGGGCTCCGACCGGGTCGCCCGTTTCATCCGCGGCATCACCGCCAAGTCGACCGACCTGGACTGGTCGATCGAGTCCGTGAACGGTCTGTCCGGCATAGTGATCCGACGCGAAGGCCTCGTGTTCGCAGTCATCGGGTTCGCCACCACTGAAGGTGCGGTGACCGACGTCTGGATCGTGCTCAATCCGGACAAACTCCGACACTGGGCCTGACACCCGCCATACATTGTGCTCGGCTGCGTCGTCGTACAGGTGAGGCCCGCTGTTCTCCGGGCCCGATCATCTACGAGAAGGTGGGCAAACGATGAAGCTAGCCGTAGCCGGTGGAACGGGAACCGTCGGAGTGCATGTCGTCGAGGTAGCTCGCGAAGGCCGACACGACGTGGTGGTGTTGTCGCGATCCGCGGGCGTCGATCTCGTCAGCGGCACCGGACTGGCCGACGCGATGGCAGGCGTCGACGCGGTGATCGACGTCGCCTCGACACGGACGATGTCCGCCAAGGAATCGACGGCGTTCTTTTCCGCTGTCACCCGCAACCTGCTTGCGGCCGAGAACGAGGCAGGCGTGCGGCATCACGTGGCCTTGTCGATCGTGGGTATCGACAAGGCCCCGCACGCCTACTACGCCGGAAAGGTGAAGCAGGAGAGCATCATTCGCACAGGAACGGTACCGTGGACGATTCTTCGGGCCACCCAGTTCCATGAATTCGCCGCCCAGATCCGCGAACGGACCTCGTTCGGTCCGGTGAGCATCATCCCGAGGATGGTCTCGCAGCCCATCGCCGCCCGCGAGGTCGCCGAACGGTTGGTGGACCTAGCGGAGAAGTCCCCCGCCGGCCGAGTGACGGATCTCGGCGGCCCACGTGAAGAGCGTATGGCCGAGATGGTCCGGCAGTATTCGCGCGCGATCGACGCCCCTGGTCTGGTACTCGAGCTACCGATCCCCGGCACCTACGGACGAGCGATGCGCGACGGAACGCTGGTCACCACAACCGATTCGGATCATGGTCGACAGACGTTCGATCAGTGGTTGGCCGCCGGGGCGCACTGACCAAGCGTCGTCGAACTCGACGTCGGGGACGACATCCGTCGAAAGTCGGTCCACAACGTCGAGCTCGCCGGCAGCTCTACCGGACAATTCGCCCATACCGGCTAGACGGGTCGATTTGCTCCCATTTCCCAGTCACGAGGACGATGATGGCGATCGACCACCATGGATGCTGGTTCACCTCGAAAGCTGGGTCAGGCGATGACGCAATCAACCGATCGGTACACAGCCAAAGTTATCGGAGTCACCATTGCCGCTGCCGTCGGCGGCTTCCTGTTCGGGTTCGATTCTTCGGTCGTCAACGGCGCGGTCGACTCCATCCAGGAGAACTTCGCTCTGTCGTCGTTCGTCACCGGCTTCGCCGTAGCCATCGCGCTACTCGGCTGCGCCGTCGGTGCGTGGTTCGCCGGCCGCCTCGCCGACAGCTGGGGCCGAAAGAAGGTGATGCTGCTCGGTTCTGCACTGTTCACCATTTCGTCGGTGGGCTCCGGCTTCGCCTTCAGCGTCCCCGATCTGATGCTGTGGCGTGTGCTCGGCGGACTCGGTATCGGCATCGCATCGGTGATCGCGCCCGCGTACATCTCGGAGATCGCACCGGCCCGCTACCGCGGCGGATTGGCCTCGTTGCAACAGCTGGCGATCACCGTCGGTATCTTCGCTGCTCTGCTCTCTGATGCGGTACTGCAGAATGCGGCAGGCGGACCGTCGAACGATCTGTGGTTCGGACTCGAAGCCTGGCGGTGGATGTTCCTCGTCGGCGTCGCACCCGCTCTGGTCTACGGATTTCTCGCCACCCTGATTCCGGAATCCCCCAGGTATCTCGTCGGCAAGCACCTCGACGAGGAAGCAGCGCGCATCCTCGGTGACATCAGCGGTGAAGTGAACCCGAACGAGCGCGTCAAAGAAATTCGCCTGACGTTGCGCCGAGAGTCCAAGTCCTCGTTCGGCGACATTCGCGGGCCCAAGTTCGGTCTGCAACCCATCGTCTGGGTCGGCATCACCATGGCAATCCTGCAGCAGTTCGTCGGTATCAACGCGATCTTCTACTATTCGACGACTCTGTGGAAGTCCGTCGGATTCAGCGAGAACCAATCGTTCGTGACGTCGGTCATCACCTCCGTCATCAACGTATCGATGACCTTCGTCGCGATCTTGTTCGTCGATCGATTCGGACGACGAAACCTGCTCATGATCGGTTCGATCGGAATGTTCGTCGGCCTGGTGCTCGCGGCCATCGCGTTCACCCAGTCGGTGGGTAGCGGCGATCAATTGGAGTTGCCGGCGCCGTGGGGCCCCGTCGCGCTCGTCGGTGCCAATCTCTTCGTCGTCTTCTTCGCCGCGACCTGGGGGCCGATCATGTGGGTGATGCTCGGAGAAATGTTCCCCAACCGAATGCGCGCGGTCGCCCTCGGCATCAGCACTGCTGCGAACTGGATTGCCAACTTCGCCATCACCCTGGCGTTTCCGCCGCTGTCCGACACCATCGGACTCGGGTTCATCTATTCGTTCTTTGCGTTCTTTGCGATCCTGTCGTTCTTCTTCGTCAAGTACAAGATCAAGGAAACCAAGGGCATGGAGCTCGAGGACATGGTGATCTGACATGCCGATTTTCGTCGTCGAGTACGCGTACTCACCCGAGACGTCATCCGGCCGTGACGATCACCGAACCGACCATCGCGCCTGGCTGCGCGAACTCGAGCGCCGCAAGATCCTCCGGTCGTCGAGCCCGCTCCCCGACCACAGCGGATCGACCATGATCGTCGAGGGAGCCGACAAGGAGACCGTGGAACGCCTTCTTGCGCACGATCCGTTCGCACTGGCCCACCTGATCGACCACGTTCGGGTCGAAGAGCGGGTGGCGGGCAGCTAGACCGCCCGAGACCTGACCTGCGCCTTCTCGACGACACTCTTCGTGCCGCAACCGATCCGGCGATCGGTCAGAGACTCTTGACCCAGTGCGAGACCCGCTGTACTACGTCGTCGCAGGTGAGGCCGAGTTCGTGGTGGAGCTGCTCCCGCGATGCGTGGTCCAAGAATCGTTGTGGCACACCCAGATCGCGACACGGAGTGTCGACGCCGGCTCCTCGGAGAGCCGCCGACAGCGCCGAGCCGATGCCGCCGTGCAGACCGCTGTCCTCGATCGTCACGACCATCCGGTAGTCCTCGGCCAACTTCAGCAACGACTGCGGGATGGGAAGGACCCATCGCGGATCCACGACGGCCGCCGAGACCCCGTCGTGTCGAAGCTTCTTCGCTGCTTCGAGGGCAAGTGCACCGAACACACCGACCGCGACTATCAGTACGTCACCCCTCGCATCGGATGGCTCGGTCAACACATCGACGACCCCGTCCAGCCTGCGCACTGCCGACACGGTCTCGGTGACCGCACCCTTCGGGAAGCGCAGCGCAGTGGGCCCGTCGGACGTCGCGATCGCCTCGGCCAACTCCTCACGCAGTGTCTCTGCGTCTCGGGGTGCCGCCACTTTCATACCGGGAACGATGCCGAGCAAAGACATGTCCCACATGCCGTTGTGGCTGGCACCGTCGGCACCGGTGACGCCTGCGCGGTCCAGAACCACGGTAACCGGCAGCCCGAGTAGCGCTACGTCCATGAGCAGTTGGTCGAACGCTCGATTGAGGAACGTCGAGTAGATGGCGACCACGGGGTGCATGCCGCCGAGCGCGAGCCCTGCAGCCGATGTCATGGCGTGTTGCTCGGCAATACCGACATCGAACATTCGCTCGGGGAACCGAACCCCGAACGCGGCAAGTCCGGTGGGCGCAGCCATCGCCGCGGTGATCGCAACGACGTCCTCGTTCTGCTCGCCCTGCTCGATGAGTGCGGCCGAGAACACCGACGTCCAATCCGGTGCCGACTTCGATCGCGCCAATCCGGTCGCCGGATCGATGACACCGGTGGCATGCATCTGGTCGGCGACGTCGTTCTCGGCATGAACGTAGCCCATGCCCTTGCGGGTCACCGCGTGAACGATGACCGGTCCGCCGTACGCCTTTGCCCGGCGCAGCGCCGATTCCATCGCGTGTTGATCGTGGCCGTCGACCGGACCCAGATATTTGATGCCCAGATCGGTGAACATCACCTGCGGGCTGATGGCGTCCTTCACCCCGGCCTTCATGCCGTGCAGCATCGTGTACGCAGTCGGCCCGACGACGGGAATCTTGCGCACGATGCGGCGCCCGTTGTCCAAGATCTTCTCGTACTGGGGCTGGAGCCGAAGGGCAGCAAGGTGATCGGCCAACCCGCCGATCGTCGGGGCATACGAGCGGCCGTTGTCGTTGACGACGATGACCAGAGATCGATCGCGGCCGGCCGCAATGTTGTTGAGCGCTTCCCAGCACATTCCGCCGGTGAGCGCACCGTCGCCGACGACGGCGACGACATGCCGATCGCTCTCACCTTTGAGTGCGAACGCTTTGGCGAGGCCGTCGGCGTAGGACAGCGACGCCGACGCGTGCGAGGACTCGACCCAGTCGTGTTCGCTCTCGGTTCGCGAAGGATAGCCCGAGAGGCCGCCCTGCTTACGCAGCGTGTCGAACAGACCGGTACGCCCGGTCAGCATCTTGTGGACGTAAGCCTGGTGACCGGTATCGAAGATGACGGGATCACGAGGAGAGTCGAAGATGCGATGAATCGCCAGTGTCAGTTCCACCACGCCCAGATTGGGCCCGAGGTGGCCGCCCGTGGCAGACACCTTCTCCACGAGAAACGCGCGGATCTCGCGAGCCAACTCGGCCAGTTCGGCACTACCGAGGCCGCGCAAGTCCTCGGGCGTCTGAATTCGCGCTAGGACACCCAACGAGATCGCTCCCTCCGGCCGGTTCACACATTTGGACTTTCAGTCTACGGAGTCGATGGACCCCCGCCGCTCCGCCCAGCGTGGTCTCGGTGACACTACCGTCGAACGACCGGATGTCCTGGATCAGCCGCCCCTAACCTCACCGGTGTCGAATCGGACATCACACCTACAGTGTTGCCCATGAGCAACGTCGTCGATGCCATCCTCGAACGAGTCCACGAACTGTGCCGAGACGACACGACCGGACAGGTGGCCGACTACATCCCCGAGCTCGCTGCCGTCACGCCCGACGGCTTCGGTATCGCGCTGACGACCACCGACGGCTATGTCTACGAGGTCGGGGACACCCAGGTCCCTTTCACGATCCAATCCATCTCCAAGCCGTTCACCTATGCACTGGCCCTGGCCGATCGAGGACTCGCCGCGGTTGCAGGAAAGATCGACATCGAGCCGTCCGGTGAGCCGTTCAACGAGATCAGCCTCGACCCCGTCACCGAGCGACCCCGCAACCCGATGATCAACGCGGGTGCCATCACGGCGGCGTCACTCGTCGCGGGACGCACTCCCCAGGATCGTTTCGAGCGTATTCGGGCCTCGTACTCGCGCTATGCAGGGAGGTCTCTGAGCTTCAACGATGCCGTGTATCGCTCGGAGGCGCGCACCGGAAATCGCAACCGCGCCATCGGGTACATGCTTCGCTCGTTCGACATCATCGACCACGATCCCGATGCCGCCGTCGATCTGTACTTTCGCCAGTGTTCGATCGACGTGACCACGGTCGATCTCGCCATGATGGCAGCCACCATGTCCAACAACGGCGTCAATCCACACACCCGCGAACGCGCTCTGGCACCTGCGCTGGTCGAACGAGTGCTGGCGGTGATGACGACGTGCGGGATGTACGACGGCGCAGGAGACTGGGTCGCCCGGGTGGGTATGCCGGCCAAGAGCGGAGTCGGGGGCGGAATCCTTGCGGTACTGCCGGGCCAGATGGGTATCGCCGTCTACTCACCACGGCTCGATTCCCATGGAAACAGCGTGCGCGGGGTCGCTGCATGCCGAGAACTCTCGACCCGCCTCGAACTTCATTTCCTGCATGTCACTCGCGCCGCGAAGTCTTCGATCCGTCGTCGTTACGTACTCACCGAAGCACCGTCCCGCAAACGGCGTTCCGACGTCGAGCAGGCCACCCTGGCCGTCGTGGGAGACCGCGCCCGCGTATACGAGCTGCACGGCGACCTGTTGTTCTCCGGTGCCGAGACGGCCGTCCGTGAGATCGGAAACCTGGACCGAGAACTGGACGCCCTCGTCATCGACGTGCGCGGCGTCGACGAGGTCAGTGCCATTGCGCGCACCATGTTCGAAGACCTGCGTCGGGACCTCGCCGAACACGGCTGCGTGGTGTCACTGGTGGACCCGCGAGCGATCATGGGCCACACCACGTCGAGTCTCGACCCATCAGATCCGGCGGGTCGCGTCTATTCGAGCCTGGGGTCGGCCATCCAGTGGGCCGAGAACCTCCTGCTCGATCGGCATTGCGCAGGTCTGCGACAGCCTACCGACATCACCCTGGCCGAACATCCATTGCTCGCGGGGCTGTCCGCCTCTCAATTCGAGGCCGTCACCCCCTATCTGGAGAAGCGGCACTACGCGCGCGGCGACGTCATCGTGCGCAAGGGCGACGCGGCCGCAGGCCTGTTCCTGATGTTGCGCGGAGAGGTGACATCGCGGGCCGTCGCGGCCGACGGCGGTACGCACACCATCACCACGCTGTCGCCCGGGATGAGCTTCGGGGAGATGCCGCTGCTGATGGCGGTTCCCTTTCTGCTCGACATGGTGGCAGACACACCGGTCGACCTCGTGGTGGTGTCGGTACAGCACTTCGAAGCCCTGACCAGTGATGCCCCAGCGGTCAAGCTCGGACTGTTGGAGAATCTCGCCACCGGTGCGTACGGGCAGATGGCCGCGGTGATCAAAACGCTCGGGCGGTTCGACATAGGTATCTGACACCGAATATCGAACCGCCCGCGGCGATTGTGAACTGGTCAGGCTCCCAGCGTCAGCATCGTGAGCACCTCGGTGGGCTGCGGTGAGCCACCCGCAGGCTCGAGCGAGAACGCGAAGTTCGTCGCCGAACCGAGACCATCGACCACCGTGCCGGATTCGGAGGTGATCTGGTCCTCGGTCATCACACCTGCCGATCGCGGCGAACCGTCGACGAACCACATCTGATAAGCGCGCCCTGCCGGCGGTTGAGCGACACCGTCGAGGGACACCACTACCGCGTCGCGGGACAGCGAGTACGACACGGTGGCCGTGCCTCCTCCGGGGAAGTCGGCCGTCGCCTGGCGCGCATCGGCCGCGGCGACGATCTGCTCCGCCTGAGACGGCTGCGCGTCGTTACCCATCGTTTGTGTGACGACCACCACGCCGCCGACGGCCACGATCACCGCGGCAGCTGCGGACATCATCGAGTAGCGCCAGCTCTTCGAGCGCTCGCGCCGATGGCGGTGCAGCGGAGTGACGTTCGGCGGTAGCTCCCGAACCGTGGGCTCCTGCTCGCTGGTGGCAACTCGATCGAGTACCACCTGGCGCAGTCGGTCGGGGGCAGGTGCCGCATCGATCGCGGCAGCCAACGCCAACGTCTCGTGGATCTCACTCACGAGAACGTCGAACTGCGCGCGCGCCGTGTCGTCGACCCGAAGCCGGTCGGCCTCGATGCCGCGTCGTTCGGAGTCGGTCATAGCGTGAAGGGCGTAGACCTCCGCATCGTCGAAAAGTCGTTGTCGGGACGATTCACTCATTGCGGGATCACCCCCAGACATGTCTTCAATTTGATCAGTCCGTCTCGTATGCGCGATTTGATTGTGGGCACCGCGACCCCGAGCCGCTCCGCAACCTCGCGGTAGGTGTAACCGCTGTAATAAGCCATTCGTACCGACTCGCTCTGCGTATCGGTCAATGTTTCGAGACAGGCCACCACTGCCTCCGATTCGAGTCTCTGGGTCACCGTTTCGAGCACCTCGTCGTGCTCGGGCGTGTGACTCACTGCGCCGTACGCCGCCTCACGGTCGGTGCCGGACTGCTCGCTTCTGACGCGATCGACGGCGCGGCGATGCGCCAACGTCATGATCCACGCGAGTGGACTGCCCTGACTCGGGTCGTAATTGGGTGCCGAACGCCAGATCTGAAGGAACACCTCCTGGGCGGTCTCCTCGCTGTATCCCGGGTCACGAAGCACCCGAAGCACCATCCCGTAAACACGAGCAGAGGTGGCGTCGTACAGCTCGGCGAATGCCGACCGATCACCTCGTGCAACCGAGGCCATCAACCGACGCAGCCGGTCGGCTTCGTCGGCCCGCAGGTTCTTGAGCTGCGGGCTGGGGACGGCGCACACCGCGTCCGCTGCCACAGAGTTCTCTGCGGCGTCGGGCGCGCGGCCACGGCCGGCGTCCGATGATCCGGGCACGTCGGAAAACGGCGCGCTCATCGCAAGGTCGTCCCAACAGACGGGTTCATGATCGAGTTCATCGAACACGACACTAGTGGTCATAGTGCTCTCATATCGAAACCTCCGCGTTTTCCCGCCGCAGTACATATTCGGAACAATCCGACCGACGGATGGTTCGAGACGAGAATTCGTTTGCACCGAAGTGGAACTCGGCTGATTCGATAGTGGTGGACGGACCGCTGACGGTGCGGCTGCACAACCGAAAGTGCCACTGCGACAGGTCGAAACCGGGACCGGTCAGGACGCTGCTGCTCGCGCTCGATGTCGGCGCACCGCGTCGCGGTTGGAACATACTGTTCCGCAGTACCGCTGCCTCCCGGTGCGTGAAGTGTCCGCGAAGGCGAGCGAGCAGTCGGCGGCAGCGCAGCGATCGAGACGGGACATCCCGCGCCCGGTCAGATGCAAGGCTGTCCCGACGCTCACCAGCGCCCGTATCACGCCGCCCAGTGCAATGTTGGGATCGCGGTAGTGCATGTGCCACCCGTCACCGGCATGGTTGGTCAACCTCGGATACGCCGCGGCCTGTGCCAGAAGAGCATTGAGCGCGTCGGCCCGCTCGTCTTCGGTCTCGGCGTCCACCACGCATGCCCAGTCACGCAGGAAGTCGTGGGTGTCGACCAGATCGGCATCGGTTGCCGTCCAATCCGGAACAAGGCCCGCGTCTACGCAGCGGGTCCCCAGTTCGGCCGCCGAGACGGGCGGACAGTTGAGCAGGTCGATACCGAGTTTCACCGCATATTCCCCGTAAGGGTTGATGTGCATAAGACCATTACATCACAGTGGATGCATGCACACCGAACACACGACACACACCTGGACCACACACTCCACCCACGCCACGAGCGAAGGCCTCGTCGGATACCAGGGCTGCCGATGCGGTGCTCAGCGCATCGTGTCCGTACCCACCGATGCCTTCGCCTCGGTCGCCGAAGTCACCCACCGCGGGTGAACGGTCACCGCCGCGGTGTTCGTCACCTCGGGCACAGCCGGACAGCGCATCCGAGACGGGTGAGCAACCTATCCACGAACGAAGCGTCCGATGCATTCGACGTGACTCGTCAGAGGAAACGCGTCGAAGGCGCGGACGTCGGTGAGCTCGTACCCCGCCGCGCGGTACAGGCTCACGTCTCGCGCGAACGACGCCGGATCGCACCCGACATGCACGACCGAACGGGGTCGTCTGGCGGCGAGGGCGTCGATCACGTCTCGGCCGGCTCCCGCGCGAGGCGGATCGAGTACCGCAACCGACACCGGCTGCGTCAACGCATCCATCGAGCGCTCGACGCGGCCGGGCACGAAGGAGACTTGCGCGAGATCTGCCAGAGCCGAACGGCCGTCCTCGGCTGCGCGCCGGGAGAATTCGACGCTCGACACGTGCCCGGTGGATCCGACTCCGGGGGCGAGGGCCGCCGCGAACACCCCGACACCACCGTAAAGATCCCACGCACCATCCCCCGGGGAGGCGTCCGCCCATTCCGTCACCACGTCGGTGTAGGTCTGGGCCGCACCGCGATGGGCTTGCCAGAAACCGGTGGCGTCGAGGGTCCAGGCCCTGTCGGATACGAATTCCGTCACCCGACCCGATCCGATCACGGCCTTTTCCGGCCGCGCCCGCGACGACGCAGCGCGCCGAGCGGCTGCTCCTCGCCGACCGGGTGCCCTCCGGCCGGTACGGGACACCTGCGCCGGGGCGATCTCGACGACATGCCGCTCGCCTGATCCGTCCACCACGACCTGCAACTCCGATCCCGGCCGCCACTGCCTGTTCGACAATCCTTCGTAGGCAACCGAATCCATCTGGGGGCACCTGAGTTCGGTGAGGATCGAACTGCTTCGATAACGGTGAAAGCCAGGTTGCCCGCCGGCGTCGACAGCGAGCCGCACCCGAGTTCGCCAACCACGTCCGTCGCCGGTACCGGGAAGTTCCTCGACCAGTACCTCGCGCTCGATTCCGGCGACTCGGCGCAGTTGCTCGGCAACCACCGATGCCTTCATCGTCCGACCGGCTTCCAAGCTCGCATGAGAGTAATCGCAGCAACCGGATCCTCCCGGCCCGGAGATCGGGCACACCGCGTCGACCCGATCGACCGACGGCACCAGGATCTCGACTGCATCCGCCCGGCAGAACGAACCACCCCGATCCTCGGTGACCTTGGCCAGCACCCGCTCCCCCGGCAGACCGTGCCGCACGAACATCACCCGACCCTCGTGCCGGGCCACACAGAACCCACCGTGTCCAGGAGCTCCGAGTTCGACTTCGACTTCGAGTCCGGACCAACTCTCGCTCACTTGCCCACCGGAGGTTCGTAGCCTCTACGAGAAGCTCCCGGCGCATTGCCGAGCACTTCTCTGCGCGCCTTCTCCGCCGAATGCAGCTGCCACGGCACGCTGGTGACCATCACACCCGGCTGGAACAACAGCCGAGACTTCAGCCGCAGTGCGCTCTGGTTGTGCAGGACCTGCTCCCACCAATGCCCCACCACGTATTCCGGGATGAACACGGTGACGACGTCGCGCGGGGAGTCGCGTCGAACCCGCTTGACGTAGTCCAGCACCGGCTTGGTGATCTCGCGGTACGGAGACTCGACGACCTTGAGCGGCACAGTGACATCGCTGGCCTCCCATTCCCGCACGAGGGCACGAGTATCGGCCTCGTCGACGTTGACCGTCACCGCTTCCAGAGTGTCCGGCCTCGTCGCTCGGGCGTACGCCAGGGCGCGCAGAGTCGGCATGTGCAATTTCGACACCAACACGATCGAGTGGGTGCGGCTGGGCAATACGCCGTCCCACTCCTCGTCCTCGAGCTCGCTCGCCACGGTGTCGTAATGCTTTCGGATCAAGCGCATCAAGCCGAAGATCAGGACCATCGCGACGATCGCTATCCATGCGCCGGCTGCGAACTTGGTGATCAGAACGATCACCAACACCGTTCCCGTCATCAGGAGCCCCACACTGTTGACCACGCGCGATCTCAGCATTCGGCGACGCGATTCGGCGTCGGTCTCGGTAGCGAGCAGCCGCGTCCAGTGCCTGATCATCCCGGTCTGGCTCAGCGTGAACGACACGAAGACTCCCACGATGTACAGCTGGATGAGCTTGGTTACTTCGGCACCGAACACCACCACGAACGCGATAGCAGCGCCGGACAGGAAGAGAATGCCATTACTGAACGCCAGTCGATCGCCGCGGGTGTGCAGTTGGCGGGGCAGGTAACGGTCTTGTGCGAGAACCGAACCCAACACCGGGAATCCGTTGAACGCCGTGTTCGCCGCGAGCACGAGGATCAACGCGGTGACGATGGTGATGAAGAAGAATCCGGCCGGAAATCCGTCGAACACCGTCTCTGCCAACTGGGCGATCAACGTCTTCTGGACGTACCCGTCAGGTGCACCGACCAGTTGCGCCTCGGGATCCATGGCGTACTTGATGCCCACGGTCTGAGCCAGCACGATGATGCCCATCAACAGGGTTATCCCGATCACTCCCAGCAGCAGCAGTGTTGTCGCAGCATTGCGAGACTTGGGCTTCTCGAAGGCCGGGACGCCGTTGCTGATCGCCTCGACTCCCGTCAGCGCGGCGCACCCCGAGGAGAACGCGCGGGCGATCAGAAACGCGAATGCGATGCCGTACAGGTGCGAATCCTCCGCCTTCAGCTCGAACGCAGCCGACTGCGCCTGCACGTTCTCACCGAGTCCGTAGACGCGGAACAGACCCCAACCGATCATCAGCACCATGCCGAACATGAAGGCGTACGTGGGAATGGCAAAAGCCGCGCCCGACTCCCGGATGCCGCGCAGATTGATCGAGGTGATCAGCACGATCGCCACCACAGCGAACAGAACTTTGTGTTCGGCAACCAGAGGCACCGCAGATCCGATGTTCGACGCGGCCGCCGAAATCGACACGGCAACAGTCAGTACGTAATCGACCAACAAGGCGCTACCGACGGTCAAACCCGCCGTCGGACCGAGATTGACGGTCGCGACCTCGTAGTCGCCACCACCCGACGGGTAGGCGTGCACGTTCTGCCGGTAGCTAGCGACGACCACTGCCATGACCACCGCGACCGCGAGTCCGATCCAGGGCGTGAATGCGATTCCAGAGATGCCCGCGACCGACAGCACCAGAAAGATCTCTTCGGGTGCGTAGGCAACCGACGACATGGCGTCGGAGGCGAACACCGGCAGAGCGATGCGCTTGGGCAGCAGCGTATGGCCGAGCTTATCGCTGCGGAACGGCCTACCCAGCAATAGCCGCTTGGCGGCAGTCGAAAGCTTGGACACGGGAGAAGCGTAGGCCGTCGCCTGCCGGAGGTCTCGGGCGAGCGTCCCAAATACGGCCAGAAGACACCCTGGCTCGATTCACCGACGAATGCCGGATACGTTGGTGCACGCTTACACGGTGGCAGTGACGGCCATCGGTATCGAGATCGAGTTCGGGACGGAGCTGGGGCGTTGTACGTAGTTGTGATGGGATGTGGCCGCGTGGGCGCATCGCTGGCAGGAGCGCTCCAACGCATCGGCCACGAGGTGGCGATCATCGACCGAGACAAGACGGCGTTCCTGCGACTCGACGCGGATTTCACCGGGCCGCGCGTCGTCGGCATGGGATTCGACCGCGATGTTCTCGTCCACGCGGGTATCGAGAAGGCCGAAGCCTTCGCGGCCGTGTCCTCCGGGGACAATTCCAACATCATTTCCGCCCGCGTGGCACGCGAGACGTTCGGAGTCGAGAACGTCGTCGCAAGAATCTACGACGCCAAGCGCGCCGCAGTGTACGAACGTCTCGGTATCCCCACGGTCGCAACGGTTCCCTGGGCAACCGACAGATTTC
The DNA here is from genome assembly GCF_000333955.1 of Rhodococcus sp. AW25M09. Taxonomy (GTDB): domain Bacteria; phylum Actinomycetota; class Actinomycetes; order Mycobacteriales; family Mycobacteriaceae; genus Rhodococcoides. The sequence goes on from NZ_CAPS01000084.1 coordinate 36,270, forward strand.
TGCACAATCTTCTGCGCGACGATCCGACGACGAAATGGCGCGATCCGTCGGGCAGCGTGGCGGTGGTCCTGCTGGACTGTCACGAGGGGTGGATCGGCAAGAAACTGTCGGTCCTCGAAGATGCCACCCGGTCGAGAGCCGCGTTCGTCATCAGATTCGGTTCCGGTCTTCTGCCGGACAAACGAACCGTGATCCAGGCTGGAGACGAAATCTACGTCGCGGCCGTATCGGGGACGGTGGCCGAAGCATTGGCGCTGGCCGGCAATCCGCCGCCTTCGGACAACTGATGAGCCCAGCAGCATTTCACCCACACTTCACCGATCCGAACGGGATGCCATGAAAGTCGCCATCGCCGGTGCCGGCGCAGTCGGCAGGTCCATCGCACGCGAGTTGATCCGCGGCGGCCACGCCGTGATGCTCCTCGAACGCAAACTCGATCACGTCGATCAGGCCGCCATCCCGGAAGCGGAATGGGTACTGGCCGACGCGTGCGAGCTGAGCCTGCTCGAAGCCGCCCAACTCGAGAATTACGACGTGGTGATTGCCGCTACCGGCGACGACAAGGCCAACCTGGTGCTCAGCCTGCTGGCCAAGACCGAGTTCGGAGTAGACCGAGTCGTCGCGCGAGTCAACGATCCTCGAAACGAATGGCTGTTCGACGCCTCGTGGGGCGTCGACGTCGCAGTGTCGACGCCACGCATGCTCGCGTCGCTGGTCGAAGAGGCCGTGACGGTCGGCGACCTCGTACACCTGATGACGTTCCGCAAGGGGCAGGCGAACTTGGTCGAGATCACGCTGCCGGAGAACACTCCGTTGGCGGGCAAGCCGGTCCGAAAGCTCCAATTGCCCAGGGATGCAGCGTTGGTGACGATTCTGCGCGGTGGACGGGTGATCGTCCCGCAACACGACGATCCACTCGAGGGCGGCGACGAATTGCTGTTCGTCGCCGCGAAAGAGGTAGAGAACGAACTACGTGCTGCGGTCGGTCTGATCTGACGGCCGTGGTCCGTCGGTCCGGTCCGCATTCGATTCGACCTCGAGTGTGCGATCGGCCCGACGTACGGCCCAGAGTGTGACCAGCAGTGCCACTCCCGTCAACGGCCACCCCATCCCGATTCGCGCGACGGCGAGCCAGCCGGTCTGATCCGAGTCGTAGAGCTGCGATTGGACGACATACCTCGCACCGAACACCGCTGCCCACGCGATCGTGGCCACGTCGTAGTAGCGAACCGCGGATCGGTCCCGCCGCCAGGCCGTTCCCTTGCCGTTGAGGTAGCCCCAGATGACTCCCACCAACGGCCAACGAGCGAGCACCGACAGCACGAACGCTCCGCCGTAGACCAGTGAGGTATAGATGCCGAACAGAAAGTAGCCCTTGGCATCTCCTGTGCGGTACGCGATGAATGCGCAGATGCCCACACCGAAGAACCCCGAGATCGCAGGCTGAATGGGACTGCGCTGAATCAGACGCCACACGAGAACTGCGGCGGCGACACCCAGGGCGGCCCACAGCGCGACACCGAGGTTGAAATAGCTGTTCGCCGGAACGAAGACGACGACCGGCAAGGTGGAATACACGAGCCCACTGAGTCCGCCGAGTTGCTCGAGAACGGTGGGGGCCACCTTCTCGACGCCCTCCGGCGTCGACACCTCGGCCGTGGATTCCGGCGTGCTCGGCGTCATCGGGTGCGGCACGGCATCGTCGCTGTTGGTCACGACCACGAGAGTGCCATACCGGCAGTTGTCAGCTGTCGTCGCGCAGTTCGTAATAGGGGTTGTACACGATTTTTCGTCCTTCGCGCTCACCGACGCGTCCGCGAACGAGCACAGTCTTGCCCGGCTCGATTCCGGCAATCTTGCGGCGACCGATCCAGACCAGCGTCACCGTGTCGGTGCCGTCGAAGAACTCGGCCTCGATGTTCGCATTGGCGGCCTTCGAGCACGCCTCGACACTGCGCAGCCGTCCCAGCATCGTGACTTCCTCGCCACGCGAGCAATCGCACGCGCGTCGGGCACCGGACGCTTCGGAGGATTCGGCCATTTCCTCGGCGTCGAGTTGTTCGATGTCCTCGGTCAACTTTCGCGTCAACCGGCGAAAGTATCCTGCGGCAGCGGGTGCCATGGTGCGCTCCAGCGGTGTCGGTCGTTCCGCAGGCTCCACTCCTGGGAGTACTGCGGCGACGTGGGGGTTTGCCTCGTCAGGGCGGGTACTTCGCCACTGTAGACCCGATGTGTCACGCTGACCAACCACTGCCGCGTCTCGGCGCGAAGGCGTGCACAATCGTGTCGTGCACAGCCGACTCGATACCCACACCGCGGTCGTTCTACCTGGCACGGGATCGGACGCCCGCTTCGCCGACGACGCATTCTCGGCAGCGTTCGGCGATGTGGGATTGACCACCCTTGCGGTCGAACCCGATCCGGCCGGTGTCGTGGACAGTTATCTCGCCGCTCTGGACGGCGCGGCACACCGTCACGGCCGAATCGTCGTCGCAGGAATCTCGCTCGGTGCCGCGGTCGCAGCACGATGGGCTGCCGACAATGCGTCGAGCACCATCGCGCTGGCGCTCGCCCTACCGGCGTGGACGGGAGACCCTGCGGGCTCCCCCGCGGCCCTGAGCGCGCAGTTCACCGCCCGGTTGCTGCGCGAGGAGGGGCTCGATGCCGTCACTGCAACCATGGCATCGTCGAGCCCGGAATGGCTCGCTCGCACGTTGCGCCGATCCTGGGCTGCGCAGTGGCCTGCTCTTCCGGACGCCTTGGACGAGGCAGCGCGACATCGCAGCCCGGACCTCGCCGAACTCGCACGAATACAAATGCCTGCCGTCGTGGTGGGTGCCGTGGACGACGCCGTGCATCCGATCGACGTGGCACGTCAGTGGGCAGGGACACTGCCCGACTGCGCGCTGCGCACCGTGACGTTGGACGGTATCGGGAGCGATCCGGGATGCCTCGGCCGAGCGGCTGTCGACGGTCTCGATCGACACTGGCCCCGGTTGCTCGGTCGGTGAATCAGTTGCTCGGTCGTTGAATCAGCCGCTCAGTTGTCGAATCAGCCGCCGAGTTGCTGGATCGCCGATCCCGAGGCCCCCCGTCGAGGAGCTCGATCGCGTTCGGCCGCCGCCGGTTCTGGGGTCGAATCGTTGTGCGGTGCAGCAGGTTCATCAGCGGTGTCCGCCTGCTGCGGCTCAGCCGTCTGCTGAGGAGCCGTCTGCTGAGGAGCCGCCTGCTGCGCTGCCGACTGCTGTTCTGCAGCAGCAGCGAGCTGCTCGGCCAGCACCTGAGGCAACACCACCGGTAGCGGGGTCCGAACCGGATGCGGGTCGGTACCCCGGTCGACCACTGTCTGCCGAAGAATCGTGTGGGCAAGTTGCACGAGTGGCTGGCCCTCGCCCACTGCACCGGACGGACCGGCCAGCACGCAGCGGACCATCCATCGATAGCCGTCGACTCCGATGAAACGCAGATCTGCGTTGACCGTCACGCCGAGGAGCTCGCGTCCCCACGGACCCGTCTCGACCGTTGTCTCGGCCTTGTCGTTACGAAGCGACGCCGCCAGGTCTGCTGCCACCTCTCGCCATTGACCGGGTGACTTCGGAGCTGCATAGGCAGCGATGGTGATGCGTCCGAACTGGGTGACGATGTGCACCGCCTGCGGACTGCCTGCCTGCGACATCTCGACCTGAAGTTGCCCACCCTCCGGAAGAGGGACCAACACCGACCCCAGGTCGAGTCGCGTCCTCGCGACAGTCTCGCGATCGTCGTCGAGGTCCCCGAGATCGTGGGGTCCGTCGGCGATCGTGTCCTCGGCCACCTCGTCGTTTTCGACTCCGTCGACGAATGGCTCCGCACCGGGCGCGGAGGCACTGCCGGCGTCGTTCTTCTTACGCCGTCCGAACATGTTCAGCTCTCTTCTTCTCGGTTGCTTCCACGGTGCCTGACACCGGCGAACGTCGTGGCGGAACTCACTGCTTCAGACTCGCATGCCCGCCGGTCGAACCGTGACCACCGGCCCCTCGAACGGTGTCGTCCAGCTCGTCGACCTCGACGAACGTCACCAGCTCGACGCGCTGAACGAGTAGCTGCGCGACGCGGTCGCCGCGCTCGAGCGCGATCGGAGTGTGCAGATCATGGTTGATCAAACAGACCTTGATCTCGCCGCGGTAGCCGGCATCGACGGTGCCCGGGGTATTGATGACCGACAGCCCCGATTTCGCCGCCAGGCCAGAGCGCGGATGTATCAGCCCCACGGTTCCCAACGGAAGTGCGACCGCAATACCGGTCCCCACCAGGACGCGTTCGCCCGGCGCAATCGTGACCGGGGCCGTGATCCGCAGATCCACGCCCGCGTCGCCTTCGTGCGCGCGAGCCGGCACCGGCAACTCACGATCGAGTCGGCGCACACGGACCTCGGACAACGCAGATGCAGACATCGTCGAGACCGGAGATCGATCCACGGATGGTTCTTTGCCGGTCTCGGTGACTTCGTCGCTCACGTCGAACGAGACTACGCTGGCCCGCTCGTGTCTCGACGTGGCGACTACCCTGGGACTCGTGACTGCAGATCGACATACCGAACACGCGAACTCGGAGCCCGGCAACTCCACGCCACCGTCCGGCTCGACGACGCCGGCAGGCTCGGTGCTCTACTCCGAGCGGCTGTGGGTGCCGCTCTGGTGGTGGGCAGTGGGCGGTGCCCTGGCGGTCCTGTTGGCGGCGGAGATTCACATGGGCGCACCCGGAATTCGGGCCTGGCTCCCCTACCTCGTGCTGATACCGCTCTTCGCCTGGGCGTTGTACGCCTTCAGCAGGCTGCGCGTAGCAGTGGTCACCCGTGCGGACGACGGCACCGACTCCTCCGGCGTCGAGTTGCACGTCGGCAAAGCCCATCTGCCACTCGACGTCGCGTCCAAGGCGGCAGTAGTGCCCGCAACTGCAAAAAGTGCGGCGCTCGGAAGGCAGCTGGATCCGCTTGCCTTCGTACAGCACCGCACCTGGGTGAAACAGATGGTGATCGTGGTCCTCGACGATCCGGACGACCCGACACCGTATTGGTTGGTCAGCACCAAACGCCCGGAAGCGTTGCTGGCGGTGCTGACCGCGCACGGCGTAGAAGGGCGCTGACCTATCGCCCCAACGACGTACTCGACGTCACGGCACAGACCCGAACCAGCCGGTCAGGTCTGTGCCCCCGCAATCATGCCGCGCAGTCGCGACACATCAGTGCGCCGCCGGCATCGCTGGCCAGACGGCTGCGATGATGAACCAGGAAGCAGCTCGAGCAGGTGAACTCGTCCGCCTGCTTGGGAACTACCCGAACCGAAAGCTCCTCGCCGGACAGATCTGCACCCGGAAGCTCGAACGACTCCGCAGTGTCGGATTCGTCCACGTCCACCACTGCGGACTGGGCCTCGTTGCGTCGAGCCTTCAATTCTTCGAGAGAGTCCTCCGACACATCGTCGGATTCTGTTCTTCTCGGTGCGTCGTAGTCGGTTGCCATTGTTCTCGTACCCCTCATCTTCGTGCGCGTGTGTGGTGAAAGCTGCCGATGGGTCGGCTTGTGGCCGTCGGCTGTGAAGAGGGCGGTTGCTCGCTTCCACCGGTGTTGGTGTCTGTCAAATCGTTCGTCGTCGCGCGGTGCCCGAAACTACACCGGGTAGTTCCCAGAACTCGACGGTTGAAACCCGCTCGAGACCTCGCTCACCAGATCGATAGTGCATCGGCATCCGATTTCCGAAGCACCGCGGCCGCCAGACAATAGCCGAAGCCGGTGGCAAAGTCGAAACCGAACCGCCGATGAGTCCATCGCCTGCATGCACGCCGCTTCAACACCACGACGGTCCGCTTCATTCCGCGATCCCCGGAAGACTTCCCGGTGCCGGTTTCACGCTCCGAATCGGGCGTCGCGCAGTACATCCGAGTCGAGGTACGGCCGAGTGTGCCGCCACCCGGCAGCGCAGGCATCTACAGTAGGCACCGCGTCGGTGTGAATCGACTCTGTGACCGGTCTCGGCGCGTGCCGACGGAAAGGCGAAGATCAACTGTGGTTTCTCTGATCACCGAAGGCCATTCGGCCGACGATCGAGGTCGTCCGTTCCGTCGCCGCCGCGCGTTTCCCATCATCGCGGTGTTCACGGTGCTGGCTCTGCTGGGAGTGCTCGTGTGGGTCAAGGTGTTCACCACCTCGGATGCCACCACTGCTACCGCCGAATGCAATGCGCCGACCACCACAGCGGCCACCGACGGCACGGAGCCCGTTCCGCTGGGCGACGAAGTCGACCCGACCACGCTGCTCGACGTCCAGCCCGCGCCTCTGTCGGCGACGAAGGTACGAGTCTTCAATGCCAACGGTGAACGCGGTCAGGCTGCTCTTGTTGCGGCCCAGCTCATCGATTACGGTTTCGCGAGCGCACCGGACGTCCAGGTCGGCAACGATCCGGTCTACGTCGATCAGAACATGCAGTGCCAGGGCCAGATTCGCTTCGGTGCTGCCGGTTTCGCGGCGGCGAGTGCAGTGTGGCTGGTAGCGCCCTGCGCCGAGCTCATCGAAGATTCTCGCACCGACGACTCGGTGGACCTCGCTCTCGGAACGTACTTCAGCGCGATCCAGCCGGGCGACGACGCCGAGGAAGTGCTCCGCACGCTCGCCAGTACAGCACCTGATGCCGAGCCGCAGCCGCTCGATGCCGATCTGCTCTCGGCAGCGCGTCAATCGCGCTGCTGAGACCGACCCAGCGCGTCAGCCCGGGATCGGATCGAGAGCGCCGGCGCTGCGCAGAGCGGCCAGGAAGGCATCCGAGATTCCCGGGGCCGCAGCCACAGTCACCGAGCCGTGCGCACTCGTGGAGTTCGCTGCCGGTAGCCGAACCACTGCTCCTGCCTCGGCCGCGATCAGCGCACCTGCGGCCCAGTCCCATGGGCTGAGCCCGTGCTCGAAGTGAGCGTCGGCCGCTCCGGAGGCGACCATGCACAAGTCCAGTGCTGCCGACCCGATCCGGCGAATGTCGCGTACTTGCGGCAGCAGCTCGGAGACGATGGCTCCCTGCACGGCACGTCGCCCCGACCCGTAGCCGAATCCCGTGGCCAACAACGTCATCGACAGTTCCGTCACGCCCGAGCACCGCAGTCGCTCCTCGGTGCCGTCGGCTCTGAGCACCACGGCACCGCGGCCCTTCGCTGCGGAATACACGAGCTCGCGGGCCACGTCGACCACGGCACCCGCCACGCTGACACCGTCGATCTGAACGGCGACAGAGACCGCGTACGCGGGGATTCCGTACATGAAGTTCACGGTCCCGTCGATCGGGTCCAGTACCCATCGCACGCCGTCGAGTGAGTCGTCCTCGCTGCCTTCTTCCTCCCCCAGGACGGCATCCGCGGGCCGCAACGTCGACAACATCTCGCGCAGAACGCGCTCGGTCTCGGTGTCCACGACGGTCACCGGGTCGGTCGGCGTGCTCTTGGACTGCACCGAGCCGTCGCCGACGTGCGAGTCACCACCGAAGACCTGCGGTCGCCGCAGTCGCACATGCTCGGCAGCGCCCTGTGCGACTCGAATCGCGACCTCGCGCAGCACGTCCACGTCTCGCGTGCTCGATTCCGTGCTCAGCGCCCCCTCCGCTGCGTGAGCTCCCGGCAATTGCGTACTGGCGGTGTCGTTCTGCGATCCGTCTGATTTCGGCACGCGTACATCGCAACACACTCCGAGGGCCGAGCACCACCGCACGACCCGCAGAGCCTGTCCGTGCGGTCTCGACGTCCCGCGAACGTCGAGACCACACTATTGTTCGGAAGCGACGGCATCACAGGGATTCGATCGGGCCAGGAGCGGCATCCACATGACACAGGCAGATTCGGACAACACCAACGCCGCAGCAGCGCGGCACGGATTCGGCGTAGACGTCGGCGGCAGCGGCATCAAAGGTGGCATCGTCGACCTGAGCACCGGGGACCTCGTCGGCGACCGCTACAAGATCGAGACACCCCAGCCGGCGACTCCGGACGCCGTCGCGCGCACCGTGGCAGAGATCGTCGCGCACTTCGACTGGACCGGTCCAATCGGTGTCACCCTTCCCGCCGTGGTGACCAACGGTGTGGCTCGCTCGGCCGCCAACATCGACAAGTCCTGGATCGACACCGATGCACGTGCCCTGTTCGCGAAGGCCATCGGGAACGAGAACATCACCGTCCTCAACGATGCGGATGCTGCAGGCGTAGCGGAGGACAAGTACGGCGGAGGCAAGGGCAAGGACGGCGTGGTCGTCTTGCTGACGTTCGGCACCGGAATCGGCTCGGCGGTGCTGCACAACGGCGTGCTGCTACCCAACACCGAATTCGGCCACATGGAGATCGGCGGCAAGGAGGCCGAACACCGTGCGGCGTCGTCGGTCAAAGAGAACGAGGGGTTGTCCTACAAAGAGTGGGCCAAGGAAGTCTCGAAGGTACTCGAGACGTTCGAGGCGCTGCTGTGGCCGGATATTTTCATCGCGGGCGGCGGCATCAGCCGCAAGAGCGAGAAGTGGATTCCGCACCTGACGAACCGCACTCCCGTAGTACCGGCAACCCTTCTGAACACTGCCGGAATCGTCGGTGCCGCGCTGGCCGCGGACAACGCGGTTGCGTCCGCCGAGACCGATACGTCGGCAGGATCGGTGGCCTGACACGCGGCTTCGCCACCGCGTAGGACGAGGGCGGGTAACAAACTCCTGAGAGGTCGTTACAATGGTGTGTGCCGGCTACGCAGCCGGCCGAATCCGAAGACCTCTCCGCCGGAAACAACTCTGGCGTGACGCCGCACGACTTCGTCACGAAAGGGCGTACGTGGCAGCCACCGATATCCGTCAGACCGCAGATTCCGAGACCGAGTCTGCGACACCTGCACCTGCTGTCAAGGCACCCGCTGCGAAGGCACCGGCCAAGAAAGCACCGGCCAAGCGCGCCGCGGCCAAGAAGGCACCGGCGAAGAAGGCCGCAGCAAAGAAGACAGCAACCGATGCGGCGTCCGGCGAGGACGCCGACGAGAACGCACCCGGAATCGAAGACATCGACATCTCCGAGGGCGACCTCGCTGCTGCCGCCAACGATGTCGTCGAGGTCGTCACCGCTGGTGACGACACCGAAGAGGACGCCACCAGCGAGCCGACCGCCGAGGACAAGGCGTCAGGTGACTTCGTCTGGGACGAAGAGGAATCGGAGGCGCTGCGCCAGGCGCGAAAGGACGCCGAGCTCACCGCGTCCGCCGACTCCGTTCGTGCGTACCTCAAGCAGATCGGCAAGGTCGCCCTCCTCAACGCAGAAGAGGAAGTCGAGCTGGCCAAGCGCATCGAAGCTGGCCTCTTCGCAGTCGAGAAGATGCGCGAGTCGGCGGACAAGGGCGAGAAGCTCCCCGTTGCGCAGCGCCGCGACATGACGTGGATCTGCCGAGACGGCAATCGAGCCAAGAATCACCTGCTCGAAGCAAACCTACGACTCGTCGTCTCGCTGGCCAAGCGATACACCGGTCGCGGCATGGCCTTCCTCGACCTCATCCAGGAAGGCAACCTCGGTCTGATTCGCGCGGTCGAGAAGTTCGACTACACCAAGGGCTACAAGTTCTCGACGTATGCGACCTGGTGGATCCGGCAGGCCATCACTCGCGCCATGGCAGACCAGGCCCGCACGATCCGCATCCCAGTGCACATGGTCGAGGTCATCAACAAGCTCGGCCGCATTCAGCGCGAGCTGCTTCAGGACCTGGGCCGCGAGCCCACTCCCGAAGAGCTGGCGAAGGAAATGGACATCACGCCCGAGAAGGTGCTGGAGATCCAGCAGTACGCGCGTGAACCGATCTCGCTCGACCAGACCATCGGTGACGAGGGCGACAGCCAGCTCGGTGACTTCATCGAGGACTCCGAAGCAGTCGTGGCCGTCGATGCCGTGTCGTTCACCCTGCTGCAGGATCAGCTGCAGTCGGTTCTCGAGACGCTGTCCGAGCGCGAAGCGGGCGTGGTTCGTCTGCGCTTCGGCCTCACCGACGGCCAGCCCCGCACCCTCGACGAAATCGGTCAGGTCTACGGCGTCACCCGTGAGCGGATCCGTCAGATCGAATCCAAGACCATGTCCAAGCTGCGTCACCCGTCGCGCTCGCAGGTGCTGCGCGACTACCTGGACTGAATTTCTTCGCTTCACCGAACAACGCCCGTCGATCACTGCGATCGGCGGGCGTTGTCGTGGGCAGCCCGAATGCAGTCACATTCGTGGAACGCCGAACGTCCCGTCCGGTCCTGGTCGGTAGTCGAGCACGGCTGTGACAGCCGCGATCGGCAGCGGCCCGTACAGATGCGGAAACACCATGGACTGTGGATCGGACGGCACCCCGGGCTCCCATCGAACGGGAGCATCCAGACGGGTGGTGTCGAGGCGGAGAAGGACGAGATCCTCGCGGCCCGGGAAGAGCCGGTTCGCCGGCAAGTGCACCTGCTGTGGTGTGGACAGGTGAACGAATCCCACCTCGCCGTACGAGTCGGGGGTGTATCGGGCCTGCCCACGCATGGACAGCCACTCCCCTGCGGTGCAGATGTGAACGAGGTCGTCCGACGTAGAGGTCACAGACACATTCTGCAGGGTGGAGCGTGAGTCAGGGCGGCGGAATGTCGACGGCACCGCGATATCGTCGAACCGGCAGCCCACCGAGCACCACGGCCGCGATGACAGCCACGATTCCGAGAGCCTCGAGGGTCGTCGGAATCTGGGTCAGCACCACAGCACCGACGACCGTGGCCGTCGCCGGAAGCAACGCCAGCAGCAGTGCGAATCGGGCCCGGCCCACTCGTACCAGGACGTACTGATCGAGAACGTACGGAACCACACTCGCCAGCAGCCCCACGCCCAGCCCCAGAACCCAGATCCGCCAGTCCCCCAATGCCTCGACGTGCGCTACCGCGAACGGTCCGAACAACGGAACCGCCAGAATCACCGAGCCGATTGCGAACCCGGCCGCCATATCGTCGAGCCCCTGGCCTGCATCGGCAACCGACTTTCCCAACACGATGTAGGCAGCCCACAGTGCCGCAGAGCCGAGTGCGAACGCAATTCCGACCAACCCCACTTCGCCGCCCTCGAACTGTGCGGAGGCAATGGCACCGACACCCGCGACGACCAGAAGCAAAGCGCACACGTCCGCAGGCTTCCTCGACCCTGCCGCAGCGACCGCGACCGGCCCCAGAAATTCGATGGCCACCGCCGCGCCAAGCGGCAGCCGGGCAATGGCCTCGTAGAACATCACGTTCATGCCGATCGTCGCGCCGCCGAACGCGGTGGCCGTGCGCACCCGCCGTACCGTCCAGGTACCGCCGACACCGGCCCGAACGCGCCACGGTCGCCGCCAGGCCAACAACACCAAAGCCGCGCCGAAACCGCGCAGCCACGCCACTGCGGCCGGAGCGACGGTATCGAACAAGAACACACCGATCGCCGCACCGACGTACATACAGACCGCGCCGATCACGAACAACGAGGGGATACCCAGCTTCGATGCGCCGGAAAGCGAAGAAGAATTCGAAGCCACACAGGCGACCCTACTGCGCGGCTCGCCGAGAACCCGTATCAGCTCTCAGCGAACAGTTTTCACAGCGTTCCAGCTCGTAGGGCATGTTTCGTGTTAGTGACAACACAAAGAAACGCACTCGGGAACAACGCGTGACCGCCATACGTCTGACAGAGTGAACGAACCGCGCCATACCGACGCGGCGGACCGGCCCCAGGCGAGCGGGAAAACCGTAAGCCAGTACGGAGGAGTCATGCCCGGAACATTGACCAGCCCAGAATTGACAGCAGCGGACCGGTGCGACCGGTGCGGTGCAGGGGCTCGCGCGCGTGTCGTGCTCTCGACCGGCGGAGAACTTCTCTTCTGCGGTCACCACGCCACCGAACACGAAGCCCGTTTGCGTGAAATGAACGCAACGGTGATGACCGAATCGGACTCCACGGTGTAGCCCACCGATACGTCGGGGGAAACAGGTTCGCCACGATTCGCGACGAACTGATCGGCACAATGACGGACGGTCCACGGACCGTCCGTCATTTTTTGTCGCCACCCTCGATCCCGCACAGCGGCGATCGACATCTTCCGCCGCTGCGTTCTACATCTTTCGCAACTGTGAGATCCGCTCGGTCAACTGGTCGGCCGACGCCATTGCCGTCGGCGGCCCACCGCAGATACGACGCAAATCGCCGTGAATCACACCGTGCGGCTTCCCGGTGCGGTGGTGGTACACCGCAACCAAACTGTTCAGTTCACGCCGCAGACCGGCCAACTGGCCCGCACTGGTGGCCCTGTCGTTGACGACAGCAGGTGCCGGAACGGCAGGTGTCGCAGCAGGTTTGTCGATCTGCTCCTGCTGACGCTGCCTCAGGAGGTCCCGCATCTGGGTGGCATCGAGCAGCCCGGGCAGACCGAGATAATCGGCTTCCTCGTCGCTACCCGAGAACGTCGCGGTACCGAACGAGGAACCGTCGTAGATCACCTGGTCGAGTTCGGCGTCCGCGCCGAGCGAGGTGTACGCCTTTTCTTCCTCGCCGAGTTCGTCCTTCTGCTTGTTCGCATCGGCCAGCAGCTCGTCGTCGAATCCATCCTTCTCGCGGTGCGGCTTGCCGAGAATGTGATCGCGTTGCGCCTCGAGCTGCGAAGCGAGATCCAGCAACACCGGAACCGAGGGCAGGAACACACTCGCCGTCTCGCCCTTACGGCGAGATCGCACGAATCGACCGATCGCCTGTGCGAAGTAGAGCGGAGTCGATGCGCTGGTCGCGTAGACGCCGACGGCGAGACGCGGAACGTCGACGCCCTCGGAGACCATTCGGACAGCAACCATCCACCGTTGATCGCTCTTTCCGAAGGCAGCGATCCGAGCCGAGGACGTGGGGTCGTCCGAGAGCACGATCGCCGGCGACTCCCCGGTGATCACCTCGAGCAGCTTCGCGTACGCCCGTGCCACCGTCTGATCGGTCGCGATCACGAGACCACCGGCGTCCGGCACACCGCCTGCGCGCAGCTGTGCCAGCCGCGTGTTGGCGGCCAGCAGTACCGCAGGCATCCAGTCGCCCTGCGGGTCGAGGGCGGTACGCCATGCCCGTGCGGTCTGTTCGGCGTTGAGTGGCTCGCCGAGTCGGGCGGTGTACTCCTCGCCCGCACTGTCTCGCCAACGCGCCTCACCGGAATACGCGAGGAAGACGACCGGCCTGACGACGCCGTCGGCCAGTGCGTCCGAATACCCGTACGAGTGATCGGCCTTGGACCTCATGGCCCCGTCCTGATCGGGCTCGTAGTTGACGAAGGGGATGGGGCTGTCGTCACTGCGGAACGGGGTACCGGTCAACGCGAGCCGTCGGGTGGCGTCACCGAAGGCTTCTCGAATTCCCTCGCCCCAGCTCTTCGCATCACCGCCGTGGTGAATCTCGTCGAGGATCACCAGAGTCTTGCGCGCCTCCGTGCGCACCCGGTGCTTGAACGGGTGCGAGGCGATCTGCGCGTACGTCACCACCACGCCGTGATAGTCGCTCGAGGTCTGACCGGTCGAATTGGAGAAACGCGAGTCCAGAGCGATACCGACCCGGGCCGCCGATTCGGCCCACTGATGCTTGAGGTGCTCGGTGGGTGCGACGACGGTGATCTGATCGACCGTCCGATGGGCCAGCAACTCCGCAGCCACGCGCAGAGCGAAGGTCGTCTTGCCTGCACCCGGTGTCGCGACGGCCAAGAAGTCCTTCGGCGAGGCGACGAGGTACTTCGTCAGCGCGCGTCGCTGCCACGCGCGCAGCGGCGCTCCCCCGCTCACGGGAGCCTCGGTCCGCTCGGTAGATGATGGTGTGGGCTCGAACATGTCAGCGCTCACTGGCCGCCGGTTCCTGGCATCGATGTAGTTCCTCGCGCTCTCGGTAGCCCTGCAGTGTCCGCCGAGGAGCCTAACTCTCCGCACCGACCGATCCCGCATCGCTGGGGTGAGTCGGATGCGACACGGCGCGTCGGTCGTTAGGCGAAGTCGTCTTTCGTCAGGAATGCTGGAGGCACCATGAGCGAGTCTGCAGGCGTTACTCCGACACCGGACCGGTGGTCGGTGAGGAAGCCGATACGTGCGGTGTGGAAAGTGACGCTGCGCACCCTGAGCAAAGCATGGGACGACTCGATCTTCAGCAAGGCCGCCACCGCAGCGTTCTGGCAGACACTGTCGCTGCCCCCGCTGCTACTCGGTGTGCTCGGCAGCCTCGGGTTCGTCGGCGGATGGTTCGGACCCGACACCGTCGAGATCATCGAGTCCAAGATCATCACCTTCAGCAACACCCTGTTCAGTAGCAGCGTCGTCGACCAGATCATCGCTCCCACCGTCAAGGACGTCCTCGCCCAGGGCAGCGGAGAAATCGTGTCGTTGGGCTTCGTGCTGTCACTGTGGGCAGGATCGTCGGCGATCTCGACGTTCGTCGACTCCATCGTCGAAGCTCACGGGCAGGCGGACGCTCGAAATCCCATCTGGCAAAGGTTCTTCGCGCTGCTGCTCTACGTCGGATTCCTGGTCATCGCGGTCTTCGTGCTTCCGCTCGTCGCCCTCGGCCCGGTGTACGTGCAGCAGATCCTCCCCGATTCGTGGATCACCGTGGGAAGCGAGGTGGTCGACTTCTTCTACTACCCGGCCGTCGGTCTACTGCTGATCATCGGTCTGACCACGTTGTACAAGCTGGCTCTGCACACCTCACTACCGTGGCACCGCCTACTCGGCGGGGCACTGCTCGCGGGGGTGTTCTTCATGATCGCGAGCGCGGTGCTGCGCCGATACCTCACCTGGGTGACGAGCACCGGATACACCTACGGCGCACTGGCGACGCCGATCGCCTTTCTGCTGTTCACGTTCTTCCTCGGCTTCGCCGTCGTGCTCGGAGCCGAGTTCAATGCCACGATCCAGGAGTTCTGGCCGGCCCGTGCGACGCGAATGGAACAGATGCGCGAGTGGATCGCGGCGCAGACCACTACCGACGACAAGCCCTCGGGACCGATGACATCGGTGGCCAGAAGGCTGGCCACGGGGCCGATCAAACTGGCCGGAGATCGGGTCCGGCCGGATCGCCCCGAGCCGACCACCGACTGACCAACGCGGCGGGCGACCGATGGTGTCACTCGCCCTTTTTCAAGCCCTCGTAGACCTTCTTGCAGTCCGGGCAGACCGGCGACCCGGGCTTGGCCGACTTGGTGACGGGAAACACCTCACCGCACAGTGCGACCACATGTGTGCCCATCACCGCGCTCTCGGCGATCTTGTTCTTCTTCACGTAATGGAAGAATTTCGGCCGGTCGTCCTCGGTGGTTTCGTCCGGCGCGATGTCGGGACGGTCCTTCGTCTGAGTGCTCATGGACACAGATTAATCCGTCGATGCACAGCGTGAGCGAACCGGTTCCACAGCTCGTCGTATGCATTCTGTGAGCGGTAGTGCCACAGTGGAGGTATGACGAGAACCCCAGGGTTCGACGGAAGCGCGTACAGCGACTCGCCGGATGGGCCCGTTCTGATCACCGAGGCGCAGCAGTCGGTCGAAGAGCAGCACAAGAAGCGCGTACGCAAATACATGTTCATCATGTCGTTCCGCATACCTGCGCTGGTGTTGGCCGCGCTCGCGTACGGGATGTGGATGAATCCATGGATCTCCATGGCGATTGTCGGAGTGTCGATTCCCCTCCCGTGGATGGCAGTGCTGATCGCCAACGATCGGCCACCGCGAACCAAGGACGAGATGAGCCGATACGACTACCGCACCGTGGACAAGCCGCAGCTGGAATCGGGCAATCACCGAGTGATCGAACCGGGCGACGACTGACGCGTCGCGAACGGCCGATGCGACACTTGCGTACGTGACTGCACCGAATTCCACGACCTCGCTCGTCGCCGCCTGCTCCGAACTCAGGCAGGCCTTCGAGCGGACCGGTTACGACGCCGACGGCGTTCTGACACTGCTCGGCGACGACGTGCATGCGGCACTCGGCCGCAGCGAGCCGGTACCTGTACGAAACGCCAGCCAGGGTTCCGGCGCGCTCGGAGTGCTGGTGCGCCTGTTCCTCCTCGTCGACGATTGTCCGGAGATCGACGTCGCCGATGCCATCGCGCCGCTCACCGTCCCCGCTGCCGTCGCCGCCGGAATCCTCGCCCGCTCCGGATCGACGGTGCGGACATTGCTCGACATTCGGCCGCTCGATGCCGGTCACGGAACTCGGTGGATCGTCTCGGATCCCGACGGCAGCATGCGGGTCGCCGATACCGCGGCCGATCACGTACTGGGTGTGGGGCAGGCCTCGCTGTCACTGCTGCGCGGAACCCCCACGTCCCCGGTCCCGAGCGTTCTCGACGTCGGTACCGGCTGCGGCGTCCAAGCTGTCCACGCCTGCGGCTACGCCGAACAGGTGACCGCGACCGACATCAGCCCGCGATCGATGGATCTCGCGGCCGCGACGATGGCGCTCAACGGCCTCGACGTCGAGTTGCTGCACGGTTCGTGGTTCGAGCCGGTCGCCGGACGCCGGTTCGATCGCATCGTGGCCAACCCGCCGTTCGTCGTCGGCCGCGCCGAAGTGCAGCATTCGTACCGAGACTCGGGCCTGGACCTGGACGGTGCGAGCGCATTGATGGTCGGGCAGGCACCGGAATACCTGGCACCGGGCGGAACCGCGGCCATTCTGGCGTCCTGGATTCACGTCCGAGATCAGGACTGGCGCGCTCGGGTTGCGTCGTGGCTGCCCGAGCACGGTATCGACGCCTGGGTCGTCGAGCGTGACGTTGCCGATCCGGCTCTCTACGTGGGCACATGGATGCGTGACGGCGGACTCGATCCCCGCGATCCCGACGCCGCGTCCGTGGCGCAGTCCTGGCTCGACCATTTCGCTGCCGCCGACGTGGAGGGAATCGGCTTCGGCTTCGTCTTTCTCCGGAAGACCGATACGCCGACCGATCTCCTGGCCGAGGAGCTCAGTCACGGCTTCTCCGACCCGCTGGGCAACGAATCCGTGGAGTACTTCGCACGACTGGACTGGCTGCGCGAGCACGACATCCTCGATTCTGTGCTGACGCTCGACCCGAACACTGCGCTGGAACGGGTCTATCTTCCCGCCGACGACGGTTGGGCTCCGGTGGCGGTGCGGGTGCATCGCGGAAACGGCCCGCAGTGGCAGCACGACATCGACGAACTCGGGGCAGCACTGCTCGCCGGGCTTCGACCCGATGGTCTGCCGGTGGGTGAACTGGTCGAGTTGCTCGCCGCCGCGCACGACGAAGACGCCGAGGAATTGGCGGCGCACGCGGTGACGATGATGCAGGGGCTCGTCCGGCACGGACTGGTTCGGCCGGCTCGATGAGCCCGCCCCGCTGCGCCCCGCGCGCGGCTCGGTTCCGATCGGTTTCACTTCTCAGCAACTTCTCAGGACAGGTATGACGTAATCCCTGGTCACACGGGTACTACCAGGATCGGCGTGGGAACTTATCGGAGTCTCCCGAGCGTTGAACCTTGTGAGACACCACCGACCAGGAGGCAAGTCATGACCAGCCCCAGCACCACGATTCGTCCACGGCCCACCGATGCCGATCTGGACGCCCAGAGCCCAGCAGCCGATCTCGTTCGCGTGTACCTCAACGGAATCGGTCGTACGGCACTGCTGACGGCTGCCGAAGAAGTCGATCTGGCCAAGAGGATCGAGGCTGGTCTCTATGCCAAGCAGGTTCTCGAGAACACCAAGCGCCTGAGCGCAGTCAAGAAGCGCAACCTCGCCATCATCGTCCGTGATGGCAGCTCTGCACGCAGCCATCTCCTCGAAGCGAATCTTCGCCTGGTCGTGTCCCTTGCAAAGCGCTACACCGGTCGCGGTATGCCGCTGCTCGACCTGATCCAGGAGGGCAATCTGGGTCTGATTCGCGCGATGGAGAAATTCGATTACGCCAAGGGTTTCAAGTTCTCGACGTACGCGACGTGGTGGATCCGGCAAGCCATCACCCGCGGTATGGCAGATCAGAGCCGCACGATTCGGCTGCCCGTCCACCTGGTCGAACAAGTCAACAAGCTGGCCAGAATCAAGCGTGAGCTTCATCAGCAACTCGGTCGCGAGGCAACGGACGACGAGTTGTCGAGCGAATCGGGTATCGCGGTGGAGAAGATTGCGGATCTACTCGACCACAGTCGTGATCCGGTCAGCCTGGACATGCCGGTGGGCAGCGACGAGGAAGCACCTCTGGGTGACTTCATCGAGGATTCCGAGGCGACGTCTGCCGAGAATGCCGTCATCGCCGGACTGTTGCACAGCGACGTCCGCGTCGTCCTCGGCACACTCGACGAGCGTGAGCAGCAGGTCATCCGGCTTCGCTACGGCCTGGACGACGGACAGCCACGCACTCTCGATCAGATCGGCAAGCTCTTCGGCCTCTCCCGCGAGCGTGTCCGTCAGATCGAGCGCGAGGTGATGGTCAAGCTACGCCAGGGCGACCGCGCCGAGAAACTGCGTTCCTACGCCAGCTGAGTACAGCCACCGACCGGTGGCGCACCGGTGACCATCCCCGCTCGCGCCACCTCACGCGGTAGCCGAGACGACGTCCTCCCCCCGGGACGTCGTCTCGGCTGCCGCATTTTTTCGTAGCTTCGCTCGGTGGATCGCTCAGCGCAATCGACGCGGTCCGAGATCGGCCTTGGTCGGTTCGGACCCGATACGCACCCGCGCATCGGTGATCTCCGCGCCCTCGGCGGATGCCAGGACCGGTTCGCAAGAAATCTCACGAATGTCCGGGACATCCTCCGCAAGAGCGGATATGCGCTGAACCAAATCGATCAGAGCGTTCTTGTTGACGGGCACCGCATTGCGATATCCGGACAGCAGCGGAGCTGCCTTCGGTGCATCGATCAACTGCGCAGCTTCGTCCTCGGTCAGCGGAAGCACCCGGTACGCGCGGTCGCCCAAGAGGTCGGAGATGACACCGGCCAGACCGAACGAGATGAGTGAACCGAACGACGGGTCGTCCTGCACCCGAACGACGCACCCGATTCCCTTGACCGCCATGCGTTGAACATGCAGGAGCGGCTCGCCCGAGTCGGCCGCCAAGTTGCGGTAGGCGACCCGCACTGCGGAGGCGTCGGCAATGTCCAGCCGCACTCCCCCGAGATCGGGCCGGTGCCGCCACCGCTCCCCCGTCGCTTTGACCGCGACCGGGTACCCCAATTCGTCTGCCGCGGCGACGGCCTCGTCTTCGTCGGTCACTGTGCGAAATGCCGCGACGTCGACGCCGTAACACGCCAACAGTTCCGCGGTTTCGAAGTCGGAGAGCCAACGCCCCTGGCTACCGGCCGAATGCCACCGGTCGACGAGTTCCTTGGCGCGCTCGGAGTCGATGCTCTTGGGCCGAACCAGATTCGACACCGGTCGCGAACGCCACGCCGAGTAGCGCCACGCCGCGGCCAGCGCCGCAACCGCGCGTTCCGGGCTCGAGTACGAGGGCACCGAACCACGAACCGGATGACCACCCGGTCCGCGGACCGCCAACACGTCGGGAATGCCTTCGGTGGCGAGAAACGTCGACAGCACGGGCTTGTCGGATCCGCGGACGGCGTTCCCCAAGGCCGCCGCGAACGGTTCGACCTCGACCGCCACCGGTGGCACGAACACGACGATGACGGCATCGATGTCCGCAGCGGCCAGAGCCGACGACACGGCTGCGGCGAAATCCACCGGACCCGCCTGCGGACCGACGTCGATCGGGGTGCCCGCATGCAAACCCTTGGCGCGCGCGGCGTCGACCGCCAACACACCCAACGCCGTCGAGTTCCCCACAACAGCCACCCGCGGACCGACCGGCAGAGGCTGATTCCCGAAGAGCACCGCGCAGTCGAACAATTCGGAAATGGTGTCCACCTGAATGACGCCGGCCTGGGCGAACAAGGCGCGCACGATCGAGTCGTCGATATCGGCACCGATCGCATGGGCGGGCGGCACTGCACCGCGTCCGCTCTTGACGGCGATGATGGGCTTGCTGCGCGCCACTCGTCGGGCGATCCTGGTGAACTTCCTGGGGTTACCGAAGCTCTCCAGGTACAACAGGATCACCTCGGTGGCCGGGTCCGAGTCCCAGTACTGGAGCAGATCGTTGCCGGACACATCGGCACGGTTGCCGGCCGAGACGAACGTCGACAGACCCAGCCTGCGGTTGGCGGCCTCGTCCAGGATCGCGATGCCGAGGGCACCCGACTGACAGAAGAATCCGACGTTGCCGGGCGTCGGCAGATGCGGAGCGAGGGTGGCGTTCAACCCGAACTCCGGGTCGGTGTTCGCCACACCCAGTGCGTTGGGCCCGATCAACCGCATCCCGTGCGCCCGAGCAGCGAGAACGAGCCTGCGCTCGCTCTCCTGCCCCTCCGGTCCGGTCTCGCCGAATCCACCGGACACCACCAGCAACGCTTTGACGCCCTTGTCGAGACAGTCGTCGAGTACCGCGTCGATGGCGTCGGCCGGAACCGCTGCGATCGCGAGATCGACCGGGTCGGGGATGTCGTGCACCGTGGCGTAGGCGCGGACACCGCGCACCGACCGGTGGTCGGCGTTGACCGGATAGACAGGGCCGGTGAAGTTGCCGGCCAGCAGATTGGCAAGCACGGCGTTGCCCACTTTCGAGCTGTCGGTGGACGCTCCGATGACCGCCACCGACCGTGGACTGAGCACATTGCGCACACTGCGGGCTTCGGCGGCACGCTCACGCGAGTTGCGGACCGACAGCAACGCCTCACTCGGGTCGATGGCGAATTCCAACCGTAGGACGCCACCCTCGAACGACCGACTGACCTGGTACCCCGCTTCCCTGAACACCGAGACCATGTTCCGATTCTCCGCGAGCACCTCGGCCACGAACATGTTGACGCCGTTCTCGGCAGCGGCCCCCGCGAGATGTTCGAGCAGAATTGGGCCGAGCCCCCGGCCCTGATGCGCATCGGCAACGACGAAGGCCACCTCGGCGGAATTCCCGTCGCCCTCGGGCAGACGTTCGTATCGGCCGACAGCGATGATGTCATCGCCCAGAACAGCGACGAATGCGACCCGATCGTGGTGATCGACGGTGGTGAAATTGAGCACGTCACGCTGGGGCATCGTGGGGTACGGACCGAAATATCGGAGGTACCTCGTCCGCTCCGACAGGCGGCCGTGGAAGGCGACGATGCGTTCGGAGTCCGACGGGACGATAGGACGAAGGTGTACGACGCCACCGTCCGACGTCAGGACGTCGGCCACCCAGTGTCGCGGGAACGATGTTTCTGCGCGCTCGCGGGCGAGGTCCCCGGCGCTGGGCTGCGGCGGGGCGGCAGCAGGCTCGTGGGCCGAGGAGTCCCCCGACGAGGGTTGCGGTGACGGGGATTGCGGTGACGAGGGTTGCGGTGACGAGGGGCCGGTCGGATCAGTCACGCGGGTCCTCCGGATCGAGTCCGAGCAGCGGAAACACTGCCCGACGAGTAGCGATGATCGCCGAATCGACGCGTTCGAGTGCTCGGTCCGTACCGTCGGTGCCGGCGAGAGATCCACCGGGGCCGTCCCACGCCGGATAGTCGACGTCTCCTCCGTCACCCATGGTCTGTGGCAGGTCGACACTCGGAGCCATGGTCCGCACTCGCTCACGCCACGTCTCCGGCAGTGCCGACATCGGGTCGATCGATCGGCCGAGCGCGGCAGCGATGAGGTAAGTCCAGGACCGTGGAACGACACGCACCAGGCCGTACCCTCCGCCGCCGACGGCCAGCCATCTGCCCTCACAATGCTTGTCGGCGAGGTCGCGCATGGCCAGAAAAGCAGCATTCTGGCCGTCGACGGTGAGGGCGAGATCCGCAAGGGGATCCTCGCGGTGGCTGTCCACACCGCACTGGCTCACGATGATCTGCGGCGCGAAGGCTTCGATTGCGCCGGGCACGATCGCATGGAACGCGCGCAACCACAACCGATCCGCGGTGCCGGGCAGCAACGGAACGTTGATCGAGGTACCTTCACCACCTTCGGTCCCCACCTCGCTGGACCATCCGGTGTTCGGCCAGAGCGTCGCCGGATGTTGGTGCAGCGACACGGTGAGTACCCGGGGGTCGCCGAGAAACGCAGCTTGGACGCCGTCCCCGTGATGTGCGTCGACGTCGATGTAGGCGATTCTGTCGAAGCCGTTGTCCAGCAACCACGAGATGGCGATCGCGGCGTCGTTGTAGACGCAGAATCCCGACGCCCAATCGGCCATCGCGTGATGCATACCGCCGCCGATACTCACTGCGCGGCGGGCACGACCCGATGCGATCTCGCGGGCCGCGGCCAGCGACCCACCGGCGAGCATCGCGCTCGCCTCGTGCATGTGCGGGAACACCGGATTGTCGTCGGAGCCGAGCCCGTGGACTACGTCGTCGGGGTCGCGCAACGCCGGGCCCTGCGCCGGCGCCCGTTTGACTGCCTCGATGTAGGCGGGGGTGTGAAATCGAAGTAACTCGGAATCCGGGGCGGCAGCAGGCTCGACGAGTTCGACGCCCTCGAGGACCCCGATCTCGGTCGCGAGTGCCATCGTCAGATCGAGTCGTGTGGGGTTCATCGGGTGGTCGTCGCTCCACCGATAGCCGAGATAGTCCGCGCTCCACACGACGATGTCCTCGGGGCGGGTCGGGATGTACGCAGCAGCGCGTGTCGCCTGATCAGACATATGGACAAAACTACGTTGCCGGGCGGGATGGTGTGGCCGGGTTCCGCTGTTGTGACTGTTGTTCCCTTGTGAGAAGCCATGGGAAACGACGTGCACCGTTGTGGTGCGCCGCGCCCGATGCTGCTGGGCGCAGCGCCGATTCCGGGGCGCTGACGGTAGGATCGAGCCCGACGAAGGGGTTGAGTGTGAAGGATCTGGTCGACACCACGGAGATGTACCTCCGGACGATCTACGACTTGGAAGAAGAGGGCGTGATTCCGCTCCGCGCTCGTATCGCCGAGCGGCTCGAGCAAAGTGGTCCCACCGTCAGCCAGACTGTCGCTCGGATGGAGCGAGACGGTCTGTTGTCCGTCGCCGGCGACCGGCACCTCGAGCTGACCGAGAAGGGCCGCAGCCTGGCAGTTGCCGTCATGCGTAAGCACCGGTTGGCCGAGCGCCTGCTGGTGGACATCATCGGTCTCCGCTGGGAAGACGTCCACGCCGAGGCGTGCCGCTGGGAGCACGTGATGAGCGAGGAGGTCGAGCGCCGTCTGGTCGCCGTGCTGAACAACCCGACCACCTCGCCGTACGGGAACCCGATCCCCGGACTGGAGGAGCTCGGTCTCGGGCGATCGACACTCGCTCCGGAGGACCTCATCCGCCTCACCGATGTACCGGTCGGTCAACCGACCGCGGTCGTCGTGCGTCGTCTCGCCGAGCACGTTCAGTCCGATCCAGAGGTCATCGCTCAGCTTCGCGAAGCAGGCGTCGTCCCCGATGCTCGGGTTACGGTCGAGAACAAGCCCGGATCGGTCACGATCACGGTGCCAGGCCACAGCGGTGTCGACATATCCGACGAAATGGCGCACGCCGTTCAGGTGAAGAAGGTCTGACTTCTTACCGACAACGGCATCGATGCGTGTGAGGGAGAACGAGCAGTGAAGCTTCTGGTTACCGGTGGCGCGGGATACGTCGGCAGCGTGTGCGCGGCCGTTGCCGTCGAGCGAGGTCACGAGGTCGTAGTCGTGGACAACTTGTCCACCGGTAACCGGGATGCCGTGCCCGCTGGCTCGGCGTTCGTCGAAGGTGACATCAGGGACGTTGCAGCGGACGTCTTGGTCGACGGCGGCTTCGACGCCGTTCTGCATTTCGCCGCTCAGTCTCTCGTGGGTGAATCGGTGGTCTCGCCCGACAAGTACTGGAGCGGGAACGTGGTCACCTCGCTGGCCCTGCTCGACGCCATCCGCGCATCCGGCACGCCGAAACTGGTGTTCTCCTCGACTGCTGCCACCTACGGCGAACCAGAGAAGACCCCCATCACCGAGGACGCCCCCACCCGGCCGACCAACCCCTACGGTGCCACCAAACTCGCCATCGATCACGCGATCACGTCCTACGCAGCGGCGTACGGTCTGGCCGCCACCAGTCTGCGCTACTTCAACGTCGCCGGTGCCTACCACGGCTTCGGGGAGAATCGCGTCGTCGAGACCCACCTCATTCCACTCGTGCTGCAGGTCGCACTCGGCCAGCGTGAAAAGATCTCGGTGTTCGGCACCGACTGGCCTACTCAGGACGGCACGGCCGTCCGGGATTACATCCACGTCGCCGACCTCGCGGAGGCGCACATGCTTGCAGTCGACGCAGCGCTGCCGGGTCAGCACAGCATCTACAACCTCGGTAGCGGCACCGGCTTCTCCGTTCACGAGGTCATCTCCTCCTGCGAGCGGGTCACCGGCCTACCCATCGCTGTCGAACATGCTCCCCGGCGCGTCGGGGATCCTGCCGTGCTGATCGCTTCCAGTGCACGCGCGGTCGAGGAATTGACGTGGAAGCCGGAGCTGACCGATCTCGACCGCATCGTGGCCGACGCCTGGGACTTCCTGCAGCAACTCGGCGATCGTTCCCACGCGGCACGCTGATCAGACGCGCCACAGCGGCCGTCACCGTCGACCGAACGGATCACCGGGTAACCGAACGCCGCACTCACGCGCACACGCGAATCCGCTCTCGGCTACTTCGCGAACGAGTTCTGGACCGGCACCCGCGCTGAGGGATCTGTCCAACAATCGCGCCAAACTGTAGGTCTCGTCGGCTTCGAGGGCCGCGTCGATCGCAATACGGGCCATCGGCCCGTCACCGCGGACGTACGCACTGAAGGCCAGAAGTGTTGCTGCGATCGCTCTTTCGCGCTCGGGCAGGACGCGGCAGATCATCACCCAGAATTCCTCGACGAAGCCCGCGTCGTCGCCGAGGGTCAAAGCGAGCAATGCATCTCGGACCTGAACGTCGCCGATCGAGACTGCTACGCGTGCGATGTCGACCGGCTCCAGTTCGGTGTCGTACGGGGCCCGCGCAACGTAGGACAGCACGGACCTCAACTCGTCCGCACGGGATCTTCTGCCGGCACGCCCACCTCGCGCGATCTCAGCGGCCACGGCCCGCACCGTGTTCTCGGGACCCGGCGCGATGGTCTCGGCCAGCTCCGTCCTGGATCGTCGGACCGAATAACCGTCGAGCACGCGCGCGACCGTCAGCGGTGACGACGCAGGATCGGACATCAGGCCGTGCAGCTGCGGTCCACACAGCGACCACCAACCGGCGGCGTCGGCGATCTCCGATGCTGCGAGCGCACAGCTGAGCTGCACCCCGAACGTCGCAAGGCTGGTGACGAGCTCACGCACCAATGCCTCGACGTCGAGCAGATGGGGGCTCCTGACGGCTCGGTCGAGTCGGTCGTCGACGAACACTGCCATCACCACGGGGATGTTCTCCGACGCGCAATAGCCGGCCAGATAGCCGATGACGTCGAGCATTTCCGGGGTCGCCCGGGTCCCACTGCCGGCGCGCCGATCGATGCGCTCCCCGGCGAGCACCAGATCGTGACGCATCGTGGGACCCACGCTCGCGCCGTCGTCCTTGACTGCGATGAGCACCATCGAACGATGTGGATGAAAACCGAGCAGGGCCGGCACCGCAGCCATGAGCTCACTCGCGTCGCCGAGGCGTACGCGATGGCGAGAATCGAAGTTGCCGTAAGAGTTCGTCGGTATGTACATGTTCCGAATCCTGGCGGCAGACAAAGTACCGATCAGGACGCGACCTGGCCTTGTGCACAGCCCTGTGGACAACGTTCCCGCTGTGGATGAACTGCGTCGCAGCGACAGTCGTCGGCGGGTTCGTGTCGTTCCCGTCTGCTAGGGCCGCATCATCGGTGCTTGACCTTCTGCACCGACGCGGTGAACAGCTGGTCGAGCGTCGTCGTATCGGGTGACGCGGAGCCGAACGACATGAAGGTGGCAGACACTCGTACATCGTCGATCTGTGCCATCAGCGTCAACATCGACTGCGTGACCGCGTCGCCGCCAACTCCCGATGCCACAGTTTGCCGGACGGCCAACGTGTCGTCCGCACCGATCGGAGGCGCCGGGGTCAGCGTGGACGTCACCGTCGAGGTGGCGCCGGACTTGGTGGCGGTCACCTCGCCGCATTGTTCGAGCTGCTCCTCGCGATCGGAGAGCGGCCCGTCGACTGCGGTCAATTCGATGGAGATGGTGGACCGGCTGTCGTTGTCCGTACCGACGATCATGGCCGTGCCTGCGGGCCCGAAATCTTGATCGGCGGGCTTGCATCCTGGGGGGCTGACCTCGGCACCGGCCGGTATTCCGCTCAGATCGGGCGCTGCCTGCGAGATGGCCTGCTGGGGTAACACCAGGGCGTCGTACGGTGCCGGGAAGCTCGACGGGTCGATCAAGAGGCCGTTCAGATCCGCGCCCGATGGCGATGTGGTGGTTGTGGTGTTGTTGTCGCTGCCGGCGCTCGGCTCGGGGGTTCCGGTGACGGTGGAGCTGCATCCCGCCAGCGCGAGCGCCCCGATCGCCGCCGACGTTGCAGCGATGGTCAGGCGGGATTTACGTGCGGCGGGGCTCACGGGCGTCCTTTGTGGGTTCGTGGGGGACGCCTCAGCGAGCGCTTCGGCGTCCCCCTCACTGTCTCACTCCGACGCCCTCGAATGCGGCAGGCGAGAGACGGCGGTGTCGGAAGTCAGCTTCCGGCAGCGATCCATTCCTCGAGGTGCGGTGCCTCGTCGCCGATCCGAGTTCCGTCGCCGTGCCCGGTGTTGACGCGGGTCTCGACGGGGAGGGCGAAGAGTCGGTCGCGAATGGACCCGATGATGGTCGGGAAATCCGAGTACGACCGTCCGGTGGCTCCCGGACCACCGGAGAACAGGGTGTCGCCGCTGAACAACTCCCCCGCCTCCGGCAGGTACAGGCAGGTCGACCCCGGCGAATGTCCGGGGGTGTGCAGAGCCAGGATGTCGGTTCCCGCCACAGTGATCCGCTGGCCGTCCTCGAGACTCGAGTGCCCGACGCCCGGATGCGTCTGTTCCCACAGCATGTTGTCGGCGGGGTGCAGCAGAATCGGCGCATCGAGTGTGTCGGCGAGTTCGGGTGCCACGGTCACGTGGTCGTTGTGACCGTGTGTGCAGATGACCGCTTTGACGGTACGGCCGGCCACCGCGTCGACGATCGGGCTCGCAGTGTGTGCGGCGTCGACGATCACGACCTCGTCGTCGTCCCCGATCAACCAGATGTTGTTGTCGACATCCCACGTGCCACCGTCCAGGCTGAACGTGCCCGAGGTGACGACGTTCTGGACGCGAAACGTCCCGCTCACAGAACCACCACCGAACGCAGCACGGTTCCCTGGTGCATCTTGTCGAACGCGGCTTCGACGTCCTCGATGGTGATGCGTTCGGTGACGAACTTGTCGAGCGGCAGTCGACCCTGCTGGTAGAGGTCGACCAACTGGGGGAAGTCGCGCTCGGGCAGACAGTCGCCGTACCACGAGGACTTCAGCGATCCGCCGCGGCTGAAGAAATCGATCAGCGGCATCTCGAGGGTCATCTCCGGCGTGGGCACTCCGACGAGAACCACGGTTCCGGCGAGGTCGCGCGCGTAGAACGCTTGCTTCCAGGTCTCCGGACGGCCGACGGCGTCGATGACGACGTCGGCACCGAACCCACCGGTCAGCTCCTGCACGGCCTCGACGGCGTCGACGACCGAGGAGTCGACGGTGTGGGTGGCTCCGAGTTCGAGTGCCCATTCGAGCTTGCCCTTGTCGCGATCGACCGCGATGATCGTCGACGCACCGGCCAGGCGGGCTCCGGCAATCGCGGCGTCGCCGACTCCGCCGCAGCCGATCACTGCCACCGAATCGCCGCGTTCGACGTTGCCGGTGTTCATCGCGGCTCCGAGCCCGGCCATCACTCCGCAGCCGAGCAGCCCGACGACGGCCGGATCGGCGTCTGCGGCAACCTTGGTGCACTGGCCCTCGTGCACGAGGGTCTTTTCGGCGAACGCTCCGATGCCCAGGGCCGGAGTCAACTCGGTGCCGTCCTCGAGGGTCATCTTCTGTGCTGCGTTGTGGGTGTCGAAGCAGTACCACGGGGTGCCGCGCTTGCAGGCCCGGCATTCGCCGCAGACCGCACGCCAGTTCAGTACGACGAAGTCTCCGACGGCGACGTGCTCCACCCGATCGCCGACGGTCTCGACGATGCCGGCGGCCTCGTGCCCGAGCAAGAAGGGAAACTCGTCGTTGATGCCGCCCTCTCGGTAATGCAGATCGGTGTGGCACACCCCGCAGGACTGGATCTTCACGACGACCTCGTTCGGCCCCGGATCGGGAATGGTGATCGTCTCGATCGAAACGGGCGCACCCTTGCTCTTGGCGACGACTGCGCGAACCTGCTGCGGCATGTGTTCCTCCACTGGAAATCGTATTTCGTAGTCGGATCAGCCTTCCACAACGCATCAGCACGTGGCGACATCTGCATACGTTCGATGAGACGAGCTCTGAAGTTCACAAGGTTGTGACCGGCCGGGCACGCAGACTTTGCGTGCGGGCGGTAACTATGAGAAATGACTCAACCCATGGAGTACGACCTGGTGGTCATCGGCTCCGGCCCCGGCGGCCAAAAAGCGGCCATCGCAGCGGCGAAGCTCGGCAAGCGAGTGGCGATCGTGGAGAAGGGGCACATGCTCGGCGGTGTGTGTGTCAACACCGGGACCATTCCGTCCAAGACGCTGCGCGAGGCCGTTCTGTACCTCACGGGCATGAATCAACGTGAGCTGTACGGGGCCAGCTACAGAGTCAAAGCCGACATCACTCCGGCCGATCTGCTGGCGCGAACCCAGCACGTCATCGGCAAGGAGATCGAGGTGGTCCGATCGCAGCTGCTGCGCAATCGCATCGAACTCATCACCGGCGTCGGCAAGTTCCTCGATGCGCACACCATCGTGATCGAGGACGAGGCGCGAGGCGAGCGCATCACCGTGACGGCGGCCAACGTGGTGATCGCAACCGGCACCGCGCCCGCGCGGCCTGCGGACGTCTCCTTCGACGACTACCGGGTGCTCGACTCCGACGGCATTCTCAATCTCGAGTTCATCCCAGCGTCGATGGTGGTCGTCGGGGCAGGTGTCATCGGAATCGAGTACGCCTCGATGTTCGCGGCCCTCGGCACCAAGGTCACAGTCGTCGAGAAGCGAGATTCGATGCTCGACTTCTGCGATCGCGAAATCATCGAGTCGCTTCAATTTCATCTCCGAGACCTGGCGGTGACGTTCCGATTCGGGGAAGCGGTCACTGCGGTCGACGTCGGCCAGAACGGCACGGTGACCACCCTCGCGAGCGGCAAGCGCATTCCGGCGGAGACGGTGATGTACTCGGCCGGCCGCCAGGGGTTGACCACGGCGCTCGAACTGGAGAACGCGGGCCTGGAGGCGGATGCGCGAGGTCGCATCTTCGTCGACGAACACTTTCAGACCAAGGTCGATCACATCTACGCGGTCGGCGATGTGATCGGGTTCCCGGCGCTGGCCGCGACGTCGATGGATCAGGGCAGGCTCGCGGCCTACCACGCGTTCGGTGAGCCCAGCGCGAAACTGACCGACGTTCAGCCCATCGGTATCTACTCCATCCCCGAGGTCTCGTACGTCGGAGCGACCGAGGTCGATCTGACGAAAGGGTCGATTCCGTACGAGGTCGGAGTGTCGAGGTATCGCGAACTCGCCCGGGGCCAGATTGCCGGTGACTCGTACGGAATGTTGAAGTTGCTCGTCTCCACCGAGGATCGGTCGATTCTCGGTGTGCACATCTTCGGATCGGGTGCGACGGACCTCGTACACATCGGGCAGGCCGTGATGGGATGCGGCGGAACCGTGGACTACCTCGTCGATGCCGTGTTCAACTACCCGACGCTGTCCGAGGCGTACAAGGTTGCCGCACTCGACGTCACCAACAAGATTCGAGCGTTGGCCAACTTCGATCGCTGACGAGGGCCCCGCGCACGTGGCGAACCATCACCGGGAATGAACGGCTGCCGATCGGTTGTTCTGTTCAACAGTGATTCGCCACGATCGACTTCTGCGCGTGCACGGTTCGAAGCGAAGGTCGGCGTATTCTGACCCGAGTCTCGTGCCCAGGCACAGACGAGTCGATCCGAAAGGGGCCCGGCCATGACCGAACAGTCGAAGATGTACGAGCTGGAGTTTCCGGCACCGCAAATCTTCTCCAACGACGGCGTCGGACCCGTCCTCGTGCACGGCTTGGAGGGATTCTCCGACGCGGGCCACGCGGTGAAGCTGGCAACGACTCATCTGCGCGAGAGCCTCGAGTCCGAGCTGGTTGCGTCGTTCGACGTCGACGAGTTGATCGATTACCGGTCCCGTCGTCCGACGATGACGTTCAAGTCGGATCACTTTTCCGACTACGACGCGCCCGAGCTCAATCTGTATGCGGTGAAGGACAACGCAGGTACACCGTTCCTGCTACTGGCGGGCATGGAACCCGACCTGCGGTGGGAGAAGTTCACGACCGCAGTTCGCCTGCTCGCCGAGCAACTCGGAGTTCGGCGCACCATCGGGCTCGGCTCGATCCCGATGGCCATTCCGCACACCCGCCCACTCGGGGTGACGGCCCACGCCAGCGACAAAGCACTGGTCAAAGAAGGCAGCAGCTGGGCAGGTGACCTGCAGGTTCCCGGTAGCGCATCGTCTCTGCTCGAGCTTCGCATGGCACAGCACGGCCACGAATCGATGGGCTTCTCGGTTCACGTCCCGCACTACCTTGCTCAGACGGACTACCCCGGCGCAGCCGAAACGCTGCTCGAGAACGTCAGCGAAGCCGCGGAGCTGGATCTGCCGCTGGCGGCATTGGGTGAGGCCGCTGCGCGGGTACGCGAACAGGTCAACGAGCACATCACCGGAAACGAGGAAGTGCAATCGGTCGTGCAGGCGCTCGAGCGTCAGTACGACACGTACGTCGCGGCGCAGGAGCAACAGTCGACGTTGTTGGCAGGCGACGAGCCGCTGCCGAGCGGCGACGAGCTGGGTGCCGAGTTCGAACGCTTCCTCGCCGAGCAGGCCGGCCTCGACGAAGGCGACGACACCGACTCGAAGTAGGCACCGACTCGAAGTAGGCACCGACACCGACTCGACAGTGTGACGGGTCACAGAGCGCCGGCGGGAACGCGGTCATATCGGACAGCGGAAGCGGATCGAAACATACCTGTAACCGTAAATACGCTCGATGTTCTGCCCGCAGCGCCATCTCGTGCGAGAGTCGTAGCAACACGTACTCCGGTGCGTATGTATACACACTCGTACACGGCGATTCCGTGTTGTGCCGCCTGACGGCGCGCCAGGGAATGTCAGGAGGCGCAGATGTCTACCACTCCGCGCAATCGCAAGCTCCGCCCGGTTCCCGACGAAGAACCACGGCTGATCTTTCGGACCATTCACGGATATCGGCGGGCGTTCCGAATGGCCGGTGAAGGTCCCGTGGTTCTGTTGATCCACGGGATCGGTGACAACTCGGAGACGTGGAACGAGGTCATCCCGCACCTCGCCAAGAATTACACGGTGATCGCGCCCGATCTTCTCGGACACGGTCGTTCGGACAAGCCGCGGGCAGATTATTCCGTCGCCGCCTACGCGAACGGCATGCGCGATCTGCTTTCGGTGCTCGGAATCGAGCACGTCACGGTGGTGGGCCATTCACTCGGCGGCGGCGTTGCGATGCAGTTCGCCTACCAGTTTCCCAACATGGTCGACAGGTTGGCGCTGGTATCGTCCGGTGGCGTCACCAAGGATGTGCACCCCATTCTGCGGCTCGCGTCGATGCCGTTCTTGAGTGAAGCGGTCAAGCTGCTCCGACTCCCTGGTGCGATCCCTGCGGTCAAGCTGGCCGGCGGTGTGCTCAGCAAGCTGCACAGCTCACCGCTCCGACCCGGTTCGCTGCTGCACGACACCCCCGATCTGATTCGGGTCTTGAGCGAACTCCCGGCCCCAACTACGTACGAGGCTTACCTGCGAACCCTGCGCGCCGTGGTCGACTGGCGCGGTCAGGTGGTCACCATGCTGGACCGGTGCTACCTCACCGAAAATCTGCCGGTGCTGCTCGTGTGGGGTGATCAGGATTCGGTCATTCCGGTCAGCCATGCTCGCCTCGCGCACTCGGCCATGCCCGGCTCGACACTGGAGGTGTTCGAGAACTCCGGGCATTTTCCGTTCCGAGACGACCCCATGCGCTTCTTGCAGGTCGTGGAGGACTTCATCGACTCGACACCGTCACTGGCTTTCGACGAGGTGCGGTGGCGCAACCTGCTCATCACCGGTGTAGGCGAAGACATGATCACCGGGACCGCAAGCACCCGCCTCGCCGTGCTCGGAGCCATGGGTTCGGACGAACGCAGTGCGACCTGAGGCATCGACTCGAACCCACGGGCAAGGTGTCGATGCGGGACCGGCCGCTGATCCCACATAGCCTGTAGAGGTGCTTCTCACCGAACTGATTCCCGATGTCACCGCTGCGCAACCCGGCGGCGTCGATCCGGATGTCCTGTTCGACACCTTCACCAGCTGGACGGCCGACCGAGGCCTGACGCTGTACCCCGCGCAAGAGGAAGCTCTCATCGAGCTGGTGGCTGGCTCCAACGTCATCCTCGCGACGCCGACCGGCTCCGGTAAGTCGATGGTCGCCATCGGTGCCCATTACGCGGCGATGGCAGCAGGTATACGTAGCTTCTACACCGCTCCGATCAAGGCACTCGTCAGCGAAAAATTCTTTGCCTTGTGCGAGATCTTCGGTGCCCAGAACGTCGGCATGATGACCGGCGACGCGTCGGTCAATTCGCGAGCGCCGATCATCTGTGCCACCGCCGAGATCGTCGCGAACCTTGCCCTGCGCCAGGGTGCCGACTCGGATATCGGCCAAGTGATCATGGACGAGTTCCACTACTACTCCGAGCCCGATCGAGGGTGGGCCTGGCAGGTTCCGTTGATCGAGCTGCCGCACGCTCAGTTCCTGTTGATGTCGGCGACCCTCGGCGATGTGTCGTTCTTCCGGGACGATCTGACCAGACGCACCGGGCGCACGACCACCGTCGTCTCCGGAACCGAGCGTCCCGTACCGCTCATGTTCTCCTACGTCACCACCCCGATCAGCGAAACCATCGAAGAACTGGTGCAGACGCACCTCGCGCCGGTGTACGTCGTCCATTTCACCCAGGCCGCGGCCCTCGAACGGGCCCAGGCCCTGACCAGTGTCAACGTCGCGTCCAAGCAGGAGAAGGCCCAGATCGCCGAGGCCATCGGCAATTTCCGCTTCACCACCGGCTTCGGAAAAACACTGTCGAGGTTGGTTCGGCACGGCATCGGCGTGCACCACGCAGGCATGCTGCCCAAGTATCGACGGCTGGTCGAGAAGCTCGCGCAGGACGGTCTGCTCAAGGTGATCTGTGGAACGGACACCTTGGGGGTGGGTATCAATGTCCCCATTCGGACGGTGCTGTTCACCGGACTCACCAAGTACGACGGCATTCGCACCCGTAAGCTGCGGGCCCGTGAGTTCCATCAGATCGCCGGCCGGGCGGGGCGTGCGGGGTACGACACCCTCGGCACGGTCGTGGTCGAGGCCCCCGAGCACGACATCGAGAACGCTCGCCTGGTGGCCAAGGCCGGTGACGATCCGAAGAAGCTCAAGCGCGTACAGCGCAAGAAGGCGCCCGATGGCTTCGTCTCCTGGGGTGAGCCGACGTTCGAGAGGATCATCACCGCGAGTCCCGAGCCCCTCACCTCCCGGTTTTCGGTGAGCAACGCCATGTTGCTCAATGTCATTGCCCGGCCTGGCAATTGCTTCCATGCCATGCGTCACCTACTCGAAGACAATCACGAAACCCGGCCCGCTCAACGCAAACACATCCTGCGTGCACTGTCGCTGTACCGCGGCTTGGTCGATGCGGGCATCGTCGAGCAGTTGGACGAGCCGGATGCCGATGGCCGGCACGCTCGATTGACCGTGGACCTGCAACCGGATTTCGCACTCAACCAGCCGCTGTCGACCTTCGCGGTCGCGTCCTTCGATCTGCTCGACGCAGAATCACCGACACATGCGCTCGACGTGGTGTCGATCATCGAATCAACGCTCGACGATCCTCGCCAGATCCTGATGGCACAGCAGCATGCCGCGCGCGGCGAAGCGGTGTCGCAGATGAAGGCCGACGGGATCGAGTACGACGAGAGAATGGAGCTGCTCGAGGAGGTCACCTGGCCGAAACCTCTTGCCGAACTGTTGGTTCCGGCGTTCGAGATCTACCGCGGCACGCACCCGTGGCTCTCCGAGGTCGGCTTGTCGCCCAAGTCCGTGGTGCGCGACATGGTCGAGCGGGCGATGACTTTCGCCGAACTGATCAGCCATTACGGTTTGATGCGGTCGGAGGGCCTGGTGTTGCGGTACCTCGCCGACGCGTATCGCACACTGCGTCAGACGGTCCCGCCGGAGTCTCGTACCGAAGAGGTTCAGGACATCACCGAGTGGCTGGGCGAGCTCGTTCGTCAGGTCGATTCGAGCTTGCTCGACGAGTGGGAGAATCTGACCGATCCCGGCGCAGAGCCGGAGGCGCTGATCGAGGCCTACGGCTCCGACACCCCGCGTCCGATCTCGGCCAATCCCAGAGCATTCCGGGTACTGGCTCGCAATGCGATCTTCCGTCGGGTCGACCTGGCGGCCCGTCGCCAATGGAACGCACTCGACGAACTCGACGACGGCCCTGACTGGGAGGCCGAACTCGAGCCGTTCTTCGCCGAGTACGGCCCGATCGGAACAGGACCCTCGGCCAGGGGGCCTGCCCTGTTCACCTTGAACGTCGGTGCGGAGTCCACGACGGTGCGTCAAGTGCTCGAGGATCCGGACGGGGACCACGGTTGGTCGCTCGACGCCGTCGTCGATGTGCCGGAATCCGACGCAGCGGGCGAGATCGTGTTCGACGAGATCGTGATCACTGCAGGCTGATACCGTCCGAGCATGGCTGTCGAGGTGTCCGTCGTCCGAGTGTTCACCGATGTCGACGGCGCGTTCGGCAACCCCCTCGGCATCGTCGCCGCGGAAGATGTCAACGAGGCGGACAGGCAGCAGTTCGCCGCCGAGCTCGGCTTCAGCGAGACCGTATTCGTCGAGCGCACCGAGCCCGGTACGGCCTCGGCCACCATCTACACCCCCGCGATGGAGCTCCCCTTCGCCGGACATCCCACCGTCGGGCTGTCGTGGTGGCTGCGCGAACAGGGCCATCCGGTGCGGACTCTGACGGTTCCGGCCGCAGACCTGAGCATCCGCTACGACGGCGAGGACACCTGGGTGCGAGCTCGCGCCGAGTGGGCTCCGCAGTTCACGTTCCATCAGGTCCACGACACGGCCGAGGTGGCCGCGGCCGAGGCGAGCGCCTACGACAGTGGGCACCACTACGTCTGGGCCTGGACCGACGAGGAGCACGAGGCTCTGAGATCGCGCATGTTCGCCCCCATGATGGGAATCGCCGAGGACGAAGCGACCGGTGCTGCCGCCGTCCGGCTCACTGGCAAACTCGGCCGCGGTCTGCACATCACGCAGGGAGCCGGCTCGCGGCTGGCCACGACGATCGACGGCGGATGGATAGAACTGGGCGGACGCACGGTGAGCGACGCGTCGGTCACCGGGTGACCGGTACGTCCACCTCTATTTCTTCGCCCAATCCCACGCCTGCAGCGAGCGGCAGTCGGTC
Organism: Rhodococcus sp. AW25M09; assembly: GCF_000333955.1. GTDB lineage: Bacteria > Actinomycetota > Actinomycetes > Mycobacteriales > Mycobacteriaceae > Rhodococcoides. The sequence goes on from NZ_CAPS01000084.1 coordinate 72,048, forward strand.
TCCGCTCCAGAACTTCCCCGGGTCGAACCAGTTGGCCTTCTTGTTGCCGGTGAGCAATCCCATCGCGTCGTAGGTCATGGCGACCACCTCGGCGCAGTAGGCGGTTTCGAGGGTGGCCCCGTCCTGCTCGCGGCGACGTAGTGTCGGCACACGTCCTCGGAACCACCGACCGGTGAGTGCGGCGGTGGTGGGAAAAGCTGTGCCGTCCATGCGAGCGATCGTGCGCAACAGTGCGTCCTCCTGCTCCTTCGTCACGGCGTTCTTCAATTGCCGCAGCCAGCAACGCTGCTCGTACTTCGTCGCCCACTGGGTCACCGCCGCCCGCAGATCGTGTAGCTGCACCCCACGCTGAAAGTTGCCGGTCCACATGTCCTGCAATGACTTTCCCAGTTCGGCGTGCCACATCAGCGGCGGCAGGTCGTCGATCACGACGGCCATTCCGACATGGTTGACGGGGCTGTTGGTCAGCGCCTGAATTGCGCGATCGGACGTCGAATGTCCGCGAAAGATCCAGATGTCACCCGTTCTGGTGGCATCGACGGCGGTATCGAGGCCGATTCGCGACGGATTCATGGCTCAACCATAGGTCTTGGCACATCCGCGACCGAACGTCGTGACGGTACGGTTGCCGGATGAACGTGTGGAAGGCTCTCGGTCTCGCTGGGATGGTCGGTGTCGCGGCCACCGGGGCGTTGGTGGTTCGATCCGAGCGCAAACGGCGTGCCTATGCGCCCGAGGAAGTACGCGATCAGCTGCACCGGCGATTCGCGGCCATCTCGGGTGAGCCGAATACGGCACCTGCTCCCCCGCTCTCGCGGGGGCAGCAGCTTCGCAGCGCACTGCGGTTCAGCCGAGCGCGCTGAGGATCCGCGAGGCCAACTCTTCGATCTCGGCGTCCGTCATGACGAATGCCGGTGAGATCTGCATCGCACCCTGACCGGCGGCGCGGCCGGAAACCCCATGCGCCCGAAGTGTTTTGACGAAGGGCAACGCCTCCGCCGGGTCGGCGAGCTGGACGGCAGCCACCGCACCGATTCCGCTGCGGATCTCCGCCACTCGATCGTGCGCAGCCAGCGGTGCGAGGTGAGTATGCAGTGCGGCTTCGATGCGCTTGGAGTGTGTGAGCAGGTCCTCGCGCTCGATGATGTCGAGGTTGGCCATCGCCGCGGCGGCCGCGCCTGCGTGCCCGCCGTAGGTGTACCCGTGTCGCCACCAGACTCCGCCCGCGAAGAACGGTTCGGCGATCTTCGGTGCGATGAACACCGCACCCATGGGTACATATCCGGATGTCAGACCCTTGGCGGTCGTCATCAGGTCGGGTTCGAGCTCGAAACGAGTCGAGGCGAACCAATTGCCGCCGATGCGACCGAAACCGGTGACGACCTCGTCGGCGACGAAGAGCACATCGTTGTCGCGACAGATCTGCCGAACCTCGCGCAGGTAGCCTTCGGGCGGCAAGTACACCCCGCCTGCTCCGATCACCGGCTCGCAGAAGAAGGCGGCGACGTTCTCGGCACCGACCTCTTCGATCAGTGCCAGCAGTGATTTCGCGTCGTCCCACGCCACCGTCCTCGCGTCGGACATGAGCTCGCCGTAGTGCTCCTTGTTCACCGGAATTCCGGCCAGCGCGGTGCCCGCGACGTGCATGCCGTGGTAGGCCTTCTGCCGACCGACGATCAGCTTCTTGGACGGCTGTCCCATTTCTACCCAGTAGCGACGCGCGAGCTTGGCTGCGGTATCGATGGAGTCCGAGCCACCCGAGGTGAAGAAGATCTTGCTTCCCGGCACCGGTGCGATGGCAGCGAGGCGATCGGCCAGAGCCAGCGTCGTCTCGGGAACGAAGTCACCGAAGTTCGAGTAGTGGGCGATCGAGCTCAACTGCGTGGCAACCGCATCGGCGATCTCGCGGCGGCCGTGGCCGACGTTGGTGAACCACAGTCCTGCCGTGGCGTCGAGGTACTTCGTACCCTCGTTGTCGAAAATGTAGGCACCCTCGCCTCGCGAGACGACGAACGGGCCACTGGCGGTGACATTGCCCATGTCGGCGAAGCCGTGCCACAGCGCGGAAGTGTGTGTGGTTCCAGTCGAGGCGGTTCGCCCGGCCGCTGGATCGAGGTCAGAAGACATGCGGTACAGACTAGTGGAATCCCATCCGATCGAGACAGATCCGTCGCGAAACTTGGTCGAACGTCAGGTCATCTCGGTGGGATGGTCTCACTCCCAGCCTGCGAGATGGGTGACGACGAGCTCGATGGTGATGTTTCGGGTGAGATCGCGCAGAGCTCTACGCTCTTCGGTATCCCACGTATCCATCAGTGCAGCAGCTATTTTCCGCTCCAGATCGGTTCGCGCTTCTCCAGGAAGGCCATGATTCCTTCCAGCGTGTCCTGGGAGGTGGTCAAGCGCGCGAGGGCCTGCTCGGTGAGCTCCCACCCCTGCGCCTCGGTGGGAACGGTGCCATCCACCATGCCGCGCGCGACGCTCTTGCTGGCTTGCACCGCCAACGGGGCGCAGGCAGCGATGGTGTCGGCCATCTCGAGAGCTGCCTCCAGGACGTCGGTTTGCGGAACGACACGGTTGACCAGGCCCCACCGCAAGGCGTCCTGGGCGCTCAACGCCGTCCCGGTCAAGAGCAGTTCCAGAGCGATTGCGCGCGGGATCGCCTGGACCAGTCGGAACACACCGCCGGCTCCGGCGATCAAGCCGCGCTTGACCTCCGGCAAACCGAATGTCGAAGTATCCGCTGCAACAACGAGATCGCCCGCGAGAGCGAGCTCCGTGCCGCCGCCGAGTGCGCTGCCGTTGACTGCCGAGATGATCGGTTTGGTGATGTGATGCTTGACCACCCCGGCGAAACCCCAGTGCGCGGTGTCCCGTGGAGTCACCCCCTCGGGTCCGGCGGTGCCGAGCGCCTTCAGGTCTGCACCGGCGCAGAATGTGGCGTGGCCGGCCCCGGTCAACACCACTACCCGAATGTCGTCGGTGGCCTGGGCATGCTCCCACGCTCGACCGAGTTCGCCATGCACCTCGGCGTTGATACTGTTCGCCGCCTCGGGCCGGTTGATCGTAACCAGAAGCGTGTGCCCTCGCGTCTCGGTCAGAACGACATCGGTCATGCCTCTACCTCTTCCTTCAATGAGATCGTAATGTGACCGCCACTGTCGGTGACGGTGATCGGAGCGCCGACCAGAGATCGATCTCCCCCGTGGGTCCCACGAACCAAAGCCGCCGCATCATCGGCATCCGTGTGTCCCGCGATGCGCGATCCGTCCGGGGTCGACGCAATGACCAACCCTGATTTCGGATTACCATCTCGGTCGAAATCGACTGTTGCGGTCTCGATTCGGGCTTCACCGCGGTAGTCGTGCACGACGGCAGGGGCGTCGGCGGGCAGCAGGAACGGGTCAGGGGCACCGATGTACCCGTCGCGGTGTTGCAAGCGGGAAAGAAGGACGGTGTGCTGGTAGGTCAGATAGCCGCCGTTCGCGTGCACCAATGCGGGCCTGTCGTCGCCGCTGCGCAGCAACCGGGTCACCTCGGCGATCGCGTGGAGTGAGTAGCTGTTGAGAGGACCACCGAAGAACGAATGCCCGCCCAGCACACTCGGCACGGTGGATTCCGGTAGACCCAGGGTTTGGATCAACAGTTTCGGCACCACCGGAAAGCAGCTGTAGGCGTCGACGATGCCGAGTTCGTCCGCCGTAATCCCCGCTCCGGCGAGTGTGCGGTCGACGGCGGATGTCAGTGCTGCCGAACGTCCGAAATCGGTCCGCGCAAGTACATCGACCGGATCGGTCGCCCCTGCTCCGCCCCACAGGAAGACGAGGCGATCGTCGGCGACACCGAAATCCCGTGCCGCAGCCAACGAGCAGACGACGACTGCGGCAGCCTGGTCGACGAACGGCATCGCGTTCATGGTCAACGTATAGGTATCGCTGACCTGGCGGTTCTGTGGTCCGCCCGTCGCGATGTCGTCCGATGTTCGAACGGTCGGTATCCACGAACACGGATGCGCAGCAGCCAGTTCGGAGAACTGCGCATACATGCGGCTCGAGTATTCCCGCGACTGTCGAGGATTGTGACCGGTGTCGTGACTGAATCGGTTCTCGAACAACGGGTAGACCCGGGTCGGTGCGAAGATTCCGGCACGCTGCATCTCCGTGCTGCCCAGATCGTCTGAGGTGAAGGTGGGTGGCCCGCCCGGGGCGGTCAACCACCCCTGGGCAGCCGGATCCTCGCCGAGCTTCGTCAGCGCGGTCACCGATGCCTGCGCTTCACCACCGACGAGCAGCGCCACCGACGACGATCCCTCGGCGATTGTCGATCCGATGCGGTCGAGCAGCGCCGCCGGCCAGTGTCCGCCGATGGGACTCGTCCACGTTGTCGGCGCGTGAGCACCGATCCGTTCCGCAATCAGTTCGGGTAGTGCGTCGTAGGACCAGCTCGCCGTTTTCACTGCGTAGATGGAGTCGACGCTCGTTCCCAGACCGTCCACGCCGGAGTCGGCGAGAGCGTTCGCGACCGCATCCGCGATGAGCTCCAGCGGCTCGCGAGGTGGGGCAGGCGATCCGGCTCGTCCCGAGCGAACATCGGCCACGCCGACGATCACCGGAATTCTCGTGGGGTCTGTCATCCCTCGCACGGTAATACAGACATTAATTGTCCGCAATAGCACACGCCTCAGTCCGGTGTCGCTCCCAGCGAGCGCAGCACCGTGTCCACGATCCGCGCCGAATGGCGCGTGGGGTCCGACTGTTGAGCATCGGCGTGCGCCTGCGAGAACAGCGCTCGGGTGAGAATGGCACCTGTCACCAGCTCCAGAAGAAGTGTGATCGAGGTGCCCTCCGGCAGTTCACCCCTCCCGGTCGCGCGTTGGACGATCTGCCTCGTGGTGACCAATCGACTTCGATTGAGGGTGTCGGTGAGGTGAGAGAGAAGGTCCGGATTGACCATTGCGTCGAGCGCGACGCGAAGCGACACCAGGCCCGAAAGCTCGGCGTATCCATCGCCGAGCTGACGAGAAAGTTCGAGGAGATCACCACGAACCGTGCCGGTGTCGATCGGAGTCGACAACGGCGATCGCGCCTCCAAGGCCTGGACCAGCAGGTGTTCCTTGCTCTCCCACCGCCGGTAGAGCGCCGCCCTACCCACCTTTGCGCGACGCGCCACGGCGTCGAAAGTGAATCCACGCCAGCTGGTTTCCCAGTAGACCTGCAGGACTGCGTCGTAGACGCGGTCCTCCAGGTCCACATCGCGGGGCCTACCGGGCCCGCGCTGTCGCTCCGATGACATTCGCGAATTATCGCATTCCCGACGTCCGAGCGGATCCGCCCGAGCCATCGCCCCCGATCCCGCCGGGCAGGCCCGGTGATGTCCTCGAGGCGGAGCCATCCGTCGACGCGCGAACCGCACGCCATGGAACTGCGGTTCGGCTCGTTCTCGTCAAGAGCCCTACCCAGCAGTGGAGTCCGATCCGTACCTCCACCGTCCCGCCAGCCGCCCGACGGCGTCGACCGTCAAGGCCATCAATGCGAAAGCGACGAGGAGAACGAGCAGTCCCACACCCAGCGTCGGATACCCCTGACTACGGGGATCGAGGAACGGATAGGGATACCAATCGACGAACGGCCCGCGAATCAGGGTGTAAGTCCCGTAGATCAGCGGGAACAGCAGCCAGGTGAGGCTGCGGGACTCGGAGATCCGCCGCCGCGAGGGAGCAAGAATCCAGTCGAGGAGCATGATCACCGGCATGATGCGATGCACCACGTTGTTGGTCCACGGATCCGCGACCCCCACATCGATGTTCGAGAGCAGCACCGCGTAGATGATCCCGGTGATGACCATGTAGAGCGTCACGGCTCCACGGAAAAGCTGCCACCCTGCCGACCGTGGATCGATCGCGCCTCCCACGGTCAGCACCAGCACCGTCAGCACGTTGCTGATGACGGTGAAATAGCTGAAGTAATTGACCAACGAGAAGGTCGGCGCAGCAAGACCGTTCAGAACGATCGAGACCAGCGCCGCCGCGGTGAGCGCAGCGAACAGCACCCGCATCGTCCTGATCGGTACCGGCGTTCGGGGCTCGGCAGTCACATCGTGCGAGATGCTCATACCGCGATCCTGACACAGTGGAGACCGGCATTCACGGTGGTTGCGTCGAAACGGATATCCTGGTGCGAGTATGTCTACCTCTAATTCGTCCGGTCAGCGTAAAGCCCTCGCCACCCGTCTGGCTCACGTCACCATCCGCGACGAGAACCGGCTGCGGCGGCGACTGGACAAGGCCCGCACCGACGACGCATTCGCGGCCCTCGAACGTGATGTCACGCGCGCGGAGGCCGTGGTCGCGAACCGTCGAGCCGCCGTTCCCACCCTCGATTTTCCCGAGTCGCTTCCGGTCAGTCTCCGCAAGGACGACATCTCGGCCGCCATCGCCGCGCACCAGGTGGTGATCGTCGCCGGCGAGACCGGATCGGGTAAGACCACGCAGATTCCCAAGATCTGTCTCGCTCTCGGTCGCGGCATTCGGGGGTCGATCGGACACACTCAACCTCGACGACTCGCTGCCCGCACGGTGGCCGAGCGCATCGCCGAGGAGGTGGGCGAGCCACTGGGTGAATCCATCGGCTACAAGGTGCGATTCACCGATCAGTCCTCGGACTCGACGCTGGTGAAGTTGATGACCGACGGCATCCTGCTGGCCGAGATCCAGCGGGACAGGCTGCTTCGCCAGTACGACACCCTGATCATCGACGAGGCGCACGAGCGCAGTCTCAACATCGACTTCATCCTGGGCTACCTGGCGCAGCTTCTCCCCCGGCGACCGGATCTGAAGATCGTCATCACCTCGGCGACGATCGACCCGGAACGATTTGCCCAGCACTTCGCCCGAGACGGGGTGCCCGCCCCGATCATCGAGGTCTCGGGACGAACGTTCCCGGTCGAGATGCGCTATCGGCCACTGACCGTCGACGCCGGGGACACGACGATCGATCTCGACCCCGTGGACGCGACCTGCCAGGCCGTCGACGAACTCATGGCCGAAGGCGACGGCGACATCCTGGTGTTCCTCTCCGGTGAACGCGAAATTCGCGACACCGCCGATGCGCTCAACGACCGCAATCTTCGCAGTACCGAAATCGTTCCGCTGTACGCGAGACTGTCTGCGGCCGAGCAGCATCGTGTGTTCTCACCGCACTCGGGCCGACGGGTGGTGCTCTCGACGAACGTCGCGGAGACGTCGTTGACTGTCCCCGGTATCCGCTACGTGGTCGACCCCGGTACCGCTCGCATCTCGCGATATTCGTTGCGTACCAAGGTGCAACGACTACCCATCGAACCGATCTCCCAGGCGTCGGCGCGGCAGCGAGCGGGGCGCTGCGGCCGCGTCGCCGACGGCATCTGCATCCGGTTGTACTCGGAAGAGGACTTCGAGTCGCGGCCGCAGTTCACCGAACCCGAGATTCTGCGGACGAATCTGGCATCGGTCATCCTGCAGATGACCGCACTGGGCCTGGGCAAGATCGACGCGTTTCCTTTCGTCGAGCCACCGGACCCACGCAGCATCCGAGACGGAATCGGGCTGCTCGACGAGCTCGGAGCGTTGAAGCCGGCCACCAAGGACGGCACTGCCGAGCTCACCCCCATCGGCCGGGAACTCTCGGCGTTGCCGGTCGATCCCCGGATGGCACGAATGTTGGTCGAGGCCAACGGCAACGGATCACTGCGCGACGCTCTGGTGGTGATCGCAGCCCTGTCGATCCAGGATGTCCGGGAACGGCCCGCCGAGCATCAGCAGGCGGCGGACGAAAAACACGCCCGCTTCGCGGTCGAGAACTCCGACTTCCTGGCCTACGTCAAGCTCTGGACCTATTTGCGGGAACAGCGAAACGAGCTGTCGTCGAACCAGTTTCGGCGCATGTGCCGCACCGAGTTTCTGCACTACCTGCGAATTCGCGAGTGGCAGGACCTACACGGCCAACTCCGTCAAATCACCCGTGGGCTCGGCTGGACGGTACCCGACGCCGACTCCACCGAAACTGCTCTGCACCAGTCACTGCTGTCCGGATTGCTTTCGCACGTCGGACTCAAGGAGGGTGACAAGCGAGAATTCCTGGGTGCGCGCGGGGCGCATTTCGCGATCTTCCCCGGCTCCGGCCTGTTCAAGAAGCCGCCGCGCTGGGTCATGGCCGCCGAACTGGTGGAGACCGGACGGCTCTGGGGCCGCATGGCCGCCCGTATCGAACCCGAGTGGGCCGAACGACTCGCACCACACCTGGTCAAGCGGACGTACTCGGAGCCGCACTGGTCCATCAAGCGCGAATCCGCGATGGCCTACGAACGAGTGACGCTCTACGGCATCCCGTTGGTGACGCAACGACCGGTCGGTTACCACCGAATCGACCCCGAGGCATCACGGGAGCTGTTCATCAGACATGCTCTGGTGGACGGTGAATGGAAGACTCAACACGCGTTCTTCCACAAGAACAGAGCACTGCTCGACGACGTCGGTGAGCTCGAGCATCGCGCTCGGCGACGCGACATAGTCGTCGACGACGACGCTCTGTTCGACTTCTACGACGCCCGCATCGCCGCGGAGGCGGTCTCGGCGCGACACTTCGACACGTGGTGGAAGAAGGCCCGCAGGCAGGATCCGACCCTTCTCGACTTCACCACCGACACCGTCGTCAACTCCGACGCGGCCTCGGTGCTCACCGGTGCGTATCCCGACGCCTGGAGACAGGGCGAGATCCAGTTCCCACTGACCTATCAGTTCGAGCCCGGCACGGCCGCCGACGGCGTCACCGCACGCATTCCGATTGCACTGCTCGCTCAGGTCCAGCCGGTGGGCTTCGACTGGCTGGTTCCAGGGATGCGCGCGGAATTGGTGACGGCGCTGATCAAGACGCTCCCGAAGGCACTGCGTCGCAACGTCGTTCCCGCACCTGACTTCGCTGCCGCGGCACTGGCGGTCATGAAACCGCGAGCGGAAACTCTGGTGACGGCCTTGGCTCGCGAGCTCTCCCGAGCTGCCCAATGCCACATCACCGCGAAGGACTTCGACGTCACGGCGCTGCCCGAGCATCTGAAGATGACGTTCGCGGCCGTCGATCCCAACGGAAAGGTGTTGGGCAGCAACAAGAATCTGACTGCTCTGCGCTCCAGCCTGTCGGGCGAGGTCGGTCGTCAGGTCGCGAGCGCGGTCGGTGACGCCGAGCGCGCGCCGTCGCTGGCCTGGACCTCGAGCACTCTGGGACGATTGGAGGCAACCGTCACCCGGGACGTGGGCGGACAGAAGGTCACCGGCTACCCGGCGTTGATACCGGAAGGACCTGGAGTTGCGGTCCGTGTTCTGAGCACCCCCGCCCAGCAGCGTGCAGCGATGCGCTCGGGAACGAGAGCTCTGTTGCTCTCGACGGCACCGAAGGGAACCAAGGCACTGCTGGCCGGTCTGCCGACCGCGGAACGTCTTGCGCTCGGACAGAATCCGTACGGTGGCGTCGACGCGCTGCTCGAAGAATGTCGAGTTCTCGCGGTCGAGGAAGCAATGGACGCCCATGGTGGCCCGGTTCGCGATCCGGAGGCCTTCGAAAAACTCCGGACACTGGTCAACGCCGAGGTCCCTCGGCGTACCTCGACAATTCTGGCGCTGGTGCGCCCTGTGCTGACGGCAGCTCTGACGGTGTCTGCGCAGTTACAGTCGTCGTTCGGTGAACCCGCCGACGATGTTCGGGAACAGCTACAGGGCTTGATCTTTCGCGGTTTCGTCACCGAGTTCGGTTCTCGCAGACTAGCAGACCTGCCGCGCTATCTTGCTGCAGCGACGAAGAGGTTGGCCACGCTACCGAGCAGTGCAGGCCGAGACGCCGCTGCGATGGATGTTCTCGATCGCGTCTACGCCTCGTATGGACGGCTGCTGGATTCGCTTCCGGAGGGCAGAAGGAACAGTGCGGGTGTCCAGGAGTTGTTCTGGATGATCGAGGAGTTGCGGGTAGGACTGTTCGCACAAGGAATTCGAACGGCGTACCCGGTGTCGGAAAAGCGTATCGAAAAAGCGATTTCGGATCAGTCCCGCTGACCGAGCGCTGACGTCAGTCGATGTCGGCGGACTCTCGGTGCTTGCGTAGCTCGTGTATTTCTTTCTCGAAGTCCTCGGCCGAGCTGAACGAGCGATACACCGATGCAAACCGCAGATAGGCAACCTCGTCCAGATCTCGAAGTGGACCCAGGATGGCCAACCCCACCTCGTTGCTGGGGATCTCGGCGGAACCGGCGGCTCGGATGGCATCTTCGACCTGTTGAGCCAGTAGGTTCAGCGCATCGTTGTCTACATCCCTGCCCTGACAGGCCCTGCGGACTCCCTTGACGACCTTCTCGCGGCTGAACGGCTCGGTCACTCCGCTGCGCTTCACGACGGCAAGCACTGCGGCCTCGACCGTGGTGAAGCGTCGTCCACATTCCGGGCAGGAGCGACGACGCCGGATTGCTTGCCCCTCGTCCATTTCACGCGAGTCGACCACGCGTGAATCGGGGTGCCTGCAGAACGGGCAATGCATGAGGGAGCCTCCGTCGTAGCCGATGCTCCGACGTCGAACATGCGTGTCGGAGCAGTCAGTCGAGGATACTCAGTCTTTCCGCGCACGATGGGCCGGTGGTCATCTGCCGGGTGCGTACTCGACGACCGCTCCGTTGTGGACCTCGACCACACCTGGCGGCTGCACGCCGGCATCGGTCGACGCGGCGCGGAGGTTCGCGATGCCGATCAGGCCACCGGCCACCACAGCGACTGCCAGCACCCACAGAACCATCGATCGCATTCGCACCGGCTGACTCGCGAAGTGCGCGGACGTGCTGTCGAACTCGCGATCCGCCTGTTCACGATCGGTGACGTCGGTCCAGGACGGATCGAGAACCGGCAGGCACGGAGTGGTCGGCAGACGACGCACGGTGCTGGCGCTCTGAAGCGAAGGCCGGGCCCGGCGACGACGCTCGACCACAGTGGACCGGGTACGTGCAGCTGCGGCGGTGGGGCGATCGGTGATGATGGTCATCGGAACCTCGTCTTCGCTCGTTGGATCGTTCGTCGGATCGATTGTTCGATCAGGCGTTCGATGGACGCTTGTTCGAAGTTCTATCACGAGCCTCCGACAAAGTCTGTAGAAAACGCGACACGAGTCGAACAGATGTTTGATTCAACAGCTGATACACGCTAGATTCGTGTCAGAAACCACACGCCACACGAGTCGACACCATCAACTCCAGTCCGCGTTGACCGAACCACGCAGACCGGATCCAGGACACCAGCAGGAGGCCGACAGCATGAAGGACCAGACCTCGACGAGGTCGACTACGGGTTCCACGACCACGGGTTCCAAGACGACGGCCTCCAAGCCCCCGGCGGGCAAGCCGGCCGCGGAACCCACGCCCAAGGCGATGGAAGTCGGCACCGACATCAGTGCGGGGCTGACCGAGCGACAGCGGAAGGTGCTCGAGGTCATTCGGGCGTCGGTCACCGAGCGCGGATATCCGCCGAGCATTCGAGAGATCGGTGACGCGGTGGGCCTGACGTCGACATCCTCCGTTGCCCATCAGCTGCGCACTCTCGAACGCAAGGGCTTCCTCCGACGCGACGCCAATCGTCCTCGCGCTGTCGACGTCCGTGGACTCGACGAGGTGCAGGCCGATCAGGCCGCCGCCGCGGTGGACGGTTCGTCCGAAGAGCAGGATCGGTTGCCGACTCCGACCTTCGTGCCAGTCCTGGGCCGGATCGCCGCCGGCGGTCCGATCTTGGCCGAGGAAGCCGTCGAGGATGTGTTCCCACTCCCCCGTGAGTTGGTTGGTCAGGGGTCACTGTTCCTGCTCAGGGTGGTCGGTGAATCGATGATCGACGCGGCGATCTGCGACGGCGACTGGGTAGTGGTTCGGCAACAGTCCGTGGCCGACAACGGAGATATCGTGGCGGCGATGATCGACGGCGAAGCCACCGTCAAGACCTTCAAGAGGACCAAGGGCGAGGTGTGGCTGCTGCCGCACAACCCTCTGTTCGAGCCGATTCCCGGTAACAATGCCGCCATCCTCGGCAAGGTCGTCACCGTGATGCGCAAGCTGTAGCCGAGCGCACGCAGTGACACGTGAAGGGCCGCAGCACAGATGTGCTGCGGCCCTTCACGTCGGTCGGGTTGTACGGATCAGAGGTTCAATCCGCGGCCGATGATTTCCTTCATGATCTCTGTGGTGCCGCCGTAGATGGTCTGGACGCGAGAATCCATGTACGCCTTGGCAATCGGGTATTCCTTCATGTAGCCGTAGCCGCCGTGCAGCTGCAAGCACCGGTCGATCAGCTTGACCTGGTTCTCGGTGGTCCACCACTTTGCCATTGCGGCTTCTTGGACGGTCAATTTCTCGGCATTGAGCAGTTCGATGAACTTGTCCACCATGATGCGAGTGGCAGTGGTCTCGGTTGCCAGCTCCGCCAACACGAAGCGGGTGTTCTGGAACTTGCCGATCGATTTTCCGAAGGCCTTGCGGTCGCGGCAGTACTGAATCGTCATGTCCAGTGCCGATTCCATGGCCGCCGCTGCGACGACGGCGATCGAGAGCCGTTCCTGGGGCAGGTTCTGCATCAGGTAGATGAAGCCCATGCCTTCTTCGCCGAGCAGGTTGGCGGCAGGTACGCGCACGTCGGTGAAACTGAGCTCGGCGGTGTCCTGGGCCTTCATGCCGATCTTGTCGAGATTGCGGCCACGCTCGAACCCGGGCATGTCGCGCTCGACGACCAGCAGGCTGAAGCCCTGTGCGCCCTTCTCGGGGTCGGTGCAGGCCACGACGATCACCAGATCGGCGTTGATTCCGTTGGTGATGAACGTCTTCGAACCGTTGAGGACCCAGTCGTCGCCGTCACGAACGGCTTTGGTCTTGATGCCCTGCAGGTCGCTGCCGGTCCCCGGCTCGGTCATCGCGATCGCAGTGATCAGCTCACCCGAGCAGAATCCTGGGAGCCAGCGCTGCTTCTGCTCGTCGTTCGCCAAGTCGATGAAGTACGGCGCGACGACATCGTTGTGCAGGGTGAAGCCGATGCCGCTGTAGCCGCCGCGGGTCGTTTCCTCGGTGACGATGGCGTTGTAGCGGAAGTCCTTGACGCCTCCGCCGCCGAACTCCTCCGGCGCGGCCGTACCGAGGAAGCCCTGCTTGCCGGCCTCGACCCACACGCCGCGGTCGACGATGTTCTGCTCTTCCCACTTCGCGTGGTTGGGAGCTACATGCTGTTCGAGAAATTTCCGGTACGACTCCCGAAACAGCTCGTGCTCGGGCTCGAAAAGTGTGCGTTCCACGCAGATCTCCTTGTTCGGTGCATACCGACGTCGATCTGTGAACACATTCCGATCGCGGTCGTCGGTACGACTGACGTCACGAACCAACACTACGTTCGCGATGTCGCGGTGGTCGATGACCAAAACGCGCGCGATCCGTGACCGACTCCACTAGCGTTTGCGGTTGCCTGCGCCCTTCGCGAGCGCGGACACGACCGGATAGCCGAGAAGGATTCCGAGCGAACCCCAGGCGATTCCGCCGAGTTCGACCGATCCGACCGACAGCGTCAGGTCGCCGATACCCGCGACGAGGGCTGCGGCGACGACGATGAGGTTCACCGGATCGGCGAAATCCACCTTGGCGTCGGTCCAGATGCGAACGCCCAGGAGTCCGATCAGTCCGTAGAGAACCAGCGTCGCTCCCCCGATGACGCCGTCGGGAACCGTGAAGATCAGGGCACCGAACTTGGGCGAGAACGCCAACACGATCGCCGTCAGAGCCGCGACCCAGTACGCCGCTGTCGAATACACCCGGGTCGCAGCCATGACGCCGATGTTCTCCGCGTACGTGGTGGTTCCGGAACCACCACCTGCTCCGGCCAAGGTGGTCGCCAGTCCGTCGGCGATCAGGGCGTCACCTGCGACGTCGTCCAAGTTCTTGCCGGTCATCGCGGCCACTGCTTTGACATGTCCGACATTCTCGGCCACGAGGACGATGACCACCGGCAATGCCACCAGGATCACCGACAGCTCGAAGGTCGGCCCACGAAACTCGGGCAGACCGATCCAGCTCGCAGCGCTCAGTGCATCCAGACGCGGTTGCGCGATCCCGCCGGTGACGGCGGCGAACACCCAGCCGACCACCACACCGAGCAAGATCCCGAGACGGCCGAGCAGTCCCGGTCCGACGGCCGTGGCCAGCAAGATCGCGACCAACGTCACCGCAGCGATCAGCGGCTGCGCCTCGAACGACGTCGTCGCGGCCGGTGCCAGGTTCAACCCGATCAACACCACCACTGCGCCGGTCACCACGGGCGGCATCGCCGCGTCGAGCACGCGCTTGCCGGCGAACTTGACGACGAAGCCGATCACAGCCAGCACGACGCCGACGCACAGGACAGCCCCGAGCTGCGCGGCGGGACCGTTGGCCTGGGTGGCACCGAGCGGAGCCAGGAACGCAAAGGACGACCCGAGGTAACTGGGCACCCGACCCCTGGTGATGATCAGGAACAGTGCAGTACCGATGCCCGAGAACAGCAGTGTCGTCGATACCGGAAAGCCCGTGATGGTCGGCACCAGCAGCGTGGCACCGAACATCGCGACGACATGCTGCATACCGATCCCGATGGTGCGCGGCCAGGTCAATCGCTCGTCCGGCGACACCACCGCCCCGGCCTCGACGGTTTTTCCGTTGCCGTGCAGCGTCCAACCCAGATTTTTCATGATTCGAGCAGACTAAGCGTTCAGCCGAGGATCGCGCTCACTGCCTCACGAGCTGCCGCGGTGCTGTCGGTCTTCAGGGCAGCGGCGGCCGCCTGCTTGCACTGATCGAGCGTGACGGTCGCCAACTTGGAACCGACATGCGCGACGGCAGCCGACGCAGCCGACAGTGAGGTGATGCCGAGGCCGACCAATACGCACGCCAGCAACGGATCGGCGGCGGCCTCGCCACAGACTCCGACGGGCTTGCCCGCCTTGGCCCCTGCGGCCGCAGTATGCGCCACGAGAGCCAG
The DNA here is from genome assembly GCF_000333955.1 of Rhodococcus sp. AW25M09. Classification (GTDB taxonomy): domain Bacteria; phylum Actinomycetota; class Actinomycetes; order Mycobacteriales; family Mycobacteriaceae; genus Rhodococcoides. Next base: position 87,091 of record NZ_CAPS01000084.1, read on the forward strand.
CACGGCCGGCTGCCACGGATCGGTCAGACCGGCGAGTTGAGCCGACATCCGATCGGCCGCCATCGTGTACTGCGCCAGGTCGTTGGTGCCGATGGACAGGAAGTCCACGTGCTCCAGGATGTGTTCGGCGAGCAATGCAGCCGCAGGCACCTCGATCATCACGCCGGGCGTGAGCCCGCGCTCGCGTACGTCGGCGGCGAAGTCCTTCGCTTCCTGCGCGGTCGCGATCATCGGAGCCATCACCCACGGTGAGGAGTCGGTTGCTTTCGCGGCTGCGGCGATGCCGTCGAGCTGCCGGTACAGAATTCCTCGGTCTGCTTCGGCGATGCGGATGCCGCGAATGCCCAGTGCCGGATTGGCCTCGTCGGGATGGGTGGCGAACCGAAGGGGTTTGTCCGAACCGGCATCGAGGGTGCGCACGACGACCTTCTTGCCGGCGAATGCGTCGAGCACCTGAGCGTAGATCTCGGCCTGCTCGTCGACGGTGGGCTCGGAGTCGCGGTCCAAAAAGCAGAGTTCGGTACGGAACAGTCCGACGCCGTCCGCTGCACTGGACCGCGCTGCGCGGGCGCCGGCCCCGTCCTGGACATTGGCAAGAATGGCGACCTCGTGTCCGTCGGCAGTCGCCCCGGGGCCGACCCACTGGGACACGCGGTCGAGTTCGTCACGGGACGACACCACTGCGGCACGAGCCGATTCGGCGTCGGGTTCGAGTTCGATGCGGCCACTGGTTCCGTCGACCGAGGCGCGCGTCCCGGCGACGATGTCGTCGAGTCCGGCCACCGCGACGATGCACGGAATGCCCAGCTGGCGGGCGATGATCGCAGTGTGGCTGGTCGGGCCGCCCAATGAGGTGGCGAGCCCCACGATGAGGGTGGGGTCGAGGCCCGCGGTGTCGGCAGGGGCAAGGTCGTCGGCAAAGAGGACCGACGCTTCGTGCGGGACGGGAACACCGGGCTCCGGTACGCCCAGAATCTCTGCGATGACGCGATCACGGATGTCGCGCAGGTCGGTGACACGCTCGGCCATGAGACCACCGAGCTGGGTGAACATCGCGGCGAACTTCTCGGTAGCCGCTGCGGTTGCGGTCACGGCGGAGCTGCCTTTGGCGATCGAGGACCGAGCGGCGCCGAGCCAGCCACGGTCTGCCGCCATTGCTGCATTGGCCGACAGGACCTCCGAAGCTGCTCCGGTTGCCAGCTCGGCGCGGCCGCGCAATCGTGCGGCGACGGCGTTCGCTGCGGCGTCGAAGATGTCCTTTTCAGCACCGCGATCAGCCTCGGCCACCTCACCTTTGTCGGCCGGAATGGCGGGGCGAGCACCGGGGCGGATGACAGGGCCGTACCCGACACCGGGCACGACGGGAGTGCCGCGCAGTGCGGTCGGCACTGCCGCGTCCCCGGCTGCATCGACTGTCGTGGCGGTAACTCCGGTCGAAGCGGTGCTAACCGATCCCGTCATGTGGTCCTCCTCGGATCCTGAGTGAACAAAGGTCTTCGTGCTGTTCGGCAAGCTGTGGTGAAGCCAATTGCTTACCTGTGTTGTGACCGAGATTACTCCAAAGCCTTGACATGTCAACACAGACGGGCGTAAAACAACATAAAGCAACATCAACCCGGAAGGAGACGCAGGTGTACGCCGAAGAACGACAGCACTCCATCGCTGAACTGATCAGCACGCACGGCCGCGTCTCCGTCAACGATCTGTCGGCCGCATACGGCGTCACCACCGAAACCGTCCGACGCGATCTCGCCAACCTGGACCGCCTGGGAGTCGTTCGGCGCGTACACGGTGGGGCAGTACCCGCATCGGCATTGACCACACTCGAGCCGGGCGTCTCCGAGCGAGAATTCACCCGCGCAGATCAGAAGGACGCAATCGCAGCCGCGGCGTTGCGCTTCCTGCCACCGGTGGGCGGTAGCGCTGTCTTCGACGCCGGCACTACCACCGGCCGGCTCGCAGGCCTTCTTCCCCATGATCGCGAGCTGACCCTGGTCACCAACTCGGTGCCGATCGCGGCTCGAGCCGCGACCATGGCCGGCGTCAGTCTTCGATTGCTCGGTGGCCGTGTGCGCGGAACGACCCAGGCGGCCGTCGGCGACGAAGCGCTACGCGCCCTCGAATGGCTACGCGTGGACGTCGCGTTCATCGGCACCAACGCCATCAGCGTCGGACACGGCCTGTCCACCCCGGACAGCGACGAGGCAGCGGTCAAACGCGCAATGGTCGATGCAGCCAACCATGTTGTGGTGCTCGCAGATTCGTCGAAGGTCGGCCGCGAGCATCTGGTGAGCTTCGCCCGAGTACAAGCCATCGACGTCATCATCACCGACAGCGAGATCTCGACCGACGACCGAAACAATCTCAGCGACAAAGGAATCGAGGTGGTGATCGCATGATGGTCACACTCACGGCCAACCCGAGCATGGACCGCACGGTCACGCTCGACTCCCCACTGGTACGCGGCGGCGTCCACCGAGCATCGACGTCGGTGGACGACCCCGGCGGCAAAGGCGTCAACGTCGCGCGCGTGATCGGCGGGTCCGGGGTCGAGGCCCTTGCGGTACTCCCGGCCAACGCCGGAGACCCTCTGCTCGACGCGATGTCCGCCAAGGGTGTGCGGTACTCCGCGGTTCCGACGTCGGGACTGGCCCGCACCAACATCACGGTGAGCGAGATCGGTGGCACCACCACCAAGATCAACGAGCCGGGCGCAACTGTGTCGGCGCAGACCCGCGCCGAGCTACGGGAGCGAATCCTCTCTCTCGCAGTCGATGCCGAATGGGTGGTGCTGTCGGGTTCGCTTCCGCCCGGCCTGCCCGTCGATTGGTACGCCGAGCTCGTCATCGCATTGCGCGCCACCTCGGTGAAGGTTGCCGTCGACACCTCCGACGAGCCGTTGCTCGCTCTCGCGGCAGCATTCCCCGAGTCGGCACCGGACCTGATGAAGCCCAATTCCGAGGAACTCGCCCAACTGACAGGGTACGATTCGGAGGAACTGGAAAGTGCTGCAGCACAGGGTGATCCCACCGCTGCCATCGCTGCCAGCACCATTCTTCTCGGCCGAGGTGTCGGCGCGGTGCTGGCCACTCTCGGCAGCGCCGGAGCCGTGCTGGTCACCGAGGACGGTTGTTGGTACGCCAGCCCGCCCCCGATCACCGCAGTCAGCACGGTCGGCGCAGGCGACTCCTCACTCGCCGGCTACATCCTCGCCGATGCCGAGAACTGTTCCAACGCAGACAAACTTCGCCGCGCCGTCGCCTACGGAACGGCAGCTACCGCACTACCAGGCACCACGCTTCCCCTGCCCGAGCAGACCCACCCGAATTCGGTGACGGTTCGTGCGCTCGACATTCCCACGTCCGTCACCCCGTCCACGCTCTCCCCTGCTTCGAACCTGTCATAGGAGTCTGAAATGTCCACCCCCACCGAAGATCAGCCGATCATCGCCGAGGATCTGATCCTTCTCGACGCCGATCTCGGCGAATCCAAAGCTGCCGTCATCGAACGCCTCGCAGGCGTTCTGGCTTCCGCGGGTCGCGCCACCGAGACCGACGCACTGCGCGACGCCGCACTGGCCCGCGAATCGCAGTCGGCGACCGGCCTGCCCGGCGGAATTGCCATCCCGCACTGCCGCTCCGAGGCAGTCACCTCCGCATCGCTGGGATTCGCCCGGTTGAACCCGAAGGTCGATTTCGGTGCGCCCGACGGCCCCGCAGACCTCGTGTTCTTGATCGCCGCGCCTGCAGGTGCCGGTTCGGCTCATATGAAGTTGCTCTCCAGTTTGGCGCGCGCCCTGGTCAAGCCGGAATTCGTCACCTCACTGCGCAATGCGTCCTCGGCTGCCGAGATCGTCACGCTCGTCGACGGTGTCATCAACCCCGCCGCCAAGCCGGCAGTGGCAGCTACGGCCGCAGCAGGTCCGGTTTCCACCGCCAAGCACAGCGTGGCCGACACCTCTGCGGAGGCGTCGTCGGCTCCGAAGCACATCGTGGCTGTCACCGCCTGCCCCACCGGAATTGCGCACACCTACATGGCAGCCGACTCGCTCGTGGCCGCAGGTGAGCGTGCCGGAGTCACCGTCCACGTCGAGACCCAGGGCTCGAGCGGCAGCACGCCGTTGGATCCCGCGCTCATCGCCGGTGCCGAAGCAGTCATCTTCGCCACCGACGTGGGTGTCAAGGGCCGAGAGCGTTTCGCCGGCAAGCCCGTCATCTCCTCGGGCGTCAAGCGCGCCATCAACGAGCCCGACGTCATGGTCACCGAAGCGCTTCGCGCCGGCCTGAATCCGGACGCAGCCCGCGTCGGCGGCACTGCCGTCGCAGCCGGCTCGAACGAGTCGGCCGGTGACATCGGTTGGGGCACCCGCATCCGGCAGATCCTACTGACCGGCGTCAGCTACATGATTCCGTTCGTCGCCGCCGGTGGATTGCTGATCGCGCTCGGGTTCCTGCTCGGTGGCTACGAGATCTCCGGAGTCGCCGAAGACATCGTCGTCAACAACTCGATCACCGCGCTGCCCGAAGGCGGCTTGGCCGCATACCTAGGGGCTGTGCTCTTCCAGATCGGCGCACTGTCGTTCAGCTTCCTGGTCCCCGCACTGGCCGGCTACATCTCCTACGCCATTGCCGACAGACCAGGCCTGGCTCCGGGCTTCACCGCAGGTGCAGTGGCCGTTCTCGTGGGCGCAGGCTTCATCGGCGGCCTCGTCGGTGGTCTCATCGCCGGCTTCGTCGCACTATGGATCAGCAAGTGGAAGATCCCCGCAGTCCTGCGCGGTCTGATGCCCGTCGTCATCATCCCCCTGTTCGCCACACTCATCGTCGGCGCGATCATGTTCCTGCTGCTCGGCAAGCCGCTCGCCGCGATCACCAGCGGACTGACGAACTGGCTCAACGGCCTGAGCGGTTCCTCGGTCATCATCCTCGGAATCATTCTCGGCTTGATGATGTGCTTCGACCTCGGCGGACCGGTCAACAAGGCGGCCTACTCATTTGCGACCGCAGGACTGTCGGTCACCGACATTGCATCACTGCGCATCATGGCAGCGGTCATGGCCGCCGGAATGGTGCCGCCGCTGGCCATGGCATTGGCCTCGACCGTTCGCGCCCGTCTGTTCACCGAAGCCGAGCGTGAGAACGGTAAAGCTGCATGGTTCCTGGGAGCAGCCTTCATCTCCGAGGGCGCAATTCCATTCGCTGCGGCCGATCCGTTCCGCGTCATCCCGTCGATGATGGCCGGCGGCGCAGTCACCGGTGCCATGATCATGGCCTTCAACGTCACCCTCAGCGCGCCCCACGGCGGGATCTTCGTGTTCTTCGCCATCGGAAACATCCTGTGGTTCATCGTGTCGCTGGCCGTAGGCACCATCGTCTCCGCGTTCCTGGTCGTCTCGGCCAAGCAGTTCGTCAAGGGCAAGAACGCCCTGTCGGACGCGGAACTCGATCGCACACTCGTCACCGTCTGACACTCGCTACGATCGCAACCAACCCACTATCAAGGAGCAGCACATGCCCAGCACCACAGTCGCCGTCGGATCCTCGATCGGTCTGCACGCTCGTCCCGCAGCACTGATCGCCGACGCCGTCGCCGAAGCAGGCGTGGACGTCACCCTCGCAGTCGCCGACTCGGAGCCGGTCGACGCAGGTTCGGCCCTGATGATCATGACCCTCGGAGCCACCAAGGGCACCGAAGTCACCGTCACCAGCGACGACCAGGCAACACTGGACAAAGTTGCCGCACTCGTCGAGTCGGATTTGGACGCTTAGCGAGAACGCATCGATCGCCGGACGGTGAATCCCACCGCTCCGGCGATCAGCACCACCCCAGCAGCGACGGCCGCTCGGAATTCCCATTCCGAGTCCGTCGCTGTCGGCGTCTTCACGGGCTGTTCCACTGCAGTGGTCGGCGATACCCGCTCTGCTGCAGTGGGTTCGGGTGCAGAGGTCGTCAGGGACTCTGTGTCCGAGATCGTCAGTATGGGTGGAAGTGTTCCGTTCACAGGACCGAAACCAGCCTCCGAGGCGATGAGCAGATCGCCGTTGCCGACGAATGTCAGTGCCTCGCCCTGTGGCTGATCGGGCAGCGCCACCACTGACCGAGGGGCGGTCGGGTCGACCAACGTGGACGCGATGTCCCCGTCGGCCGGATGGAACAGGTACACGTCGGTGTAGGTGCGCACCGCCGCGACAGCGGTTTCCGCGCTCACCGCACCCCCGGTCGCCAGAATCGATCCGACCACGAACGGCGGTCCACCGACCGTGTCGGTAGGGGTGAACGCCAGGTCGCCGACCTTGCGCAGCGGCGTCGGTCCCGGGCTGCTCAGGTCGGTCACGGATTCATCGCCCGCGGGCACGTACACCCCGCTGATGCCCGAGAACTCCTTGGTGACGATGACCGGTCGACCGCCCGGCTCGATCAGCACCGTTTCGGCGTCGTGTGCGCCGTCGGGGTAGGTCAACCGGTGCAGTTCACCCACACCCGTCGCCGGGTCCATTCGCGTCAACGCCACTGTTTCGCGCTGCATCCGGTTGTCGCCGAAGTCGGCCAACCAGAGCGAGCCCTCGTACGAGGTCAGATCCTCGACGTCGTACGGGTCGACGGGAACGTCGACCCACCGCTCGACACTGCAGTCGGCACCGAGCTGAGCGACCCGATCATCGGCACCACTGTCTCCGATCGCATAGAGAACCCCGTCGATCGACGTCAAACCGGACAGCTCGGACAGGCCCGGATCAGTGGGCCGACAATATGTTTGGGTGTCGACAGGTGCGGCGAGGGCAGTTCCCGTGAATGCGAGGGCAGTGGCGAATGCGGACGCGGCAGCACCACGCACCACCGGCCGCGGCACCATCGAGATCAGACGCTGGGTACGGTGGCCGTGAACTCGACGAGCGCTGCCGCAAGAGACTGCGGCACGCGAGCTTCGACACGGGTGCCGTCCTCCTCGTGGGTGGACGCCACGATGCGGCCGTCGGTGTGGATCCGTGCCACCAAATCGCCGCGCGTGTACGGCACCAGTACGTCGACCAAGACGTCGGGCTCGGACAGAATTTCGCCGAGGTGATCGCGCAACTCGTCGATGCCCTCACCGGTCTTGGCCGAGACGAACCGAGCTCCGTCGAGCAATCCGCGCAACTGAGTCAGCTGCACCGGGTCGGCCGCGTCGATCTTGTTGACCACCAACAGCTCCGGCGGCATCTTCGCGTCCTGCTCGCGCACCACGTCGGTGATCACCTCACGCACGGCCTTGATCTGATCGATCGGCAGCGGATCGGATCCGTCGACCACATGCAACAGCAGGTCGGCGTCGGTGACTTCTTCGAGTGTCGAGCGGAACGCTTCCACCAGCTGGGTCGGGAGATGTCGGACGAAGCCGACGGTGTCGGTCAGCACGATCGCACGCCCGTCCTCGAGCGTGGACTTGCGCGTCGTGGGATCGAGGGTGGCGAACAGTGCGTTCTGGACCAGCACACCGGATCCGGTCAACGCATTGAGCAGGCTCGACTTGCCGGCGTTCGTGTACCCGACGATCGCGATGGACGGCACCGTACCGCTCAGGCGCTGTTCCCGTTTGGTGTCGCGGGCCTGCTTCATGCCCTTGATCTCGCGGCGTAGCTTGGCCATCCGCTCACGGATCCGACGACGGTCGGTTTCGATCTTCGTCTCACCCGGTCCACGCAGGCCGACGCCGCCGTTACTGCCCGCGCGTCCACCGGCCTGACGGGACATGGATTCGCCCCAGCCGCGGAGCCTGGGCAGCATGTATTCCATCTGCGCGAAGGCGACCTGCGCCTTGCCTTCTCGCGACGTCGCGTGCTGAGCGAAGATGTCGAGGATCAGTGCAGTGCGGTCGATGACCTTGACCTTGACGACCTTCTCCAGTGCGTTGAGCTGGGCAGGAGTCAGTTCGCCGTCGCAGATCACCGTGTCGGCTCCGGTCGCGAGCACGATGTCGCGGACCTCTTTTGCCTTGCCGGAACCGATGTACGTCGCAGCATCGGGCTTGTCGCGCCGTTGCATCATGGCTTCGAGCACGTCCGAGCCTGCCGTCTCAGCCAACGCCGCCAGTTCGGTCATGCTCGATTCTGCCTGCGCCGCCGTACCGGTGGTCCACACTCCGACCAGTACGACCCGTTCGAGGCGCAACTGCCGGTACTCGACCTCGGTGACGTCGGTCAGCTCGGTGGACAGTCCCGCCACTCGGCGCAGCGCTGTGCGCTCTTCGAGTTGCATATCACCCGAGGACGGCGAGTCATCGTCGTTGAGGGGAGACCGGGCCAACCGCCTCGACCATGCGTCGGACTCCTCGCGGGTCCACGCAGATGCGGTGTCGGAGGAACCGTCGACGTTCTCGTCGCGACTGTCGTCGATCGGTTCGCCCGCAGGGGATGTTTCATGTGAGTTCGTCATACATTCCCCATGATCCACGAAAACCCCAGCGTATGCACGCGGGTTTCGGTTCGAGCGAAGCGCGACGGCGTTCGAGCGTCAGGACTGGGCCTCGAACCACCGGTCGTCGATCTCGCCGCGGGCGAGCAGAACCGACGGCCCACGCAAGGTGGCCCGACGTGGTCGATGGCCACCGGCACCCGGCCGCCGAGCACACCGACGCTCACCTCGCCGGTCTCGAGACCCTCGTAGGACAGCGCAGCTGCGGCCGCCGCCACGGTGCCGGTGCCACACGATCGCGTCTCACCGACGCCACGCTCGAACACCCGCATCTCGACGCCGCCGTCGTCGAGCCTGGTCAGGATCTCGACGTTCGCGCCGTGGGGAAAGAAGTCGGCGTCCAGTGTCGGCGGTGCAGAGAAGTCGAGAGCGCCGAGTGCGGCGCGGGTCAGCGCGCCGTCGACGCAGGCCAGGTGAGGATTGCCCACATCGATTCCGATGCCGTCGTAGGAACCACCCGCGAAGGTCGCCGAGCTCGAGCCCATCAGCGTCACGTCGCCCATCGCGACGGTCACATCGGCATCGGTCTCGTCGAACGAGTGCACCGTCACCGGGCGAGCACCGGCCCGCGAACCCACGACGAATTGATCTCGGTGTTCGAGGTCGTGTACCCGCAGGTAGTGGGCGAACACGAGGACTCCGTTGCCGCACATCTCGGCGATGGTGCCGTCACCGTTGCGGTAGTCCATGAACCAGTCCTCGGGCTCCACGCCCGACGGAATTCGATCGAGTACGCCCGCGTCTCTGAGCACGCCCGCCCGCGCGACGCGCAGGATGCCGTCGGCACCGATGCCCTGGCGTCGATCGCACAACGCGGCGACCGCCGACCTGGTGAGCTCGACCGCGGCGTCCGGATCCGGCAACACGATGAAGTCGTTCTGGGTTCCGTGCCCCTTGGCGAAGTCCATGGTCGCGAGTCTAGGGGGTCGTCCTAACCGAGCTCGATCGCCGACAGCGCATCCGAGGCCAACGTGGGCGAGGCTCCGTCGAGCCAGCGCACGCGGTCGTCCCGCCGGAACCACGAACGTTGGCGTCGGACGTAGCGCCTGGTGCCGATGAACGTCCGCTCGCGGGCATGCTCGATGTCGTACTCCCCCGCCAACACCCCCAGCGCCTGGGCGTACCCGATCGCTCGTGACGCCGTGACTCCTTCCCGGAGGCCCAGGCCGAGCAGCCCTTCCACCTCGTCGAGCAGTCCGGTATCGAACATCGACCGGGTACGCGTGTCGATTCGCTCGTCCAGTTCGGCAGTATCGCGGTCCACTCCCACTACGACCGTGCCCCAACGGGGTTCACCGATCTTCGGGGCCGAGGCCGCGAACGGCTTTCCGGTCAGCTCCACCACCTCGAGTGCGCGGACGATGCGTCGGCCGTCGGTGGGCAGAATCGACGCGGCCGCCTCTGGATCGGCCAGCCCCAACACTCGATGGATCTCCTCCACCCCGTCACGCGCCAGTACCGCTTCCCACTTCGCGCGGACGACCGGATCCGTTGCCGGGAACGCCCACTCGTCGAGTAGCGACTGCACGTACATCATCGATCCGCCGACGATGATCGGCCGCCGCCCCCTCGACCGAATGTCCTCGACATCGGCCACGGCGGCCGCCTGATAGCGCGCAACGGTCGCGATATCGGTGACCTCGAGCACATCGAGTTGATGGTGCGGGATGCCACGTCGGTCCGCGTCGGGCAGTTTCGCGGTACCGATGTCCATCCCCCGGTACTGCTGCATCGCGTCGATGTTGACGATCTCGCCGCCGAACTCCTCCGCCAGATCGAGCGCCAGATCGGACTTGCCCGTGGCCGTGGGCCCGATCACCGCAACGGGAGTCGTCGCCGGATCCAACACATCCTCAGGTTTTTCAGCCACGAGACCAGGTTCCGACGAAGTACCCGACGCCGAACGGGGCACCGCGATAGAGCTCCGTTGCCGACATCGCGTCGGTTCCGACAAGACCTGCAAGTACCTGCCATGCCGCCCTGCCGCCGGCACCGACAGCCGCGCACAGCTCCGAATCGAGCGCCGCCAGGGAGCCGACGTCTGCTGCGGCGAGGGCGTCGTCGATCCCGCGCTGGAGCTCTTCGGCGCGCTCGTCGAATGATCCCGGAGCCTTCGCAGTCAACGTGTTCGCCCCGTCTGCCAGCACCAGAACCCCCCAGGTCTCGGCCGCTGCGTCCAGTTCGCGGCGCAGCTCCGCCCCGATCCGCGCGCACCACCGAGAGTCGGCGTCTGCTGGGATCGTCCGGACCTCGACGGCGGTATCAGGAGCAGCGACTCCGCGCAGCCACCCGGCGATCAGCACGGCCAGCGGCAGTTCGGGGTCCGGCACGGTGGCTGCTGCTCGACCGGACAGCGTCACCACCACGTCCACGCCGAAGCCGCGGAGAGTTCCGACCGTGGTCTCGTCGTACCTCACCTCGCCGAGATCGACGCCGACGGCCAGCCAGCGATCGGCCAGCGCCGTCAGCGCAGTCACCGCACCGACGGCAGCGTTGCGAAGATCGACCGTCTCCGCGGCACGGGAACCCGTCAATTCGGGAACGAGTAACGGTGGAGTGGGCACCAGGGCCGCAGCACGAAACACGAACACCACGCTAGTCGGTGGCGCGACTTGGCCGGACGAGTCCACCTCGAGCCGTCTGAGCTGTTTCAATGGTCCGATCGGTCGTCACCTAGTTCAATGGTGTCCAGATCGCGATTGAAGGCAGCCGTGACGCGCGGCAGAGATGAGGAACAATGACCGACCCGAATGCCGGCACCCCCGCACCGACCGACTCCACACTCTCGGATGTGCCCACCCAGACCGCTGGCACGGCCGAGCCCGATACCGCCGAACCCGGCGGTGGACCCAAGCCCGGCGGTGGACCCAAGCCCGGCGGTGGACCCAAGCCCGGCGGTGGACCCAAGCCCGGCGGTGGGCCCAGGCCTGGCGCATCGGGAGCCGGTGCGCCTCGTCCGGCTGGTTCGACCGGGGCCAAGCCGCATCCGACGCCGTCGCACGTTCCCACCGCGATGCCGACGGTCGCCCCGGCGAGTGATCCCAGCGCATTCGGCAGAGTCGACGACGACGGCACCGCGTGGGTGAAGACCGCTGACGGCGAGCGCCAGATCGGATCGTGGCAGGCCGGCGACGCGGCGGAGGGACTCGCGCATTTCGGACGGCGCTACGACGATCTCGCCACCGAGGTCGGTCTGCTCGAAGCTCGCCTGACCTCGGGCACGGGCGATGCCAAGAAGACCAAGACCGCCGCGTCCGCACTACTGGAGAGCCTGCCCACTGCGGCAGTGATCGGCGATCTCGACCTTCTCGCCCGGCGACTCGATGCGGTTGTCGAGCATTCCGATGCTGCGGCCGCAGTGGCCAAGCACGAGAAGGAACTCGAGCGAGCCGAGCACACTGCACGCAAGGAAGCTCTCGCGGTGGAGGCCGAGCAGATCGGCAGCGAGTCGACGCAGTGGAAGCACGCGGGAGATCGGCTCCGCGAAATCCTCGATGAGTGGAAGACCATCCGCGGAGTCGATCGTAAGGTCGACGACGCGCTGTGGAAGCGGTACTCCAAAGCTCGGGAGAACTTCAATCGGCGGCGCGGCGCGCACTTCGCCGATCTCGATCGAGAACGTGGAGCGGCGAAGACACGCAAGGAAGAGCTGGTAGAACGGGCGAAGGCACTGTCTTCGTCGACGGACTGGGGCCCCACCGCCGCCGCATTCCGCGAACTTCTCGTGGAGTGGAAAGCCTCGGGGCGTGCCCCTCGCGACGCCGACGATGCCCTCTGGAAGAACTTCAAGGCCGCGCAGGACGTCTTCTTCTCGGCCCGCAACGCAGCTGCGTCCGAGCGGGACGCCGAGTTCGAAGGCAACGCCGAGGCCAAGGAAGCCCTGTTGGCGAAGACCCATATCGACCCGAGCAAAGATCTGGATGCGGCGCGGTCGGCACTGCGTGATCTGCAGGACAAGTGGGATGCGCTCGGGAAGGTGCCGCGCGAGAAGATGCAGGAGCTCGAAGGCAAGCTTCGGGCAATCGAGAAGTCCGTACACGACGCAGTGGAGTCGCAGTGGCGTCGTTCCGATCCCGAGGCCGTGGCGCGCGCTGCTCAGTTCCGTGAGCGGGTTGCCCAGTTCGAGGATCAGGCCGCGAAAGCGACGGCAGCAGGCAAGACCAAGGACGCAGAACGTGCCCAGGCTCAGGCGCAGCAGTGGCGTGAGTGGGCCGACGCGGCAGAGAGCGCAGTCGACGAGTTGTAGTCGCAGCGACCGGGGGGCGGCCGAGCGGGCCTACGGGGCCGAGTGGCCGTCCCACAGTCGCAGTTTCTGCTCGCCCGACGCGGCGGCGACGCGACGCTGTTCCTGAGCGGCGAGCTGCGAGTTGGTCTTGTTCCACACGGCCTTGAGCCAGTGGAAGGTCAGCGCCATCACCGCGATCCACGCGATGATCAGGCCGATTCCAGGTCCCGCGCCCTGAAGGTTGACTGGGATGGTCTGCCTCGACCAGATGGAGAGCATTCCGAATACCGAGGACACAGCGCACCCGGCGAGTGCCGCCCACGCCAGCACCCACATGCGGGTGACCAGAGCGAGCACCGACATCACCACCCCGAACGTCAGCACCAAGACCACGAAGATTCGCGACGGTAGCGCTATGGATTCCGCGACTGCCGCGTCGCTGCCCGAGAGCACGTCGAATCCGCTGGCAGCACCTGCGTGCGGCAGCGCGAACGTCACGAGCAGGATGAGCACCAATCCGGCTACGACCATCGCGCGTGCACCTGGGTCCAATTCGGTCATCACCGCTCGCTCGGCTCGTTCGAGTTCCTCGGCGGAGCCGGCGGGGGTGGCGCGGTCGGAGTCAGCGGGGGTCGCGCGGTCTGAGTCAGCGGGGGTGGCTCGGTCGGAGTCAGCGGGGATGGCGCGGTCGGAGTCAGCGGGAGTGGCTCGGTCGGCGGTGGCGCGGTCGGGGCCATCGGTCTCTGTCATGCGGTGCATCCTGTCTGAACCGGGAGCGGCGCCGGTGCGCCGATGGAGGGAAGTCCGAGGCCGACGCCGATGGGCGGGGTCTTCGGCATGACGCCGCGTTCGTGGGAATCGCCGGCGGCGGTGCGGCGGTGCGTCGATACGCCCGCGTCGGCGATGAGGTGGTACGGGGCGGCGGCGGTCAGCGTGGTCGTCACCACATCGCCCGGGCGAATCTCGCTCGCCCTGTCGGCGTCGACGGCGAAGTGCACGAGTCGACCGTCCCGGGCGCGCCCACTCATTCGATGCGTCGCGGCGTTCTTGCGTCCTTCACCGGTGGCGACGAGAAGTTCGACCTCGGTGCCGATCAGAGCTTGGTTGGCAGCGAGAACGATCTCTTCCTGCAACGCGATCAGCCGTAGATACCGTTCTTGCACAACCTCTTTGGGAACCTGGTCCGGCATATCGGCGGCAGGTGTTCCCGGACGCTTGGAGTACTGAAAGGTGTACGCATTGGCAAACTTCGCCCGTCGCACCACCTCGAGGGTCTGCTGAAAATCCTCTTCGGTCTCGCCCGGAAAGCCGACGATGATGTCGGTGGTGATGGCCGCATGCGGCATCGCTGCCCGCACCTTGTCGATGATGCCCATGAACTTCGACTGCCGATAGGACCTGCGCATCGCCTTGAGAATTCGATCGGAGCCGGACTGCAGCGGCATGTGCAGGGTGGGGCAGATATTCGGGGTCGCTGCCATCGCCTCGATGACATCGTCGGTGAACTCGGCCGGGTGCGGCGAGGTGAAGCGCACTCGTTCGAGCCCCTCGATCGAGCCGCATGCGGTCAACAGCGATGCGAACGCGCCACGATCGCGCGGCATGTTCGGATCGGCGAACGAGGCACCGTACGCATTGACGTTCTGACCGAGCAGCGTCACCTCGAGTACGCCCTGGTCCACCAAAGCCTGTACCTCGGCGAGGATGTCGCCCGGTCGGCGGTCGATTTCCTTGCCGCGCAGGGCCGGGACGATGCAGAACGTGCAGGTGTTGTTGCAGCCCACCGAGATCGACACCCAGCCCGCGTATGCCGATTCACGCTTGGCCGGCAGTGTGGACGGGAACGCATCGAGCGACTCGAGTATCTCGACCTGTGCCTGTTCGTTGTGTCGAGCGCGCTCGAGCAGTACCGGTAGCGACCCGATGTTGTGGGTACCGAACACGACGTCGACCCACGGAGCCTTCTCTACGACCGTGTTGCGATCTTTCTGCGCCAGGCAGCCACCGACCGCGATCTGCATGTTGGGATTGCGCGTCTTCGCGGGTCGCAGCATGCCGAGATTGCCGTACAGCTTGTTGTCGGCATTCTCGCGCACCGCGCAGGTGTTGAAGACGACCAGATCGGCGTCGGTGCCCGAGTCCGCTGGGATGTAGCCGGCTTCTTCGAGCAAACCGGACAGGCGCTCCGAGTCGTGGACGTTCATCTGGCAACCGTGCGTGCGCACTTCGTAACTGCGGGGGCTCATCGCCGACGGGTCGGTGAGCGGCACGGGATCGGACTTCCCGTGATCGGTCGCGTCCACGGTCGGAAAAACACTAGTCTGCACCCCTCCAGGGTACGTCCAACGCACCGACCGATACGCCGGGGTAGCGCGCCCCACCTGGGACTGTCCAGGGCCGATGCGGACCGACAGTAAAGTTTCCATTACATAATCGAAGACTGCGGGCGAAAACACCGGTCGCCGAGGAAACTACGCATAGGGTTTCGACTTATGACGCACGCCACCGACGCGCCGGCATCGACACCCCCGCCGGGCGCATCTTCGATGATCTCGCTCAAATCCGTCGACAAACACTTCGGTGATCTGCACGTCCTCAAGGACATCAACCTGGAAGTACCGGCCGGCCAGGTCGTGATCGTCGTCGGTCCGTCCGGATCGGGCAAGTCGACCCTGTGCCGAACGATCAACCGGTTGGAGCCGATCGACTCCGGCGCTATCGAGGTCGACGGAGACCTTCTCCCCGCCGAGGGCAAGGCCCTCGCGGCGCTCCGTGCAGACGTGGGCATGGTGTTCCAATCGTTCAACCTGTTCGCGCACAAGACGATCCTGCAGAACGTCATGCTCGCACCGATGAAGGTGCGCAAGCTGAAGAAGGACGAGGCAGAGAAGAGCGCGCTGGCACTGCTCGAGCGAGTCGGCATCGCCAACCAGGCCGACAAGTATCCCGCTCAGCTGTCCGGTGGTCAGCAGCAGCGCGTGGCCATCGCTCGATCGCTCGCCATGAACCCCAAGGTCATGCTGTTCGACGAGCCCACCTCGGCCCTCGACCCCGAGATGGTCAACGAGGTGCTCGATGTCATGACCTCCCTCGCCAAGGAAGGCATGACGATGCTCGTCGTCACCCACGAGATGGGCTTCGCCCGCAAAGCCGGCGACCGAGTCATCTTCATGGCCGACGGTGCCGTCGTCGAGGACACCGATCCCGAGACATTCTTCAAGTCACCGAAATCCGAACGAGCCAAGGACTTCCTCGGCAAGATTCTCGGTCACTGACCCGCTTCACCGTTCACCCGACACAAGTACCAACCAATCCGTAAGGACATTCACAGTGAGAATTACCCGACCGCTTCGCCTCGGTGTCGCCATCGCCGCTCTGTCCATCGTTGCCACCGCCTGCGGAGGCGGAGAAGAAGCTCGCACCATCTCCAGCAGTGCCGAGTCCGGGAACCTCATCGTCGGTATCAAGTTCGATCAGCCCGGTCTCGGACTACGCAACCCCGACGGTACGTTCACCGGCTTCGATGTCGAGGTCGCCAAGTACGTCGCCGGGCAGCTCGGTGTCGACGAGGCGAACATCGAGTTCAAAGAAGCTCCCTCGGCCCAGCGCGAAACATTGATCGAGAACGGTGAGGTCGACTACGTCGTCGCCACCTACTCGATCACCGATACCCGCAAGGAGAAGGTCGGCTTCGCCGGACCGTACTTCGTCGCAGGTCAGTCGCTGCTGGTGAGCCAGGACAACACCGACATCACCGGTGCCGATTCGCTCGAGGGCAAGCGTCTGTGCTCGGTCACCGGCTCCACCCCGGCACAGAACATCGCCGACGAGTACCCCGGTGTCTCGCTCCAGCCGTACGACACGTACTCCGCCTGCGTCGAAGCGCTGCGCAACGGCACCGTCGACGCCGTTACTACCGACGACATCATTCTCGCCGGCTACGCCGCTCAGTCACCTGGACAGTTCAAGGTGGTCGGTGAACCGTTCACCACGGAGAACTACGGCATCGGCCTGAACAAGGACGACACCGAGGGCCGCAACCAGATCAACGACGCCATCGAAGAGATGGTCTCGAGCGGTGCCTGGGAGCAGGCCTTCAACGACACCGTCGGCGCGTCCGGCTACCCGCTGCCGGCCGAGCCCACCGTCGACCGCTACTGATCGATGACACAGGTCGTTCCGCTGCACCGAGTGCAGCGGAACGACAGTGTCGAACTCGCCGAGCCGTGAGGACCTGAAGCACCTTGAACCTACTGAGCAAGTACGGCGATCAACTGATAGACGCGTTCCTGACGACCATCTACCTCACCCTGGCCTCCTTGGTCGGCGCATTGGTCATCGGAACGATCATCGCCGCGATGCGGGTCTCCCCCGTTCCGATCGCGCGTGGGATAGCCGCAACCTACGTCACCATTTTCCGCAATACCCCGCTCACCCTGATCATCCTGTTCACCTCCTTCGGGCTGTACGGGACAATGGGTGTCTCGCTGGCTTCCGAGACCTCGCCGACCTTCCTCGACGACAACAACTTTCGGTTGGCCATTCTCGGCCTGAGTATCTACACCGCGTCGTTCGTCGCCGAATCGCTCCGATCCGGTATCAACACCGTCCCGGTGGGCCAAGCGGAGGCCGGCCGCTCGTTGGGCATGACGTTCACCCAGAACATCTCCATCGTGGTTCTTCCCCAGGCGTTCCGTGCCGTGGTCGGACCACTCGGCAGCGTGGTGATCGCGTTGACCAAGAACACGACGATCGCCTCGGTCATCGGAGTCGCGGAAGCGTCGTTCCTGATGAAGAACATGATCGAGAACGAGGCCGCGATCTTTGTGGTCGGCGGTATCTTCGCACTCGGATTCATGGTTCTGACGCTCCCGACCGGATTGCTCTTCGGCTACATCAGCAAGCGATTGGCGGTGTCCTGATGAGTGATGCAGTGGCAGTTTTGTACGACGTCCCGGGCCCCAAAGCGGTACTGCGGTACCGAATCCTCACCGCAGTGGTCGCGGTAATTTCACTGGGTATCGCCTTCCTGATATACCAGGCTCTCGATTCCAAAGGTCAGCTGACTGCGGACAAGTGGGATCCGTTCCTCCAATCCACCACCTGGACCACCTACCTGCTTCCCGGCATTCAGGGAACACTGATCGCAGCTGCGTTGTCGATCGTGTTCGCTCTGATTCTCGGTGCTGCACTCGGCATCGGACGGCTGTCGGATCACCGGGCGGTTCGGGTGATCAGTGGGGTGTTCGTCGAGGTTTTCCGCGCAGTTCCGGTGCTGATCCTGATGATCTTCCTGTACGCGGTCTACGCGGATTACGAGGTCTTCAAGGTCAAGTACCTGGCGTTGGCAGCGGTGGTCACCGGCTTGACGCTGTACAACGGCTCGGTCATCGCCGAGATCGTGCGAGCCGGCGTCAATTCCCTGCCCAAGGGACAACGTGAGGCGGCGTCGGCACTCGGTATGCGCAAGAGCCAGGTCATGCTGCTGGTTCTGCTTCCGCAAGCAGTCACTGCTATGTTGCCGGCAATCATTTCGCAGATGGTCGTGGCGTTGAAGGACTCCGCGCTCGGCTACATCATCGGCTATGTCGAAGTCGTTCGATCCGGGCAGCAGGTGGGTGCCTTCTACAGCAACTACCTGCCGTCACTGGTGATCGTGGCCGTCATCATGATCATCATCAACTCCTCGCTCACCAAACTCGCTACTGTGGTCGAGAAGCGACTGAGGACCGGCAAGAGTAAATCCGGCACCCCCGTACCGGCTGAGAATGCCGGCCAGGCAGCCTGATAGCTCGCCATCGGACTGAAATCAGTAAGGCCCGCAACACCGATGGTGTTGCGGGCCTTACTGTTTCTCGACAGCCCCGGCTCGAGGTGGACGATCACATCGTGTCGGTGCTGTCGAAGTCTTCGGTGTCGGCACCGGCGCGGTCGAGTTCTTGCTTGACCACAGCGAATGCCATTCCCTGCTGGTATCCGCGGCGCGCGAGCATGCCGACGAGCTTCCGGACCACCTTGTCACGTTCGGCGCGGGCATCCGGTCCGCTCGGGTCCGGCAGCTGCAGTGAGCGGAATCGCTTGCGTACCAACTCGCCTGCACGCTGACGCTCGTCGTCGGCATCGATCAGATCCAGCGCGTGCACAGCGAGCTCGTTACTGACGCCCTTGTTTCGGAGCTCCATACTCAGGGCGCGTTTGCCCTTGCCGGAGTACGTGTGTCGTGACTGAACCCATTGCTGCGCGAACGATTCGTCGTCTACGAGCTTGGCTTTTTCGAGCCGGTCGAGAACTGCGTCCACAACCTCGGCGCTGAAGCCCTTCTTGGCAAGATTCGTCTCGAGTTCGTACCTGCTGCGTGCTCGGTCGGTCAGCAACCGAAGGCAGACATCTTTCGCCTGCGCCTCGGTGCCGCCACCGTCTTCTCGCTGCTGCACAGCGACACCAGGTTAGAAGTCGACCGGAGCAGCTGCGGGCTCCTCCGCGGTGACGTCCGCGCCGATCTGCAGCTTTTCCATGATCTTCTTCTCGATCTCGTCCCGCACGTCGGGATTCTCGAGCATGAACTTGCGGGCGTTCTCCTTGCCCTGGCCGAGCTGATCACCCTCGTACGTGAACCACGAACCCGACTTACGAATGAAGCCGTGTTCGACGCCCATATCGATCAAGGAGCCCTCACGGCTGATGCCCTTGCCGTAGATGATGTCGAACTCTGCCTGCTTGAACGGCGGCGCGACCTTGTTCTTGACGACCTTCACCCGGGTGCGGTTACCGATGGCGTCGGTTCCGTCCTTCAGGGTTTCGATGCGGCGGATGTCGAGGCGAACCGAGGCGTAGAACTTCAATGCCTTACCACCGGTGGTGGTTTCGGGAGAGCCGAACATGACGCCGATCTTCTCGCGCAACTGGTTGATGAAGATCACGGTGGTACCCGAGTTGCTCATGGCACCGGTGATCTTGCGCAGCGCCTGGCTCATCAGGCGAGCCTGCAGGCCTACGTGACTGTCGCCCATCTCGCCTTCGATCTCGGCGCGCGGTACGAGTGCCGCCACCGAGTCGATGACGAGGATGTCGAGCGCACCCGAACGAATCAGCATGTCGGCAATCTCGAGAGCCTGCTCGCCGGTATCGGGCTGCGAGACCAGCAGTGCGTCGGTATCGACACCGAGCTTCTTCGCGTAGTCCGGATCGAGTGCGTGTTCGGCATCGATGAACGCGGCGATTCCGCCGGCGCGCTGAGCACTGGCCACCGCGTGCAGGGCGACTGTGGTCTTACCCGAGGATTCCGGACCGTAGACCTCGATGACACGTCCACGCGGCAACCCTCCGATGCCGAGTGCCACGTCCAGCGCGATCGATCCCGTGGGAATGACAGCAATGGGCTGGCGAACCTCGTCACCGAGGCGCATCACCGAACCCTTACCGAAGTTCTTGTCGATCTGCGCAAGTGCGAGATCGAGTGCTTTGTCGCGATCGTATGCAGCCATCGTGAGCTCCCTGTGTCGTGTCGTTCAGCTGTGTCGTATCGATCAGCTTGTCGTCGGTAACGCTAGAACGGGGTACCGACAAGAAGTTTCTCGAGACCGCTCAGCAACCGTTGACATCAGCATAGGGGAACACGTGTTCGAGTCAACTACCATGCCGTTCGACACGCCGAGAGCATCACATCGACCGTGCGGAGTTACCAGCGTTCTTTCGGAACATCGAACTCGTAGCAGATCGAGCGCCACACTTCTCGCGGGTCGACGCCCTCCTCGATGGCTTGTGCCCCGGTTCGGCCGATACCGGACAACACATGATCGGCAAGCAGAGAATTACCTCGAATGGAGCCGAACTCCTCGGTCAGCAGTTCACGAAATTCGGTCAGACGCACAAGCACCACACTAACGTCCGGCCCTCGGCGTGCTGCGAGCGAGCACCTCGTGACACACCGACACCGGATCCTCGACGCGCCGCGCGCCGGCCGCCGCCGTGGCAGCCGCCCGGGCGAATCGCGGATCGGAGAGCACGTCGGCCACCGCGTCGGCAATCGAGACCGGCGTCGGGGGCCGGACGATCACGGCACTCCCCTGCCGAGCTGCCCGATTCGCCAGTTCCCACTGATCACCGCCACCGGGCACGGTCACCACCGGCACCCCGTGAATGAGGGCCTTGGCCAACATTCCGTGCCCGCCCCCGCACACCACCACATCGGCGTGGCGAAGGAGTTCGTCCTGCCGACCGAGTCCCGCGTTCGCCCAATCCGGCAGCACTTCGGGACCTCCGTCCAGAACCGACGCCACTACCCGAACCCCGTTGCCTGCCAACCCTTTCAGCGCCATCTCGAGCATTCCCTCGGCACCGGTGAATGCCGTCGACGGGGCCACCATCACCAACGGCGATTCCCCGTCGGGAGCGTCCAGCAGCGCCTCGGTCGGCTCCCACAGCAGCGGACCGACCACGTGTGCGTCCTCCGGCCAGTCAGGACGTTCCACTTCGAGCGCCGGAATGGTAGCGATCAGCCGGGCAGCCGGTCCCGGATCACGAGCCGGAAGCCCGATACTCGTCCTGGCGAGGCTCCGTTGAGATCGTCCCTGTGCAATCGAACGTGCCGTCAGCGCGCGCATCACGGTATCGCGCAGCCTGCCTCTGAACCCGATACCCGGAGCCAGACCACTTCCGAGGGGAGGCAGCCCTTTCGATGGTGCATACAGCGGATGGGGCGAGAGCTCGACCCAGGGGATGCCCAGACGCTCGGCGGCCATCCCGCCCCCTGCGGTCAGGATGTCGGACACGACCAGGTCGACATTCTGCCGTTCGAGGTCGGGCAACAGTTCGGTCGAGATGAAGGCAGCTCGTGAGTGAAGGCGCTGCCCGGCATCGAGGTCATCGTCCTCGGGTCGTGGTGCCAGACCGCCCAGCGGAAACGCCTGTATCCCGGCGGCACAGGCGTCGGGCACCCATCGGCTTCCGGTGAACAGAACAGGGTCGTCGCCGGCCGAGCGAAACAACAGAGACAGAGCAATGGCCGGAAACGCATGCCCTGGGTCCGGCCCAGCTACCACCGCGACTCGCACGGGACCAGCGTGCCACACCCGGCTCGCGGAGGCCGAGGCGCAGCGAGAGACAACGGCACCCGAACCGTGGCGGCTCTGTTATCGAACTCCAGCGTCGACGCTGGAGTCTGCCGATCGGCGCAGCCTCATCAGGCAGTGTGGGGCCGCAGATAGGAGTCGACTGCCCACGCCATCTCGCGGATCACCTCGACCCCGGAGACGCGCCCGGACACCATCTCGGCAGACTGGACAGCCGACTGCACCATCAGCAGAACGAGTGTCGCCAGTACCGCCGGATCTCCAGCACGAACAGTCGAATCGCGTTGCCCTGCCACGATCAAACCGGTCAAGGCTTCGATGATCAATGACTGACTTGTGCCGAGTCGATGCAGGATATACGTGGCGAGCACGTCGGAATCGGATCGCAGAATCTTCACGAACAGTGGGTGGATTCGGATTCGGTCGGCGGCCACACCGACAGCGGCCACGATCTGATCGCGGCCGGACGCGGTGGCGTCGAAGCTCGGGATCAGCGCGCCGATTTCCCGGGTGAGCAAGCTCGACACCACTGCTCGCGTGTCGGCCCATCTCCGATACACCGTCGGCCTACTGACCTTGGCCCGGCGGGCGATCTCGGCGAGCGTGGTCCGCTTGACTCCGTATTCGAGGATGCACGAGCGGGCCGCGTCGAGGACGGTGTCCTCGACCGATCTCTCGGGCACATCGACCATAAACTGCAAAGCCTCGGACTGCAGAGCCCCGGACTGCAGAGCCTCGGACTGCACCGCCTCGGTCGAGACAGGATTCGACACCGACTGCTCGGTCACGTGCCACCCTTCACTTTGCGGAGAGAACTCCTGGCCTGCGATAACGAAATTCGTTTCGTTACTATAGCTCACAGTCACAACGACATTCGGCCACGCCGCCTGCGAGAATGCGCGTTCACAATGTACGCCGGACCGATCCGGACGGGAATCGAATCTGTCACCAACACAGCCGAGGCCAACCCTGGCAAGCTTGTCCACGTGATCGAAAAATCGGGACGCCCATGACCCGCTCGGTGACGGTGCTGACCAATCCGACGGCCGGTCGCGGGCGCGCGGCGCACGCCGGGCGGTGTGCTGTGGCCCGACTCCGTGAGCGGGAAATTCACGTCACAGCCATCGAAGGCCGCACCCCCGGGGACGCGTTGACACTGCTGGAGAGGGCCGTCGGGAGCGGAACGGACGCTGTGGTCGCGGTCGGCGGCGACGGGCTCGTCAATCTCGTGATTCAAGTGCTCGCCGGCACCGACACCCCGATGGGTCTCGTACCTGCAGGCAGCGGAAACGATTTGGCCCGAGTATTGGGCATACCTCGGGGCGATGCTGTCCGCGCAGCAGACCTCGTCGCCGACAACGTCACGCGCACGATCGATCTGGGCCGAGTCGGCGAACGCTGGTTCGCGACCGTGTTGTCCAGTGGTTTCGATTCGCTGGTCACCGAGAGAGCGAGCCGGCTTCGATGGCTCGGCGGCCCCCTTCGCTACAACGCGGCCATGATCCTGCAGCTGACGAAGCTCGAAAAGTTGCCGTACGTCATCGAATTGGACGATGCGGAGCTCCGGGTCGACGCCACGTTGGTCGCCGTCGGGAACGGCAACAGTTACGGCGGAGGCATGGCGATATGTCCGAGCGCTCGGATCGACGACGGCCTGCTCGACATCACCGTCGTACGCGGGGTGGGCCGAACTCGATTGCTCGGGATGTCGCCGACAATCTATCGGGGGACGCACGTGGACCTCCCACAGGTGGATACCTACACCTCGGGGCGGGTCACCCTGCACTGCGACGGAATCGTCGCGTACGCAGACGGTGAACGGGTGGGCGAATTGCCCGTCCAAGCGCAGTCCGTACCGCGGGCGCTGCGGGTGTTCGTCGATCCGAACTCGGCACCTCACAGGTGAGTGGACCGCCGAGTCAGAACTTCAGCGAAGAGTGATCCTCGTTGGACGAGATCGCCTTGTACAGCCACACCAGCCCCAACACGATGGCCCCGGCCACCACCAGCCAGAACACACCCTTGATGATGGTGCCCAGTAGCGCGAGCGCAATCCAGATCAGAACGATGAATCCGAGTATCTTCCAGAACATCTCGAGCTCCTGCCATGTCGAAAGCGCACCGTGTCGTGCGCTTGCATCCATCCTGGCACCGGAGCCGAGTGAATACATCGGGGTGAACCCTGAATTGTGTCAGCGGTGTCGAGCCCGGATCTCGTCGATTTCGGCCAGCGCCTCGGCCCACCCCTGCAATCGATCGGTGGCCGACGCCAGCTCACGGCGATGCGATTCCGCGACCGTCGTCGATGCGAATCCAGCCGGTCCGGTCATCCGAGCAGCAGCGGCGACGAGCTGTTCGTACTGCTCGACCCCGGCGGCCAAATCCGCTGCAGCCGACGTGATTCCGCTGCGCACATGGTCACGCGTGACTACGCTCGCCGCGCCCGCGCGTTCGAGCGCGGCGATGTCGACGGCGACACCTTCGAGACCGCGGGCCGCGTCGGAGGCCACGCCGATCATCTCCTCGACCTCCTCGGACCCGATCGTCTCGGACCTCGCCAGTATCCCCAACAGCTCGAAGAATCCCTGTTCGGCCCCGGCCAACCGTGTCATCGACTCGTGTGCGGCGGATCCACGCTGCGGCGTCACGCGTTTGGTCGGCAGGCCCACGGGTACCGGCTGGGATCGCAGGTGCCGCAAACGGCTGAGCGCGAAGACCGCCGGAACGGCCATGAATGCCGCGCCTCCGCCGCCGACGTACAGTGCCCACTCAGGGGCAGACAGCACGGCCATCCCGGCTGTTCCCACCGCCGTCGTGGTGGAGGCGGCTCCGAACCTGACTCCGCGGCGTCTGGCCCGACGGATCTTCTTCAGATGCTTGACGCGAGGGTCTTTTCTACGGCCGGCCGCGTCGAGCAAGGACATTCCTACACCGCGGGCGGACTCCGCGAGCGACCGGACTACCGAACCTGATTCCGCGACTGCTGCGGTCACGGACTCTCGATCCAGCGAAACGGCCGGTCGCTTGCGCGACCGGCCGGATTCGTGTTCTCGGGTACCCATGTCGGTGCCGACGTCAGGTGAACGGAACTGTGCGCTCGGCCGTTTATGCCTGAGCCGGCGGCTCGGGCGTTGCTTCTGGGGTCTTGGCGATCGAGGGCTTGGCAGCGGCATTGCCCGACGGCAGCGAATCACCGGACATGGATGCACGAATCTGCTCGAGGCGGCTGTGCCCCGCCATCTGGACCGATGCCTGCTGAACTTCCATCATCCGGCCCGACACCGTGTTCTGGGCCAGCTCGGCCGATCCCAGAGCGTCCGCGTAACGTCGTTCGATCTTGTCGCGGACAGCGTCCAGGCTCGGGGTGTTACCCGGCGCGGACAGGGTGCTGTCCATCGAACGCAGAGACTCGCTGACCTTCTCCTGCATTTTCGCCTGCTCGAGCTGGCTGAGCAGCTTGGTACGTTCGGCGACCTTGGACTGCAGAGCCATGGCGTTCTGCTCGACGGCTTTCTTGGCCTGGGTGGCAGCCTGCAGTGACTGATCGTGCAGGACTTTGAGGTCCTCGACGCCCTGCTCGGCGGTCACCAACTGCGCCGCGAACGCCTCTGCGGCATTGGTGTACTGCGTGGCTTTCTCGACATCGCCTGCGGTGGCGGCCTGATCGGCCAGCGTCACAGCTTGCCGAGCGTTGGCGTTGAGCTTCTCGACCTCGTCCAGCTGCCGGCTGAGCTTCATCTCCAGCTGGCGCTGATTGCCGATGACGGACGCGGCCTGCTGAGACAGTGCCTGGTGCTGCCGCTGGGCATCTTCGATCGCCTGTTGAATCTGAACCTTGGGGTCGGCCTTCTCGTCGATCTTGGAATTGAAGAGCGCCATCATGTATTTCCAGGCCTTGACGAAAGGATTAGCCATGGGGTGGTCCTGCCTCCATCTGTTGCGCCGCGGTGGCCGCGTGCGGGTCGGCTGCTCTCGCAGTGACCGAAATGAACCTGTCCGTGCTGAGAAAGTCGAGTGCTTGGTGTGGGTCAGGAGTCGAAACTGAGTACTTTTCCGATCTTAGGCGGCAGCGAGGGCTCTGGCAGCAGGTGCGGGAATCACGACGCGAGTATCGCCGTCGATACGAGTCGTGACAGCCGAGTCCTCCGGTCGGGCGGCGGCGATGGATGCGTCGGACAGAGTCACGCTGACATCACTCATGACGTCCGCGAGCGGGACGGCGAGCGCGTCGCAGATAGCCGCCAGGAGCTCGCTCGACGCCTCCTTGCGACCACGTTCCACCTCGGACAGATATCCCAGGCTCACGCGCGCGGTGTTCGAGACTTCACGCAGGGTTCGGCTCTGTGCGACGCGAGTACGCCGCAGACTGTCGCCGAGTGCTTCACGCAATAGCAGCGCCATCTCGCTCCTCTTCGTTGGTGTTCGTGCCGACGGGTGAACCGTCGAGACGACAACGTTCATATCTCGTTCGTCCGGAGCCGTCACTATGTGCAACGTCCCAGTCGGTCCGATTGGTTCCCGACCCTATATGCCCGTTCACTCCAACACGCGCCGAAGCAGCTACGACACGGCTGACAAGACTGTATCCCGCCGGAGTTCTCACGTGGAGGACACGCCTCGGCGCAGGCGAACGGCCTGCACCACGTAGTCGAGACCGGTGTATACGGTCAGCAACACCGCCAGAGCCATCAACGTGATCGCGACCGGATCGAACGCGCTCGGCAGCGGCCACAAATACACCCCGATCGCGAGCGTCTGCACCAGAGTCTTGATCTTCCCGCCGCGGCCGGCCGGGATCACGCCGTGGCGGATGACTGCGAACCGCACCGCCGTGATGCCGATTTCCCGAACTGCGATGATCACCGTCACCCACCACGGCAGGTCCCCCAGCATCGACAATCCGACGAGCGCCGCGCCGATCAGTGCCTTGTCTGCGATGGGGTCGGCCATCTTCCCGAAATCGGTGACCAGACCGTACTTGCGCGCCAACTGGCCGTCTATCCGGTCGGTGATGGCGGCTGCGGCAAAGATGGCAGTCGCTACCAGACGCCAAGGGCTCTCGTGGCCGTCGCCGACGAACAACGCCGCGAGGAACACCGGAACCAGGGCGATTCTGAGCACCGTCAAGACGTTGGCGATGTTGAGCAAGGGCACGTCGGATCCGCCGGGGGCGGCGTTACCGTGTGGCAACTCTGCGCTGCGTCGAACACTCCCGGAGCCGGAGGCACCGCTTCCTGTGACGCCGCTTCCTGTGACGCCGCTTCCTGGGGCACCGCTGCTCGATGGCCCGCTCGGATCAGGCGCTGCCGGATCGATCATCGGCGAACTCGCGCGCTGTGGACCACGCTTCCGGTGGTGTGCCCAACTCCGCGCAGCACCGACCCGCCGAGGCGGGGATACAGCTCAGTGGACGACACACGAAAAGTTTATCGGTTGAGGTACTGACTACTGTTCACCCCATGACTTCTGGGCCGAATCGGGCGAGTCGCGACACCGCGTATCCCGAATCCGACGTGCATTCCGACGCCGTGGACGCGTCTTCCCCGAATGGCGGCACCCTCGTCGTGCGTCGCGCCAAGACCTCCGATGTTCCCGACATCAAGCGATTGATCGACATCTACGCCGGTCGAATTCTCCTCGAGAAGAATCTCGTGACCCTTTACGAGGCCGTTCAGGAGTTCTGGGTCGCCGAGCGTGACAGCGAGATCATCGGGTGCGGTGCGTTGCACGTGCTGTGGGCCGATCTGGGCGAGGTGCGCACGGTGGCAGTCGATCCCGCCGCGAAGGGGCACGGTGCCGGGCACCTGATCGTCGCCAAGCTCGTCGAGGTCGCGCGCGATCTGGCACTGCGGAAAGTGTTCGTGTTGACGTTCGAGGTGGACTTCTTCACTCGGCACGGATTCACCGAGATCGATGGAACGCCCGTCACAGCCGAGGTGTATGCGGAGATGTGTCGGTCCTACGACACCGGCGTGGCGGAGTTCCTCGATCTCAGTTTCGTCAAACCGAACACCCTGGGCAACACTCGAATGTTGCTCTCGCTCTGACAGAATTCTCCGAACCACCCCTCGAATTCGGAAGAGAGCTCCATGCCCCTGATCGCCGTCACCTATCTCTACTCTCCTACCACCGCAGACGGGCGCGACACGCATCGTGCTGCCCCTCGCGCCTGGTTGGCAGGCCTGTTCGAGCAAAAGACCTTGATCTCGAGCGGACCGTACGCCGACGGCAGCGGCGCGCTGATTCTGGTCGACGGCCCGGATGCCGCCTCCGTCGAGACACTCTTCGCTCAGGATCCATTCGCGGTGGAGAACCTGATCGAGTCGGCAACCTTTCTCGAATGGACTCCCGTGATGGGGGCGTTCACGTCCTGATCGGCCCGCCACCCGGTTCGAGTGAATGGACCATTGCCACGCCGAGACGTGGGCAGTGGTCCATTCACCCCGGGTGGGGAACCGTCAGAACTCCTCCGACGCCGGCTGTTCGTCCGGATCCCCGCCCTTGATCGACCACAGCAGACCGTCGAGCTCGTCCGGTTTGAGCAGCACCTCGCGTGCCTTCGATCCCTCGCTCGGTCCGACCACGCCGCGGTTTTCCATCAGGTCCATCAACCGCCCGGCCTTCGCGAAACCGACCCGAAGCTTGCGCTGCAGCATCGAGGTGGAGCCGAACTGACTCGTCACCACCAGCTCGACTGCCTGCAGCAGTACGTCGAGGTCATCGCCGATGTCGGGGTCGACGTCCTTCTTGTCCGAGACCTTCGCGGCCGTGACCGTCTCGTTGTAATCGGGCTCTGCTTGGTTCTTCGCGAAATCGACGACGGCCGAGATTTCCTCGTCGGTGATGAAGGCACCCTGCAGACGAGTCGGCTTGCCGGCACCCATAGGCAGGAAGAGCGCGTCTCCCATACCGATCAGCTTCTCCGCTCCCGGTTGGTCCAGGATGACTCGTGAGTCCGTCAGTGACGACGTGGCGAAGGCCAGTCGAGACGGCACGTTGGTCTTGATCAGGCCGGTCACCACGTCCACCGAGGGACGCTGCGTAGCGAGCACCAGGTGGATGCCGGCCGCACGGGCCTTCTGCGTAATTCGCACGATCGCTTCTTCGACGTCACGCGGGGCCGTCATCATCAGGTCGGCCAGCTCGTCCACGATGGCCAGGATGTACGGGTACGGACGATAGACGCGTTCGCTGCCGAGCGGTGCGGTGATTTCGCCCGATCGCACCTTCTTGTTGAAGTCGTCGATGTGCCGGACCTTGTTCATCTGCATGTCCTGGTAGCGCTGCTCCATCTCCTCGACGAGCCAGGCCAGAGCCGCAGCGGCCTTCTTCGGCTGCGTGATGATCGGCGTGATGAGGTGCGGAATGCCCTCGTAGGGCGTCAGCTCCACCATCTTCGGGTCGATCAGAATCATCCGCACCTCGTCCGGTGTCGCTCGAGCGAGCAACGACACCAGCATCGAGTTCACGAAACTCGACTTACCCGATCCGGTGGACCCGGCCACCAACAGGTGGGGCATCTTCGAGAGGTTGGCACTGACGAAATCGCCTTCGATGTCCTTGCCGAGACCGATCACCAGCGGATGGTGATCCTTGCGCGTCGACGGCGCAGTGAGCACGTCGGCCAATCGGACCATCTCGCGGTCCGAGTTGGGCACCTCGATGCCGACCGCGGATTTGCCGGGAATCGGCGCGAGCAGACGCACGTTGTCGGTCGCGACCGCGTAGGCGATGTTGCGGGCAAGCGCCGTGATCTTCTCGACCTTGACCCCGGGGCCCAGTTCGACCTCGTAGCGGGTGACCGTCGGACCTCGGGTGAAGCCGGTGACCGCGGCATCGATCTTGAACTGATCGAGCACCTCGGAGATGGCCTCGATCATGGCGTCGTTGGCCTGGCTGCGTGTCTTGGGCGGATCGCCGTCGATGAGCAGTGACAGCGAGGGAAGTGTGTAGTCCCCGTCGACGACGCGATCGACGACGATCTTGTCGTCCTCGGCCGCCGACTTCGGTTCGGCCGCTTTGACGATCGGCTTCGGCTTCGGTCGAGCGGATGCGGCGGGTGCGGCGGGTGCGGCAGGCGCTGCAGACGCGGGAGCGGCCGCCGGCGTGATGACCTCCGTGGCTGCTTCCGGTGTGGGGGTCTTGCGGGCCCGCGGCGGCTTGGCGACCGGGATGTATTCCTCGGTCGGATAGTTGTCGTACGGGTCTGCCCCGCCGTGAACCGGGTAACCGTCGGCGTCGAAGTCGGTGTCGTACTGGCCGTAGCCCTCGTCTCCGAATTCGGAACCGAAGTCGGCCGGGTCGTAGTCCTCGTATTCGTCGCCGCGACTGTCGGTTCCGAACAGTGCCCGCATCCGATCCGGCACGTCGCGCACGGTGGTACCGGTGAGCAGCAGCACTCCGAACAGACCGGCGAGCAGGAGCAGTGGGACCGCCAACCACACGGTGAGGCCGTCGGCGATCGGTCCCCCTGCGACGTAGCCGACGAAGCCGGCACCCTCGGATCGTCCGGCGGCGTCGCTCGGTGAGCCGGCGGCCATGTGCCACAGGCCGAGAATCGGGAGGGCGAGCAGAATCGAGCCCAGAACCAGTCGGGGACGAACTTCGGGACGGGGTTCGGAACGCATCAGAACGACGGCGACAGCAACGCCGAGGACGGGTGCGACATATCCGGCCGCTCCGATGACAGCGCGGATCCCCACCTCGATCCATTGTCCGACCGGCCCGCCGGCGCTGAGCCAGACACTCGCGGCGAGAACCACGCTGACGGCGATCAGCCCGAGGGCGATCCCGTCCCGGCGGTGGCCGTGCTCGATATCGGCGGCCTTGCCGACCGTCCTGGTCGTGGCACCGACACCCCGAGCCGCCATCGACCAGGTGGACGCGATGCCGCGGCCGATCGCATCGAGCGCACCGCGGGACTTCTTCTTGGTCGCCGGTCGCCGAGACGATGTATTTCTCGCAGGTGCCTTGCCACGAGACGCGCTTGCCCGAGCCGTTGCCGGGTTGCGCGGCGCAGTCGGCTTCTTCGGCGTTGTGACGGTCCGTGCGGTGCGTCCGGAGCCGGACTTACGTGCGGTACCGGACGTGCGCGAAGAGCCGGATCCGGTGGATCCGGCTCTGGCGGCGGAGGTGCTGGTCTTTCCTGCCATGCTCCCAGGCTAGTCGCAACAGCCCCGCCGAAACCATCCGCAACACCCGTAACAGGACAGGTGAATGTGTCAGAAGCTCAGATCGAGTGCCTTCACCGCGGCGACGTCGTCGTCCGAACCCTCGTATTCGACGGCGACCTGATCCCGACCGAACGCGTACAGAAGCAGTTCGGACGGATCACCTATCACCGTCACGCCGGTACCGGAGCCACCCTTGAAGGTCGCGGTTCTGCCGTCCGGAGTGCGGACGCGCACCGCGATGGGTGCGGCACGGTGGCCGGCCCGCCCGATCAACCGGACCTGCGGCCAGAGTCGCGCCTCCACGGCCGCGGGTAGGGCTCGTCGGGTCCACTTGTCGCCGGCCCGACGTACATCCTCGTGGTGCACGAACATCTCACCGAGATTGATCAATGGGTCCAGCAGCGCGAACGGCGACCACATCGGAGGACCGGTACGAACGTCGTCGACGACTGCGGTGAACGGCCGATTCGCCACGGACTGCTGCACTCGCTCGGTGTAGCCCTCCAGCGCAGAGATGAATATCCCCGGCGCGGCGTCGAGTCGTCGCTCTCGAACGACGAGGTGTGCGGCCAGATCGGCGGCCGTCCACTGTCCGCACAGCGTAGGCGCGTCCGGACCGACATCGAGAAGGGTCCGAACAAGTTGGGAACGTTCATCCTGGGCGAGGCTCACGTGCTCCACGTTACGTCCCGAGCGAACCGACGGCATCCTGCCGGGGGCCGCACACCGAAGTCTGGGTAACCTCCCAACAGTGCCGATCTCGGAAATTCTCGTCATTTTGCTCGCCGGCCTGGGGGCAGGAGCCATCAACGCCGTCGTCGGATCCGGAACGCTGATCACGTTTCCGACACTGGTTGCATTCGGCTATCCCCCGGTGGTCGCCACCATGTCCAACGCTGTGGGACTGGTAGCGGGAAGTGTGTCCGGTACATGGGGATATCGCCGAGAACTGCGCGGTCAATGGCATCGCCTGCGGTGGCAATTGCCCGCCTCGTTCTTCGGTGCTCTCGGCGGCGCATGGCTGCTGTTGCATCTGCCCGAAACGGTGTTCGCGGCCGTGGTACCGGTACTGCTCATCGGCGCGCTGATTCTCGTTGTCGCACAACCGAGAATCCAGGCCTGGGCGAAGCGTCGCTCGGACGCCGCCGGTACGGCGGCGAACCAGATCAGCCGGACCCGGATGGCATTGGTCACGGTAGGCACCCTGCTGGTCGGCATCTACGGCGGCTATTTCACTGCCGCACAGGGAATCCTGTTGATCGGCGTGATGGGGGCGCTGCTACCCGAAACGATGCAGCGAATGAACGCGGCCAAGAATCTGCTGTCGTTGGTCGTCAATGTCGTTGCCGCAGTGACGTACACGATCTTTCGGTTCGACGACATCAGCTGGCAAGCCGCCGGGTTGATCGCAGTCGGGTCACTGATCGGCGGCGCAGTGGGGGCCCGCTACGGCCGCCGGCTTTCGCCGGCGGCCCTGCGCGGTGCCATCGTCGTTCTCGGACTGATCGGACTCTGGAGACTGCTGGTCTAGCCGATCGTTCGCTATCTGGGCTGCGCTTGCGGGTTGACCGCGATGATGGTCGGAACGATCATGGGCTTGCGCCGGTACTTGTCCGCTACCCAACGCCCCACGACGCGGCGCACTGCCTGCGCGATGCGGTGAGTGTCGGAGACGCCGTCGGACGCCAAACGCTGAAGCTCCGCCTCGACGAGCTGTCCGGCTTCCTTGAGTGCAGCCGGATCGTCGGAGAATCCGCGACCGGACACCTCGGGTGAGGTCACCGCACGGCCGGTGGCCGAATCGACGGCAACGCTGATCGCGATGAAACCGCCCTCGCCGAGCACCAGTCGATCCGAGAGCGTCGAATCACCGACGTCACCGACCGAGAGACCGTCGACGTACACGTGCCCCACGGGTACCTGTCCGACGATCTCGGCGAGACCGTCGACCATGTCGACCACCACGCCGTCCTCGGCCAGCACCACGCGGTCCTCGGCCACACCTGTCGCCTTGGCCAATGCGGCATTGGCCCGAAGGTGACGCCATTCGCCGTGCACCGGCATGGCGTTGGTGGGCCGCACCGCGTTGTAGAGATACAGCAGTTCGCCCGCCGAAGCGTGGCCCGAGACGTGAACTTTCGCGTTCTGCTGGGTCACGACGGTCGCACCTCGCTTGGCGAGACCGTTGACCACTGCGAACACCGAGTTCTCGTTGCCGGGAATCAGTGAGGATGCGAGCACCACGAGGTCGTTCGCCTTGACGTTGATCTGACGATGCTCGCCCCGAGCCATTCGCGACAGCGCCGACAACGGCTCTCCCTGCGAACCGGTGGAGATGAGCACCAACCGATCGTCGGGAAGTGTTGCGGCAGTGTCGACGTTGACCTCGAGGCCGTCGGGCACCCGCAGGTAGCCCAGGTCCTGCGCGATCTGCATGTTGCGCACCATCGACCGGCCGACGAACGCCACCCGGCGGTTGTAGCGCTCCGCGACATCGATGACCTGTTGGATTCGGTGCACATGACTGGCGAACGACGCGACGATGACGCGTTGCTTCGCCTTGCCGATGACGGTGTCGAGAACTCCGCCGATCTCACGCTCGGGGGTGACGAATCCGGGTACCTCGGCATTGGTGGAGTCGACCAGGAACAGATCGACGCCCTCGTCGCCGAGTCGCGAGAAACCGGCGAGGTCGGTCAGGCGACCGTCGAGCGGCAGCTGATCGAGCTTGATGTCACCGGTGTGCAGAACCAGACCGGCATCGGTTCTGATGGCGATGGCGAGCGCATCGGGAATCGAGTGGTTGACCGCGAAATACTCACAGTCGAACGGGCCGTGCTGGGTGTGCTGGCCCTCGATCACCTCGACGAGGTTCGGTCGCAGCCGATGCTCACGGCACTTGGCCGCTACCAGTGCGAGGGTGAACTTCGACCCGATGACGGGCAGGTCGGGGCGCAGGCGAAGCAAGAACGGAATTGCTCCGATGTGGTCCTCGTGGCCGTGCGTCAGAACCACTGCCTCGACGTCGGCCATGCGGTTCTCGATGTGCCGGAAATCGGGCAGAATCAGGTCGACGCCCGGTTGCTGATCCTCCGGAAACAAGACACCGCAGTCGATGATAAGCAGTCTGCCCTGGTGCTCGAACACCGTCATGTTGCGACCGATTTCGCCGATGCCACCGAGTGCGACCACGCGCAGGCCCTTGAAGGGTGCCTTCGGCGGCGTACCGAGTCGCTGGGTCGGGTCGAACTCGCGACGCTTGTCAGGCCGTTGAGTTCGCGCCGAGTTCTGCACCATCGGCTTGCCCTGCCGCGCTCCTGACGGCTGGCCCTGCTTCGGGGCCGGGCGCTCGGAGGGAGGTCCGGCGTTTCGGGTTGCGCGTCCGCGCGATCTGTTCGGTCGTGTCATACAAGAACTCCTGCCGCCCGCAGCTCGGCTGCGAGCAATTCGATGTGGTCGATGCTCGGAGGCACCTGGGGAAGTCGTGGTTCGCCGACATCGAGTCCGATGAGGCGCAGGCCGGCCTTCGAGGCGCTGACGCCACCGAGGCGCGCGACCGAGCGAATGACCGGGATGAGGCTGACGTTGATTGCCTGCGCACGCGCAATGTCGCCCATCATGAAGGCGGTGTGCAGTTCGCGCAGACGTGCCGGAACGAGATGGCCGATGACGCTGACGAATCCGGTGGCACCGACCGAGAGCCACGGCAGGTTCAGCGGATCGTCACCGGAGTAGAACTGCAGGCCCGTCGAGGCGATCAGCTCGGCACCGGCGTTGAGATCTCCCTTGGCATCCTTGACGGCGAGGATTCGTGGATGCTCGGCGAGCCGGCGCAAAGTCTCGGTCTCGATGGGGACGACCGAGCGCGGCGGAATGTCGTAGAGCATCACGGGCAAGTCGGTGGCACTCGCGACCGCTGTGAAATGTGCATACAGACCGGCTTGAGGTGGCCGGGAGTAATAGGGGGTGACGACCAGGAGACCGTGCGCTCCAGCGCGGGCGGCATCACGGGCGAGTTCGACGCTGTGCGCGGTGTCGTTGCTTCCGGCCCCGGCGATGATTCGAGCTCGGTGGCCCACCGCTGCGATCACCGCACGGAGCAGTTCGAGCTTCTCGTTCTCGGTGGTGGTGGGTGATTCGCCCGTCGTACCGGCCAGAACCAATCCATCGTTGCCCTGCTCGACGAGGTGATGCGCCAGCCGTACGCCGGCATCGATGTCCAACTTTCCGTCCGCTGTGAACGGGGTCACCATCGCGGTGAGCACCGTACCGAACACAGGCGCAACGGAAGGAGCGGCGTCACCGTAGGTCATGGCAGCAGATTACCCGGTGCTTTGCCCGCGCTTGCGCAGCGGGCATACCCGATACCGGAGGCGACGGAACCTCGCCTCTAGACCTCGGTCACGAACGGGCTGCGGGCCACTTCCGTCCCGTCGAGAAGCGTCGAGATCTCGAAGTCGCCGAAGACGTCCGGGGCCACCTCCACGAGCTTACGCAGACATTCGACAGCGACGCGGCGAATTTCGACGTCCGCGTGCTCCGAGGCGCGCATCGACACGAAATGACGCCACGCCCGATAGTTCCCGCTCACCACTACCCGTGTCTCGGTGGCATTCGGGAGTACCGACCTCGCGGCCTGCCGAGCCTGCTTGCCGCGCAACGCTGCGTTGGTGACCGACTCCAACTTTCCTTCGAGGGCCCCGAGCAGCTCGGTGTACGCCGCACGGCTCGCCTCGGTCGCCGACGCGAACAGCGCCTCGAGCTCGGGATCACCCTCCAACGCAGGCGGAACGACGACATTGGCGTCGTGCTCGGGAACGAACCGCTGCGAGAGCTGGGAGTAGGAAAAGTGCCGATGACGAATCAACTCGTGTGTGCACGAGCGCGAAATACCGGTGATGTAGAAGCTCACGCTCGCGTGTTCGAGAACCGACAGGTGCCCGACATCGAGCAGATGACGCAGATACGACGCATTGGTGGCGGTCCGAGGATTGGGCTTGGACCAGCTTTGATAGCACGCACGTCCAGCGAACTCGACCAACGCTTGTCCGCCGTCCGCATCGGTTTCCCAGGGAATCTCCTCGGGCGCGACGAACTCGGTTCGGGCGACCAGTCGGACGTTCAGGGCCACTGCTCTGGGCACCGCTCTACCTTCGTTTTCAGACGACACCGCACAACACTAAGTGTGATCGCCCGTCTTCGACGAAAGCCGACGCCAGCATGACGCCACTCGACGCCATCGAACCTGCTTGACTGACGCCATAGATGACGTCACACTGACGTCATGGAACTGAACAAGTACACCGAGACGCTGCGCACCGATCTTCTTGCAGCTGCGGCTCTGGGAGACGAACGCACTCGGGCCACGGCGGAGGCACTCGGCAACACCGCCGAGGCCTCGGCCAGGTTGATGTTGCTGACCGCACTGTCCGACTTCGCGGCCGAGGTCTCGAGCGAACTGGACGGTCATACCGTCGGCGTTCGTCTCGACGGCCCCCGGGCGCACGCCGATGTTCGACGCGACCGCGTGGCTGCCGATCTGCACGACGGCGAACCACACGAGGCTGCCGCCGATGACTACCCGACGATGGACGATGTCTCCGGGGAAGTACGACGGGTGACGTTGCGGCTGGTCGAGCAGATCAAGGAACGCGCCGAGGACGCTGCGAACAACAGCGGAGTATCTCTCAACTCCTGGCTGTCACAGGCAGTTCAAGGTGCCTTGCGCGATCAGATGCGCAAGGATCGCGGCTGGAACAACTGATCCGTCAGCGCCTACTTCTTCTCGCGCCACTCCCGCTCGAACGGCAACCGCCACGCGTGCGGAGCTATGAGTTGATGGATGGCGTTGGGCCCCCACGATCCTGGTGAGTACAGGCGCACCGGAGGCGGATCGGCCAGTAACGGTTCCGACACCTGCCACAGTCGTTCGATGCCCTCTGCGGTGGTGAACAGAGTGTGATCGCCGTACATGGCGTCGAGGATCAACCGTTCGTAGGCTTCGAGGACGTCGCCGACTCGTTCGGTTTCGTGGATGGCGAATTGCATGCTCAGTTTGTCCAGGCGCATACCGGGGCCTGGCCTCTTGCCGTAGAACGACAACGACACCTTGGATGCATCGGCGAGGTCGAAGGTCAGGTGATCGGGTCCCTGTGCACCGACACCCGAGCCGGCCGGAAACATGCTCTTCGGTGGTTCACGAAACGCGATCGAGATGATGCGTTGTCCCTCGGCGAGGCGTTTGCCGCTGCGGAGGTAGAAGGGCACACCGGCCCACCGCCAATTGTCGATCTCGCATTTGAGTGCCACGAAGGTGTCGGTATCGGAATCGGGAGCCACGCCGTCCTCCGACCGGTATCCCGTGTACTGACCTCGGACAACATTTTTCGGGTCCAGCGGCAACATCGATCGGAAGACCTTGTTCTTCTCCTCGCCGATCGCGCCAGGCTCGAGCGCCGTCGGCGGTTCCATCGCCATGAATGCAAGTACCTGGAACAGGTGCGTGACGACCATGTCCTTGTACGCGCCGGTGGACTCGTAGAATCCCGCTCGGCCGTCCAGGGCGAGTTTCTCGGGAATGTCGATCTGCACGTGGTCGATGAAATTGCGGTTCCAGATCGGCTCGAACAATCCGTTGGCGAAACGGAAGGCCAGGATGTTCTGGGCCGGCTCCTTTCCGAGGAAGTGATCGATTCGGAAGATCTGATCCTCGTCGAACGTCTCGTGGACCCGAGCATTCAACGCGATTGCGCTCTCGAGATCCGTACCGAACGGCTTCTCCATGATGATTCGC
Source organism: Rhodococcus sp. AW25M09 (assembly GCF_000333955.1). Lineage (GTDB taxonomy): Bacteria > Actinomycetota > Actinomycetes > Mycobacteriales > Mycobacteriaceae > Rhodococcoides. The sequence continues at coordinate 124,804 of NZ_CAPS01000084.1, forward strand.
GAGCGTTTGACCAGATCTGCCGACGCGAGCGTATCCACCACTGCCAGAGCCGCTCTGGGCGGAACGGACAGGTAGTGCAGCCGACGAACGCTCCCTCCCAGCTCGATCTCGGCTTCGGCTACGGCTTCACTCAGAGCTGCCGGTCCTGCCTTCTGCGACACATAGGTCAACCGCGAAGCGAACTGTCGCCACTGCTCGTCGCCGACCTTACGGCTGGAGTACTCGTTGATCGATTCACGCGCGAGAGCTCGGAATTCGTCGGTGGACATCTCCTCGAGCGAGGTACCCACGACTCGGATGTTCGGCGCGAGATCGGACAGTGCCAGGTGCATCATCCCAGAGAGAAGTTTGCGTTTGGCCAGGTCTCCGGTCGCCCCGAACAGCACGACGACCTGGGGTGGGAGTTCGGCTGCGGTGTCTGTCCAGCGAGAAGTCACACTGGAAATAGTGGCGCCGATTGCGTTCGAGTGCACTTCGACACACGTCGAAACGGCGCGCCGGCATTTCAGCGCAGGGCGTCGACGAGGTCTCCTCGGTCCCCCACCACGACGCGTTCGAGTTCGAGCCACTGCGCCATCTCCCGCAGAACCTCACGCAATCGCGGAGCAATATCGCGGGCGTCGCGGTCGCCCTCGACGTAGGCCGCGATGACGTGCAGTTCCGACTGCGCTCGCACAGCTTTCAGGTCGACCCGCGCCACCAGATGGCCGTCGAGCAGAAAGGGAAAGACGTAGTAGCCGTGAATTCGCTTGTGCTGCGGGGTGTAGATCTCGATGCGGTAGTGGAAACCGAAGATTCGCTCCACCCGGGGCCGAAAGAAGATCATCGGATCGAACGGGCACAGCAGTGCGGCGGCGGTGGCCGTCCGTGGTGTTCTGGCGTCGCGGTGCAGGTATGCCGGGACATTCCAGCCTCGGACCGACACCTGCTCCAGGACGCCGTCTTCGACAAGATCGGCGATCGCGGCCTTCGCCTGTTTCTGCGACAGGCGATAGTAGTCCCGCAGGTCCGGTTCGGTACCGATCCCCAGTGCGCGAGAGGACTTTTCGATCAAGGCTCGCACCGCGTCCGCTTCGTCGACGCGCCTGCTCAGTACGTCTTCGGGAAGCACCCGCTCGCTGAGCTCGTATCGGCGCACGAACCCGGTTCGGGCCGGCACGCTCACCACTCCTGCTGCGAAGAGTTGCTCACAGACGACCTTGACATCGCTGCGGTCCCACCACGGCCCCTTCCGCCCGGGCTTGTCGACGTCGAGATGGTTCTCTATCTCGCCCGCGCTGGCAGCGCCCCTGTCGTCGATGACAGCCAGAACGTCGTCCACCAACGTCGGTTCGCGGTCGAGAATGCGGGCGGCACCGCCCCATCGACCGTGGCGATACAACTCCATCCGCCACCGCATGAGCGGCCAATCATGCACCGGCAGCAACGCAGCCTCGTGCGCCCAATACTCGACCAACCGACGTGGGCGTCGGGCCGTGTCGGACCACGCGGCGTCGTCGACGATTGTTCGGTCGTAGGCACCTACTCGACTGAACACCGGAGCGTAGTGCGCGCGCACCACCACCGATACGGAGTCGATCTGCAACAGACCCGTGGTGTCGATGGCCGAGTGGACCGCACCCCTGCTCGCCGGCCGCGTGCGCGATCGCGTCGAAGCCAGCCCCTGGGCTGCCAAGGCTGTGCGACGAGCCGCGGAGGCGCTCATGTCTTGCATCGGGCCAGCCTGTCATGACCCACCGACACGGTCGATCAGGTGCCGAAGAGGTTCTTTGCCTTCAGCACGAGTTCGTACACGCCGTATGCGAACGGAACGGTCACCCACAACCAGGCGACAGTCATCGTGATCCGCATCTGCCCATCGCTCATGCCTTGGCTCCCGTCGAAGTCGTGGTACCGGCGGTGTCAGCCGAGTCGGATTCGTGGAATTTCGGAGACACCGGTTTGATTGCCTCGTTCGCCAGAAATCCGACGACCAACAGGCCGATCATCACGTAGAAAGCCGGAAGGTATCGGGCGGTGGTGCCGGGTTCTCCGGCGTCGGCGATGGCGTTGACGATCAGTGGCCCCAGGACACCGGCCACCGACCACGCGGTGAGCAGTCGACCGTGGATCGCGCCCACCTGGTACGTGCCGAAAAGGTCTTTCAGATAGGCCGGAACGGTCGCGAATCCTGCGCCGTAGAACGACAGGATCAACAGAGCCGACACCAGGAACAAGACCTTGTTGGTATTGGTGAACAGGGCGATGTACAGATAGAGCAGCGCACCGACGCCCAGGTACAACCGGTAGATGTTCTTGCGGCCCACCACATCGGAGACCGACGACCAGACGAACCGTCCGATCATGTTGGTCAGTGAGAGGAAGGCCACGAAACCGGCCGCTGCAGCGGCCAGAGACTGGGGCGAGGTCGCGTCGGGAAAGAAGTCCTGATAGATGCCCGAGCCCCGCTCGAGAATGCCGATACCGGCAGTGACGTTGAAGCACAGCACAACCCACAGCAGCCAGAACTGCGGAGTCTTGACGGCATTGGCAGCCGACACGTTGTGCGCAGACACCAACGCCGATGCCGTCGGTGGGGTCCATCCGGCCGGGGTCCAGCCTTCGGCGGGCACTCTGATGAGCACTACTCCCAAAGCCATGAACACTGCATATCCGATGCCCAGAACGAGGAACGTCTTGGCGATCGAACTGTCGGTGAAGCCGCCGAAGTTGATCATCAACCGGCTGGTGAGCGGTGACGCGATGAGTGCGCCGCCGCCGAAACCCATGATGGCGATGCCCGTCGCCATTCCCGGCCGATCGGGGAACCACTTCATCAGAGTGGAGACGGGCGAGATGTACCCGATCCCGAGCCCGATGCCGCCGACGAACCCGTAGCCGAAGATCACCAACCAGAACTGCCCGAGTGCCATGCCGAGTGCGGAAATCAGCAGCCCGGATACGAAGAAGACCAGCGAGACGGCCATCGCCCAACGCGGACCGTTCTTCTCGACGCGGGTTCCGAAGATCGCGGCGGACAGGCCCAGCATCACGATGGCGAGCTGAAACGGAATGGCGGTGACCGTTCCGCTGAGCCCGAGCGCGTCCGGTTGCGAAATGGCGTTCTTGAACACGCTCCAGGCGTAGGCAGACCCGATCGCGAGGTGGATGGACAGGGCCGCCGGAGGTATCAGCCACCGGCTCCACTCGGGTGTGGCCACGATCCTGGAACGGTCGAGCATGGGGAGGGTCATCGAAATCCCTTGATATGGAGGGCGGTACAAATATCAACCAACCTGTGCAGTCAAACACGAGCATCACAGCGCCTGCTCACATTCAGAGATACTTTCTTTCCTGAACTCACTTTCCGAGCCGCGTATCCTCCAGGGAGTGGATATCGAACGGTGGCGCAGCAGATTGCCGGTGAAACGAGCCTCCGACGGCGAGGTGATCGGGTGGACCATCGCGCACGAGTCGGGTGATTCGACTTCGCGCAACGAACACGACGAGGACTATCTCGTCGATGCGGTCAATCCTGTCGGAATCACAGTTGCACAGGGCGTTCCGATCGAGAGCGCCATCGCACACCTCGAAGATCGCGGCCTGGCGTCACTGTCGGCTCCACATTGGACCAAGGCTCCGTTACCGCTGGCACCGGAGACCGATCTGATTGCACCGCAGAACGATTGGCAATGGCGGCGAGTACTGCTGACCCAGCTCGACGACAATCGGGTGTGGATTCGGCCCGCATATCCCAGTTGGCCGGAGCGTCTACTCGAGATCCCTCTGCCGATCCCCGCCGACGACATACTGCGTCCGGACTCCCCCGCCGAGACCGACTGAGGTCAGCAGGCGCGACGAACGGCGTGGACCGGCTCGTATCCGTCAGTCGGACATTCCGGCCGCCACCGTGCCACCCAGTTCGTAGCATTGTTCGCGAGCAGCCTTGCCGCCCTCTGCGAGGTGCACGGTGCCGAACACCTGAGTCAGACCCCAGCCCGACGCGATCTTCTCGATACCGCGACCGGCAGCCACGGTGTCGTCGTTTCCATGAACCCATGCGCCGTAGGGCTTTCCGGCAACAGCATCGAGGCACGGGTAGTACACCGTGTCGAAGAAGTGCTTCAACGCCCCGCTCATGTAACCGAAGTTCGCGGGTGTGCCGAAGAGGAAGCCGTCGGCACCCAGCACATCCGGGATGGTCGCACCGAGGGCAGGCACGCTGCGCACGTCCACTCCGTTGATCTCGGGATCACGCGCGCCGGCGAGAACGGCCTCGAGCAGCTCGCGAGTGAGCGGGCTGGGGGTGTGATGAACGACCAGCAGGGTGCGCGTCATACGGGGGTCAGCTCTCTGCCCGTTCCAGTTCCACAGCGCGTTTCATGGTGTCGCGGGCCCGCCCGCGATCGCCCGCGTAGTCGTACGCCCGCGCCAGTCGGTACGAGTTGCGCCAGTTGTCGGGATCCTTCTCCCACTCTGCTTTGATCTGTTGGAACAGCTCGTCGGCCGAATCGCGTTCGATCCGGCCCGACGGCATCCGCGGGAGGTCGTCGACGTCGAGTTCGAGGCCTTCCTCACGTATCCGCGACGCCAGCCTCTGATGGTCGATCCCCGCCTTGAGCGTGGCCCATACGATCCACAACCCGACGATCGGCAAGATGATGACGCCGATGCCCAACGCGATGCTGGCCACGCCACCGTTCTGAATCAGCGTCACTCCGCGCTGGCCCAGCAGGAAGAAGTAGAAGCCGAGGATCAGCACCATCACCGCGATGATGGCGACGACTTTGGTCGCTTTGTTCACTGTCGATCAGCTCACAGATCCAGTAGCGGGTCGAGGCCGACGGTGAGCCCCGGTCGAGTGGCTATCTCACGGACCCCGAGGAGCACACCGGGCGCGAACGACGTTCGGTCCAGCGAGTCGTGCCGAATGCTCAGCGTCTCACCCTGCGTGCCCAGTAGAACCTCCTGATGCGCAACGAGTCCCGCGAGCCGAATGGAATGTACGCGCACCCCGTCCACGTCGGCACCTCGCGCGCCGTCGAGTTCGGTGGTCGTCGCGTCGGGGCTGGGCGCCGTGCCTGCGGCGGCGCGCGCTTCGGCGATCAGCGCAGCGGTGCGGTAGGCCGTGCCCGACGGCGCGTCCGCCTTGTTCGGGTGGTGCAGTTCGATCACCTCGACCGAATCGAAGAATCGAGCGGCCTGCTGGGCGAACCGCATCGACAGCACCGCTCCGATAGCGAAGTTCGGGGCGATCAGCACTCCCGTCTGCGGCGATCCGGACAGCCATTCGCGGACCTGTTCGAGCCGCATGTCGTCGAATCCGGTGGTGCCGACAACGGCGTGGATGCCGTGCTCGATGAGGAATTGCAGGTTGTCCATCACCACATCGGGATGGGTGAAATCCACGACTACCTGGGCATCGTTGTCGACGAAGTCCGCAAGCGGATCACCTTGGTCGACGGTTGCCACGAGCTCGAGGTCGGCTGCCGCACCGACGGCGGCGCAGATCGCCTGCCCCACCTTGCCGCGCGATCCCAGTACCCCTACTCGAACAGGTGCCGTTGCACTCACGTCGTACCCACACTCTTTTCATCGTCGTCCACGGGTCCTACCGACCTCAGAGCCTACTTTCCCAACGGTCTGTCCCGGCAGCTACGGTCGGCCGGTGAAATCCAACGTCTTGTTCGCCGACCGGGTCGACCTCGTCCGTGGCGGTCGTCACTTGCTCACCGACGCCACGATGCGGGTCGACGAAGGCGAACACTGGGTACTGCTCGGGGCGAACGGCGCAGGCAAAAGCACCCTGCTCTCCCTGCTCGGCGCCGTCGCACATCCCACGCACGGCGCCGTCCACGTTCTCGGTCATCGACTCGGCCGGGTGGACATGCGCGAACTACGAACTCACATCGGCCACGTCGATCCGCGGTTGAGGATCGATGCTCCGCTGACGCTGTTCCAGGTGGTACTGACCGGGCTGACCAACACACCCGACCTCATCCCGAGGTGGTCGGCCGGCGAAAACGAGATCGCGCGCGCTCACCGCCTCATCGAGTCTCTCGGGGTCGGCCATCGCACCGACGCGTCGTGGCAGACGCTCTCGCAGGGCGAGCGGGGCCGAGCCCTCATTGCCCGTGCCCTGCTCCCCGACCCGGCACTCTTGCTGCTCGACGAGCCTGCCACCGGACTCGATCTCGCTGCGCGCGAACAACTGCTGAGTGCGCTCGACTCGCTACGCGCCGAGCACCCGGACCTCGCCAGCATTCTGGTGACGCATCACCTCGAGGAGATCCCGGTCTCGACCACGCACGCTCTCCTCATCCGAGACGGACGGGTACTGGCGCAGGGAGCCGTGGATGCGGTGCTGACCACCGACAACATCACCGCGTGCTTCGATCACCCCATCGAGATCACGAAGCAGCGCGGCCGTTGGTTGGCCACGGCGTCCCAGAGCTGACGCTCAGTCGAAGACGATGACCTGACGGATCGCGTTGCCGTCGGCCAATTCGTCCATGCCGCGGTTGATCTCGTCCAACGTGATGCGAGAGGAGATCAGCTTCTCGACGGGAAGCCGGCCCTCACGCCACATCTGAGCATAGGTCGGGATATCGCGAGCGGGGACGGCCGAGCCCAGGTAACTTCCGATGATCGTGCGCGCTTCCGCAACCAAACCCAGGGGCGAGATGGACGAGCGGGCGTCGGGAGCAGGAAGGCCGACGGTGATGGTCTTTCCGCCGGGTGCTGTTGCCGCGACGGCAGTCTCGAAGGCGCGGGCGTTTCCCGCGGCCTCGATGACTATGTCGGCCTTGATGCCCTTGTCGGCGAGCTCACCGGGTGAGTAGACCTGCGTTGCGCCGAGATCGGTTGCCGTGGCCAGCTTCTCCGGGACGCCGTCGACACCGATCACCTCACCGGCACCGACCGATACCGCCGTCAGCACCGCCGCCATACCGACTCCGCCGAGGCCGACGACCATCACCGACTGCCCTGGCCTCGGAGTTCCGGCATTGAGAACCGCGCCGCCGCCGGTCAGCACCGCACAACCGAGGACGGCTGCGATGTCGGCTGGAATGTCGTCCTCGACCGGCACCACCGACTTTCGGCTGACCACCGCGTGAGTCGCGAATCCGGAGACTCCCAGGTGATGCTTGATCTCGGCACCGTCGCGGTGCAATTTGATGCCTCCGCCGAGCAGCGTTCCGGCGTTGTTCGACGCGCTGCCGACGACACACGGCATCTGGCCGTCCGTGGCGCATCCGGCGCAGTCACCGCAGCGCGGCAGGAACGTCATGACGACGCGGGTGCCGATGGCGATGTCGTCGACTCCCGGCCCGACTTCCTCGACCCGGCCGGCTGCTTCGTGGCCGAGCAGCATCGGAACCGGACGAACACGGTTGCCGTCGACCACCGACAGGTCCGAGTGACACAGGCCTGCGGCCTCGATCCTGATGAGCAGTTCCCCGTCGCCCGGCGAACCCAGTTCGAGATCGGAGACGGTGATGGGATGCGAGTCCGCGAAGGGACGAGGTCGGCCGATTTCTTCGAGTACTGCGCCGCGAATCTTCATCCCGTCAGACTATGCGGCTGCGCCGCATGTGCGTGGAAATTCGTAGTGGGCTACGAATTTC
>NZ_CAPS01000083.1 GCF_000333955.1 Rhodococcus sp. AW25M09
GCATCGAGCAGCCCTTCACGAACGGCGACGAACTCGGCAGAGTCGGGCGGAAAGTAATCGGGGATGCCCTTGGGCGCAGAAAAGGTGGTCGGCTTGCTCACGCTCACAGCTTCCCTTGCTCGGGGGCGGTGAGTCCAACGAGGAACGGGTTGGACCCGCGTTCCTGGCCGATCGAACTCTGACCGCCGTGGCCGGGCAGTACCACGGTGTCGTCGCCGAGCGGCAGCAACCGGGACGCGATGGACCGTAGGAGTTGGTCGTGGTCACCCCCGGGCAGATCCGATCGTCCGATCGATCCCGCGAACAGAGTGTCACCGGTCAGCGCCAACGGCACCGCGCGGTCCGGACCGTCTGCCCGGGTGAGAAACACCACTGAGCCCTGGGTGTGTCCGGGTGTGTACACCACCGTGAATTCGATCCCCGCGAGCTCGAGCTGCTGATTGTCCGTGAGTTCGATCACCTCAGCCGGTTCGCGGAACTCGGTATCCCCCAGTACCGCGGCCAACGCCGGACCCGTCCCCTTGACCGGATCCGAGAGCATGTACCGATCCTCGGGTGCGATGTATGCCGCGATGCCGTACTTTTCGCAGATCGGCTCCACCGACCACGTGTGGTCGAGATGGCCGTGCGTGAGCAGTACTGCAGTGGGGGTGAGAGCGGACCGCGTCAGAAAATCGATCAGCGGATCCGCGGCGTCCTGGCCGGGATCTACGATCACGCACTCGGACGCGTCGTCCTGGGCGAGGATGTAACAGTTCGTCTGAAACATTCCTGCGGGAAATCCGGTGACGAGCAAACCAATCGCTCCTAAAGGCTGAGGCCGAAGTACCGAGCAAGCTTAGTGGGACCGTTCCGATCAGGTCCCCCCAGCATGCTCTCAGGCGGTAATGGCAAACTCGCGTTGGCCGATTCTCGGCCGAACGACACATGATCGGTCCGTGCACCGAGCGGGCGAGGTCGATTTTCGGACAAGCGGGAGGAACACGAATTGCCCAGCAACGAGCAACGGCGCGAGGCTGCCAAACGAAAGCTCGAACGCCAACTCGTACGCCGCGCAGAGCGAGCACGGCGTCGTAAGCAATTGACGATCGCGGGTTCCGTCCTCGGTGTCGTCGCGGTCGTGGCCGTCGTCTCGGTCCTGTACGTGGTGACCCGCGGTGACGACGATGCGAGCACCGCTCAGGAATCGACGACGTCGGCGCCCGCCGACTCCCTCATCGCGTCCGGCCGCACCGATCCGCTGCCCGAGACGGTGAACTGCTCGTACCCGGCCTCGGCGCAGCCCGCAGCCAAGGAAAACACTCCCCCGCGCACCGACAATGTGCCCACCAGTGACGAACCGCTGAGCTACAGCATGGAGACGACAGCCGGCAACATCGGGTTGACGCTGAACAACCCCGAATCGCCGTGCACGGTGAACAGTTTCGTCTCGCTCGCCAACCAGGGCTACTTCGACGGCACCACCTGTCATCGACTCACCACCGGCCCCGGCCTGCAGGTACTGCAGTGCGGCGATCCTACGGGCACCGGACAGGGTGGACCGGGCTACCAGTTCGCCGACGAGTTCCCCACCGACACGTTCGCCGAGGGCGACCCCGCTGCGCAGACCCCGATCTCGTACCCGCGCGGAACGTTGGCCATGGCCAACGCCGGCCCGGGAACCAATGGAAGCCAGTTCTTCCTCGTCTACGGCGATTCGGAACTGCCACCCGCCTACACCGCATTCGGCACCATCGACGACACCGGTCTGGCCACCCTCGACGCCATCGCAGCCAAGGGAGTGCAGGGCGGCGCATCCGACGGCGCGCCGGCCGACCCGGTCGACGTCACGAACATAGTGAGCGATCTGTGAAGCGCCTCTTCCCACTCGCCATCACGGTGTCGGCCGCCGCGATGATGTTGGCAGGATGTTCCAGTTCGACCGAACCCGACGCCGTACCGGCCACCACATCGACGGCGTCGTCGACGGCGACTCCGACGACGACACAGCGTCCGGCATTGGATCTGTCCCGTTTCGGAGTGCTGCCGCCTGTACCGCTGCCGACGACCGATGTCGTCTCCTGCGCGTATCCAGCGGAGTCACCGGCCGCGAAGGAAGTGAACCCGCCTCCTACCGACAACGTGGACGTGTTCGGAACCGTGGACGTGACACTGTCCACCACTGCGGGACCGATCGACATCACTCTCGATCGGACGCAGGCACCGTGCACCGTCAACAGTGTCGTCAGCCTGGTGGACCAGGGATACTTCGACGGTTCTCCCTGCCATCGCCTGACGACATCACCGGGGCTGGAGGTGCTGCAGTGCGGTGATCCTTCCGGATCCGGTCGAGGCGGACCGGGATACAGCTTCGCCAACGAATACCCCACGACGGCGTACGTGGACAATCCAGAGCAAGCCCAGAATCCGGTCGTCTACCCCCGCGGGACGCTGGCAATGGCGAATGCGGGACCGGACACCAACGGCAGCCAGTTCTTCCTGGTGTACGCCGATTCGGTGCTGCCACCGCAGTACACCGTGTTCGGCACCATCTCCGAGAGCGGCTTGCAGACCCTCGATGCCATCGCCGCAGGTGGAGTCACCGGTGGTTCCGAGGACGGCGCGCCCGCAAATGCGGTGATCGTGCAATCCGCAGCCTGAGTCGCTGCACTGGTCCGAGTCGTTTCGGAACACGAGAGGGTGAGCAGAGTATCTGCTCACCCTCTCGTGTTGTCGGGCCTTCGCTCAGCCTGCCGACGTGAGCCGGTAGACGTCGTACACGCCTTCTACGTTGCGGACGACGTTCAATACGTGACCGAGATGCTTCGGATCACCCATCTCGAACGTGAACTTGCTGATCGCAACCCTGTCTCCCGATGTCGCGACGGACGCCGAGAGGATGTTGACCTTCTCGTCGGCCAGCGATTTGGTGACATCGGAAAGCAGTCGGTGCCGGTCGAGTGCCTCGATCTGGATGGCGACCAGGAACACCGACGATGCCGACGGTGCCCACTGCACCTCGATGAACCGCTCGGACTGATCCTCGAGCGAACGCGCGTTGGTGCAGTCCGTACGGTGCACGCTCACCGAACCGCCGCGGGTGACGAACCCGAGGATCTCGTCTCCCGGCACCGGGGTACAGCACTTGGCCAGTTTCGCGACGATGCCTTCGGCACCGGTGACCAGAACGCCGGCATCGCCGACCTGGCGAGGACGCGTCGGAATAGTCGACGGAGTAGACCGCTCGGCGAGTTCCTCCTCGACATCGCCGACACCGCCGAGATGAGCCACCAGCCGCTGCACCACGTGCTGCGCGGACACATGATTCTCGCCGACCGCGGTATAGAGCGCGGAGACATCGACGTACCGTAGCTCGTGCGCGATCCCAGACATGGATTCGGCATTCATCAACCGCTGCAACGGAAGTCCGCCTCGGCGTACCTCCTTCGCAATGGCGTCCTTCCCCGCTTCCAGCGCCTCTTCTCGACGTTCCTTCGCGAACCACTGTCGAATCTTGGTCTTCGCTCGTGGCGACGCCACGAATCCCTGCCAGTCCCGACTCGGACCGGCAGTGACGGCCTTGGACGTGAACACCTCGACCACTTCACCGTTGTCGAGAGTGCGTTCGAGCGCGACCAGCCGACCGTTGACTCGCGCGCCGATGCAGCGATGCCCGACCTCGGTGTGCACTGCATAGGCGAAGTCGACCGGACACGAGCCGGCAGGGAGAGTGACGACGTCTCCCTTGGGGGTGAAGACGAATATCTCCTTGACCGCGAGGTCGTAGCGCAGCGACTCGAGGAACTCACCCGGATCGGCGGCTTCCCGCTGCCAATCGAGAAGCTGGCGCATCCACGCCATGTCGTCTACCTCGGTGTTGTCCTGCGAGTGTCTGCCCTTGGTCTCCTTGTACCGCCAGTGCGCAGCGATTCCGAACTCTGCCGTCCGATGCATGTCTCGCGTGCGGATCTGCACCTCGAGGGGTTTTCCCTCGGGGCCGATCACCGTCGTGTGCAGGGACTGATACACCCCGTAGCGCGGCTGAGCGATGTAGTCCTTGAAGCGACCGGCCATCGGCTGCCACAAGGAATGTACGACGCCCACCGCGGCGTAGCAGTCGCGGATCTCGTCGCACAGAATACGAACGCCCACCAGGTCGTGAATGTCGTCGAAATCGCGACCCTTCACGATCATCTTCTGATAGATCGACCAGTAGTGCTTCGGCCGCCCCTCGACCACGGCGCTGATCCTCGACGCGGACAATGTCGCGTTGATCTCGGCCCGAACCTTCTCGAGGTAGGTATCGCGTGATGGTGCTCGGTCTGCGACGAGGCGGACGATCTCGTCGTATTTCTTGGGGTGAAGAATGGCAAACGCCAAGTCCTCCAGCTCCCATTTGACCGTCGCCATTCCGAGCCGATGAGCAAGCGGCGCAATGACTTCCAGTGTTTCCTTGGCCTTGCGCGCCTGCTTCTCCGGAGGCAGGAAACGCATGGTGCGCATATTGTGCAGCCGGTCTGCCACCTTGATGACCAGCACCCGTGGGTCTCGCGCCATCGCGATGATCATCTTGCGGATGGTTTCGCCCTCGGCCGCAGTCCCGAGCACCACCTTGTCGAGCTTGGTCACTCCATCCACCAGATGGGACACCTCGTCGCCGAACTCCTCGGTCAACTTGGCGAGCGAGTAGCCGGTGTCCTCGACGGTGTCGTGTAGCAGCGCCGCAACCAGAGTGGTGGTGTCCATTCCCAGTTCGGCAAGGATGTTCGCCACGGCCAGCGGATGCGTGATGTAGGGATCGCCGGACTTGCGCATCTGGGACGCATGTAGCTCGTCCGCGACGTCATAGGCTCTCTGCAACAGCGCCAGATCTGCTTTGGGGTAGAGCTCGCGATGCAGGCTGACGAGAGGTTCGAGCACCGGCTTGACCGCCGCGCTACGTCCGGCCGTGATGCGGCGTGCCAGACGGGCTCGAACCCGTCTCGACGCCGACGTCGGCCCCACTGCCGAACTACGTGTGCCGGACGAAGCCTGCGCGTCGTTTTGCGCAGCATCCTGAGTAGTCGCAGGTTCGGCGGAAGAACGAATATCTTCGGAGGCGGCCCCCTCCGTCGCCACAGCCTCGGAATCCGACACGGCCGTGTCGGGCCGCTCCGGGACGTCGGGACGCCCGGGGACGGCAGGCCCATCAGGCAAGGGCTGATCGATGTAACGGGTCACTCTCATCACCTCCTGCCACACGTTCCACACTGTCGCCGGACGCATCCGGTGAACGCACTACCTACAGACTTTAGTCCTCATACTGGAACCAGGCAGCCGAGCGGGTAACCACTGCACCGCTCGCGGCCACCCAGGGCAGTGATCTCGAGAACGACCGCGGCACCCACTATCACCGCGCCCTGATCGGACAACAACCGAGCCGTTGCATCTACGGTGCCGCCCGTTGCCAGCACGTCGTCGACTATCAGCACCCGTCGTCCGGCCACGTCGATCGCCGTCGGGATCTGGAGCTCGGCTGTGCCGTATTCCAGATCGTAGGCTCGTGAATGCACCGGAGGCGGCAGCTTTCCGGCCTTGCGGACGGCCAGCACACCGCAGCCCAGTTCGAGGGCCACCCCCGCCCCCAACAGAAATCCTCGTGCATCGATCCCCGCCACCAGATCGACGTTCTCGAAGCCTTGCGCCAATTCCGACACGACGCTGCGCAACGCAGGGCCGTCGGCGAACACCGGCGTCAGATCACCGAAACGCACACCGGGAACCGGAAAGTCGTCCACCCACCGCGTCAGTCGAGTGACGGCAGCAGCTGCGCTCGCCCGATCATCTGTCTCGTTCATCGAAGAAGAACCCACCGATCCATGTTCCATCCGGCACCTGCGGCCGTCGGGTTGGGCACCACGTCCTGCATGCCGTCACTGACGACAGTGGTCCGCGGCTCGTTGTACAGAGGTAGCGACGGCATGTCGTTCCACAGAATTTTCTCGCCCTCGGTCGCCAAGGCCAGAACCCGCTCCGGATCCTCGGTCACCGCCAACTGATCGATGATGGAGTCGATTCGGGCGTTGCTGTAGCCGCCGACGTTCAGACCCGTTCCCGTTCGCAGCGAATACCGTGCGACGACCCCGGACGCCGAACCGGATGGCCCGGGTAGGGAACCACTGTTGCCGAGCACGGCGTCGACTGCACCCGAGCGTAGGGCGGACGGCGTGAACTCCGGCGAGCTGGCATCCTGCACGGTGATTCCTGCGGCGGCGCAATCGGCCGCCATACGACGGACCTCCTCGGCGCGTCGTGCGTCCGGTCCCAGGTAGCCGACGCGAACGGTCAGGTCACTCTCGTCTGCACCGACGAGTTCCTTGCCGGCCTGGTCGAGGTTCGAGCGCTGATATCGATCGCCGACCACCGTTGCTACCGACGGATATTCGAGAGTGCCGGGCTGAACCAGTCGCGAGTCGACGACGCCTGCGCCCAGCCCGGCCGCTGCCACCTCGAACCCGGGGTGACCCAGCGTGTCGAACAGATCAGATCTCGGGATGCACGCCGCCACAGCTCGTCGTGCGCTCGCCTCGGCCAGCACACCCTGCGTTGCGAAGGTCAACTGCTCGACGCCTCGCGACGGCTGCGAGGTGGTGGCGAACCCCTCGGTCGCACCGACGGCATCGAGGGCACCGGCACCCTGGTCGATCACGTCCAGCGAACCGTCCGCCACTTTTGCCGCCGCATCGGTGCCCTTGGGCCAGACGACGACCTGTTCGGTCTCGGGTGGAATTCCCCACCAGGCATCGTTCGCGACGAGGACCAGACCGTCCTCGACGGTGTACGACTCGACCCGATACGGTCCGGCCGAGGGCAGCAGCGAGGTGTCGATCGCACCCGGCGTCAGGGTCCAACCCGTGTTCCAGAAGTCGGCGATACGGCTCACGACCTCGTCGTCACCGCCGAGAATGGGATCGACGACATTCGCCACGCCCACCGCTCGGGCCGCCACGTGGGCTGGCAGCAGGTCGGTGGCACCGAACAGGGCACGCCAGTTGTCATAGTTGCGGCCCGCAGCGAACACCACCGTGGCCTCCTTGGCCCCCGGTACACAGTCGATCCGTTCGATGTCGGAGTAGCCGGCCGTCGAGGCAGCGTCGAACATGGGGCGATCGGTGGCGAATCGGCCGCTGTTCGCGGCCCAGGCCAACACCAGATCGTCGCAGGCCATCGGCGCACCGTCGGAATACGTCGCCGCTGGGGCGATGGTGTACTGCACGGTCAGCGTGTCACCGGGAACGATTGCCGTTGTTCCGATGTCGTTGTCCGACAGCGCATCTCCCTCGGGCCCGAGGTAGCTGAAGCCCACCTGGACCCGAGTGAAGGCCTGCCGTGCTCCCGACGCCGCGCCGTCGACGGTTCTCGCGTTGTAGGTGTCGACGTTGTTGTCGAACGAGTAGCCGATCGAGGGCACTTTGTCCTCGGGCGGCGAACACGCGGTGATGGACACTGCCGCGAGACCCGCCGCCACCAGTGCCCCGCTCCACCTGCGTTTCACGTGCACTCTCCGTCCCTGTCGCCGATCGGTCTCTACCGTCGTTTCTTGTTCCGCTTTCCGGTAGGTCGATTCCCCGGCTGCGGAGTGGACGCTTTGGTGGTGGACACTCCGACGGCCACCGGCTCAGGTGCGATTCCGGCTGCGCGAGCTGCGGCATCGGCACGCTTGGAGTGCACTTTGCGAGTGTGCGCGGCGACCGGCCCCCACTTCTCCTTGAGCGTCACCAGCAGCGGGGTGGCGAAGAAGATGGACGAGTAGGCACCGACGATCATGCCCACGAGTTGCACGAGCGCCAGATCCTTCAGGGTGCCGACCCCGAGTAGCCACACCGCGATGATCATGAGCGCGATCACCGGCAGAACACCGATCACGGTCGTGTTGATCGAACGCATCAGAGTTTGATTGACGGCGAGGTTGGCCTGCTCCGCGAACGTCTTGCGGTGCAGGTTCAGAATGCCCCGCGTGTTCTCTTCGACCTTGTCGAACACCACCACCGAGTCGTACAACGAGAAGCCGAGGATCGTCAGCAGGCCGATGACCGTCGCCGGAGTCACCTCGAATCCGACGAGCGAGTAGACGCCCGCGGTGACGACAAGGTCGAAGCCCAGCGCGGCCAGGGCTGCCAGCGCCATGTCGCGCTCGTAGCGGATGGCGATGTAGATACTGACGATGACCAGGAAGACTGCCAGCGCGATCAGCGCCTTCTGGGTGATCTGGCTCCCCCAGGTCTCGCTGACATCGGACACGCTGATGGCGTTGGGTGTTGCGGTGCCGCTGCTGTCCTGCGGTGCGAATGCCTCGAACAAGGCCTGACGCAGGCTGTCCACCTCGCCGGGATCGAGGGCCTCGGACCGAATTTGCACGGTTGCGGCCGCACCGGAGCCGACGTTCTGCACCGACACCGGTGGCATACCGAGAGAATCGTTGTAGACGGTTTCGACCTGCTCGGTGGAGATGTTGTCGGCTGCAGGCAAGGCGATACGGGTTCCGCCCTCGAAGTCGATTCCGAGGGTGAAGCCTCGCACGAGGAAGCTCAGGAGGCAGATCAACACGATGACGCCGGTGAGGATGTAGTAGAACCGGCGACGTCCGATGATGTCGAAAGCACCGGTGCCGGTGTACAGCCTGGAGAGCCAACTGTGCTTGGGCTGCGTGGACTGATCGATACTCGAGTCGTCGAGGGGCGATGGGGTCGACGTGGTCGTGTCCGACATGTCATGCCTCCTTCGACGGCGTAGCGCCGGTCTTGACGGCGAGCGCCTTGTTGGCTGCGCGCTTGCGTTCGAGCGCGATCTGCTGAACGGCACCGAGACCGTTCACGGACGGCTTGGACCAGAACTTCGACTTCGAGGCCACGTACACCAACGGCCACGTCACCAGCACCACGACGATGATGTCCAGGATCGTCGTCAACCCGAGGGTGAACGCGAAGCCGCGGACCTGGCCCACTGCCAGCACGTACAGCACTGCTGCCGCGATGAAGCTGACGGCGTTGCCCGACAGAATCGTCTTGCGGGCACGTGCCCAACCGCGTGGCACCGCCGACCGGAAACTGCGTCCCTCGCGGATCTCGTCCTTGATGCGCTCGAAGAACACCACGAACGAGTCGGCAGTCATACCGATACCGATGATGAGTCCGGCGATACCGGCGAGGTCGAGCGTGAAGCTGATCCATCTGCCCAGCAGGATGATGATTCCGTAGACGACGAGACCGGCCAGCACCAACGACAGGGCCGTGAGCAAGCCGAGGGCTCGGTAGTAGAGCAGGCAGTAGACCAGCACGAGGGCCAGTCCGATGGCTCCGGCGATCAGGCCGGCTTCCAGCGAAGCCAATCCCAGTGTGGCCGACACGGTCTCGGCCTCGGAAGACACGAAGGACAGCGGCAGCGAGCCGTACTTGAGGGTGTTGGCCAACTCCGACGCGCTCTGGGCGTTGAAGTTTCCGGTGATCGAGGTGGCGCTACCGGCGGGGGTCGCGCCCTGGATCACCGGCGCGCTGATCACCTTCGAGTCCAGCACGAACGCGGCCTGCTTCTGCAGATTGGCTGCAGTGAACTGAGCCCAGGTGTTCGAGCCCTCCGAGTCGAACGTCAGGCTCACCTGGAACTGGGCCTGCTGACTGTCGAACCCGGAACTGGCATCGGCTATCTGCTGCCCGTCGATGATCGTCGGGCCGAGTAGGTAGACGGCCGTTCCGTCGGTGGAGCATGCGACGAGAGGAAGCGCCGGGTCGTCGTTTCCGGCGAGCGGATCGGCAGCGTTGCAGTCCAGAGACTGCATCGCGAGCTGCTGGATCTGTGGGTCCTCACTCTGTCGAAGAGCCTTCGCGTCGGCGATCTCCTGCGCAGCGCGATCCGCGTCGGACAACGACGCATCGTCGGCGGGCGCATCGTCGGCGGGCGCATCGGTTGCCGGTGCATCCGTAGCGGGGGCGGGTGTCGGATCGACCGTCGTCGGGTCCTGCGCCGGGAACACTCGGCTCTGTGGTGTCGCCGGTGCAGCGGGGTCTGCGGGTGCCGCAGGATCGGTAGGTGCGGCCGGATCGACTGCCGTCTGCGCCGATCCTGCACCCTGGCCGGCCGAGGGAGCGACCGATCCGACTACCGGTCGGATGAACAATCGCGCCGTCTGGCCGAGTGTGCGCGCCTGCGAGCTGTCGTCACCGGGCACCGTGATGACGAGATTGTCGCCGTCGATGACCACCTCCGAGCCGGAGACACCGAGACCGTTGACGCGAGTCTCGATGATCTGCTGTGCCTGCCTGAGGCTGTCCTGCGTGGGGGCGTTGCCATCGGGGGTCCGCGCGGTGAGAGTCACGCGCGTTCCGCCCTGCAGGTCGATTCCCAACTTCGGCGAGGGATCTTTGTCTCCGGTGAAGAAGACCAGGGCATACACCGCAGCCATCAGCACCGCGAAAACGGCGAGATAGCGGGCGGGACGCACCGGTCCGCTGGAAGGTGCCACGGTGTGTGTTTCTCCTCTGGGCGGTGGAAAATCTCGGTTCCTGCTGGGTCTGTCGGCTGGACGTGTCGGCGGCGAGCGGTGCGATTGTGCACCACCTGGCCACCGCAGACGAAACCGCCGTCGGATCGAAGTCTCCGACAGCGGTTCGGATCAACGGCTGCTCACTCTTTTTCGAGCCGCTTCGACGTCTGTTCGATCGTCTCGTCGGGCCCGCTGACGTCTGTCTTGTTCAAGGACGGTCCGGCACTCGCGCTCGAGTCGAGGGTCGAGATGTCGTTCTCGGTGGTGTTCTCGAACTCGGCGTCATCGAATTCGGTGCCGTCGGGCAGCACCTCGCGCACCACTGCACGCGACCACGTCGTGATGATGCCGTCGGCGATCTCGAGATCGATCGTGTCGTCCTCGACCAGGACGACGCGGGCGTACAAGCCGGCCGTGGTGACGATCTCGTCGCCGACCTTCAGCGAGTCCTGCATCTCCGTGGTCTTGGCCAGCACCTTCTTCTGTCGACGCGCATTGAGAAACAGCGGTACCAGAAGGGCCACGATCAGCAGCGGAAACAGCAAATCCATCGGAAGGTCAGTCCTCGAAGTTCGGGTCGAAAGTAGACATTGTCTCGTGCAAGACGTCGCTTGTGCGAGCCTCGCAGCTACCCAGTGTGCCATCACCGGGAACCGGTCCGGTCCGATCGCGCGCGTGTTGTACCCGATTCACTCGAATAATCCCTGCGCAGCCTCCGCGGATCGGACCGAAATTCCGCCCACCGCGAGGTCCGGCGGCGGGGTCAATCCGAGGTGTTGCCAAGCGGCAGCAGTGGCAACGCGTCCTCGCGGGGTCCGGGCGATCATGCCTGCTCGGACCAGGAACGGTTCGCACACCTCCTCGACCGTCGCAGGTTCCTCGCCGACGGCGACGGCCAGCGTCGACACCCCCACCGGTCCCCCGCCGAAGCTACGGATGAGTGCGCTGAGCACGGCGCGGTCGAGTCGGTCGAGACCGAGTTTGTCGACGTCGTAAACCACCAGAGCGGCCTTTGCCGTCTCCTGAGTGACAGTGCCGTCACCGCGCACATCTGCATAGTCGCGAACTCGCCGTAGCAATCGGTTCGCGATGCGCGGGGTGCCGCGTGAACGCCCGGCGATCTCGGCGCAGCCGTCCCGGTCGATCGGCACGCCGAGAATTCCCGCCGATCGCATGAGGATGCGCTCGAGTTCGCTCGGCTCGTAGAAATCCATGTGCGCCACGAATCCGAACCGATCACGCAGCGGCCCGGTGAGCGCCCCCGATCTCGTGGTGGCACCGACGAGCGTGAACGGTGCGACCTCCAGCGGAATCGAGGTAGCACCGGGCCCCTTGCCGACGATGACGTCGACACGGAAATCCTCCATCGCCAGGTACAGCATCTCCTCGGCCGGACGGGCGATGCGATGAATCTCGTCGATGAACAGCACGTCACCCTCGACCAGGTTGCTGAGCATTGCAGCAAGGTCGCCCGCGCGCTCGAGCGCCGGGCCGGACGTGAGACGCAACGACGTACCCAGCTCGGCGGCGATGATCATGGCCATACTCGTCTTACCGAGCCCCGGCGGCCCGGACATCAGGATGTGATCGGGAGTGCCGCCGCGCATCTTTGCCCCGGACAGCACCAGCTGAAGCTGCTCGCGCACCCGGGGTTGACCGATGAAGTCTGTGAGATTCTTCGGACGCAAGCTCGTCTCGACGTCCAGATCGTCGGGCAGTGCGTCGGCGCCCACCTGTGACTCGGCGAACTCGTCGTCCTCGGTCATGCCCGCCTACCTGGACTTTCCGAGGTACGCCAGAGCCGACCTCAAGGCGATCGACGTCGTGGCCTCGGGCTGCTGGGCGAGCACCGCGTCGGTGGCTTCCTCGGCCTGCTTGGCCGGGAACCCGAGACCGATCAACGCCTCCACGATCTGCTCCCGCACGGAGTTTCCGGACCCGGAGCCCGGCACCACCGAACTGCCCGCACGCCCGACGACTGCGTCGACCTTGTCACGGAGTTCGACGACCATTCGCTCCGCGCCGCGCTTACCGATACCGGGAACTCTGGTCAACGCCCCGATGTCACTGTCGGCCAGGGCCGATCGCAGTGCGTCGGGCTCGTGGACGGCAAGCGTCGCCATCGCAATTCGGGGCCCGACGCCGGAGACGGTCAGGAGCAACTCGAACAACTCGCGAGATTCCTTGTCCGGAAACCCGTACAGCGTCTGCGAGTCCTCGCGCACGATCATGGTCGTCAACAGGATCGATTCACTCCCCCGGTGCAGTGTGGCGAGTGTCGCCGGCGTGGCGCTGACGCGGTATCCGACGCCTGCTGCCTCGAGCACAGCATGATCGAGCGCAATGTCGACCACCGAGCCCCTGATCGATGCGATCATCGCGCGCCCGCCTCTTTCTTGGCCAACTTCTCGATCTTGCGTGCAACGACCGCGCGAGCTTTGCGCTCCTCGGCCAGACGTGCGTCGTACTTGCGTTTCTGTTCTGCCGCCATGGCTTCCGCCTTCGCCATCCGAGCGATCATGGGAGCCCGCCAGCAATGGCAGATTCCGAGGGCGAGTGCGTCGGCCGCGTCGGCAGGGGTCGGAGCGGTTTGCAGACCGAGAATGCGCATGACCATCGCCGTGACCTGAGCCTTGTCGGCCGAACCGTTTCCGGTCACCGCCGCCTTGACCTCACTGGGAGTGTGAAAGCAGACGTCTATGCCGCGCCGGGCAGCCGCCAGAGCGATGACACCACCGGCCTGTGCGGTCCCCATGGCGGTACGCACGTTGTGCTGCGCGAACACTCGCTCGATGGCCACCACCGACGGTTTGTGCGTGTCGAGCCAATATTCTGCGGCCTCGGAGATTCGCAGCAGTCGCTGCGCGAGATCCATGTCCGCAGGTGTGCGCACCACGTCCACGTCGAGAGCAACGACCGTTCGGCCCACACCACCCTCGATCAGACTGAGCCCACACCTGGTGAGACCGGGGTCGACACCCATCACCCGCACGCCACCACACCTTCCGCTTACGAACTGTTGTTCGATAGCGTAGCGGAGCGTCCCGACGGATCAGGGATACGACACTCGTCTGACTGAATCGAGGGCGGTCAGTCTTCTTCGTCGAGCTCGGCCATGACCTCGTCGGACAGGTCGACGTTGGACCACACGTTCTGCACGTCGTCACTGTCTTCGAGCGCGTCGATGAGCTTGAACACCTTGCGCGCGCCGTCTGCGTCGACCGGGACGTTGACCGAGGCCTGGAAGCTCGCCTCGGCCGAGTCGTAGTCGATCCCGGCTTCCTGCAGGGCGGTGCGCACTGCGACGAGGTCGGTCGGCTCACTGACGACCTCGAAGGTGTCACCGTTGTCGTTGACTTCCTCGGCACCGACTTCGAGGACGGCCATGAGCACGTCGTCCTCGCTCTGTCCGTTCTTCTCGAGGGTCACCACGCCTTTGCGCGAGAACAGGTAGGACACCGAGCCCGGGTCGGCCATGTTTCCGCCGTTGCGGGTCATCGCAACACGCACTTCGCCTGCGGCGCGGTTGCGGTTGTCGGTGAGGCATTCGATGAGGATTGCGACACCGTTGGGGCCGTAGCCCTCGTACATGATGGTCTGCCAATCGGCGCCACCGGTCTCTTCGCCTGCTCCTCGTTTGCGGGCCCGCTCGATGTTGTCGATCGGAACCGAGGTCTTCTTCGCCTTCTGGATGGCGTCGAAGAGCGTCGGGTTGCCCACCGGGTCACCGCCACCGGTGCGGGCTGCCACCTCGATATTCTTGATGAGTTTGGCGAAAGATTTGCCACGTCGGGCGTCGATCACCGCCTTCTTGTGCTTGGTGGTGGCCCATTTTGAGTGGCCGCTCATGCGATAGGGCCCCTTCCTGCTCGAAATCAGTGTTGTCGACTTTACTCGCCCGCTACCCCAGTCGGGACCGACCGGCTCCGACGTGTTTCAGCGGCGGCGCACCATGTCGACGAAGAGTCGGTGCACGCGATCGTCTCCGGTGACCTCGGGGTGGAAGCTGGTCGCGAGCACCGAGTTCTGCCGAACGGCCACCACACGTCCGGCGGCCGGTCCGTGCGGGACGGTGGCCAGTACCTCGACCCGCTCGCCGACCCGCTCGACCCAGGGCGCGCGGATGAACACCGCACGAATCGGACCACCCTCGATATCGGTGACGTCGAGGTCGGTTTCGAAGGAGTCGACCTGACGACCGAACGCGTTGCGCCGCACGGTGATATCGAGGGTATCGAGATGCTTGGCATCGGGCCTGGTGTCCAGGATCTCCGACGCCAGCAGAATCATGCCGGCGCAGGACCCGTACGCAGGCAGGCCTTCGGCCAACTGCGCCCGCAACGGTTCGAGGAGGTCGAACACTCCGAGCAGGTTGCTCATGGTCGTCGATTCCCCACCAGGGATGATCAGTCCGTCGATCTGCGCGAGTTCGGCCGGACGCCGCACCGTGACGCCGTGCGCTCCGCTCGACTCGAGTGCGGCCAGATGCTCGCGAACATCGCCCTGCAGCGCCAGAACTCCGATGGTCGGAGCGGTCACTTCAGCCCGAAAGGATCGACGTTGGAACTCTCGGGGTTCCGCTCGAAGCGCATGAGTCCTTCCTGCACCACTGCGGCGACCATGCGACCGGAGGTGTCGAAGATCCGCCCCTGGGTCAGAGCTCGCCCGAAATCGGCAGACGGCGACGTCTGGTCGTAGAGCAACCATTCGTCCGCTCGGAACGGCCGAAGGAACCACAGCGCGTGATCGAGAGAGGCGGTCTGCGTGACGGCGTCCTGGTGCGGCACTTTTGCCGATCCCAAAAGCGTCATGTCGCTCATGTAGGCGAGCGCGCACACGTGGAACACCTGATCGTCGGGCAAGGTGTCCCGATAGCGGAACCAGACACGTTGCTGCGCAGCGAAACTGGGGTGCTTGACGGTCTGGTCGTCAGGAATGAGGCGGATGTCCCACTCGGACCATTCCTTGTAGTACGAGTGGTCGTACTCGGCGAGAGTGGTGGGATCGGGCAGGCTTTCGGGGCCCACGACCTCGGGCATGAGGTCCTGATGGGAGATACCGTCGTCATCACCGTGGAACGAGGCGGACATCGTGAATATTGCTTTGCCGTGCTGGATTCCGGTGACTCTGCGCGTGCAGAACGACCGGCCGTCCCGAATCCGATCGACCATGAAGACAGCTGGTTCGTTGGGGTTGCCCGGACGAAGGAAGTAGCCGTGCAGCGAGTGCACGCGAAATTCGGGTTCTACCGTGCGCACCGCCGCAACGAGCGCCTGGCCCGCGACCTGACCGCCGAACGTCCGGGGTAGCCGACTCGGGAAGGTCCGCCCCCGATAGATGTCGTTCTCGATCCGTTCCAATTCGAGAATGTCCTCGATGCTGGCCATGGCTGGTGCCTACCTTTCTGAGGAGCCCAGGCTAACAATGGATCGACCAGGCAAGATGGTCGGCGTGGGTCAACCGATGCCGATCTTTCCCGATCTCCTGATGAAGGAGATCGTCGATTCCTGCCCGGTCGGTGCCCGAACGATCGTCGTGGTCGACGGTGCCGATGCCGCACAACCGGTCGAATTTGCCACGCGCACAGCCGAACACGCGCGCTCGCACGGTCGTCCGGCAGACGTCGTCGACCTCCACGACTACGTCCGACCTGCATCTATTCGATTCGAGTACTCGCGCACCGACGAATTGAGTTATCGCACATTGTGGTTCGACTACGAAGCCCTCGGTCGGGAGGTCATTGCACCGCTGCGACGCGGTGGCCGAGGTCACTTCCTGCCACGACTGTGGGATGAGGCCACCGATCGATCCGCTCGGGCTCGCACCGTGGAGGCCGCGCCGAATCAGATCGTTCTCGTTGCCGGGCCCATGCTGCTCGGGCGGGGATTGGACGTGGATGTGTCGGTGCAGCTGCGCCTGTCCGAGGGTGCCCTGCGTCGGAGAACTGATCCGGCCGACGAATGGACCTGCGCGCCACTACTCGCGTACTACGACGGCCTGGACTATTCCAACGGTTCCGCCGAGCGGCCGGATTTCATGGTCCGCTGGGACCACCCGGGCCGCCCGGCGCTGGAACGCCGACAGTAGGAGCGAATCACCAACCGCGCTCGGCCAGCCGGTGTCCGACGGGGAGGTCGTCGACGTTGATGCCGACCATCGCCTCGCCGAGGCCGCGCGAGACCTTCGCGAGCACATCGGGGTCGTCGAAGAACGTGGTGGCCTTGACGATCGCCTCGGCACGTTCCTTGGGGTTGCCGGACTTGAAGATTCCCGATCCGACGAAGACTCCCTCGGCTCCGAGCTGCATCATCATTGCCGCGTCGGCGGGGGTGGCGATACCGCCGGCCGTGAACAGCGTGACGGGCAGCTTGCCGGCGCGAGCGATTTCGACGACGAGGTCGTACGGGGCCTGCAACTCCTTCGCCGCCACGTACAGCTCGTCCTCGGGCATAGAGGTGAGTCGGCGAATTTCGTCGCGAATCTTGCGCATGTGCGTCGTCGCGTTGGAGACATCGCCGGTTCCGGCCTCGCCTTTGGAGCGAATCATGGCTGCGCCCTCGGTGATTCGGCGCAGGGCTTCACCCAGGTTGGTGGCACCACAGACGAAAGGAGCAGTGAAGTTCCATTTGTCGATGTGGTTGGCGTAGTCGGCCGGGGTGAGCACCTCGGACTCGTCGATGTAGTCGACACCCAAGCTCTGCAGGATCTGCGCTTCGACGAAGTGTCCGATGCGCGCCTTGGCCATCACCGGGATGCTGACGGAGGAGATGATGCTGTCGATCATGTCGGGATCGCTCATCCGCGACACTCCACCCTGGGCGCGAATGTCGGCGGGGACACGCTCGAGAGCCATCACTGCCACGGCTCCCGCGTCCTCGGCGATCTTGGCCTGATCCGCTGTGACCACGTCCATGATGACGCCGCCCTTGAGCATCTCGGCCATGCCCCGTTTGACGCGTGCGGTGCCGATTCCGTTCTCGCTGGTCCCGCCTTCGGCCGATGCAGCGGGCGAATGGGATGCGTGTGGGGTACTCAAGCGAAACTCCTGTGTTCTTCGACGCTGTCGCAGCGCTCCGGGCTGATTGTTGCGAGGTTGCGCCGCCGTGACCACGCTGGTGATGGCACGCGGCGCGAGGTCGCGCCCAGAACACTAGGCCTTCGTACTCCGGTTTCCCATAACCAATTGACGATTACTGGCCTGCTCGGAAAGGTCCAGATAACTAGCGGATGGCGCGTACGTCCGGATCGCCGCGTCTCGCGAGAGCCACGTTGACTTCGTCGAGCAACTCTGCGAGGTCCTGGGGGTAGACGTTCTCGCCGACTGCACTGAGCGCGCGAATATCGGATTCCGTGCACCACTGGTGCCCGGTCACGGTCCTTCTCTCGAAGTCGGTGAAACCGTCGCTCTGCGGTTCGAACTCCTGAGTTCGGTGAGCGAAGAACAACTCCTCGGACCGGATCAGGGTTCCGTTGAACGGGAACGTGGCAACCCGGCGCCACAACGGACCGCGGAGATCGGCCTCCGACACGTTCAACCCTGTCTCCTCGCGTACTTCTCGCACGGCCGCATCGCGCAGCGATTCGCCCTTCTCCACTTCACCACCGATCGTGAACCAGAAGAAGGTGTCGGGAACCGTCGGATCGTGCCCGCGCAACAGCAAGACTCGGCCCCGCTCGTCGAGCAGCACCACCCGCGCAGAGGTCCGTGGGGTGGCCCGGTTCTCACTACCGAACGTCGCTCCGGCCGAGCGCTCGGCGATCTCGAAGTACGACGGCAAAGCGGCGGTGCCGCCCAGATGCAACCACCGGACCGGACGCCGTTCTCGCAATGCCAGGGTGTCGCGGACGGCATCGTTGTGGAACCGACGTGCAATCAGCACCCGAGCTTCGGCGTCGGCCAGTTCGGCTACCAGTTGCGGGGGCAGCTGGTTCGGTTGCACCACGGCGAGCGACATGGACACCGCGTTCTCGGCGTCCTCTCGCTGCGACCGGTCGGCCCGTTCGGCGCGATCCGCAAGCGCGGCAAGTTCCCTGCTCGACGGCACTGCCTCGCGGGTGGCGGCGGACACTGCTCGCGCCACGACGGCACGGCGAGCGAGCGCCGCATCGAGTGCTTGCCAGGCAAGATCGGTGCGTACGTGCAAGCGATCGAGTCTGTTCGCCGTTCCGTAGGCCCAGAGACCGACGACGAGAATGAGTACGGCGATCAGCCCGAGTATCAGAATGGTGACGGCAGACAGGGTCATCAGCTCGACGCTCGCACTTTCTGGCCGCCGAGAGTAACGGTCTCGTAGACCCGCAGGATCTGCTCGGCGACGACGGGCCAATCGTAGGCGGACACAGCCGCCGAGGCGGCGCCGACCAAGCGGTCTCGGACGGCGTCGTCGGACAGGATCGAGGTAATGGCGGCGGCGAGGGCATCGGAAGCGTCGATCGGAACCAACAGCCCGCAGGTGCCGTCCCGCAACACCCGGCGGAAGGCGTCGAGTTCGCTTGCCACGACCGGTGTTCCGGCGGCCATCGCCTCGACGAGCACGATGCCGAAGCTTTCACCGCCGAGGTTCGGTGCGCAGTAGACATCGGCGCTGCGCATCGCCGATGCCTTCGTCGCGTCGTCCACTTGCCCCAGGAACGTCAGGTGGGACGCGAGCGGCCCGGCTTCCTTGCGCAGCTTGTCCTCGTCGCCGCGACCGACGATGAGGATCTCGATGTCAGGATGTGCGTCGACCAGTGCGGGCAGAGCGCCGAGCAGAACGGCCATACCCTTGCGTGGCTCGTCGAATCGACCCAGGAAGAGCACCGTGCGACCGGCACGCGGATAGCCCACCAGCACAGCGGCATCGGCGAAGGCCCGGACGTCGACGCCGTTGGGGATCTCCACTGCATCGGATCCGAGGGCCTCGACCTGCCATCGTCGAGCAAGCTCCGAGACTGCGATCCGACCGCTGATCTTCTCGTGATACGGACGCAGCACACCTTGGAACGTGCTGAGCACCAGGGATTTCGTCGTGGAGGTGTGGAACGTCGCCACGATCGGTCCGTCCGCGGCTTTGAGGGCCAGCATCGACAGACTCGGCGCATTCGGCTCGTGGATGTGCAACACATCGAAATCGTTGTCGGAGATCCATTTACGGATTCTGGAATAGGTGATCGGTCCGAACTTCAGGCGTGCCACGGAACCGTTGTAGGGAATGGCCGTTGCTTCGCCGGCAGAGACCACGAAATCCGGCAGTTCGACGTCATCCGAGGCCGGGGCCAGGACACTGACGCGGTGTCCGCGTTCGATGAACACCTCGGCCAACTGTTGAACGTGAGCCTGTACCCCACCGGGAACGTCGAACGAATACGGGCACACCATGCCGATCTTCACGTGCCCTCGATTCGAGCTCGCCGCTGCGCCGACCAGTCGCTCATCCAGAGGGGTTGGAGCATGTGCCAGTCCGCTGGATGTGCCCTGATCCCTGCGGCGAAGTGATCCGCCAAGGCTTGTGTGGCGGAATCGATTCCGTGCGAGACATCCACCGCCGGAGAGATGTCGAAGCCCCATCCGTCACCGTCGAAATAGCCGTGCACCGGCAGTAGCGTCGCGCCGGTGTCGATCGCCAGTTTCGCGGCACCCGCGGGCATCCGGGTCGGTTCACCGAAGAAGGTCACCGGCACTCCATGCCGTGCGAGGTCTCGTTCGCCGAGTAGGCACACGACCTTGTTCTCGTGCAGTCGCTCGCTCAGCGCCTGCAGCGGGGGCTGCTCACCGCCGCTGAGTGGGAAGATCTCGAAGCCGAGACTCTCCCGATAGGCGACGAATCGTTCGTAGAGCGATTCGGGCTTCAGCCGTTCGGCCACCGTCGAGAGCCCACCGTGCTTACGTACCAGCCACATTCCGGCCATGTCCCAATTGCCACTGTGCGGCAATGCCAGGACGGCACCCTTGCCTGCCGAAAGCGCAGCCTCGAGATGCTCCTGGCCGTGCACGCACTTGTCGATGACGGCGGCCTGTTCGGCGAGATCCATCGACGGCAGCCGAAAAGCCTCACGCCAGTAGCGCGCATACGAGCGGACGCTGTCTCTGATCAGCTCGTCGGGTACCTTCTCGGGGGTGGTCGCCAGCACGCGAGCGAGATTGCGCCGCAACTGGTCCGGGCCACCGTTGCGGCTCGACGCGATATCGGCACCACGATCGAAGAGCTGTCGTGCCACCCCCTCGGGGAGCGACCTCACCAGTCGCCACCCGGCTGCGTATCCGAGGTCGCTGGCTCTCTCGGAGAGGTTCACGACGAAGCCACATCTCCGTCGTCGGATGCCGTCGTCGTCGGCGGAGCGATGATGTCGCGAGCCCCTGCAGATCCACGGACTGCGAGCACTCGCTGGAAGACGGTCACGATGCTCAATGCGGCGAGGATCCACATCGCCGGGTAGATCAGGCTGTCCAGCCATGGAATACCGAAGTGTCGACCCAAACCGGTGAGCCCGGCTCCGACGAGGACGATGACGAGCCGATCGGGGCGCTCGATCCACCCACCGTCGGCCGAGAGTCCGCTGGCCTCGGCGCGTGCCTTGGCATACGAGATCACCTGGGAGGTGACCAGGCAGATCAGCGTGGCGATCAACAGAAGCTTGTCGTCCTCGGAGTACACCGCCCACCAGGCCAGGCCACCGAAGATTGCGCCGTCGGCCACGCGATCGCACGTCGCGTCGAGAACCGCACCGTACTTGGTACCGCCACCGCGAGCCCGTGCCATGGCGCCGTCGAGCATGTCGAAGAGCACGAACAGGGTGATGACGATCGAACCCCACCACAGGTAGCCGGCGGGGTACATCGTCACTGCGGCAGTGACGGTGACCACGGTGCCGATGATCGTCACCGAGTCGGGAGTCAGTCCGGTGCTGTTGAGGGCGCGCCCGAGCGGCGCAGTCAACTTCGAAACCGGCGCACGGCCGAAAATGCTCAGCACGGCGCGTGCTCCTCTCGCCTGTGGTTCATTCGTTCCAGGCCGACGCGAGCAGGGCCCGAGTGTCGCGGAGCAACTGCGGCATGACCTTCGCGCCGCCGATCACGGTGATGAAGTTGGCGTCGCCTCCCCACCGCGGCACGATGTGCTGGTGCAGATGCTCGGCCAACGAACCGCCCGCAGCTGCGCCGAGGTTGAGTCCGACGTTGAACCCGTGCGGGCTGGACACCCGCTTGATGACCCGAATCATCTGCTGCGTGAACGCCATCAACTCGGCGCTCTCGGCAGGGGTGAGGTCTTCGAGTGCCGCGACGCGGCGGTACGGCACGATCATCGCGTGACCGGGGTTGTACGGGTACAGGTTGAGTACCGCGTAGACCGCTTCGCCGCGCGCCACGACCAGACCGTCCTCGTCGCTCATCTTGGGAATGTCGGAGAACGGCTCACTGGACTTGGCCGAGGCTTGCGGGGCTTCGGCGATGTAGGACATCCGGTGCGGAGTCCACAGTCGTTGGAGTCGATCGGGCTCACCAGCACCGGTGGCAACGATCGACTCGTCCTGTTCGGGCATGTCAGCTCACTCCTGTGGTACTGGTCTGCACGAGGTCGGCGGTGGGTGATGCGTTGTTGCGCTGCGAGATCCACTCGGTGATCAGAGTTACTGCCTGAGCGACCGGAACCCCGTTGACCTGTGTGCCGTCACGGAATCGGAAGCTCACCGCGTCGGCTTCGACGTCGCGTTCGCCGGCGAGCAGCATGAAGGGGATCTTCTGCGCGGTCTGGTTGAAGATCTTCTTCTGCATCCGATCGTCACTGGCGTCGACCTCGGCTCTGACGCCGCGCTTCTTCAATTCCTTCACCACCGAGAACAGGTGGTCCTGGTGCACCTCGGCGACCGGGATACCGACGACCTGCACCGGTGCGAGCCAGGCCGGGAACGCGCCGGCGTAATGCTCGGTGAGAACGCCGAAGAATCGCTCGATGGATCCGAACAGTGCG
>NZ_CAPS01000082.1 GCF_000333955.1 Rhodococcus sp. AW25M09
GACGAGTGAGCGTCCAGTCCTTGAGATGATCGGCGATCACTCCGTCGAGTCGATCCAAGTTCTCGGCGACACCCTCGACCAACGTCGAGGTGTATTCGCTGACCGGAGCGATGGTGTCGTCGGCTCGCGCGAGCTCGATGCGCTCGGTGGTCAAGTTCACCGGATCGACGTTGCGCGCCTCCGCCTCGAACAGAAAGTCCACCGCACGCTTACGTGCCTTGTGGCGCGCTCCCAACTTCTTCGCACCGGGGGCACCGCTCTGCGATCCGGAGGATGTCGACTTCTTCGATGACACGTTAGGAGTTCACACGCCCGAGGTAGTTGCCGTCACGCGAGTCGACTTTGAGCTTGTCACCGGTGTTGATGAACAGCGGTACCGAGATCTCGGCTCCCGTCTCGAGGGTCGCCGGCTTGGTGCCGCCGGTGGATCGGTCGCCCTGCAGACCGGGGTCGGTGTGCTTGACCTCGAGCTCGACGGTGACGGGGAGCTCGACGTACAGCGGGACACCCTCGTGCATGGCGACCTGCACCCGCAGGTTTTCCAGCAGGAAGCGCGCACCGTCGCCGACGGTGGCCTCGCCGATCGGGAGCTGGTCGTAGGTGTCGGCGTCCATGAACACGTAGTCGCTACCGTCGTGGTAGAGGTACGTCATGTCGCGACGGTCGACCGTCGCGGTCTCCACCTTCACACCGGCATTGAACGTCTTGTCGACCACCTTGCCCGAGAGAACGTTCTTGAGCTTGGTCCGCACGAATGCGGGCCCTTTACCGGGCTTGACGTGCTGAAATTCGATGATCGACCACAGCTGGTTCTCCAGGTTGAGAACCAGTCCGTTCTTGAAATCGCTGGTGGAAGCCACTTGCTTCGCGTCTCCTCAATCGTTTGTGCGCGTGACGCGCCGTCGGTCACGTGCTTAGATTCGCTCCCGGCCGCGCGCTAGACGGACGTGAGTTCCTTGCTTGTCAGGGTGAGCAGTTCCGGACCCCCGTCGCGAACGACGAGTGTGTCCTCGATCCGAACGCCGCCGCGACCGGAGAAGTAGACACCCGGCTCGACGGTGACCGCTGCACCGCTCAGCAGTGTACCGGTGCTCGTTTTCGCGATTCCCGGCGCTTCGTGGATTTCCAGGCCCACACCGTGACCGAGCCCGTGCAGGAAGTACTCCCCGTAGCCGGCATCCTCGATCACCGAGCGCGATGCCGCATCGACTGCAGCTGTGTTCACTCCCGGTGCGAGCGCCTCTCGACCCGCCGTCTGAGACCGCTGCACCAACTCGTAGAGATCGCGCTGCCACTGCGCCGGCGTACCGATGACGAACGTCCGGGTCATGTCCGAGTGATAGCCGCCGACGAGCGCACCGAAATCGAGCTTCACGAAGTCGCCGTCCGCCAACACCGCGTCCGTAGGACGATGATGCGGAATTGCGGAGTTGGGTCCGGCCGCGACGATGGTCTCGAACGAGATCGCATCGCCGCCGTGATCGAGCATCGAGGACTCCAGCTCGCGGGCCACCTCGCGCTCGGTTCGGCCCGCGCGGATCCCACCGCCGCTCACCAACTGCGCCAAGGCATCGTCGGCGGCGCGGCAGGCGTCCCTGAGCAGCCCGACCTCGAACTCGTCCTTGACCATCCGCAACGACTCCACGACACCCGGCGCACGCACCAACTCGACGCCGCCGTCGAGCTCGGCCCACACTCGATGCGCATCGACGGTGACGACGTGACTCTCGAAACCCACTCGTCCACCGCGGCCCGACGCGCCCGCACGAAGAAGATGCACCGCCGATGCCCGGTCGATCTCGGCACGCAGATCCGGTACCTGTTCCGCCACCTGGGTGACGTACCGACCGTCGGTACAGATCACCGTTCGATCCTCGTTTCCTACCGAATCGGCGGACGTGACAAGCAACGCAGCATTCGAGCCGGTGAAGCCGGTCAGATATCGGACGTTGAGCAGATCGGTGATCAGCATCGAATCGAGGCCATCGGCGGCCAACAGTTCTCGTAGGGCACCGCGACGGGCACCGAAATCGGCAGGCATGTCTTCGACATTACTGCTCGCTCGGGGCAGCTTCGGCTCCGCCGTGCGCATGCGATATTTGTGGGCCCTGACACACAAACGACGACGTGCAGATAGGCTGTGCCGCATGACTGGGTGGGCAGTGCGTGGCATAGGTATGGGATTGTTCTTCTTCGCCGTTCGGCTGCTGCTGGGGGCAGCAGTGTCGATGTGGCCGTTGAGCGGATCGGCGCTGCGCTGGGTGGGATACGCCCTGGTGCTGCTGGTCGTCGTCGTGTGGGCCGGCATCGACGGCGTTCGCGACCGACGCAAACATCCGGACCCCGACGACGGTACGGACCTGACCATGGTCTGGCTCAAAGCTGCAGTGGTCGCTGGACTTCTCAGCGGGGTCCTCAGCTGGATCGCCGACCTCATCGTCGACTTCAGCCTGGGCCAGAACGGCCTGATTTTCGAGCTCACCTCCGCCGCCGCGTTCACCGTCCTCACCATCTTCATCGCCTCGAGCGTGGCAGTGTTCGTGGGTCGATTCATCGTCAACCGCGAGGCCAAGAAGAAGCTGGCCACTTCCGACGCGGAGCGTGCACACGACCGCCAATTGGTCAATGCAGGAAACGCGGAGCGCACCGAGTCGAGCCGAGACGGTCGGACCGCCGAGGCCCAGCCGCAGTGGGCCGCCGAGCACGACGAAGCCGACACCGAGGTGTTCTCGGCAGTCGACGCCGACGGAAAGCCCCGGCTGGACAAGCGTGGCAACCGCCATGACAGCGCCGACGGTTCCTGACTCCCCCGAACGGACATATGGGCGGTGACCGACGCACAACGCGTCGCTCACCGCCCATTTTCGTATCAGCCCGAGCCAGGTCAGCCCGAGCCGGAAGCGAAGCTCACAACAGGATGGCTGATCCGCCTGCAGCAGGGGCCTCGCGACCGACCGCAGAGAACGCGGCAACCAGCAGGGCCGGATCCGGACCTTCGAGCCGTCCGGGTTTGGCCAGACCGTCCAGAACCACGAACCGCAGCAGACCCGCGCGGTTCTTCTTGTCCTTCTGCATGCCCTTGAGCAGGTCTCCGAACGCGTGCTCGTCGTAGGTGACCGGTAAGCCGACCGATTCGAGAATCGAGCGGTGCCGATCAGCGGTGGCGTCGTCCAAACGACCGGCCAGGCGTCCGAGCTCGGCGGCGAACACGAGACCGACCGAGACCGCGGCACCGTGACGCCAGCGGTACTGCTCGCGTCGCTCGATGGCGTGGGCGAGAGTGTGACCGTAATTGAGAATTTCGCGCAGGTTCGACTCGCGCAGATCCGCTGCTACCACCTTCGCCTTGACCTCGACCGAGCGCCGAATCAACTCCGGTAGAACGTCACCGGTCGGGTCGAGCGCGGCGGCGGGATCGGCCTCGATGATGTCCAGAATCGCCGGATCGGAGATGAAACCGGTCTTGATCACCTCGGCGAGCCCGGAGACGATCTCGTTCTTCGGCACGGTCTCGAGGGTGGCCAGATCGATCAACACGGCAGCCGGTTCGTGAAAAGACCCGACGAGGTTCTTGCCCGCGTCGGTGTTGATGCCCGTTTTGCCGCCGACCGCGGCATCGACCATCGCGAGAAGCGTCGTCGGGACGTGCACGATACGGACCCCGCGCATCCACGTCGCCGCCACGAATCCGGCCAAGTCCGTCGCCGCTCCCCCACCCAGGCTGACGATGGCATCGCTACGGGTGAGACCGATTCGACCCAGGACCTCCCAGCAGAACCCCGCCACCGCGAGGTCCTTGCCGTCCTCGGCATCCGGAATCTCGATGCGGTGGGCGTCGATTCCCTTGTCCGCCAGTGCCGCTCGCACAGCCTCGGCGGTCTCTGCCAACGGTGGCTGATGGAAGATCGCCACCGTGGACGTATCGGCCAGCTCGTCGACGAGGTCCGTCAACAGGCCTCGGCCGATGATCACCGGGTACGGATTGGCCGTCTCGACCTGGACGCGCACTGGCTCTGTCATCGAATCACCTTCATCTACTGGGGGTTTCGTCGTTCACGTCGAGGGCGGGCACAGGTGCTATCGCAGCCAGCTTGGCGACCACTTGGCCCACCACCCGAGCGGGGCTACGGCTGTCCGTCCGTACCCGCACGGTGGCCACCGAGCGGTACAGGGGCCGGCGATGACGCATCAGCTCCTGATACTTCGCTCGGGGATCCGGACCTGCCAGCAGCGGCCGAACCGTGTTGGCACCCGTTCGCCGGAGTCCCTCTGCCACACTGATTTCCAGGTACACAACCGTATGCTCCGACAGCAGAGAACGGGTTGCCGCCGACAACACCGCGCCACCGCCGAGAGAGACGATGCCGTGGTGCGAAGCCAACGCCCCGGCTACTATTCGCTCCTCGATCTGCCGAAAAGCAGGCTCGCCGTCATGGGCGAAGATATCGGCGATCGTGCGGCCGGTGTCTCGCTCGATGGCCACATCGGTATCGAACAGATCCAGATTCAAAGCCTGCGCGAGCCGTCGACCGATGGTCGACTTCCCGGCTCCCGGCGGTCCTACCAGGACCGCGTACGGGCTCATCGTGGAGGTCGGGCGGCGGTGCCCTTCACATAGTGGTCGACGTTGCTCGTCGTCTCCGCCAGCGAATCCCCACCGAACTTCTCCAGCGCTGCCTGTGCGACAACCAGGGCCACCATCGTCTCGGCCACGACACCGGCAGCCGGAACAGCGCAGACGTCCGAGCGCTGGTGAATGGCCACCGCCTCGTCACCGGTCGTCATGTCGACCGTTGCCAACGCGCGCGGCACCGTCGAGATGGGCTTCATCGCTGCCCGCACCCGCAACGCTTCACCGTTGGTCATGCCACCCTCGATACCGCCTGCGCGGTTGGTCGAGCGCAGCACACCGTCGGGCCCCGGCTTGATCTCGTCATGGGCGACGCTGCCGCGTCGACGTGCGGTCTCGAAACCGTCACCGACCTCGACACCCTTGATCGCCTGGATCCCCATCAGTGCGGCGGCCAGCCTGGCGTCGAGTTTGCGCTCACCGGAGACGAACGACCCGAGGCCGACAGGCAGGCCGTGCACGACGACCTCGACTACTCCGCCGAGGGTGTCTCCGTCCTTCTTCGCAGCTTCGATCTCGGCGATCATCGACTCTTCGGCGGCCTTGTCGAATGCCCGCACCGGGGAGGCGTCGATCGCGTCGAGGTCGACGCCCGCAGGCGGCGGCCCCACGTAGGGATCGGATGCGCCGATGGAAATCACGTGAGACACGACATCGACGCCGAACGCCTGTTTGAGGAAGAGCCGAGCGACCGTTCCGATGGCAACCCGGGCTGCGGTCTCGCGGGCGCTCGCTCGCTCGAGCACCGGGCGCGCATCGTCGAAGCCGTACTTGAGCATCCCGGAGAAGTCGGCGTGCCCTGGGCGCGGCCGAGTCAACGGAGAGTTCCGCGCCAGGTCGGCGAGCACGGCATCGTCGACCGGATCGGCCGACATCACCTGCTCCCACTTGGGCCATTCGGTATTGCCGACCTCGATCGCGACGGGCCCGCCCATGGTTCGTCCGTGCCGCACACCGCCTGTGAGGGTGACGCGGTCCGCCTCGAACTTCATTCGGGCCCCGCGGCCGTATCCGAGGCGACGACGGGCCAGTTGAGAGGCAATATCGTCGGAGGTCACCTCTACTCCCGCGACCATTCCTTCGAGGATGGCGACGAGAGCGGGTCCGTGGGATTCTCCAGCAGTTATCCAGCGCAGCACACGATCATCTTTTCACGTCAGGCAAGCTGCAGATGCCAGCAGGGTCGCCGCGCACATGGACGGTCCGTGCGCGATACGCGCTCGGCCGTGCCCGAAAGCCGCGGCGACCGACCCCACCACGGCAGTGGCCAGCGGCGCCGACAATGCCGCGATCGCCCACCCCTCCCCACCGCCGAGAGACGCGATCGATCCCACCGACCAGGCGAGCTTCACGTCTCCAGCGCCGAACGCAGCCGGCGCGAGAAGGTGCACCACGAGATACATCACGAACAGCAATGCTCCACCGAGCAAGGAATCCGCACACCCCGTCCACGCCAGCGCCACCGTCACCACCAGCGCACCCGGAATCGTCAGCCCGTTCGGCAACCGGTGCCGACCTAGATCGACCGCACTGAGGGCCGCGAACCACCACGTCGCCGCGCACAACGGAACCGCGTACTCGGAACCGCCGAACCGCCACCACACCCATCCGGTACCGACCGCGGACAGCAGCGGCAGCCACCGAGGGCTCCATTCGACCAGCGCACCACGCATCACCAGCCCCGCAACGCCGCCGACCAGGACCGCTACACACAGACTCAGCATCGACGAAGGGTCGCACCCTCACAGTGCCGGTCCGTGGCGAAGGCCCAGGCCGAACATTGCCCTGTGGACAACTCCCGGCCTGTGAACGACTCACGGCCGGCGGACTACCGGACGGTGGTGCTCACCGAACGTCGGTCAGTGCCGCACGCATGACGGCTCGGGGGGCGGGCTTGCCGGTGAACTGCTCGACTTGCCCGTATGCCTGCTCGAGCAGCATCGACAGGCCACTGACGACAATGCCCCCAGCTGCCTCCACCGCGGACGCCAGCGGCGTAGGCCATGGATCGTAGATGGCGTCGAGCACCACCGGCGCGTGAGCGAGGGCCGGCGCAATGTCGGCGGCTCCGACTGCGGGCACAGTGCTGACCAGGACAGCCGACGCACCTGCGATCGTGGGGAGCCGGGGATCGCTCATGTGCGCGAACTCCACGCGCAGGCCGGCAGCGTCAGCGCAGGCGAGTGTGTCGGCGGCGCGGTCCGCAGAGCGCGCGACGACGGTGACAGCGGCAGCGCCGAGGCCCGCCAATGCAACGACCGCCGGCCGCGAGGTGCCCCCTGCGCCGACCACCGTCACGGTGCTACCCGACAGATCCACCACGCCCACGCCGCGCAGAGCGCCCACGATGCCGTCGACGTCGGTGCAGTCGGCACGCCAACCCGACGCGGTGCGCACGAGCGTGTTCGCCGAGCCGGCCAGCACTGCCCGTTCGGTTCGCTCGTCGGCGTAGGCCAGAGCTACGACTTTCCCCGGCATCGTGACCGACACTCCGACCCATTCGGGACCGAAGCCGTCGAGCATGCCGGGTAGCTGCTCAGCGGTGCACTCGATGCGGTCGTAGGTCCAGTCGGCGAGCCCCAGGGCACGGTACGCAGCGCGGTGCAGCAGCGGTGATTTCGAGTGTCCGACAGGGCTACCCAGTACGGCGGCGCGCACCTCAGCGTCCGCTGTCGAGAAAACCGGGTTCGACCTTCCCGATGTTCGCCAGGTGTTCGTCGTAGCTGCGGGTGAACAATGTTTCACCCGCCTGGTTGATGGTCACGAAGTACAACCAGTCGCCGTCGGCCGGCGCCTCGACCGCCTCCACGGCCTCGATGCTCGGCGAGGAGATCGGGGTTGCCGGCAGCCCCTCGCTGGCGTAGGTGTTCCACGGCGTCACTCGGGCCCGGTCGGCGTCGGTGGTGGCCACCTCGGTCGTGTCGAGCGAGTAGTTGACGGTCGAGTCGAACTCGAGCTTCTGCGGCACTGCGAGACGGTTGAGTATCACCCGAGCCACCTTGCTGAAATCCTGCGGCAGGGATTCACGCTCGACGAGAGAGGCAGCGACGAGCGTGTCGTACGACGACAGCCCGGAAGTGGATCCCGCGGTGAGGATTCCGGTGTCCTCGTAGCGGGTGGCACTCTCGGACACCAGCTGTCGCAAAATGTCGGCGGGGGCGGCACTGGGATCGAAATCCCACGTCCCCGCGGCAATCAGACCTTCGAGTTGGCGATCGCGATCCGGGACCCCCTCGACCCGATCGGTGGCCCAGTCGGGAACGCCCAATGCTGCTGGGTCGTCCACCGCTCCCGCCGCATTGAGATCGTCGTAGCTCACGCATACAGGCGTGCCAGTGCCGCTTCGATCAACGCAGCTGGCCTCGGAGATCAGGGTGTAGATGCCTTTCTTGACGGCATCGGTGTTCACGTCGCGCGCATCGTGCAGCTGACGTCCCTCCGAGATCACCATGTTGCCAACCCTGGATGCGGGATCGACGAGTTCGCTCACTGCTCGCGACGCAGGCACATTGCTGGAGAGCAGGTAGAACCCGGGCTGGACCGACGTGATGGCGCTGTTCAGTATTGCGGCTTCCAGAAAGGCTCCCGAGCTGGCGACGACACCCTTTTCTTCCGCCTCGGTGCCGATTTGTTGCGCGGTGTCGTTGGGGTGCACCTGGATCACTACGCCGTCGCCGGACGAGCCGGCGGCGAAGTCTGCGTTCGGTGTCGTCCGATTGGTCAATTTGTTCACTGCGAAATACCCTCCGCCTGCCACTGCGACGATCAGCACCAGCCCCAGCACCAGAGCCACCATCCTCCCGCGACGTTTACGGCTGGACGCTGCTCGGTTCTGTCGGCTCGCGGCGCGGCTGCGGCCGACCTCCTGCGGAACTGCGCCGCGCTCGGGATCGGGACCCGCGTTGCGTTCGGGTGTCGGATGCGGATCGTGCTGCTGCGGTGGGTGCGTTCGTCCTTGCATTCGGCGGTCGAAATCGCTGCCCTCGTCCACGCGATACCCGATCGGATCGGTGTGCGCCTCGTCCGAGCGCGCCTGCTGCCGGTCCCGATCGGAGGACCCATGGTTGTTCACTCGTCGACCTCCGTCGATCCTGAATTGGTCTGCGACCCCGAATTCGCCACGGTGCGATCCGACACTGCGCGACGCTCGTCGAGCCAGCCCTGCAGGATGGCCACCGCCGCGGCCTGATCGATCACCGATCGTTGATTCTTGGCCCGTACACCACTGTCCCGTAAGGCACGCGACGCGCTAACGGTAGTCAGTCGCTCGTCGGCCATTCGAATCGGTACGTCACCCACCGCTCTGTGCAGGGAACGGCCGAATCTTTCGGCTGCATCGACGGCACTGCCTCGTTCTCCGCGAAGTGTGCGAGGCAGTCCGATCACGATTTCGACGGCGTCGTATTCCGCCACGATCTCCGCTACCCGCATCACGTCCGGGGCCGCCGGACCCTTGAGCTTCGATCGCGGCACGGTCTCGACCGGCGTGGCCAGTACACCGTCGGGATCGCTCGAGGCGATTCCGATGCGGACGCTGCCGACATCTATACCGATACGACGACCTCGGCCCGGGTCGTCGTCGCCGGGCCTATCGGGCCCACGCTCCTGGTTCATCACGCTGGTCAGCGGGTGGTGAGGTCGGCCAGCCGAGCCCGGGCTGCGTCGATGCCGGCGGCGATTCCGGCGATGTCCGAACCCGACCCCTGAGCAAGTTCGGGTTTACCGCCACCGCGGCCACCGATACTCGGACCGAACGCCGCCACGAGGTCGCCGGCAGCGACGCCTGCGTCCTGGGCGGCCTTGTTGGTCGAGACGACGAACGGAACTTTGCCGCCGACCGTGCCGAAGAGCACCACCACAGCCGGATCCGCACCGAGGCGTCCACGAACATCGGTCACCAGCGTGCGCAGATCGTTCCCGCCGACACCGTCCGGAGCTTGCGCAACCACTGCCCGCACGTCGCCGAATCGCTCCGCTTTTCCGACGAACTCACCCGCCG
Source organism: Rhodococcus sp. AW25M09 (assembly GCF_000333955.1). Classification (GTDB taxonomy): domain Bacteria; phylum Actinomycetota; class Actinomycetes; order Mycobacteriales; family Mycobacteriaceae; genus Rhodococcoides. The sequence goes on from NZ_CAPS01000082.1 coordinate 9,630, forward strand.
AGGCCAGCACTGCGGCTGCCTTGACCGCGTCGAGTTCTTTCTCCGCGACGCGCAGACGCTCGACCAAGTTCTCGATGCGTGCGGGCACCTCCTCGGAGGGCACCTTGAGCGAGGATGCGATGCCTGCCAGCAGCGCGCGTTCCTTGGCGAGATAGCGGTACGAGTCGAGGCCGACGAACGCCTCCACGCGGCGCACCCCGGAGCCGACCGACGATTCACCGAGAATGGTGACCGGGCCGATCTGCGACGAATGCTGCACGTGGGTGCCACCACACAGTTCCATCGAGAACGGACCGCCGATCTCGACCACGCGCACCTCGTCGCCGTAGTTCTCACCGAACAGGGCCATCGCACCCATTTTCTTGGCGCTGTCGAGATCGGTGACCAGGGTGTTGACCGCAAAGTCCGAGCCGACGGCGTCGTTGGCCACGTTCTCGATGTCGTCACGCTGTGCTTCCGAGAGTGCGCCCTGCCAGGAGAAGTCGAAACGCAGGTAGCCGGGCTTGTTCAGCGAACCGGCCTGAGTCGCGTTGGGCCCGAGGACCTGCCGCAGTGCGGCGTGCACCATGTGGGTACCGGAGTGCCCCTGAGTCGCACCCTTGCGCCATGCGTGGTCGACGTCGACGTGGACGGTGTCGCCCTCGGTGATCTGACCCGTCTCGACCACCGACTTGTGCGTCCAGAGCTTCTTGGCGATCTTCTGCACGTCGTTGACCTTCACGCCGAGGCCGGGAGCGGTGATCGTGCCGATATCTGCGATCTGGCCACCGGATTCGGCGTACAGCGGGCTGCGATCCAGAATGATCTCCACGGTGTCTCCCGCAACCGCCGTCGGAACCCGAACGCCGTTGGAGATCAGTGCCAATACTGTTGCCTCGGAACCGAGTTCGTCGAACCCGGTGAACTCGGTCGGCGAGCCGTCGACGAAATCCTTGTAGACCGTGAGGTCGGCGTGTGCGTGTTTGCGGGCGCGGGCGTCGTCTTTGGCCCGGTTGCGCTGCTCGGCCATCAGTGACCGGAAGCCATCCTCGTCCACCGACAGCCCCGCTTCGGCGGCCATCTCGAGCGTCAGATCGATCGGGAAGCCGTAGGTGTCGTGCAGCGCGAATGCCTCGGCACCGCCGATCTTCTTCGCTCCCGACGCCTTCACGGCGTCCGCTGCGCCCTCGAACAGGCGCGAACCCGAGGTGAGGGTCTTGAGGAAGGCTGTCTCCTCCCCCACCGCAACCGTCAGAATGCGGTCGAAGTCGGTGACCAGGTTCGGGTAGGACTCCGCCATGGTGTCGCGCACGACGGTGATGAACTGCGCCATCGTTTCGTCCGGTGCTCCGAGCAGCCGTGCCGATCGCACGATGCGGCGCAGCAACCGGCGAAGAACATAGCCGCGCCCGTCGTTGCCGGGGTTGACTCCATCGGAGATGAGCAGAGCAGCGGTACGCGCATGATCGGCGATCACACGGAAGCGCACGTCGTCGTCGTGATCGGCTCCGTAGGCGCGGGAGGAGAGTTCCTCGGCCTTGGCGATCACCGGGCGAACGAGGTCGGTCTCGTAGACGTTGTCCACGCCCTGCAACAGGAAGGCGACGCGCTCGACGCCCATGCCGGTGTCGATGTTCCGCTTGGGCAGCGGCCCGAGAATCTCGAAGTCGTCCTTGCTGATTCCCTTGCCGCGCTCGTTCTGCATGAACACGAGATTCCAGATCTCGATGTACCGATCCTCGTCGGCCTCGGGACCTCCGTCGACACCGAACTCGGGTCCACGGTCGTAGTAGATCTCCGAGCACGGTCCGCAGGGGCCCGGGATGCCCATGGACCAGTAGTTGTCGGCCATTCCGCGCCGTTGAATGCGTTCGTCGGGCAGACCGGCGATCTCCTTCCAGAGTTCGATCGCCTCGTCGTCGTCGAGATACGCGGTGGCCCAGATGCGCTCGGGGTCGAATCCGTACCCACCGTCCTCGACACTGTTGGTCAGGAGCGTCCAGGCGTATCGAATGGCATCGCGCTTGAAGTAGTCACCGAACGAGAAGTTGCCGGCCATCTGAAAGAAGGTGTTGTGCCGGGTGGTGATGCCGACGTTCTCGATGTCGAGGGTGCGGACGCACTTCTGAACGCTCGTCGCGGTGTTGTACGGCGGCGTCTGCTGACCGAGGAAGAACGGCACGAAGGGAACCATGCCTGCATTGACGAACAGCAGGTTCGGGTCGTCGAGAATCAACGACGCACTGGGTACTTCGGTGTGTCCTACCTTCACGAAATGGTCGAGGAAACGCCTGCGGATCTCATGGGTCTGCACGAATACAGGTTAGCGTCGTCGGACCCCGCACCGACTCGAGGGCCTATCGGCCGCGGATGATTCGACGCAGTTTGCCCACCCTGGTCGCTATTTCTCGCTCGGCGCCGTGCTCGGTGGGCTCGTAATAGTTCACGCCCACCAGTTCGTCCGGCGGATATTGCTGGCCCAGCACGCCGCCCGGACTGCTGTGCGGGTACCGATATCCGACAGCGTTTCCCAGTCCCTGAGCTCCCTTGTAGTGCCCGTCGCGTAGATGTGGCGGAACCGATCCCGACTTGCCCGCGGCAACGTCGGCCATCGCAGCACCGAGGGCAGCGATCACCGCGCCTGATTTCGGCGCGGTGGCCAGGTGGATCGTCGCCTGTGCCAAAGCCAGCCGTGCTTCGGGCATTCCGATCATCTGCACGGCGTTCGCTGCGGCCGTCGCCGTTTGCAGCGCTGTGGGATCGGCCATTCCGATGTCTTCGCTGGCGTGCACCACGAGCCGTCGAGCGATGAACCGCGGGTCCTCGCCGGCAGTGATCATCCGCGCCAGATAGTGCAGCGCGGCATCGACGTCGGAGCCTCGGATCGATTTGATGAACGCACTGATGACGTCGTAGTGCTGATCGCCGTCGCGGTCGTAGCGCACCGCGGCCTTGTCGACGCTGGCCTCGACGGTCGCCAGATCGACCACACCGTCGGTCGCCGCGCCTGCCGCCGCTTCGAGTGCCGTCAGTGCTCGGCGCGCATCACCGGCCGCAAGCCGAACGAGGTGGTCCATCGCGTCCTCGTCGATGGTCACTGCACCATCGAGACCACGAGGGTCGTTGGCGGCGCGGCTCAACAACAGTTCGATGTCCTCGGACCCCAGCGGCTGCAACTGCAACACCAGTGACCGCGACAGCAGCGGCGACACGACCGAGAACGACGGATTCTCCGTCGTGGCAGCCACCAGCAACACGATTCGATTCTCGACGGCCGCAAGCAGCGCATCCTGCTGCGTCTTGGAAAAGCGGTGCACCTCGTCGATGAACAGCACCGTCTGCTCACCCGACAGCAACCTGCGTCGAGCAAGTTCTATGACGTTGCGCACTTCCTTGACACCGGCCGACAACGCCGACAGCGCCTCGAACTTTCTTCCGGTCGCCCCGGAGATCAACGATGCGAGAGTCGTCTTACCCGTGCCAGGAGGGCCGTAGAGCATCACCGACGACGCGCCCGATCCCTCGACGAGCCGACGCAGCGGCGCACCGGGAGCCAGTAGATGAGATTGCCCGACCACCTCGTCGAGGGTCGTCGGCCGCATTCTCACCGCCAGCGGCGCGTCGGGCCTGGTGTACGTCGGGGTGGGGCGCGATTCGGCGATCGTCGTCTCGGGCGGTGCGGGTGTGTCGAAGAGTCCGTCGCCGGACTCGTCGCTGCTCGAGATGTCGCTGCTCGAGATGTCGCTGCTCGAGATGTCACTGCCCGAGATGTCACTTCCCATGCCGCCGCTCACCGGTCGAACGCTACCGACAGAGCTTCCCCCAACGCGAACGACGTCGTCGCTACCGTTCCCACTTCGCTCGCAGTGCGGTCACGACCGACGCGGCGTATTCGGCGATGCCGGTCTCGCCTGTCCGCTCCGCACTGTCGGCCAGCACCGCCCAGCGCGATATCAATGCCTGCGACCGCGGAACCGACAGGTGGTGCGCCCGGGCTGCCGCGATTCGTGTGTGGTCGTCGGGTAGGAACCAATACGTGCTCAGCCATACCCAGATCAGTCGCGCATCGAGGATCTTGGCTGCCATGACGGTGTCGTCGGCCAACGCCGGCCAGATGCCCACGACCTCCGCACGCCAGGCGTCGATCATCGCTTGCTCGCGGTCGTACGAGAGCTCGAAACTGCACAGGCACCCGGGGAACGACGCCAGGGCGTAGGTGATGTCGAGAGTGGCATCTCGGAATCCGCCCCACTCGTAATCGAGAAAACGGACGCCTTCGTCGTTGACGATGATGTTGTCGGGGCACAGATCGGACGGGCTGAATGCGCGGAAAGTGCCGTGCGCAAACAGTCGCCCGCTTCGCGACACGCGATCGAGAAGTGCATCCGGGGTCGAACCGACGCCCAGGAAGTCGGTGAGCAGGCCGGGGACCTGGGCGAGGGCGTCGGGAATCTGCGCCGAGATTCCGTCGGTGGAGTCCGGCTGTCCGACGCGGCGCAGCAGGGCGGCAAAATCGTCCTCTCGGCCGACGGTTGCAGCATGCATTCGACCCAGCGCCTGAGCCATGGCCATCAACGAGTTGGTCACCGCGGATGCGTCCGAATTCCGCAACAGCGTGGTGATCGGACTGGCGTCACCGAGGTCGCTGAGTACGAGCAGCCGAGCGTCCAGATCGTAGGCGTGCAATTCCGGGCCAGGCCTGCTGTCGGTGGCAAGCGCATTGGCGAATTGATACGACGCCGCCTCGCGCAGAAATGCAGTCGAGCCCGTGCTGTCGGCGAGGTCGGCATGCAGCTCGGATTGGCCCGGCACATCACGCACCTGCTTGAGCACCAACGTGCGGGGTAGCTGGAAGGGGTTCTCCGAGACCCTGACTCGTAACACGATCGCCTGGCCACTACCCCCCAGATCGACCGGGTCGATCAACGTCACCGAAGCTCCGGTGCGTTTGGTGAGCAGTCGCTGAGCTGCTGCTACTACCTCTGATACAGGGTCTGCCAGTGTTGCGGTCATCGATATCCAAGCTACCCGTTCGCTGCGTTCTGCTGTGCTGTGTCGACGACTACGAATGGGACACGTTTGTCCGTTTTGCGGATTTTCACACGCCACACCCCCAGATTCGACCAGATGGTCGGTTACCCCCGAACCATCGAATTATGCAGGGTTCGCTACTGCGGTGCAACGTCGACCGACACTGCGATCGTGCTCTTCTCGGCCTCGGTGTAGATCACCCCGCGTAGCGGAGGCACGTCGACGTAGTCCCGCCCCCATGCCACGGTCGCGTACCTCTCGTCGACGAGTTGATCGTTGGTCGGATCGAATGCGAGCCATCGATCGTTGGGCATCCACACAGCGGCCCACGCATGGGTGGCGTCGACTCCGATCATCCGTTCCTTGCCAGGCGGAGGTTCGGTCGCCAGATACCCCGATACGTACCGCGCGGCGAGTCCCTGCGACCGCAGACAGGCGATGGCCAGTCGCGCGAAATCCTGACAGACACCCGACCGTGCAGCGAGTACGTCTACCACGGTGGTCGAGACAGTCGTCGAACCGGAAAGATATCGGAAATCCGTGAATATTCGATGCGTCAGGTCGACGATCACATCGGCGAGTGGACGACCGGGCCAGAAGCTCGGTGACGCGTACGCACGAACCTCGTCGGTGATCTCCGGAGTAGGAAGATCCAGCGCGAATTCCACTGCGGACGCGCGAGCGGGATCGGACGGCACATTCGCGCCCAACCCCGATGCTTCGCCGGCAGAGCCTGCGTTGACCGTGCTCCCGAACGGGGCCATCCGAGCAGATTCCCAGGCTGCGGTAGCGGGCCACGACGTGGTCTCGTCCACCGGCCGCGGATAGACCTCGACCAGTGAATCGGCCGTGACCACCAACGTCTCGTGGTCGTAGGACACATGGAAATACACGTCCTCGTTGCCGTAGACGTCCACCCCGAAGGACTGATCCGTGGGCGGCGGCTCCACCGTGACCGACTTCTCCACACAGTGCTGGCCGTCCATGTCGCGCGGCGCAAGAAAACCGCGTCCGTACGAGGAAGTCACGCGATCGGAGTAGGTGTAGGTGGTGATGTGCTTGATTCGGTACCGACGGCTCATCACCGCACCCCGCTTCCGGTGTTCGAGCTGCCCCACAGCGGCTGGGTGCCGCCCGGCAACGACATGTGCGTCGCGAGGACCACCCGGGACAACTCCTCGAGCGAGTCGTGGATTCCGTCGACCAACTCGATCAGCTCCACGCGACGACCGTCCGCGTCGACCGATTCGAGCTCACCCGGGTCGACGCGCCGCAACCGCACCCGCATCTGCTCGACGAGTTGCTCGGGGCGTGAGGTACCCGACGCGTCCGGCAACGAACCGAGATCGTCTCTGAGGCGATCGAGCTGGTAGACCAATGCTCGCGGATTTCCCTCGTCGAACAACAACAGTTGTGCAACGGCGGCCGGCCTTGCCCGGCCGCTGTTGCGTCGGCGATAGATCACCGAGGACTCGGCTGCCGACAACACCGAATCGATGACTGCTTGCTCTGTGGACGGCGTGAGTGCATGGCTGAGGGTTGCCGACAGCAATGCTGTCAGTTGCAGCCCACGCTCGATCCTCTTGCCCGCATCCATGAGGTACCAGCCGGCATCTCGAACCATCGACTCCGACGCCAGACCGGACAGGGAGAGCAGGCCTCGAAGCACACTCGACTGGGACGAAGACAGCTGTGCTCCGTTGTTGACGGCGGTGTCGGCCAACTCTTCGAGCGCGGTGTCGATTCGGTTGAGCACCACCCAGGTGTCGTTCGAGAGCTGGTCGCGTACCGCACGTGCCGCCTGCTGCATTCGATCGACCGACTGCGCCAACGAACCGAGACGGTCGGGCGAGAGCATCAGCGACCGCATTTCCACGATCGCGTCGGCGCGAATGTTCTCGTCGAAGAAACCGGGCTGCGTGCCCGACACTTTGGTGACGGCTTCGAGCAGGATCGGCAGACTGTCGCTGCCGTCGAGCCATGGCATCGAGCGGTAGTCCTGATCGCGCTCGCGCGCGGCGATGAGCAGACGGGTCATGTCCTCGGCACGCTCGGTGTAGCGGCCGAACCAGAACAGATCTCCCAGCACACGCGGCGAGCTGACCACCTCGACATTCGACGCGGCGTACTGCGGCAACTCTTCCACCGTGGCAGGCGGGGTGTGCGGAGCAGAATCGGCAGGAGTGACTCGTTCGACAGACTTGACCCACACGTCCTTCGAGGCCACGGTCATCAGTGGTTCGGTGACCGGAGCCGTGATCACCACTTGCCCCAGGCCGCCGCGCATCGGTGTGTAGCCGATCCGCTGCGCCACCGTGAACAGGCGCATCCCGACCTGCGCGGGGGCAACGGGAAGCTGCTGCCCCGATCCGCCCCACGACGAACCGACCGGAGCCAGCGAGAATTCCGGCACCTCTTGGCCGGTCCACTTCCACGGCTCGGCCTCGATCCGATCCCACAATTCGCGAGCTGCAAGGTCCGTGAGATCGTGCCCCACGATCGTCCGACGTGACGTCGTCGAGCGCAGTACCAGCGAGCGCAGTCGGGATTTCATGTGCGAGAGCGCACTCGAATGGCCACCCCAGTAGGTTTGCACCGAACCGAGCATCAGATCCTCGTCCAACAGCGCCCGGCTCAACGCCGGCAGCAGCGGCACCAGGGCTGGGTTCTCGAGCACACCACTGCCGAGGGTGTTGACCACGCTGACCGCACCGCGCCGCAACACCTCGACCAGACCCACGATGCCCAAGTGCGAATCGGGGCGTAGATCGAGTGGATCCACGAACTCGGCGTCGACTCGACGCAGCACCACATCCACCCGCCGCAACATGCCGAGCGAGCGCATCCACAGACAGCCGTCCCGAACCACGAGATCGGCATTTTCGACGAGCGGAAAGCCGAGAACAGTGGCGAGATACGCCTGATCGAACGCAGTCTCGGAATGCGAACCCGGGGTCAACACCACGACTACCGGATCCTCTGCCGATGCGGGCGCAACATCGCGGAGAGCCAGCCGCACAGCACGAGCGAAGGTCGACAGTGGCCTGGGATTGCTCGCCTGGAACAACTCTGGGATCGCCCGCGACATGACGCGCCGATCCGCCAGCGCGTACCCCACCCCGGACGGTGCCTGGGTCCGGTCCGCTACGACGCGAAATTGGCCGTCGGACCCACGAGCGACGTCGGCGGCATGCATGAACAATTGATGCGGCCCGGGAACCGTGATTGCGTGAACGGTCCGCAGATAACCAGGGCTACCGAAGATCAGCTCCGGGGGAATCAGGCCTCGCCGAATGGTCTCCTGCGCACCGTATATGTCGGTCAGTACCGCATCGAGCAACGTCGAACGCTGAACCAGGCCGGCTTCCAACCGATCCCACTCGTCGGCCGCTACCACCAGAGGGACGCTGTCCAAACCCCACCGGACAGCACTCGGAATGGTCTCGCCGCCGCCGGCTGGAATGGGGTTGTAGGTGATCCCGTGATCGTCGACCAGCCGGCTGACCCGAGACTGCAGGGTACGCATGGCCCCAGGGCCTGCCTCACGCATTCCGTCGACCAACTCGGCCCAGTGCGGGCGGACCTCGTCGTCGACGCCGAGCATCTCGTCGAACAGATTCAGCCGTCCGGTCAAGGCCTCGCGGCGACCGTGATATTCGAGCCACGGTGACACGGCATCGGCTTCGACGCCGTCGGCGTCGGCGTCGTTCCAGCCGGCCTCATTCTGGGCAGTATCCACGGGTGCCATCGAGCCGCTGTTCCTTCCGTCGGTCGATTACCGTCCGTCGCCGGGCGGTGACGACGGGCCGTAGCTACAGCCCGTCCGTCACCGAGATCGCCCATTGCGCGCCGGACCGTGATCGTTACCGGTCGACTCGTTCTTCTGTGCAGGCACACGCGTCAGGGCGTATGAACTCCCGTCCGGCGCAGATCCAGCATGCCCGGAGCGGTCACATCGATTGCCTGTCGAGCGTGCATCTCGAGCAATCTTGCTATGTCCACCTTCCCGGAGGTGAACCCACCCTCCTCGAAGCGGCCGTTGCGGCGCGCTTCGGCTTCGACCGAGTTGACGGGAGGACCGTCGTACGAGCGTCCGCCCGGATGCACCACGTGGTACGAGCAGCCACCCACCGCGCGCCCGGTTTGCATCTCCACGAGGTCGAAACGTAAAGGACTCTGCACCTCGATCGTCGGGTGCAGTGCGCTCGGCGGCTGCCACGCGCGGTAGCGCACTCCGGCGACCTGAACGTCCTGACGATCGGTGCGCAGCAGAGGCACCGGTACTCCGTTGCACGTCAACAAATAGCGACCCGCGTCGGCTCCGGCGACCTGAACCTGGATCCGCTCGACCGAGGAGTCCACGTAGCGCGCGGTACCCGAGGACGTCGATTCCTCACCGAGAGTGTTCCAGGGCTCGATCGCACCTCGCAGTTCGATCTCGGCATCTCCGACAACGGTTGTCCCGATCCTGGGGAATCTGAACTCGGTGAACGGGTCGAGCCAACTGGTGTCGAAGTCGATCCCGTGCTCGCGGAGGTCTTCGACGACACGGCCGATGTCGTTGATGACGAAGTGCGGCAGCATGTACCGACCGTGCAGGTTGGCGCCGTGCCGGATCAGAGGTGCCTCGAGAGGAGTGTCCCAGAACCGCGAGACCATCGATCGCACGAGCAACGACTGCACCATCGCCATCTGGTGATGCGGCGGCATCTCGAATCCGCGCAACTCGAGCAGTCCCAATCGGCCGCGAGTGGAGTCAGGGCTGTAGAGCTTGTCGATGCAGAACTCGGCGCGGTGGGTGTTGCCGGTGATGTCGGTGAGCAAGTGCCGCAGTGCCCGATCCACGACCCAGGGCGATGCCGATCGATCGGCATCGGTCAGCCGCTTGATCTCGCTGAACGCCACCTCGAGTTCGTAGAGCGATTCTTCGCGACCCTCGTCGGCGCGGGGTGCCTGCGACGTGGTTCCGATGAATCGACCCGAGAACAGGTACGAGAGCGATGGATGACGCTGCCAGTGCGTCAGCAGCGACACCAGCAGGTCGGGTCTGCGCAGCACCGGTGAATCGATCGGCGTCACGCCACCGAGCGTGATGTGATTTCCACCTCCGGTTCCGCGAGTGGTGCCGTCGTTGTCGAATCCCTCGGTGCTCAACCGGGATTTGCGGGCCTCGAGGTAGAGACGCTCCATCAGGTCGTTCTGCTCGGCCCACGATGAGGTCGGCTGAACGTTGACCTCGATCACGCCGGGATCCGGGGTGACGGTCAAGGTTTGGATACGTGGATCCGACGGCGGTCCGTAGCCCTCGATGACGACCGGGGTGTCGATGAGCGAGGCCGCCTGCTCGACGCGAGAGATGAGGTCGACGAAATCGTCCAACCGATCCATCGGGGGCATGAAGACGTGGAGGACGCCGTCGCGGACTTCGGCGACCAGCGCAGTGACAGCGGTGCCGCCGACCCCGGATGCCTCGTTCACCAATTTCGCATAGCGTGACTCGGCCGGGTTCACCGCACGCGGCGGCTGCTGGGTCAACTGCGGCGTAGGCAGATTCGGCATGGGCGCGGTGGGGTCGGCCGGGTTCTCTACCGGCCCACCATCCCAGGAGATCGCGCGTAAGGGCAATCGGAGCCCGGCTGGGGAATCGCCTTCCAGCAACACGATTCGGCCACGTCGAAGCTTCCAGTCCGAGCTCTCCCAACCGGAGCCGTCCTCGGTGCGAGAGATCGGCAGCACGAACGCCGCCGGCTCGTCGGTGCTCCCATCGAGCCGCTCGAGCAAGCGCTTTCTGGCATCTGCCGAATCGGCTCCCGGCTCGAGATCATCGTCGTCGGCCGGTGGGTCACCGTACGGCTGACGCACCAGATCCAACAGCTTGACCAGCGGGTCCTCGTAGGCCGGACGCGCCTGCGAGGCGGGCAGACCCAAGCCCTGGACCAGCTCGTCGATCAGTCGTTGCGATGCGGAGTGGTCAACGGGCTCCGGCCGCAGATCGTCCGCCAGCCAGGGATCGGCGATCAGATCGGAATCGTGCCACAGGGCCTGACCGTCGGTGCGCCAGAACATCCCCACCTGCCACCGCGGCAAGGGCTCGCCCGGGTACCACTTGCCCTGACTTCGCTGCACCAGACCGTCCGGTGCGTAGATCGTCCGAAGCCGCTCGGCCAGAACACTGGCCAACTTTCGCTTGTGTGGGCCGTCGGCAGTGGTGTTCCACTCGGGCGCTTCTTGATTCTCGATGGCGACGAACGTCGGCTCTCCGCCGACTGTCAAGCGAATGTCCTGACCCTGCATCCGCTCGTCGATCTTCTCGGCGGTGGCCTTGATCGACTCCCACTGATCGGCTGTGTAGGGCAACGTCGTGCGTGGGTCCTCGTGCACACGGACGACAGTGTTCGAGAAATCGAGTTCTGCCTTGCACTTGCTGGTCGCGCCGGAGATGGCGGCGGCGGTCGACGGATGTGGCGTTGCGGACAGCGGAATGTGGCCTTCGCCGGCGAACAGTCCGGAGGTCGGATCCATCCCTACCCAACCCGCGCCGGGGAGATACACCTCGGTCCATGCGTGCAGATCGGTGAAGTCCTCGACCGGTCCGGACGGACCGTCCAGAGACTTGACGTCCGAGGACAACTGAACGAGGTAGCCGGAGACGAAGCGCGCGGCGAGCCCCATCTGGCGCAGCACAGAGACCAGCAACCACGCGGAATCGCGACAGGATCCGACAGCGGACGTCAGGGTCAGGTCGGGTGTCTGCACACCGGGCTCCATCCGGACGGAGTATCCGACGTCACCCATCACAGCCTGGTTCGCCATCACGAGAAAATCGATGGTGCGCAACGACTCTCCGCGTTCGACGACCGCGGCCTGCAGCTTTTCGACCCAGGCCGAAACCACCGGGCCAGGACCCGAGCCTGCCTTGTCCTCGTCCACCGGACGCAGGTAAGGCTCGAGGTCGGGAAGATCGTGCTCTTCGTAGGCGAATCCGTAGTGCTCGGCCCATTCCTCGACGAAGAAGTCGAGGGGGTTGATCGACGCCATATCGGCGACGAGCCCGACGGTGATCGACAGATGGTCGGTTCGCTCGGGAAACACAACTCGAGCGAGGAAATTGCCGAACACGTCCTGCTGCCAATTGACGAAGTGCTCCGCTGGTTCGATCTTCAGCGAGTACGCCTCGATGGGTGTGCGCGAATGCGGTGCCGGCCGCAGACGAATCTCGTGCGGAAAGATCTTGACAGTGCGGTCGAACTTGTAGCTGGTGCGGTGTTCGAGTGCAACCTTGATGCCCACGGCGAGCCCCTCGTGATAGTCCCGGTATGGGTAGAACACACAACCCTAGTAGGACCGAGCCGGGTGCGCTCGGCAAGATCTTTCGTTGCGGACGCTGGGATGGAACATTCGGGACCGACGCGCCGTCCAAGTGCCGAGCGCCTTGACACACCGAACGGTCTGCGGTTCGCTCAGCCTGAAAATACGGACGAATCGTCGACGTACTTCGCCAGAGACTGAAGGGTAAAACGTGAGTGAGAACCCGCCCAATGGACCGCAATACGGTGGCGACCCCAATCCTGAGCAGCCGGATCCGAACAAACCGCAGACGCCCGGCAGTGGCTACCCACCGCCGCCCGGGAACTACCCACCCCAAGGCGGAGCACCCGGTGGCTACCCACCGCCGCCCGGGAACTACCCACCTCCCGGCAACTACCCACCCCAAGGCGGAGCACCCGGCGGCTACCCACCACCGCCCGGCAACTACCCACCTCCCGGCAACTACCCACCCCAGGGCGGAGCACCCGGCGGCTACCCACCACCGCCGAGCAATTTCGGCGGATCTCCCGGCTACGGTTCCGGTCCCATGCCGGGGACCCTCCGTGTGGGCGATGCGATTTCGTTCGGATGGAACCGGTTCAAGGGCAACGCTGGAGTCTGGATCGGAATTCTGGTGATCGCTGCGATCATTCAGGTCGCCATCAATTGGATATTCAGCGGTGACTCCGGTTCGATGGGCGACATGACGGCCGCCTTCACCGTTGTCACGATCATCGGCAGTTTCGTCTCGGTCGTCGTCGGATACCTGATCCAGGCGGCGCTCATCAGAGGTGCTCTGCACGAGGTGGACGGGAACAAGCCGAACTTTGCCTCGTTCTTCCAATTCACCAACGTCGTGCACATCATCCTGGCCAGCTTTCTGGTGGGAATCGCCGTCACTGTCGGGTTCGTCCTGCTGATCATCCCCGGCCTGATCATCCTGTTCCTGTCCTGGTGGACTCAGCAATTCGTGATCGATCGCAACGAAGACGCCGTCACGGCCTTCAAGTCCAGTTTCCGCGCCATCTCCTCGAATATGGGAACGGTCTTCGTACTGGCCCTCGCTCTGTTCGGCATCAACATCCTCGGCGCGATTCCCTGTGGGCTCGGCCTGCTGGTCACGATTCCGATCACGATCATCGCCTCGACCTATGCATATCGTGTGATCTCGACAAGCGCTGCGCCGTACTGACCGATTTCGTTCGGATCGCGACGAGCCAGGTCCTCGCAGAATCGATGCGCTCCGCTCGCGACGATCGGGACGAAGTGACTCGTCGGTTCGGTTCTCGTCGAGCAATCCTCGGTCGTGGTTCGACTGCAGGGCAGCCACAGGCTGCCCTGCAGTCCACGACGGGCTGGGACCGAACTGCAGCCGACGGGAACGCAAGCTCGAGCCGCCGAGCGCTCCGCATCGCTACGTGCACAAGCCGAGTCGATCTTGGGCAACTTCTCGGTGCGGGTGCTCGATCGGCGTACTGGGAGCAGGCGCACAACTCAGACCAGGAGGTCGACGTGAGCGACAACTCGCCCAACCAATCGCAGGACCCACACCAATCCGATCCTGCACGCAACGAACCACCCCACAATTGGCCGCCGCCCGCAGCACACAACCCGCCCCCCGGTGAGGGCCCACCACAGGCCGACTACCCACCCCAGGGGCCGCAGGGTGGCTACCCACCACCGCCCGGCAACTACCCACCGCCCGGCAACTACCCACCGCCCGGCAACTACCCACCGCCCGGCAACTATCCACCCCAAGGCGGAGCACCAGGCAACTACCCACCACCGCCCGGCAACTACCCACCCCCGCCCGCGAATTACGGGAACTACGGGAATCAGAACTTCGGACAGCGACCGCTGGGGCCCAATCCCGGACGCCTCGACGTCGGTGCCGCGCTGAGCTACGGCTTCGACAAATTCAAGGCGAATGCCGGACCCTGGCTCGGCATCACCGCCATAGTGTGGGCCGTCGGCGTCGTAGTGTTCATCGTCAGCTTCGCGTCGACTTTCGCCGCCGCGATCGCAGCGTCCGAGAACGGCGACACGGCGGTTGCTGCCACGACATCCAGCGTGGCCATCGTCATCGGTGCGGTAGCCACGTTTGTGTCCTACCTCGTCGGCGCCGCCTTCGTACGCGGAGCGTTGGACGAGACCGGAGAGCAGCCTGCGCCGTCGTTCGCTCGGTTCTTTCAGTTCACCAACGTTCCCCAGATTGCGATTCTGGCGCTGATCGGGACGGTGGTGAGCGTCGTGCTCGGGTTCATTCCGTTCGCGGGAACTGTGATCGACCTCGTCATCGGATTCCTACTCGCCTTCTCGCTGACTTTCCTGGTCGATCGCAACCAGTCCGCACTCGACTCCATCAAGTCGAGTGTCGATCTGACCGTCAAGAACATCGGACCGCTGGTGCTGCTCCTGCTGCTTCTCGCGGTGATCAATATCGTCGGCTTCTTGCTGTGCGGTTTGGGTCTGCTGGTGACCATCCCGGTCTCGGTGATCGCTACCAACTACGCCTACCGCGTGCTCACCGGAGGACCGCTGTCCCCCGCTCGCTGATCCGATCCACTCGACAGACGAATGTCCCCGTAGCGCCGGCGCTACGGGGACATTCGTCGTCTGATCTACGAGCCGCTAGTTCGCCTCGGCCGGTGCGTCTTCCTTCTTCTCCGGCTTGAAGTCGATGCCCGATTCCTTGCGCTGCTGCGGAGTGATCGGTGCCGGTGCTTCGGTGAGGGGATCGATACCGCCACCGGATTTCGGAAACGCAATGACCTCGCGAATGGAATCCACTCCGGCGAGCAACGCCGTGATGCGATCCCAGCCGAAGGCAATTCCGCCGTGCGGCGGCGCGCCGTAGCTGAAGGCATCGAGGAGGAAGCCGAACTTCTCCTGCGCCTCGTCGTGGCCGATACCCATGATCGCGAACACCCGTTCCTGAATGTCCTTGCGGTGGATACGAATGCTGCCGCCGCCGATCTCGTTGCCGTTGCAGACGATGTCGTAGGCGTAGGCGAGCGCAGATCCCGGGTCGGTGTCGAACGTGTCGATCGACTCCGGCTTCGGCGACGTGAATGCGTGGTGCACAGCGGTCCACGCACCGGATCCGACGGCCACATCGCCGCTGGCGGTGGCGTCGGACGTGGGCTCGAACAGCGGGGCGTCGACGACCCACACGAAGGCCCAGGCCTTCGGATCGATCAGGTCGAGCTTGCGGGCGATCTCGCCGCGTACCGCTCCGAGCAGTCCGCGCGAGGCCTTGATCGGGCCGGCGGAAAAGAAGATCGCATCGCCGTTGTTCGCACCGACGTGCGCAGCGAGTCCGTCACGCTCGGCATCGGTGAGGTTCTTCGCCACCGGACCGCCGAGTGTGCCGTCCTCTCCGACGAGAACGTATGCGAGTCCCTTGTGACCGCGCTGCTTGGCGAATTCCTGCCAGCGGTCCAACTGCTTGCGGGGCTGAGAGGCGCCACCGGGCATGACCACCGCACCGACGTACGGGGCCTGGAACACGCGGAAGGTGGTCTCGGAGAAGAAATCCGTGCACTCGACCAGTTCGATGTCGAATCGAAGATCTGGCTTGTCCGAACCGTAGCGGCGCATGGCCTCGGCGTAGGTGATGCGCGGAATCGGCGCGGTGAAGTGATGCCCGACGAGCTTCCACAGCGACGCCAGGATTTCCTCCGCCAACAGGATGATGTCGTCCTGAGTGACGAAGCTCATCTCGACATCGAGCTGGGTGAACTCCGGCTGGCGGTCGGCACGGAAGTCCTCGTCGCGGTAGCAGCGGGCGATTTGGTAGTAGCGTTCGATACCGCCGACCATCAGCAACTGCTTGAACAGCTGAGGGCTCTGCGGCAGGGCATAGAAGCTGCCCGGCTGCAGTCGGGCGGGTACCAGGAAGTCGCGTGCACCCTCCGGGGTGGATCGCGTCAGCGTCGGAGTCTCGACCTCGACGAACTCGTGATGAGCCAGGACCGAGCGGGCTGCGGCGTTCACTCGCGAGCGCAGGCGAATGGCCTGTCCGGGTCCCTCACGGCGCAGATCCAGGTATCGGTACTTCAGGCGCGCTTCTTCACCGGGCTGATCGTCGAGCTGGAACGGCAGCGGCGCAGCCTCGGACAGCACCTCGATCTCCGATGCCTCGACCTCGATCGCACCGGTGGGGATCTCGTAGTTGGCGTTGCCCTCGGGACGACCCTCGACCTTGCCGGTCACTTTCACGACGTACTCGGCGCGCAGGCGGTGCGCCTGCTCGAGTGCTGCTCCCTCACGGAAGACGACCTGAGACACGCCGGACGCGTCCCGCAGATCGATGAATATGACGCCGCCGTGATCGCGTCGACGGGCCACCCATCCCGTCAACGTCACGGTTCGGTCGACGTGCTCGGGGCGTAATGAGCCGGCGAGGTGGGTGCGCAGCACGGGTGTCCTTTCGAGAAAAATCCGCTGATCGTGTTCTTCGCTGACCGATCCTACGGAGGACATGACCATAGAAGGAAACGAGATCGTGCTCTCGCATGCGAAGCTATGGCCGACAGCGGCGATTTGTGTCCCCACCACAGCTGGGGGCTCGGCGGAGGGGAACTCCAACATGACGTTCAGAGAAGGCTCGCGGATGGAACGGGGCCGCGTCTCCGTCGGCGGTAGTGGCGGCGGCGGACGGGGCGGCAAACTGGCCCTCGGCGGCGGCGCAGGCGGCCTGATCATCATCGTCATAGCCCTGCTCTTCGGTGGCGATCCCGGCTCCATCCTCAATCAGATCAGCGGCGGCGACAGCTCCGCGGGACAGGTCGACTCCGGGACGTCCGGAACGCTCGAGTGTGAGGTCGCAGACGCGAACAGTAGCGTCGATTGCCGTATCGGGTTCACGGCCTCGAGCCTCGACACAGTCTGGGAATCGCAACTGCAGGCGCAGACCGGTGTCGCCTACGTCCAGCCCCCGGTACGAGAGTTCTCCGGATCGATCGACACCGGCTGCGGCAACGCCACCAGTGCCGTCGGACCGTTCTACTGCCCGGCCGATTCGACGGCGTACTTCGACACGAGTTTCTTCCAGGTTCTGGTCGATCAGTTCGGCTCCAGCGGTGGACCACTGGCGCAGGAATACGTGGTAGCGCACGAGATCGGCCATCACATCCAGAACCAGCTGGGCGACATCGGCCGGGCTCAGTCCGATCCGCAGGGCCCCGAGTCCGGCGGAGTGCGCGTGGAGCTGCAGGCAGATTGCTACGCCGGCATCTGGGCGCACTACGCATCCGACACGGTCGATCCGGACACCGGCGTGGCATTCCTCGAACCGCTGACCTCCACCGACATCGACGACGCCCTCTCGGCGGCATCGTCGGTGGGCGACGACCGCATCCAGCAGGCGTCCACCGGACGCGTCAACCCCGAGGGTTGGACCCACGGATCCTCCGCTCAGCGGCAGAAGTGGTTCACCGCGGGCTACGAGACCGGACAGGTAGCGGCGTGCGACACGTTCTCGGCGCGGGACCTCGACAATCCCTGAACGAGCCCCACTCAGAACAAGGTGAGGGCCGGGCCCGAACTGACCAACGCCGGAGGTTCGGCGGGCTCGTTCGCCGGCAACGAGCGGGTCTGGTCCGCCGCGAAGCCGTACTTGTCGAGCAACGGATCGATCCGCCCCCGCAGCCACTGCTTGTACTCGGGCGTCACGTACGCCCCGTGCCCGTACAGCTGTCGATAGCGCCGCACCAACGCGGGGTGCTCCTTCACCAGCCAGCTCATGTACCAGTCCTTCGTGCTGGACCGGAGATGCATCGGCAGGGCCGTCACACTGGTCGCTCCAGCCTCTGCCAATGCGCCGATCAGACCGTCGAACTGCTTGGCACCGTCGGTCAGGAACGGGATGACCGGTGCCACCAGTACCCCACAGTCCAGGCCTGCATCGCGCACCGCACGGATGAGATCCAATCGCGCTCGTGGACTGGGGGTTCCGGGCTCGAGCTGCTTCTGGAGATCGGCGTCGTGAATGGCCAGGCTGATGCTCACGTGCACGTCTACCTGTTGAGCGGCCAACGTCAACAGAGGCAGATCACGCCGGAGCAGTGTGCCTTTGGTGAGTATCGAGAACGGCGTAGCCGATTCGGTCAGTGCCCGAATGATGCCCGGCATCAACCGGTATCGGCCCTCCGCGCGTTGGTAGGGGTCGGTATTGGTACCCAGCGCGACCGGCTCACGCTTCCACGATCGGCGAGAAAGCTCTTTACGCAGCACGGCCGCCACGTTCGTCTTGACGACGATCTGCGAGTCGAAATCGTTGCCGGAGTCGAGATCCAGATATTCATGAGTCGGCCTCGCGAAGCAATATCGGCAGGCGTGCGAGCACCCGCGCATCGGGTTGACCGTCCACGAGAACGGCAGCTGCGATTCGCCCGGCACTTCGTTCAACGCGCTCTTGCACAGCACCTCGTGAAAGGTGATGCCCTCGAACTCGGGCGTCTGCACGCTACGGACCAGCCCGGATCGCTCGAGCCCCGGTAGCGCCCCGTCGTCGGCGGCGTCGAGAGTCTGACCGGCCCATCGCATGCACACAGTCGAACATTTGTTCTATCTGGTGTCAAGACCGGATCACACTCGCCGATCCCCGCTCGGGAGTGGTCGCTGGAAGGCGATAGCGTAGGCCCCCAGTCGATCCTAGGAGTGCACCGCCGTGACCGCCCCGAACACACCGACCCTCGAACCCATTCTGCGACTCGGGCTCACCCTCGGGCCCGCAATCGACATCGGTTCGGTGCCCGAGGGCGAACGGGTGGTCACCACCGTGATCGGCGGTGCCGCCCCAGGACCCGACATCGAGGGAACCCTCGCCGCCGGCTCGACCGTCGTGAGCGTGACGCGTCCGGACGGATGCACCGAATTCAGCAGCGACCTCGTACTGGAATTGGCAACCGGAGGCTACCTTTCCCTGGATTATCGCGGAGTCCAGTTCGGCCCGGCAGAGGTCATCGACGCCTTGAACGATCCCGAGCAGGATGTGGATCCCGCCACCTACTACTTCCGCGGAACCCTGCGAGTAGCGACGGCGGTCCCGAAGTTCACTTATCTCAACAGGGCCCTGGTCGTCACTTCCGGATCACGGTCGGCCGAGGCCGTCGTGCTCGACGCGTTCTTGGTGACCTGAGAATCCAGGTCAGTCGAGTAAGCGAGCGACCTCGCGGTCGGTCAGGGTCGCCTGCGGTGTGCGGCCCTTGCTGCGCACGAGTTCGATAGCGCGATAGAGCGGGCGCTCGTCCAATCCGGCGTCGCGTGCCTCGGCTCGCAGTTGATCCACCAGTACCGAAGCGATCGCTGCGGCCGGTACCAGTTCGGTGGTCCACAGCGAGTCGGCGAGAGTGCGCAGCGCAAGAATCGGCAGTTCGCGACCCCCACCGTTGGTGTACAGCGCCAACGGCAGCACGATGCGCGTGCGTCCGTCGTAGAGACGCAACGAAATCTGGTCGATTCGGGCCGTCCGAATCGTCAGCTCGGCCGTCACCACCTCGGGCATCTTCAGTCGGCGGGTGCGCAACCCCCGCGAGCACAGTTGCGGCCCGTCGAGCCACACTCCCCGGCGCAGACCCAGCCCGCCCGACACTGCTGCCGGACCACCGATCACCACGCCGACGAGAACTGCCACCCACACCGGCAGGAACAACGCCAGCACGACGGCGAGCACGACTCCGACCACGACCGAACCGAGCACGAGCTTGCGCAGCCGCGGGGCCAGGAAGTCCGCAGAGACCAGATCGAGGGCTACCGGACCCGGGTTGGGACGAGGCTCACCGGCCAAGGCGCGCCCCGAGGGCATCGACCACATCGGCCAGCGCGACGGTGTCCTGTTCGCCGTTCGAGAGGTCTTTCACCAGAACCGATTCCTCCGCCAGTTCCTGATCGCCCAGTACCAATGCATAACGGGCCCCGGATCGGTCGGCGGCCTTCATGGCACCCTTGATACCGCGATTTCCATAGGCCATGTCCACAGCAATTCCTCGCTCGCGCAACTGCGCCGCGATGTCGACGATCGCCAGTTTGGCACCGGCACCCATCGGAACGCCGAACACCTGGCACCGTGACGTCGTGCCCGCGGTCTTGCCCTCGGCCGCGAGCGCCAGGACGGTGCGGTCCACACCGAGACCGAATCCGATACCCGACAACGCCTGGCCGCCGAGCTGTTCCATCAGGCCGTCGTAGCGTCCGCCGCCGCCGATACCGGATTGCGCTCCGAGCCCGTCGTGCACGAACTCGAACGTCGTCTTGGTGTAGTAGTCCAAGCCGCGCACCATCCGTGGATTCACCAGATACGGGACGTTCATCACATCCAGGTAGGCCAACACCTCGTCGAAGTGTTCCTTCGCCGAGTCGGAGAGGTGATCGAGCATCAACGGTGCGTCCGCGGTCATCTCGCGCACCTCGGGTCGCTTGTCGTCGAGCACACGCAGTGGATTGATCTCGGCGCGGCGTCGGGTGTCCTCGTCCAATGGAAGAGCGAAGAGGAACTGCTGCAACAACTCTCGATACTGAGGGCGGCAGGTGTCGTCGCCGAGCGAGGTGATCTCGAGCCGAAAACCGGTGAGCCCGAGGGCCCGGAAACCAGCGTCGGCCACAGCGATGACCTCGGCATCCAGGGCCGGATCGTCGATGCCGATCGCTTCCACTCCCACCTGCTGGAGTTGCCGATACCGGCCGGCCTGCGGACGCTCGTAACGGAAGAACGGCCCGGCGTAGGCCAGTTTCACCGGCAACGCTCCCCGATCCAGCCCGTGCTCGATCACCGCACGCATGACGCCGGCAGTGCCCTCGGGACGCAGTGTCACCGACCGATCTCCACGATCGGAGAAGGTGTACATCTCCTTGCTCACCACGTCGGTCGACTCGCCGACGCCTCGGGCGAACAGCCCGGTGTCCTCGAAGATCGGCAGTTCGACGTGGCCGTAGCCGGCGTTGCGGGCGGCATCGAG
>NZ_CAPS01000081.1 GCF_000333955.1 Rhodococcus sp. AW25M09
AATCCGGGGTCAGGTGACAACTCGGAGTCGGTGCCCGACGCAATTCGCCGTGCACTTCCGGACGCCGACCTGTTCGAGCCGGACCCGGAAAAGGACTTCGAGGAGCAGCTGCAACAGCGAATCCTGAGCACCTCTCCACGCGCCCTCGGAGTCTGTGGCGGCGACGGCACGGTGGTCTGCGTGGCCGCGGCGGCGGTGCGCAACGGGCTACCGATGGCGGCGTTTCCCGGTGGCACCCTCAATCACTTCGCTCGAGACACCGGCCTGACCGCCGTAGAAGACACTGCTACCGCCGTTGAGGCGGGCACCGCCGAGCTCGTCGACATCGCGGAGGTGACCATCGACGGCCGCAGCGTGTCGTTCGTCAACACCGCGACCTTCGGCGGATACCCCGACTCGGTGCGGTTGCGCCAGAAGCTGCAGGGTCGAATCGGCAAGTGGCCGGCCGCCGCGGTGGCGATGACGAGGGTGCTGGCGGCTGCAGAACCGCTGAACATCGGACTCGACGGTGCCCGGCATTCGGTCTGGATGCTGTTCGTCGGCAACGGCAATTACGCGCCGGCCGATCAGGTCCCTATGTCGCGCAGCAGCATTCACGCCGGCACGTTGGACGTTCGATTCCTGCCGTCGGAGCCGAAGGCGTCGAGAACCAGATTGCTCTGGGCAACGGTCACCGGCACTCTCGGCTCGTCACCTGCCTACGTCCGCCGAGCGGTGCAAGAGCTGACCGTGGCGGTGGAGGGTGCTCCGGTCGCTCTGGCAGCCGACGGCGAAGTGGTGGGCGACGGTACACGGTTCGAGTTCACCAGTGACAAGAACGGCCTCGTGCTCTACCGGAAGCGGTAGAGCACGAGGCCATCACTGGTGATAAACGAATCTCCTACGAAGTTCCCACCTCGGGAGCACCGTCGGCGGTGTCGGTGGACGCATCCACGGCCGGAGCCGAAGGAGGCAGCATGTCCTCCAACGCAGTTCCTGCGATGCGTCGGAACGCCCGTCGTGGCCGACCCTGGTCCAACACGGCTACTTCGAGCGCCGATACCTCGAGAACCTTCTTCTCGGGCTCACCGCCCGCTGCGGGAGGTGAGGTGGGACCTGCAGTGAGCGCGTCGACCGCAACCCGTATCGCGTCGGCCAAATTCAGGCCGGAACGGTAGGTGTCTTTCAGCGCTGCGACGATCGGCTCGGTCGTCCCGCCCATGACGACAAAATCCTGCTCGTCGACGATGGACCCGTCGTAGGTGATGCGGTAGAGCTGCGTCGCGATCGGCTCGTCCTGATGCGACACCTCCGCGACACAGATCTCGACCTCGTAGGGCTTGAGCTGCTCGGTGAAGATCGTTCCCAGCGCTTGCGCGTACGTCTTGGCGAGTGACCGACCTGTGACGTCACGCCGGTCGTAGGTGTATCCCTTGATATCTGCGTGCTGAATACCGGCCTTCCGCAGATTCTCGAACTCGTTGTACTTGCCCACGGCGGCGAAACCGATCCGGTCGTAGAGTTCGCTGACCTTGTGCAAGGCCGTCGAACGGTTCTCGGCCACGAACAGAACGCCATCCGCATACGTCAGGACGATGACACTGCGGCCGCGACCGATTCCCTTGCGCGCCAACTCCGAACGATCGCGCATGATCTGCTCGGCAGATGCGTAGTACGGCATCGTCATGGTGCGCTATCCCCTTCGCTCACTTCCTGGCCGGACCGGGTGTGGTGCTCGGCACCGCCGGTATGCGCAGAACTTTCGGCTCGCTCCGCGAGAACGGACCGCGCTGCTGCCGACACGCGGTCGTGCGCAACGTCGTCCGCGCCGACGCTCGTGATGGCGACCGCCGTCGGGTAGATCCCTCGGGTGACGTCCGGACCGCCGGTTGCCGAGTCGTCGTCGGCGGCGTCGTAGAGCGATTCGACTGCTGCGTGAAGCGCCTCGTCCTCGGTCATTCCGGGGCGATAGAGCTTCTTGAGCGCGGACTTGGCGAACAGTGAACCCGACCCCACCGCGTGGTAGCCCGAACGCTCCTCGTATCGCCCGCCGACCACGTCGTAGGACACGATTCGGCCGGCACGATCCGGATCCGAGATGTCGACGTCGAATCCGACCAGCAGGGGAACGGCAGCGAGTCCTTGCATCGCGGCACCGAGATTGCTCCGAACCATCGACGACAGCTTGTTGGCCTTGCCGTTGAAGGTGAGCGGAACTCCTTCGATCTTCTCGTAGTGCTCGAGCTCGACGGCGAACAGCCGAACCAGCTCGATCGCGATGCCTGCAGTTCCGGCGATACCGGCCGCCGAGTACTCGTCGGTAACGTACACCTTCTGCATGTCGCGGTTCGCGATCAGATTGCCCTGAGTTGCCCGCCGATCACCCGCGATCAGGACACCGCCCGCATAGGTCAGAGCGACGATCGTCGTCCCGTGCGGAGCGATACCGGACTTGTCGGAGCCACCGTTCGCAGTGTGGGACGCCAGATCTGCGGCCAGACCGCTCGCGGGTAGCAGATGGGGGGCGTGCTGACGGAGATAGTCGGAAAACGACGAGCTACTCGATCCGAGTGGGATCGTCATTCCGTCGCCGGCCGACCGTGGGTCCGAACGATCCACCGTCACTGGCCGCCCTTCTGAACGTAGGCGCGAACGAAGTCCTCGGCATTCTCCTCGAGAACGTCGTCGATCTCGTCCAGAAGATCGTCGGTCTCCTCGGCCAGCTTCTCGCGCCGTTCCTGACCACCGGCTCCGGTGTCGCCTGGGACCTCATCGTCGTCGCCGCCGCCAGAGCGCCGTGTCTGCTCCTGTGCCATAGTCGCCGACCTCCTCCGTGTATCGAGAAAACAGTTCTACTGCACACTCACCGATTCATCCGGGATGCACCGTCGTGGATGTGCACGTGCAACCGAACGTTCCGCCGAAAGTGCACGGACCTTTACCCTACCGACAGACCGGGCCGCCGGGTCGTCGAGACACCATCGAATAGTCGGGGTATTGCCTCGACTGGTCAGTTGGTGAGCTGATCGACGAGCTCAGCGGCGCTGTCGGCCGATTCGAGTAGTTCGCCGACGTGCGCTTTGGTGCCGCGCAACGGTTCGAGGGTCGGGATGCGGACCAGTGAGTCACCACCGAGATCGAAGATGACCGAGTCCCAGCTCGCTGCAGCGATGTCCGCGCCGAATTTGCGCAGGCACTCGCCGCGGAAGTAGGCCCTGGTGTCCGGCGGCGGCGTGCCCACGGCATCGAGTACCTGCTGTTCGGTGACCAAGCGTTCCATCGACCCGCGCGCGACAAGCCTGTTGTAGAGGCCCTTGTCCAGCCGAACATCCGAGTACTGCAGATCCACCAGGTGCAGCCTCGGTGCCGACCAGCCGAGCCCCTCACGCTGACGGAAGCCTTCGAGCAGTCGTAGTTTGGCCGGCCAGTCCAGCAGATGAGCACATTCCATCGGATCACGCTCGAGGAGGTCGAGCACCATGGCCCACTTGTCGAGCACATCGAGCGCACGCGCATCGTCGCTGCCCTCGGCGGCGACGAACTTCGCTACCCGTTGGTGGTAGATGCGCTGCAGCGCAAGCCCGGTCAGTTCGCGCCCGTCGGCAAGAGCCACGGCCTTGCGCAGGGTTGGGTCGTGGCTGATCTGGTGGACGGCGGTAACCGGGCGCGCCAGCTGAAGATCGGACAGGTCGACGCCGGCTTCGATGAGATCGAGGACCAGCGCCGTGGTGCCGACCTTCAGGTAGGTGGACATCTCGGCAAGGTTCGCGTCACCGATGATGCAGTGCAGTCGTCGATACTTGTCGGCGTCCGCGTGCGGCTCGTCTCTGGTGTTGATGATTCCGCGCTTGAGGGTGGTCTCGAGCCCGACCTCCACCTCGATGTAGTCCGCCCGCTGGGACAGCTGGAACCCGGCATCGTCGCCGGACTGGCCGATTCCGACCCGCCCCGATCCGGTGATGACCTGCCTCGATGCGAAGAACGGCGACAGACCGGCGACGACGGCCGAGAAAGGAGTCTCACGCGACATCAGGTAGTTCTCGTGGGTGCCGTAGGAGGCGCCCTTACCGTCGACGTTGTTCTTGTAGAGCTGCAGGCGCGGGGCACCGGGCACGCTGGAGGCGTGGCGGGCCGCTGCTTCCATGACCCGTTCGCCGGCCTTGTCCCAGATCACCGCGTCCAACGGATCCCGAACTTCGGGGGCCGAGTACTCGGGGTGTGCATGGTCGACGTACAGGCGGGCTCCGTTGGTGAGAATCATGTTGGCCGCGCCGATCTCGTCGGCATCGATGACAGGTGCCGGGCCACTGAAGCGTCCGAGGTCGAAGCCGCGGGCGTCGCGTAGGGGCGACTCGACCTCGTAGTCCCAGCGCGTGCGCTTGGCCCGCGGCACTCCCGCCGCGGCCGCATAGGCCAGAACTGCCTGGGTCGACGTCAGGATCGGGTTGGCGGTGGGTTCGGTGGGCGAAGAGATGCCGTACTCGACCTCGATACCGATGATGCGCTGCATGAGTTCGAGCCTAGACGGAAGATGGATACAGATCGGGGCGCGCCCTGTGCGGACGCGCCCCGATCTGTCGTCTGTGCAGGACCTACAGGTACTGCCCGGTATTGGCCTCGGTGTCGATCGCCCTGCTTGCGCTGGCGTTCTTGCCGGTGACGAGCGTTCTGATGTAGACGATCCGCTCGCCCTTCTTGCCCGAGATTCGCGCCCAATCGTCCGGATTCGTGGTGTTCGGCAGGTCTTCGTTCTCGGCGAACTCGTCCACGATGGAATCGAACAGGTGCTGAATCCGCAGACCGGCGTTACCGGTTTCCAGTACCGACTTGATGGCGTACTTCTTCGCGCGGTCCACGATGTTCTGAATCATGGCCCCGGAGTTGAAGTCCTTGAAGTACAGGACTTCCTTGTCTCCGTTGGCATACGTCACCTCGAGGAAGCGGTTGTCGTCGCTCTCGGCGTACATCCGCTCGACGACACGGTCGATCATCCCTCGGATGCATGCCGCGCGGTCCCCGCCGAACTCGGCCATATCGTCCGCGTTGACCGGAAGCGAATCGGTCAGGTACTTCGAGAAGATGTCCTGTGCCGACTCGGCGTCGGGACGCTCGATCTTGATCTTGACGTCCAAGCGACCGGGCCGCAAGATCGCGGGGTCGATCATGTCCTCACGGTTGGACGCACCGATCACGATGACGTTCTCGAGCCCCTCGACACCGTCGATCTCGGCGAGCAGCTGCGGAACGACCGTCGTCTCGACATCGGACGAGACGCCCGATCCACGGGTGCGGAAGATCGAGTCCATCTCGTCGAAGAACACGATGACCGGAGTGCCCTCGGACGCCTTCTCCCGGGCGCGTTGGAAGATCATCCGGATGTGGCGTTCGGTCTCACCGACGAACTTGTTGAGCAGCTCGGGACCCTTGATGTTGAGGAAGAAGGACTTCGCTTCCTTGGCGTCCTGCCCGCGGGCCTCGGCGATCTTCTTGGCCAGCGAGTTGGCCACGGCCTTGGCGATCAAGGTCTTGCCGCACCCCGGAGGGCCGTAGAGCAGTACCCCCTTCGGCGGGCGCAGCGAGTATTCGCGGAACAGGTCCTTGTGCAGGAACGGAAGCTCGACGGCGTCGCGAATCTGCTCGATCTGCCGTCCGAGACCACCGATGTCCTCGTAGCCGACGTCCGGAACCTCCTCGAGGACCAGATC
Source organism: Rhodococcus sp. AW25M09 (assembly GCF_000333955.1). GTDB lineage: Bacteria > Actinomycetota > Actinomycetes > Mycobacteriales > Mycobacteriaceae > Rhodococcoides. The sequence continues at coordinate 5,685 of NZ_CAPS01000081.1, forward strand.
CTCCACCTCGGCTTTCGGGACGCGCTCGAAGGCGTAGCCGGCCTTGGTGTCGACCAGAAGCGAATCGCCGGGACGCAATTTGCGAGAGGGCTCGTCCGGGTCGATGGGTCCCTCGTCGTTGACCATGTCGATCAGTGGCTTGGCGAGCCACACGACCCGCTCTTCATCTGCATGTCCGACGACCAGCGCCCTGGATCCGTCGCCCAGAAGCTCTCGCAGAGTGCTGATCTCGCCGACCTGATCGAAGGTGCAGGCCTCGACGATGGTCAGAGCCTCGTTCAAGCGCACCGTCTGCCCCGGTGCAAGCGAGTCGGCCTCGATATTGGGCGAGCAGGTGAGGCGCATCTTTCGACCGGACGTGAAGACATCGACCGTTCCGTCGTCGAACACGCTCAGCAGAACGCCGTAGCCGCTCGGTGGTTGACCCAGTCGGTCCACTTCCTCACGCAGCGCGATGAGTTGTTGTCTGGCCTCTTTGAGGGTGTCCATCAACTTGCTGTTGCGAAGCGAGAGCGAATCGACACGGCCTTCGAGTTCGCGTACCTGTTCGGGGGACTCCCCCAGTTGACGACGTAGCGACGCGGCTTCGGCTCGAACGGCGTCCAGTTCGGCTCTGGCCGCGGCCACATCCGGATTGTCTGTTGAGCTCATGAGCGACTCCTCCCAGTGACGATCTATCAACGCTACCGGCACCGGCCCGAATGTGCGGACCGACACCACGATCGGGATCGACTGCCGTACGGGTCCACCGCATCCCGACACCGGCCCGCGCACCGTCGACCTCGCTGGTCGAGCAACGGACCGACCACGAAATCGGCCGCTTCACCAGTGTCGATGCACAGGTATTCGGCAGTTCTCGCACTGCCAGTGGAGACGATGCGGGAGCTCGAAGTGGTCCGATCGGGATATTTTCGGTCACGACGATCACAATTCGATATTTGCCGCCGCGGCGCGTCAGCCCTTGCCGGACCGCCGCTGGGGCTTCGGCGTGACGGTTCCTTCGGCGAGGCGTCGAACACTGACGAGGAATGCCGTGTGTCCCTGCATGCGATGCTCGGGCCGAACTGCGAGGCCGACGACGTGCCAGCCGCGGACGATCGACTCCCACGAACGCGGTTCGGTCCAGCACTCCTGCGCACGCAAGGCTTCGACGACCTTGGACAGTTGTGTCACCGTCGCGACGTATACCAACAGCACTCCGCCGGGAACGAGAGCTTTCGACACAGCAGGCAATGCGTCCCAGGGTGCGAGCATGTCCAGCACCACGCGATCGACCTGCTCCCCCGGCCGATCGACACCGAACTGATCGACATCGGCCACCGTCAAGTGCCAGTTGGACGGTCGCTCGCCGAAGAACGTCTCGACGTTCTTCACCGCGTAATCGGCATGGTCCTGCCGGATCTCGTATGAGATGACCGTTCCCGCGGTACCGACCGCGCGCAACAGCGAACACGTCAGCGCGCCCGATCCGGCACCGGCTTCGAGCACTCGTGCGCCGGGGAACATGTCACCCTCGTGGACTATCTGCGCAGCGTCCTTGGGATAGATGACCTGAGCGCCGCGTGGCATCGAGAGCACGTAGTCGGTCAGCAGCGGCCGAAGCGCGAGATAGGGGGTGCCGTTGACGGAGGTGACGACGCTGCCCTCGTCGGCACCGAGCAACTTGTCGTGGGTGATGCCGCCCCGGTGGGTGTGGAACTCCTTGCCTGCCTCGAGCACCACCGTGTAGTGCCGGCCCTTGCCGTCGGTGAGCTGCACCCGATCTCCGACCCGGAACGGTCCACTGCGAGCCGGGCCGGTCGGCAGCGTAGCCACGGAGGTCTCGTCCGTCGCCGCGGCCCCGTCGGGTTCGATATCGCCGGGTTCGATGTTGTCGAGTTCGATTTCGTCGACCGCTGCGGTCACCACTTCGTCCGCACTCGGAACCGGGACATCGACGAGCGCGTCGACCTCTGAACCATCGGTCGACGCGGACGCGGAATCACCGGTGGACACAGCGGAACCTGCTTTCGTTGCTGGTCGACGACCGACCGGAGCGGGCGGCGTCTCTTACGACTCGACGTGCCAGACTACGGCCTTGACCGAAGATGTCGGACCAGCGGCATAGTGTCGCAGTCGTGAGTATTTCTGTGTCGACTCCGATCGACTTGCCTCTACTCGATCTCGGCGACACTGCGCAGCCGACGCGTGCGACGCCGAGGCCCCGAAGCAAGCCGGCGTTGTCTCCCTCTCGCGCAGGCGATTTCAAGCAGTGTCCACTTCTCTATCGCTTCCGTGCCGTCGACCGCATTCCCGAGGTCTCCACCGAAGCTCAGGTCAAGGGAACCGTGGTGCATGCCGCACTCGAAGCTCTGTACGCATTACCTGCGCAGGACCGAGTGCCGACGACCGCGCGTGATCTGGTGGATCCGGCGTGGGAGCGAGTGGTGGCACAGGCACCCGACCTCGAGTCGTTGGTACCGGCGGACGAGCAAGCGGCGTTCCTGGACCGCGCTCGCGCGTTGGTCGAGGGGTACTACGAGCTCGAGGACCCAACCCACTTCGATCCCGAGTCCTGTGAGCAGCGGGTGGAGGTGGATTTGGAGGACGGCACGCCGCTTCGTGGTTTCATCGATCGGATCGACGTCGCACCAAACGGGATGATCCGAGTCGTCGATTACAAGACCGGCCGAGCGCCCCGCGAGTTCACCGAGTCCAAAGCCTTGTTCCAGATGAAGTTCTACGCCCTGATGATCATGCGCGTACGCGGAGTCGTTCCAGCGCAACTGAAACTGATGTACCTGGCCGACAAGCAAGAGCTGACCTACACCCCCGACGAAGACGAACTGCGCAGGTTCGAGCGCATGCTGTCCGCCATCTGGAAAGCGATACTGGCCGCTGGCGAGACCGGCGACTTTCGCGCCAAACGAGGCGCACTGTGCAAGTGGTGCGACCATCAGGCGCTGTGCCCGGAGTTCGGTGGCACTCCCCCGCCTTACCCGGGTTGGCCCGAGGTCACTTCAGGACCGGTCGCTCAGGCCACTCCGACACAAGCGGAGGCCGAGCTGTGACGATTCCAGACGCCTTCTTCGTCCCTGCCGGTGTCAGCAACGACGGATACGAAATGGTCACTGCCACCGAACACACCGTCAGCGTCTGGGCGCCGACGATGCAGCACGGCGCTCCGCCGTCCGCACTGTTGGTCCGTGCGCTCGAGCGCGTCGATGCCAGGGAGGACACCAGGATCAGCCGAGTCGTGGTCGATATTCTCGGTCCGATTCCGGTCGAGGACATCGAGATTCGGGCATGGACAGAACGTCCCGGTGCCAACGTCGAACTGGTCGTCGCGGAATTGTGGGCGGCGAGTTCGTCCGGAACTGCGCGAGCGGTGGCGCGAGGTAGTGCGTGGCGCATGCGCAGTTCACCGACCGAGGACGTCGCTCACTCCGGCGACCGGGTGATGAAGCCGGTCGGCGATGGGGTCGACTACGCCTTCGGCGATTCGTGGTCCTCGGGCTTCCTCGACGCCATCGAGTTCAAGATTCTGACCGAGTTCGGTGCCGCCGGGCCGGGTGAAATCTGGGCGCGGCCCAGACCTGTTCTGGTGCAGGGTGAAACGATGACGCCGCTGGAGCGACTGTTCTCGATTGCGGACATCGCGAACGGCATCGGTGCCAAGCTTCCGATCGACAAATGGACGTTTTTGAACACCGATCTGACGGTGCACATATTCCGGGTGCCTCAGGGCGAATGGGTCGGAGTGGCGGCGGAGACGTCGACCGGACCGGACGGCATCGCCATGTGCGCGGGGACTCTCAGCGACGAACTGGGCACGGTGGGCCGCATCGCTCAGACGGTCCTGGTTCGGCGTCGCGACTGACGAGCCGACCTCTACGGCGTGTGCGCGGCGACGACGGTGCCTTGAGCCACCGCCACGATGCGTTCGGTCTCGCCGTCGACCGAATACACGGTGCTGTGGCAGATGGCCTGGTTTCGAGTCGCGGACACTGCGCGTGCACGAGCAATCAGGTACTCGCCCGATGCCGGCCTGGAGAAGTTGACGGTGCAGTGTGCCGTCACCGCGTCGCCCCCGAGCGCGATTCCACCGGCGAAGGTCACAGCGTTGTCCGCCAGGTAGCTGATGACTCCGCCGTGTACGAAACCGTGCTGCTGCTGTAGCTCAGGTCGGATGCGTAGGCGGACCTCGACATTGCCTCCGTCCATGGAGATCAGCTCGGCACCGAGGAGTCGAGTGAACGGTTGAGCGGCGAACACCGCCCTCGCGAGTCGATCGAGATCGTTATCGATGTCTTTCTGTGACATGTGGCCCCCAGATATCACTTCAGCGGCCGTCGGACGCTGATCCCACTGCACGGTAGCGGGCCAACCCGACCGTGGTCGCCAGCACGACGAGAACTACCCCGATCACCACGACGAATACGGTCGCGCTGGTGTTGAAGTTTCTCCACCATGCAACGCCGATGCCAGCTCCTGTGCTGAGAGCGGCACCCACCGGCAACAACATGGCGAGCCACCGGACCGTACCGGACGCGTTCGGGTCGTGAATGAGCGCTAGCCGAACGAGTACGAGCGCACACAGGTAGGCGAACAGGCCTGCTGAGGCATACAACGGCAGGAGGAAGGGGCCTGCTTCGATCGTCGCTCGACCGGTGAATGCTGCGAAGACTGCACCCAGAACTACTGCGAGGCCAGTGAGAATCCCTACGAGGGCCGCAGGCAGAACTGCACCCAGGCGTAGAGCCCGTCCGGCCAACTCTCGCTCCTCAGCCCACCTTTCGAGGGTGCGCGAGCTGTCGTCGCCGAGAACAGTCGCAATGTTGTGGCCGTCCAGTCTTGCATTGTTGATTTCGGCTTCCAGCTCCGACAGCAAGTCTTCTCGGTCTGCTTTGAGGACTCCTGCGCGGCGCCACACACGACTCGCTTGGCGTCGGATGTCCCGCAACTCACTAGCGTCGACGTCCTGCATTGTGGTGTTCATTTCAACCCCGTTCCGTTGATTTCGGCCAAAGCCGACGACTGAAGCAGCGAGGTGACGCTGGTGGAAATGTCACGCCATTCTTTGGTTCCGACAGCGAGCGCCTCGGCACCGGATTCGCTGAGCGAGTAGTACTTTCGCGGCGGACCGGACGTCGACGGCTGCTTCGTGGTTACCACGAGCCCCGACTTCTCCAAGCGAGCCAGCAGTGGATACGCAGACCCGCCGGATACAGGCAGGTTTTGCTCGGCCAGGCGCTGCGTCAGTTCATAGCCGTACACCGGACGCTCTCGAAGCAAGGCCAGTAAGCAAAGGTCCAGTACGCCTCGAAGCACTAGGCTTCGTCTTTCCACTGCACTCATGCTCAACAAGGTAGTGGAAGCTACCTTGTTGAGCAAGGTATCGGATGGACCGATTTTCAGCCGGAGAATGAAATGCTGCAGCCGGCCGGCTCAGACAGTGCGGTCGGAGTCTCTCCACCCACGAACTGTTCGGCGCGGGATTGCCCAGCGTCGACCCTGTCGAGAGACGTACTCCCTTAGGAGGGTCAGCCTGCGGTCTCGACGTGAACGATGCGTCACGGCGGACCGTGTGGACTCAGAAGGCCCGGCACGACCTGATATCGGACGCGAGGATGGCCTTGGCACCCAGGTCGGCCAGCTGATCCATGACGTTGTTGTGGACCTTGCGAGAGACCATAGCGCGCACGGCGACCCAGTTGTCGTCCACCATCGGTGCCAGAGTGGGCGATTCGATTCCCGGGGTGATCTTGACCGCCTCGTCGAGGATCGACTTGGGGCAGTCGTAATCGAGCATCAGATACTGCTGCGCGAAGACGACGCCTTGCACCCGCGCGATGAGCTGCTTGCGTGCCGAATCGGTGCCCGGGGTCCCTGCACGCTCGATCAGCACGCCCTCCGAATCGCACAGCGATTCACCGAACGCCACGAGGTTGTTCTGGCGCAGCGAGCGCCCCGACTCGACGACATCGGCGATCGCGTCGGCGACGCCGAGTTGAATGGAGATCTCCACCGCACCGTCGAGGCGGATGACCGTGGCCTCCAGCCCTCGGTCGGCCAGGTCTTTGCGCACGAGGTTTGGATAGGAGGTCGCGATGCGCAGTCCGCCCAGATCCTCGGGCGACCACTGCTTCCCGGCCGGGGCGGCGTAGCGGAAGGTCGACCGACCGAATCCGAGGGCCAGCCGCTCCTCCACCGCAGCGCCCGAATCGAGAGCCAGGTCGCGTCCGGTGATGCCCAGATCCAGTTGGCCGGATCCGACGTAGATCGCGATGTCCTTGGGGCGGAGGAAGAAGAATTCGACCCCGTTGGCCGGATCGAGAACCGTCAGGTCCTTCGAGTCGCTTCGACGCCGGTAGCCGGCTTCGCTGAGAATTTCGGCGGCGGACTCGGACAGAGCGCCCTTGTTGGGTACGGCTACACGCAGCATGGAGTTTTCCTCGTTCGGTGAGTTCGTGGGAGGGGTACGGGCAGAACTCACAGATGTCGGTAGACGTCCTCGAGCTCGATGCCCCTGCCCACCATCATCACCTGGACCCAGTACAAGAGCTGCGAGATTTCCTCGGCCAATGCCTCGTCACTCTCGTGCTCGGCCGCGATCCACACCTCACCGGCTTCTTCGAGAACCTTCTTGCCCTGAAAATGAACACCCGCGTCCAACGCAGACACGGTGCCCGAACCCTCCGGGCGGGTCTTCGCGCGATCGGTGAGTTCGGCGAACAGGGAATCGAAAGTCTTCACGGCTGAACATTCTTTCACGTCGTCACTCAGGGGTACGAATCGGTCGAGATCAGGCTGCCCAGGCCCGCCGAACGTCGTCGGCGGTGAGACCGACGAGGCCGTCACGAATCGTGTAACCGGGAGCGGACGGCACCGCGATCTCGGAGGGGACCACCAGCACCGGACAGCCTGCGGTGTGCGCCGACAGCGAGCCGGTCGGCGAATCCTCGACTGCGAGGCACGATGCAACGTCTACTCCGAGCAAGGCGGCACCGCGTAGGTACGGTGCCGGGTGCGGCTTTCCTGCCTCGACCTCGTCACCGGTGACCGTGATGTCGAAGTACTCACGCCCCAGAGTGTCCAGTGCGCGCTCGACCAGTCCTCGCTCGGTGTTGGTGACCAGGCCCGTGGACAGACCCATCTCTCGGACGAGAGCGAGAGCGTCCTTGGCACCTGGGCGCCAGGGAATGCCCTCGGCGAACAGGTCTCCGACGCGCGCGGTCAACCACTCGCGACCCTGGGTCAGATGCTCGTCGGTGACCTCGACCGATGCGTTTGCCAGGACCTTGCGCAAGGCATCCCACATGGAGTTTCCGAGGGTGCTCTCGCGCACCTCCGCGCTGAGTTCGGTTCCGAGATTCCGGGAATACTCGCCGATGGCCACGTCCCATATCTTCTCGGAATCGAGCAGTGTGCCGTCCATGTCCCACAGGACACCCTGCAGGCGAAGTGCACTAGACATTGAAGTACTTGGCCTCCGGGTGATGAAGCACGAACGCATCGGTCGACTGCTCGGGGTGAAGCTGCAATTCCTCGGACAGCTTCACGCCGATCCTCTCGGGTTCGAGAAGGGCTGCAAGTTTGATTCGATCTTCGAGATCGGGGCACGCCCCGTAGCCGAACGAGTAACGCGCACCGCGGTATTCGAGTTTGAAGAAGCCCTCCGCCTCGGTGGGATCCTCGGAGGCGACGGAATTGCCGTCGGACAACTTCAGTTCCTCGCGGACTCGGCGATGCCAGTACTCGGCCAAGGCCTCGGTGAGCTGAACTCCGATTCCGTGCACCTCGAGGTAATCCCGGTAGGCGTCGGCTGCGAACAGCTCGTTGGCGAAATCGGCGATGGGCTGGCCCATCGTCACCAGATTCATCGGCAGTACATCGACCTGTCCGGAATCGCGTGCAGCCGAACGTGAGCGAACGAAGTCCGCGATGCAGAGGAATCGATCGCGGTGCTGTCTGGGAAACGTGAATCGGAAACGTTCGGGTGCATCGGGCTCGGGTTCGGTGAGCACGACGACGTCGTCGCCCTCGGACACCGCCGGGAAGTACCCGTACACCAGCGCGGCGTGCGCGAGGATGCCGTCGGTGCTCAGTCGATCCAGCCAGTACCGCAGGCGCGGTTTGCCTTCGGATTCCACCAGGTCCTCGTAGGTTGCACCCTCGCCTTTGCGGGCGCCGCGCAGACCCCACTGCCCCAGGAACAGGGCACGCTCGTCCAGCAGCCCGGAATAGTCGGACAGAGACACGCCCTTGACGATGCGAGTGCCCCAGAACGGCGGTACCGGAATGTCGATGTCGGCAGCGACATCGGATCGTTCGGGCACGACGACCGGAGCCTCTTCGGCCTTGCGCTTCTCGGCGATCCGCTTGGAGCGCTCGTGGCGTTCCTTGCGCTCGGCGGTCTTGGCTTTCGCTTCGAGTGCCTCGGGACTGTCGGGCGCCGGTCCGCCGCCACGCTTGGTGGTCATGATGGTGTCCATCAGCCGCAGGCCCTCGAAAGCGTCACGCGCATAATGCACGTCACCTTCGTAGACCTCCTGCAGATCGTTCTCGACATACGACCGCGTCAGTGCCGCTCCGCCCAAGAGAACCGGGAATTGCTCCGCCACTCCCCTGGAGTTGAGTTCGATCAGGTTGTCCTTCATCACCACGGTCGACTTCACCAGCAACCCGGACATGCCGATCACATCGGCACGCTTGTCGATCGCGGCTTCGAGAATGGTCGAAATCGGTTGCTTGATACCGAGATTGACGACCTCGTAGCCGTTGTTGCTCAGGATGATGTCGACGAGGTTCTTGCCGATGTCGTGCACGTCGCCCTTGACGGTACCGAGCACGATGCGGCCCTTGCCGTCGTCGTCGGTTGCTTCCATGTGCGGTTCGAGATACGCCACCGCGGCCTTCATCACCTCGGCTGAGGCGAGCACGAACGGTAGCTGCATCTGGCCGGAGCCGAACAGCTCGCCGACGGTCTTCATGCCCGAGAGCAACGTCTCGTTGATGATCGCCAGCGGCGGCTTCTCGGTCATAGCAGAGTCGAGATCGGCGTCGAGGCCGTTGCGCTCCCCGTCCACGATGCGGCGTTCGAGACGCTCGAACAACGGCAGTCGGCCCAGTTCCTCGGCGCGCGACTCTCGCGCCGACGCCGCGGAGACGCCCTCGAACAACTGCATGAGCTTCTGCAGCGGGTCGTAGCCTTCGGCACGACGGTCGTACACCAGATCCAGGGCCGTCTCGCGCTGCTCGTCGGGGATCTTGTTCATCGGCAGAATCTTGGAGGCATGCACGATCGCCGTATCGAGACCGGCCTGGGTGCACTCGTGAAGGAAGACCGAGTTCAGGACTTGACGCGCAGCCGGATTGAGGCCGAACGAGATGTTGGACAGTCCGAGGGTGGTGTGCACCTTCGGGTACTTTTCCTTGAGCTGGCGAATCGCCTCGATGGTCTCGATGCCGTCGCGGCGCACCTCTTCCTGCCCCGTCGAGATCGGGAAGGTGAGGGTGTCCACGATGATGTCCTCGTGGCGCAGGCCCCAGTTCTCGGTGATGTCGGTGATCAACCGATCCGCGACGCGCACCTTCCATTCGGCCGTGCGAGCCTGTCCCTCTTCGTCGATGGTCAGTGCGACGACCGCGGCACCGTGCTCTTTGACCAGACGCATGATCTTCTGGAACCGCGAGTCGGGACCGTCGCCGTCCTCGTAGTTGACGGAGTTGACCGCGCTGCGTCCACCGAGATGCTCCAAACCGGCTTCGAGAACGGCAGGTTCGGTGGAGTCGAGCATGATCGGCAGTGTGGACGCAGTCGCCAAACGACTGGCCAGTGCCGACATATCGGCTGCCCCGTCGCGGCCGACGTAGTCGATGTTCAGATCGAGCATGTGGGCACCGTCGCGAGTCTGGTCCTTGGCGATGTCGAGGCACTTGTCGTAGTCCTCGGCCAACATCGCATCGCGAAATGCTCTCGACCCGTTGGAGTTCGTCCGCTCACCGATCATGAGGATGCTGGCATCCTGCTCGAACGGGACGGCGCTGTACAGCGAGGAGACACCCGGCTCCGGTGCAGGCCGACGTTCGAGCTTCGTCGCTCCGTGGACCATGTCGGCCACCTGGCGAATGTGCTCGGGCGTGGTACCGCAACAACCGCCGACCAGGGCGAGGCCGTATTCGCCTACGAAACCACTCAGGGCTGCGGCCAGTTCGGGGGCGGTCAGCGGGTACTCGGCACCGTTGGCGCCGAGCGTCGGCAGACCGGCATTGGGCATCACCGACACCGGCAAGCGCGAATGCTTGGACAGGTGGCGCAGGTGCTCGCTCATCTCGGCCGGCCCGGTGGCGCAGTTGAGGCCGATCATGTCGATGCCGAGCGGCTCGAGTGCGGTGAGCGCCGCCCCGATCTCACTGCCGACGAGCATCGCGCCCGTCGTCTCGACGGTCACGTGGGTGATGATCGGAATACGAACACCGAGCTTGTCCATCGCATGCTGACTGCCGATGATCGCGGCCTTGACCTGCAGCAAGTCCTGGCAGGTCTCGACCAGGATGGCGTCGGCACCGCCGTCGATCATGCCGAGGGCGGCTTCGGTGTACGCGTCACGCAATCGGGCGAAGGGAGCATGGCCGAGGGTGGGCAGCTTCGTTCCCGGGCCCATCGAGCCCAGCACGTAGCGATCCATCCCGTCACGTCCCGGGCCCATCTCGTCCGCGGTGTCACGTGCGATGCGAGTGCCCTTCTCCGCGAGCTCGCGGATTCGGTCCTCGATGTCGTAATCGGCCAGGTTGGGCAGATTGCACCCGAAGGTGTTGGTTTCCACGGCATCGGCTCCGGCTGCGAAGTACTCGCGGTGTATCTCGCGCAGAACGTCGGGGCGGGTGTCGTTGAGTATCTCGTTGCATCCCTCGAGACCGATGAAGTCATCGAGCGTCAGGTTGGCATCCTGGAGCATCGTGCCCATCGCGCCGTCGCCGATGACCACGCGACGAGAAATCGCATCGAGCAGACTGGGCTTGTGTTCAGCGGGCATCACTACAGAGTAGTGGGCACCGGACTCGGCACGGGTCGTAGGCTGTCGTGGTGAGTCCCCGAAACCTCGATGACCAGTCCCCGAACGACGACGGTTCCGAAAATCCCGACATTTCAGGTGCCGATACGGATGCGCCTGTGGATGCCGCCCTGATCGAGGCCGTCAACGACGCTGTGGCCAACGCCACAGATCGTCACGAACCCGAGTTCGACGACGTGGACGAGGACATTCCCGACTTGCGTTCGCCCATCCTGGTGGCCGCCTTCGAGGGTTGGAACGATGCCGGCGACGCCGCGAGCGGCGCGATCGAGCATCTCGAACTGATCTGGGATGCCAGCCCCTTGGCCGAGCTGGACTCCGAGGACTACTACGACTACCAGGTCAATCGGCCGACCGTGCGCCAGGTCGATGGTGTCACCCGCGAGATCGAGTGGCCGTCCACCCGGCTCTCGGTCTGCTCACCTCCGGGCAGTGAACGTGATGTGGTCCTACTGCGCGGCATCGAACCGAACATGCGGTGGCGCAGCTTCTGCGACGATCTGCTCGAATTCGTCGAACAGCTCGGCGTCGAGACCGTCGTCATTCTGGGGGCTCTGCTGGCAGACACCCCGCACACCAGGCCGGTCCCGGTCACCGGCACCGCTTACAGCACGGAGTCGGCCGAGCAGTTCAACCTCGAACAGACCCGATACGAGGGCCCGACGGGGATCACCGGCGTGTTGCAGGACGAATGTGTCAAGGCCGGAGTGCCCGCGGTGTCCTTCTGGGCTGCTGTGCCGCACTACGTTTCGCAGCCGCCGAATCCCAAGGCCACCGTGGCGCTGCTGCAGCGGGTCGAGGATGTCTTGGACATAGAGGTACCCCTCGGCGAGCTGCCCACCCAGGCGGAGGAATGGGAGGAGGCGGTGAGCGAGATGACCAAAGAAGACGAAGAGATCAGCGAATACGTGCGCAGCCTCGAAGAGCGCGGAGACGCCGAGGTGGACATGTCCGACGCGATCGCCAAGATCGACGGTGACGCCATCGCGGCCGAATTCGAGAAGTATCTCCGGCGACGCGGCCCGGGCAACTTCGGATTGTGACTCGATCGCACCGCGGAGAACGGTGGCCGGTGAGGTCTTTCTGATGCCGACGTAACGTCACCGCAGCGGTGGCGTCACCCCGACACCGGAACCTCGTGGGTATGGCCAGCACACCGCGATTTCTGCAAGGCGTCTTCTCCTTCACCGGCAACGGTCTGGACAAGCCGGAGTTGATAGACCCGAGCTCGAGCTTCGTCGTCCCCGAGGGTGTGATGGCGCAGCCGCTGTATTTTCGCGGCGGAAATTCGAGCGACGAGCTGGTGGTCGTGACCTTGCTGCGCGACGGCAGCGCGATGCGCATCTTCCCGATAGGTGCCAAGAGCGGCGTCAACATCCCGCTGCGGGTGGTCGAGGACGTCGACCCGGACACCGTGCTCTCGCTGGTCGTTGCGGCCCCTGCCGGAACCACCGGAGAGGTCGTCGTCGATTTCGGTCTGGTGCTGATCTGATGGCTCCGCGTAGACAGCGGATGGTGGTGGTCGGCAACGGAATGGCCGGTGCCCGCACGGTAGAGCAGATCCTCGAGCGCGGTGGCAGCTCGCTGTTCGACATCACGATGATCGGCGACGAACCGTACGGCAACTACAACCGCATCATGCTCTCGCACGTGTTGTCCGGTGAAGCCACCGTCGACGACGAGGATCTGATTCTCAATCCGATGAGTTGGTACAGCGACAACGGTGTCACTCTGCATGCCGGAGATCGCGCGATCTCGTTGGACCGGTTCGCCAAGACCGTGGTCTGCGAGAGCGGTCGATCCGTCGACTACGACGTACTGATCATCGCCACCGGCAGTAACACTTTCTTCCCGAACATGGACGGTCTACGAGAATCCGACGGCAGGCTCGCTCGCGGGGTGTTCGGATTCCGCACGATCGCCGATACGAACGGCATGCTGCAGATGGCGCAGTCGCGAGACGACGTCTCCGCTGTCGTCATCGGCGGCGGACTCCTCGGACTCGAAGCCGCGTACGGGCTACGTACACAAGGTCTCGAGGTGAACGTGGTGCACTCCCCCGGCCATCTGATGAACCAGCAACTCGACGAACGCGGTGGACGCGTCCTGCGGAACAAGATCGAGTCGCTCGGCGTCGGAGTCCACACCTCCAAGCGGACCACCTCGGTGATGCGATCGGAGGACGGTGTCGTCACCGGCGTGGGGTTCAACGACGGAACCACGCTCGACGCGGACATGGTCGTCGTCACCGCAGGTATCCGTCCCAGTGTGGATTTAGCTCGCGGGGGTGGACTGGTGATCGAACGGGGAATCGTCGTCGACGACCAACTGCGCTGCGAGGACGAGGGGTCGATCTATGCCGTCGGCGAATGCTGTCAGCATCGCGGCGAGGTCTACGGCCTCGTTGCACCGTTGTGGGAGCAGGCCGCGGTGTTGGCCGACGTACTCACGGGCACGAATCCGGCTGCGGCGTACCACGGTTCCCGTCTGACCACCAAGCTCAAGGTGGCCGGCGTCGACGTCGCCTCGATGGGTATCACCGCGCCCGAACGTGACGACGACGAGTTCGTCCAGTTCTACGAACCGCGAACCGGCACGTACAAGTCGGTCATCGTCCGGGGCAACAGACTCGTCGGTGCCACGCTGCTCGGCGACATCTCCAAGGCCAACTTTCTGACCCAAGCGTTCGACGAGAAAGTGCCCTTGCCCGACGAGCGCATCAGCATGTTGTTCGACATGGGAACGCCCTCTGCGGCAACAGGAGCCGCCGAGCTGGCCGACGACGTCCAGGTGTGCAACTGCAACGGGGTCACCAAAGGTGCCATCGTCGCCTGCGTGCATGCGGGAGCGAAGAATCTCGGCGACGTCACCGCCAAGACCCGCGCGGGCAAGGGGTGTGGGTCGTGCAAGGGACTGGTTCAGGACATCATCGCGTGCGCAGCAGGCGGTGCCGTCGAGACCGACCCGACCGCCGACTGGTACGTACCGTGCATTCCGATGACCAAACCCGAACTGATCGAAGCCGTTCGAGCGCAGGAGCTCCGAGCGGTCTCCGCGGTGTTCACGGCATTGGCAACCGACGGCCGCGAGGACGCTGCAGCCAAGATGCCGCTGGCATCGCTGTTGCGGACCGTCTGGGGTCCGGATTGGGTCGACGAACGCGGTGCGCTGTTCATCAACGACCGAGTGCACGCCAACATCCAACGGGACGGCACCTTCTCGGTGGTACCGCAGATGAAGGGCGGCGTCACCACCCCGGATCAGCTGCGAAAAATTGCCGATGTCGCAGACAAGTACCACGTACCGCTGGTCAAGGTCACCGGTGGACAACGTATCGACCTGCTCGGGATAAAGAAAGAAGACCTGCCGCATGTCTGGGGCGATCTGGACATGCCGTCGGGTTTCGCATACGGCAAGAGCATGCGCACGGTGAAAACCTGTGTGGGCAGCGACTTCTGCCGCTTCGGCCTGGGCGACTCGACCGCATTGGGCATCGCCCTGGAAGACCGATTCCAGGGATTGGAGACCCCGGCGAAATTGAAGCTCGCGGTCGCCGGGTGTCCCCGCAACTGCTCGGAAGCGCTCTGCAAGGACTTCGGTGTGGTTTCGGTGGGCGAGAACAAATGGGAGATCTACGTCGGCGGTGCGGCAGGCGCACACATCCGCAAGGGCGATCTACTGGCCACCGTGACGGGGGCCGAGGAGGTTCTGACCGTGGCAGGCAGGTTCATTCAGCACTACCGCGAGAACGCTCAGTGGCTCGAGCGAACGTACGCGTGGGTTCCGCGTGTCGGCCTGGAGGAACTGCAGAGCGTGCTGATCGACGACCGTGACGGCATAGTGGCCGGACTCGACGAGCGGATGCACGCCGCTGTCGAGCGATTCGTCGACCCGTGGCAGGACCGCGCAGCGCCGAAGTCACCTGCGCAGTTCAAGCCGTCGCTGCCTCTGCTTCCGCTACCTCAGGTGCCGGTCCGATGAGCGTGCCGGTGGGTGCTCTGGAGGACCTGACGCCTGGCGAGGGACGGGCCTACGTCGTGGACGGCAAGCAGGTTGCGGTGTTCCTGCTCAGCGACGGCTCGGTGCGGGCGATGGACGCCGTCTGCCCGCACAAGGGCGGGCCCCTGGCAGACGGTCAGATCGACGGATCCATCGTCGTGTGCCCGCTGCATCAGTACACCTTCTCGCTCGACGACGGCACCTGCCCCAGCGGCATCGACTCGGTGCGCACCTACCCCGCCACAGTGGTGGACGGAAAAGTGACCGTGGAGTTGTAGACGCCACGGACGAACAAGTCGGGCGTATCCACTCGCGGGGTCGTTCCGCAGGCTCCACTCCTGTCCATCCCGGGTCGTTCCGCAGGCTCCACTCCTGTCCATCCCGGGTCGTTCCGCAGGCTCCACTCCTGACCCCCTACCCTGTTCCAGTGAGCGATTCAGGTGAGGACACGGGGGTGGGCGCCGCGAACGCGTTCGTCGAGGAAGACCGCCTCGGTCTCTTTTCGTTCGCCGTCGCCGAGAAGCGATCCGAATACCTGGCCGTCCTGCGCGCATTCGACACGGCTCGCGCGAACTACGTGGTGCTGTTGCACTCGGGAGACGTAGCCGACCTCCTCGCGCGTGGGACCGGTCGGCAGGAACCGCTGACGGCGCTCGACATCGCCCCCCTGCTCGATCAGCTGCACGCGTGGGGCCTGCTCGAGCGCAGCTACGACGGCACCCGGGCCGCGACCCTCGCCGAGTACCGCAACCGCCATTTCGTCTATCAGTTCGGTCAGGCCGGTTACAAGGCCTATCGAGCGGTCGAGGACGTGCTCGGCGCTCGCCTGGACGACGCCTCGCTGTCGCGGCTGGTGTTGCCCGAGCTGCTGGCCGATATGCACGAGCTGGCCGAGGCGAACCGACAGAAAGACGGCGATCGGATCTACCGAAAACTCAGTCGTCTCGATTCGACGCTGTCGGAAATGGCGACCCGCGCGGCACATTTCTATCTCGTGCTGGGTGACCTGGTGCGCACCACCGAGATCACTCCCGAGTCCTTCCTGGTCCACAAGGACGCGCTGCTGACACACATGCGCGAGTTCAGCTCGGACCTCACGCGCTACGCCCCGAAGCTCGCCGAGGCGATCGCACTCGTCGAGGCAACCGGCATCGACGATCTCATCGAGCGCGCCGCCGTGAGCGACGAACGTGTGTTTCTCACCGTGACCGAACGGCAGGCCGACTGGACCGATCGCTGGGCCGGGCTGTCGCACTGGTTCGTCTCGGCCGAGTCCGAACTCAGCGAGTCCGAGCGCCTTCGCGAAGGCACGATGAGCGCGATCGCCGCCGTGCTGTCGCTGCTGCGTCGTGTCACCGAGACCCGCAAAGGCGGCGTCAGCCGCGAAAGTCAACTGCGCCACCTGGCCGGATGGTTTGCTGCCGCACCTACCGAAGACAGCGCGCACGCGCTGTTCCACGCCGTGTTCGGCCTCGGCAGACCTCGGCACCTGTCGATGGTCCACCCCGATGCCGACATCATTTCGACGTCCAGGTCCTGGTGGGAGGCACCGCCGGTCGAGATCTCGCGGACCTTGGCCGAGACCGGCCGAACCCCACCCCCGGCGTGCCGGGCCGGGTACAGCGCAACGACGGTGGCATCCGGCGACTCCGCGAACAGCAGCTCGACGCGCAGCGTTCGCGCAGTGCCGCGGCGCAGTCGTTGGCCTCCACAGGAATTCACGACCGCGTTCTGAACGAGCAGGAAACCGAGGTGCTGCTGAGCCTGTTGAACGCTGCCTTGACGGCGCGGGTACGCGTGAGTGGACGCACTTCGGACTCGTCCGGATCGGACAGTGGGGTGCGACTGACCCTGAGCGACAGCGACCGATCGACGATCGTGCGGACCACCCGCGGTCGACTGCATCTGGACCGGCTCTCGCTCGACGTCAGTGAGGTCGCTCGCCGATGAGAGCTCGCGAAATCTCCTCCCTCGCACTGGATTCCTACCAGCGTGCCGCCAGGGTGGCGCTGTCGAATCACCTGGTGACCACCACATATCCCGATCGAATAGCCCTCCCTCTTCTGCGCAGATGGGCAACCGAGCTGCGCGAGGACCTGCTCGAGCTGTTCGGGTATCGGCTCGAGGTCACCGAAACCACCGCGCGCCTGTTCCCGGTGATCGACCGACTCGACGACAGCCAACCCGCCCGGACGTCGACCGACCGAATCTTCGACCGTCGCAGATACGCGTATCTTTCGCTGGCACTGGCGGCACTCGGTCGAGCGGGCAACCAGATCACACTCTCCGAGCTCGCCGATCACGTTGCGGCAGAGGCGAGCCAAGTCGACGGAGTCGAGCTGACGACCGATCGAGCGAGCGACAGAGATGCCTTCGTCGACGCGATCGGCTGGCTCGCGACCCGCGGTGCGATCGCCTTGGCCGACGGCGACGCATCAGGCTGGGCCAACAATCCGTCCGCAGGTGAGGCCCTCTACGACATCGACCGTCCGGTGGTCGTCGCGATGTTCCGTCCGCCCCGTGCCGTCCAGCATCTGCGCTCGATTCGCGGATTGCTGGCAGGCTCGGACGCTCCGCTCGAACCCGACGATCTCGATTCCGAGCGTACTGATCCCGAGCGCCCGGCAGACCCGAAGGAAACGCTGCGGTCGGTGCGCCGAGCACTGGTCGAACAGCCGGTTGTCTACCTGACCGACCTGGATCGGGACGCCCGCGCTGCGCTGGCCGCGTCTCGCACTGTTGCGGATGTCGAGTTGCTCACGGGCCTCGTTGCCGAGCGTCGCTCCGAGGGAGTGGCTCTCATCGATACTTCGGGCCGACTGTCGGATTACCGATTCCCCAGTACCGGAACCATTGCTCAGGTCGCGTTGTTGATTGCGGGTGAAATCTCGGATCGGGTGATCGATCCCGATGCACCGGCGCTGGCGGCCTATCCGCTGCCCGACGGCGATGCCCTGATCGAACAGTTGGACCGAGCCATCCCTGACGGCGGAATCTTCGGCGATCTTGCCGAGTTCGGGTTTCCCTCCGATGCAACGACATTCGCCGATGCCGACAGCAGGCAACAGTACCCACTGATCGAAGACAGCTGGCTCGTGACGGTGGTCGATGATCTCGTCGAACGATTCGGCCGCACCTTCGCCGCCCAGTGGCAGACCGATCGGGACGGTCTACGGCTGCGAGCACTCGCTCTGCTGCATCGGCTTCGCCTCGTACACAGCGTATCCGGCGGAGTGTTGGTGCTTCCGGTGATCGCGCGGTACCGAGACGTCATGGTCAGTGTGCGCGATCGAACCCCGCAGGATTCGTTGTTCGCCGCCGAGAAACCCGTCAGTACCGAACAGCCCGTCAGTATCGAATCGTCCGAAGCAGAGGATTGAGTAGATGACCGCACACTCGAATCGCTTTCGGCCCACGCGAGCAGGAATCGTCAACCTGTGGGACTACCGCGATCAAGAGTTTTCTTTTGCGGACGGTCGCCTGGTGTTGCGCGGACCCAATGGGTCCGGCAAGACCAAAGCGCTCGAGGTGCTGTTTCCCTTCGTTCTGGACGGCCGGATCGAACCTCGACGACTCAATCCTTTTGCCGGAGAAGAGCGGACGATGAAATCGAACCTGCTCTATCGGGGGCAGGAAAGCGCACACTCGTACGTGTGGATGGAGTTCGGTCGCGGTTCACGCGAGGACCCCGAATCGGTGACCGTCGGAATCGGAATGCGGGCCAGTCGGCACAACGACAAGGTGACCCGCTGGTACTTCGTGGCCGACGGCCGGGTGGGCGTGGACTTCTCGCTGTTGGGTTCCGACGACCGGCCGTTGACGAAGAAGCAACTCGGTGAGCAGCTGGGCACCGACGCCCTGACGGACCGCCCGGTCGACTACCGCGCCGCGATCGATGCCCGGATGTTCGGGCTCGGCACCCAACGCTATGACCAGCTCATCAATTTGATTCTGACCCTTCGCCGTCCGCAGCTGGCCAAGAATCTGGACCCCAAGGGTCTGTCTCAGTCAT
Organism: Rhodococcus sp. AW25M09; assembly: GCF_000333955.1. Classification (GTDB taxonomy): domain Bacteria; phylum Actinomycetota; class Actinomycetes; order Mycobacteriales; family Mycobacteriaceae; genus Rhodococcoides. The sequence goes on from NZ_CAPS01000081.1 coordinate 24,753, forward strand.
TGACCGACGGTCTGCGTCCGCTGGACGAGCAATTGGTGCTCGAGGCTGCCCGCTCCTTCAGCGATATGGAAGAAGTGGGACGTGCGCTGGAAGGTTTGGCGCAAGCCGATCACGCCGCGACGAACTTCGTCTCGGTGTATTCCAAATACCTTCGGGTACAAACACGTTCGGATGTGGAGCAGGTCTCGCGTCGACTCGAGGCGGTGACGCACGCAACCACCGCGCACTTCGCGGCTGCGGCCCTGAAGGATCGGCGTCTGCTGGAGCGATCAGCGGCAGAAGTTCGGTTCGACGAGGCCGAACGCGCTCTGGATCAGGCCGTCGCCGACCGCGAGACGCTGCAGCGCTCGAGCGCCTACGAGGGCAAGCAGCAACTCGACGACCTGGCCGAGTCGGCTGCGAAGCTGGAGATCTCGACGGCCCAACAGGCCGAACGGGCCCGCAAGGCACAAGGTGATCTGGCACAGCGCACCACCGAGGCTGCCCGAGCCGACTCCGAGCTTCGCGACTCGGTAGCCGGGGTGAGCCGGGCCGAGGAAGAATTGCAGACTGCGGCCGAGGACGCCGGTATTTTCTGGACTCCCCTGCCAGGTACGGCCCGAAGCGATCAGATCAGTACGGCACTGCGCGGGCACGCCGAAGAGCGCGATGGCGACGTACGGGCGGTGCGCGAGGCACTGGGAACCGTCGAGAAGGCATCGACAGAACGCGCCCGTGCGGAGAAGGCGGCATCCAAGGCCCGGGAGTTGCTCGAGGCGGCTACGACAGCGGTCACCGAGGCCGAAGCTGCCGTCGACCTGGAGAAGGCGCACTTCGCCACCGGCCTACGGGCGTGGTGGTCGACCAATTCGGCGCTGTATTCCTCCGCGGGCATTACCTCGGCCACCTTCGAAGCACTCGACGCTGCGCTGAAAGACATCGGCGACGACGACGCCCCGAGCCTCGAATCCGTTCTCGCCGATCGGACAGCCGACGGAGTCGACGCGATTCGTGCCAGGCAAGCACAGGCGCGCGTCGACGTGACCACCCGGACAGCCGAGCTGAACGCGCTGAACGACGAATCGGCACTGGTGCGGGCCCAACACGACGACGCGCCGCCGTCGTTCGCCGCCCGGACCGACACCCGTGTGGATCTCTCGGGAGCGCCGCTATGGCAGCTGGTTCGTTTTGCCGACGCGGTCTGCCCAGCCGATGCGGCCGGAATCGAATCCGCGCTGCAAGCAGCGAATCTGCTCGACGGCTGGATCCATCCGGTCGACGACTTTCCGCTCGAGTCCGCCTCGGAGCAGTACCTCGCTCCGCTGGCCGAGGCCACACGACCGACCGGCACCACGTTGGCGTCGGTTCTCGAACCCGAGCCCGGCACCGCCGTCCCGGAATCTCGCGTCCTCGCCGTGCTCGAGTCCGTTGCACTGCACCGGGACGACGGAGCGGCCCCAGGTGGTTCGGTTTCGGTGGGCGTCGACGGCCGGTACTTCCAGGGTGTGCAGCAGGGTCGTCACGCCAAATCCGATGCCGAGTACATCGGCGCCACGGCGCGGGCGCGTCGGCGTCAGCAACGTATCGCCGAGCTCGATATCGCCATCGATGCCGCGACCGAAGCGTTGGCAACCGCGACCGTAGAAGAACAGGCTGCGCGCGAGCTGGTGCAGGCGCTCAACGCTGCCGCGAAGCGACTCCCCCGAGCGACGTCCATCGTGAAGGCGCAGCGTGCGGTCACTGCCGCCGCCGGCGCACTGCGGACCTCCAAGGACAGTTCTGCAGCAGCTGACCGCGAATTCGATCAGGCAATCGCAGACCTGTCGGCGAAGGAGAAACAGCTGCGCACCGCAGCGGTGGCGCACCGCACCCCGCACATCGGTCGCGACATCGATGCGCTCGCAGCGGCGATCAGGCATTTCGAGCATCAGGGCTCGGCGGTGATTCGCAAGCGTGCCGATCACACACGCGAGGCCGAGCGTGCCCGCGAGGCGATGAACCGACTCGACGAAGCATCCGGACTGGCCGAGGAGCTCGCCGAGGAGGCTGCGATAGCAGACGAGAGCTACCGGCAGCAGGTCCAACGCCTGGAGTTACTGACCGAGAAGCTCGGTGCTACCGCCGAACAGATCGACACCGATCTCGACAACGCACGTGAGCGCATCGAGAAGTGCCGCGCCGAGCAGCGGGCCGCACGAAAAGCGGACAAGGAAGCCGGAGAGGCGATCGGCAAGGCGGAGGGTGCATGCAACACAGCGCTCGAAAGCCTGCGAGGGGCAGTCACCGAAACCCTCGGTGATGCCGGGCGTCTCGCGCCGTACGCCCGCAAGGACCTGCTCACCATCCTCGGCGTTCACGACGTGTACGCCTGGCCTGCCAGCGAATCGGCCTGGCTGACGGTGGAACAGATCCTGTATCGAGTCCAGCAGGCCGACGGCCCCGACGACGAGGTTCCGGTGCTACCACCGGTGGTGCGCGCGCTGCATTCGGCACTCGATGCGGCAACGGCATCGGTGAAGGTCAGTGATTCGAGCCGAAAGTCCACTCGTACCGCTCTGACCAGTGCGTTGCAGGAGTTCGACTCACAGCTCGCCGCCTCGGGTCAGGACTACCGCCTGCAGTGGGATGCTCCGGACGGTTTGACGGTGGTTCGCGTGCAGGACGAGCAGGGCTATTCGTCGGTCGGCGACTTCGCGGACAGAATCGGTGCGGCCAGGTCCGATCAGGAGCTGTTGCTGACCGAGCAGGAGCGCCGCATTCTCGAGGATGCGCTGTTGACCGGTCTGGCGCAGCAGATTCACGAGCGAACTGTCGACGCGCGCGAGCTCATCGCGCAGATGTCCGCCGAGATGAAGCAGCGCCGGATGTCCTCGGGAAACACTATCGGTGTGCACTGGGTGTTGGCCGACAACCTCGACGACGGTGCCCGGGCGGTATCGAAGATGCTCGATCGAGACGCATCGGCGCTCAACCAGGACGATCTGGCCGCGATGCGAGCCCATTTCGCGTCGGAGATCAGGGTTGCTCGCGCAGCGCATCCGGAGCGGTCGTACCCCGAGATCCTGTCGACGACACTGGACTATCGCCGCTGGCGCGTATTCGCCTTCACCCTCATCAGTGGTGACGGGAACGAGGATCGCCTGACCGTTGCACGTCACAGTGCCCTCTCGGGCGGCGAACAGTCGGTCTCACTTCATCTCCCACTGTTCGCTGCGGCACACGTCATGCTCTCGTCCGCCGATCCGCACTCGCCCCGACTGCTTGCCCTCGACGAAGCGTTCGCCGGTGTCGACGACAACGGGCGCAGCGAATTGCTCGGGCTCAGTGTGCAATTCGATCTGGACCTGTTCATGACCGGATACGACCTGTGGATCACCTACGCGGACGTCCCTGGCTGCGCGCACTACGATCTGGCCCATTCGACCGCCGAAAACACTGTGAGCGCAGCACTTCTGGTGTGGGAGAACGGCGAACTGTTCGCCGAACACGACGGCACCGACCTTGCTGCCGCGCTCGGCTCGCCGTTGACGCGTCGTGTTCCGACCCCGACCGAAGGTGGGCTGGAGTTTGACCGATAACAGCGAGTGGCGGGGCAGCGCCGAATTGGCAGCCCTCCTGGATGCAGCGCGAAAGAAGTTGGAGGCCAACTGGCTTCGCGTCGGCGGCAACATCACCGTGGATTTGAGCGACGCGCCGGAATTGTGGCGCCTGTGCAGCGCGATCTCACGCTCGAATTCCAGTCTGCATTCCCGGGCGCGGAGTACCCGGCTCGACCTCCAACGGTTCGACGAGTGGCTCAGTCATTCGCTCAACGGTGGCCTCGGACTGATCGACACCCTCACCCAGCAAGCGCCGTTGCAGGACAAGAAGCGCATCGCGGCGGACAAGGCTCAGGTGCGCTCGGACGCGCTGGAACGAGCCAGGGAGGTACTCGGCGGCGGAACCGATCGCGAATGGATCGAACATTGGATCGCATCGCTGCTCAACCAGGACGGCACCCTCGGCGGACGCGTCGCCGTCGATGCGTTGGCGGTGGCCACGCAGGTGCTCGCTCGGCTTCCGGTGGACGGGCTGTCTCTGACCGAGCTCGCGGAACTGGCCAGCGGAGACACCAAGGCTCTCTCGGGTGGCGGTGCCCCGAAACTCGTTCTCGATGCGCTGTCGCTGCGCGAGAACGTGCCTCGCCCCGTCGATCCCGTCGGGATCAGGTCACTGTGGGAAACCGCGGGGGTCTCGGTCGATGCGTTGTCCAGCCGCGTGCTGGTGCTCGGATACCGCGTCGAGGAGTCCCATACCGTTGCACGATGGTTGAACGAGGCCGCTGACGAGGGGGTTCCCTTTCCCGTCACAGTGGACATGCTCTCGCGCGGCGGACTCACCAACAGCGCGTCGGTCGTGTTCGTCTGCGAGAACGTCGCCGTGCTCGCCGCTGCGGCCCGCACTCTCGGCTCCGCGTGCGCAAGTCTGATCTGCACCGACGGTCAGCCCTCCGCTGCGGTGCACCGACTGTTGGCTTCCCGTGCGCCGGGTACCACCATCCGCTGGCGGGCCGATTTCGACTGGGCCGGAGTGCACATGGTGACCCGGGCGGTCTCTCGGTACGACGCGGTACCGTGGCGAATGGACGTCGACTCCTACCGAGCCGCGCTGGACGCGCGGAACTCGGAGCCGTTGAAGGGGCATCCTACGGACAGCCCGTGGGCCCCGGAACTGGCTGCTGCTCTGCGCGATTCGGGTCGAGCAGTCATGGAAGAACGCCTGATCCCGGACCTGTTGACGGATCTGCGCCTGGGGCCTGCGAACTAACGCAGCGGAACTCCGAGCAGCGCGTCGACGGCGTCGGCGAAAGCGCCGGGAGCGCCGGCGTCCGATCCACCTCGTTCGACTGCGAAGCTCGCCCACGCGTCGAGCGCATCGAGTGCCTTCGGTGTGTCGAGATCGTCTGCCAGATGTTGGCGCAACCGGTTGATCACGTCGTCGGCCGACGCTGCGCTCTCGAGCGCCGCCGCTCGACGCCACAGTGCGAGCCTGGTGTGGGCGCGTTCGAGGACCTCGTCGGACCACGGGCGGTCCTGCCGATAGTGGCCGGCGAGCAGGCCGAGTCGCACGGCTGCGGAATCGACGTTCTCGGCGCGTAGCTTCGAGACGAACACCAGGTTGCCGCGGCTCTTGGACATCTTCTCGCCGTCCAGCCCGATCATTCCGGTGTGCACGTAATGCCGTGCGAAGCGGGGATCACCGGTGGCGGCCTCGGCGTGTGCGGCCGAGAATTCGTGGTGCGGGAAGATGAGATCGCTTCCACCACCCTGAATGTCGAACCCAGATCCGATGCGATTGAGTGCAATGGCCGCGCATTCGACGTGCCAACCGGGCCGACCATCACCCCACGGCGAGGGCCACGACGGCTCACCCGGCCGCACCGAACGCCACAGCAACGCATCGAGAGGATCCCGCTTGCCGGCCCGATCCGGGTCGCCGCCACGTTCGGCGAAGAAAGTATCCATCGTGGGGCGGTCGTAGCCGGACTCGTAGCCGAACTGCTCGGTGGCGGCGACGCTGAAGTACACGTCGGGATACTCGGCATCCTCGACGACGTAGGCGGCGCCTGCCGCGACCAACTTCTCCACCAGTTCGACGACCTCGTCGACGGATTCGACGGCGCCGATGTAGTCGCGCGGCGGGATCACGCGCAACGCCTCCATATCGGAGCGGAAAAGTTCGATCTCGCGGGCACCCAGATCGCGCCAGTCCTCACCGTCACGGTCGGCGCGCTCGAACAGCGGATCATCGACGTCGGTGACGTTCTGAACGTAATGCACGTCCGTGCCCGCGTCCCGCCACAGACGGTTGATCAGATCGAACGTGAGGTAGGTCGCGGCATGTCCGAGGTGGGTGGCGTCGTACGGGGTGATTCCGCAGACGTACATCCGTGCCGTCGAACCCGGGGTGACCGGACGCACCTGGCGGTCTGCGGTGTCGAACAATCGAAGCGCGGGACCCTGCCCCGGAATTGTCGGGATTTCCGGGCTCGACCAAGAATGCATGCAGCCGAGCCTATCCGAGCCCGATCAGAAGGCGGGCCAGGGTATGGGTCTACTCGAGCGAGGCTCCGGCATGACCGGGCGTGCGATCAACTCCTGCGCCCGATCCAGAACCGCGATCGTTTCGGTCAGGGTGATCTTGTCGACCAGGCGCGGCGCGGTGACTGCGTCGAAGGTCTCGACGAAGCGCACCACGTCGCTCATCAACGCGTCGTCCACAGCCTGGCCCGCCCAGCCCCACAACACCGTGCGCAACTTGTTCTCGGAGTGCAGGCAGATGCCGTGATCGACTCCGTACACGTATCCGTCGAGACCTTCGAGTGCGTGGCCACCCTTGCGATCGGCGTTGTTGAGGATCACGTCGAGAACCGCCATCCGCTGCAGACGCGGATCGTCGGCGTGGATCAGCGCGATCTCCTCGCCATCCCCGTCGTAGGCCTGCAACACCGGGATCCACCCTTTCGGAACGAGATCCGGACGGCAGATATCGACGAGGTCGACGCGTCCTTCGGCATGGTCCGCGGGCGTCTCGATCCACTTCTGCACCATGCCGGGCCCGAACGGCCCGTCACGCAGAACTGTCGGCGGAATCACGCCCCAACCCAATGCCTCGGAGATCTCGTACGACGCCACTTCCCGTCCCGCGAGGGTGCCGTCGGGAAAGTCCCAGAGCGGCACTTCGCCGCGGACAGGTTTGTATACGCACCGAACGGACGCGTCTCCCTCGCCCGCCTCGCACACCAGCGTCGCGTTGCTGGCCGACACCACTCGCCCGACGACAGTGAGCTCGCCGGTCTCCATGGTCTCGCGCCCCTCGAACGGAGGCAGTTCGACTGTCAAGGCTCGTCGACCTCGGTGACCGGCCCGAACGTCGCACCCCGGCGGTATCCGTTCGTTCGGATACAGACGTGCCCCTCGGGAGCCAGCGGCAGGCCGCACAACGGGCACGGCGCACGTCCCGCGGCAATCACGAGTTCGGACCGAACCGCGAATTCGCGAGCCTGAACCGGGGTGAGGAACACCCGCACAGCATCGGGGCCTTCGTCGGTGTCGTCGAGAACGACGGATTCGTCCACTTCTACTTCACTGACTGCCAACAGTTCCACGACGACAGCGTTGGCATCGGCGTCCCAGCCGAGTCCCATCGTGCCGACCCTGAACTCGGTGTCGATCGGCGTCAGCAACGGACTGGTGTCGACCGTGTCGGTCTCCTCGACCGGCACGTCGGCACCGAACCGGCGGTGCACTTCTTCGAGGAGAAGCCCCATTCGGTCGGCCAAAACCTGGACCTGCTGCTTTTCCAGGGCCACCGACACCACTCGGGCATCGTGCACCGCTTGCAGGAAGAACGTTCGGTCGCCCGGTTCACCAACGGTCCCGGCAACGAAACGATCAGGGGTGCGAAAAACGTGTATGGCGCGCGGCATTGCACCTCCTTACGACTCGAACAGCTCCGCGAAGCAAATCGCGGAACCTCCATTATCGGTCACAGATCGACCACGGACGGTATTGCGTGCTCTCCAGCCTGCCACCGATCGACATTCAGGCGCTGAATCGGCCGCTCTAGCTGCCCGAACCACCACCGACGACCGCATCGGACGAGTTCGCACCGTCCTCGGTGCTGGGCTCCTCGGCTTTGGGGACGAACGCGCTCAGGTCCGCTCCGGTGTCGTTGGTCCGCAGCACGAACGGCCTCGTCGAGGTGTACCGAACGACACTGATCGATGCAGGGTCGGCGACGATGCGCTGGAAAGTGTCGAGGTGCGCGCCCATTGCGTCCGAGATCACCGACTTGATGACGTCACCGTGCGAGCACGCCACCCACAACACGTCCCGGCCGTGCTTCGCGGCGAGTCGGGCGTCGTGCTCCCGAACCGCCTGGACCGCACGTTGCTGCACCGCGGCCAAGCCTTCGCCCTCGGGAAACACCGCTGCCGATGGATGCTGCTGCACCACTTTCCACAGCGGCTCGGCCAACAACTCCTTGATCGTCCGACCCGTCCACTGCCCGTAGTCGACTTCCACCAGACGGTCCTCGACCACCGCCGAGATACCCAGCTCGGCCGCCAGCGGCTCCACGGTCTGCTCGCATCGCAGCAGCGGAGACCGCACGATCTCGGCGATCGGAAGATCACCGAGTCGCTCGGCAACCGCCCGCGCTTGCTCGCGTCCGCGCTCGTCGAGTGCGACGCCTTCGCTACGACCGGCAAGAGTGCCGGCGGTGTTCGACGTGGAACGGCCGTGCCGGAGCAAGATGACTGTCATTGCTACGAGCCTAACGAGACAAACGTCAGGTGGCGGAAACGACCCCGCCCGCCAGCAACCCGAGCACGACGACGCCGAGCACGATCCGGTAGCCGACGAACCAGTACAGCGAATGGTTCGTGACGAACTTCAGCAGCCAGGCGATCGAGGCATAGCCCAGGCCGAACGCGATGACGGTGGCCACCAACAGCTGCGGCCCCGATGCGGCCAGCCCCGAGCCGACCGGCTCGAAGGCATCGGGCAGCGAGAACAAACCGGACGCGGTGACAGCAGGAATGGCGAGCAGGAACGAAAAGCGGACAGCTGCTTCGCGTTCGAGCCCGAGAAACAGTCCTGCGCTGGTCGTTGCTCCGGAGCGGGACACCCCGGGGACCAACGCCAGGCATTGCGCGAGACCCATGGCGATGCCGTCGCGGGTGGTCAACTTCTCGATCGGTCGCTCCTTGCGGCCGACCTTCTCCGCGATCGCAATGACGACCGCGAATGCGATCAGCATGAACGCGATGAGATACAGGTTGCGGGCACCGGTTCGGATCTGATCCTTGAAGAGCAGACCCAGGACACCGATGGGAATGGTGGCAATGATCACGTACCACCCCATCCGGTAGTCGAGACCGCGCTCCTCCTTCTTCGTCAGACCGATGAACCAGGCCTTGACGATTCTGACGATGTCGCGCCAGAAGAACAGCAGCACCGCAGCCTCGGTGCCGAGCTGAGTCACCGCGGTGAACGAGGCACCGGCATCCTCGTTCCAGAACACTCCGGACACGATGCGCAGGTGGCCCGAAGAGGAGATAGGCAGGAATTCCGTCAGGCCCTGCACTGCACCGAGTACGACCGCCTGCAGCCACGTCATGTCGATCATGCGGCACCCCGCTCCGAAAACGATGTGGTTGAACTTTTCACTACCGATGCGCGGCCGACGGCCTGCCCCCTGAATTCGCGATTCACGGGCATGACCGTACCCGCCGCGACAGGTTCATACCGAGCGCAGCGACGCGGCGCGGCAGGTTCACACCCGGCGGCGCTCCGCACTACTGTGCACTGGCGGCGGTGCAGTTTCGACACCGACGATCAATCGTAAAAGGACATTCGGCATATATGAAGCAGAGATCGGTCGGCACCAGCGGGCTTCGCGTCTCCAGACTCGGCCTCGGCACCCTCGGCTGGGGTAGCGGAACCGATGGTGATGACGCTGCAGCGCAGTTGTCGGCATTCGCCGAGGCCGGCGGAACCCTGGTCGATACCTCTCCCGCCTACGGGGACGGTCGCGCGCAACGAGTTCTCGCCGAGTTGCTCGACGACGTGGTCCCCCGGCATGAACTGGTGATCAGCAGCGCTGCGGGACTCGAACCGCGCTACGGCCGATACGACGTCGACTGCTCTCGACGCGGCCTACTCGGCCAACTGGACGCAACACTGCGCGAACTCGGCACGGACTATCTCGATCTGTGGCAGGTAGCGGCATGGGACCCGATGACTCCGGTCGACGAGATCGCAGCCACGCTCGACTACGCAGTGAGCAGTGGACGGGTGCGCTACACCGGTGCCCGCGGATACCTCGGCTGGCAGTTGGCCACAGCGGCGGGCGCAGCCGGTACCGGACGTATCGTGGCCACGCAGGCGGAGTACTCGCTGCTGGCCCGTGGAATCGAGGACGAACTGATTCCCGCCGCACACCACCACGGCATCGGCGTACTGGCTGCGATCCCCCTCGCGGGCGGCGTGCTGACGGGCAAGTACCGCAACGGTATCCCCGCGGATTCCCGCGGTGCCGATGAGTTGCACGCCGAGTCCGTCCTGACGTACCTGACGGATTCTGCCGTCAGCATCGTCGACGCCGCCGTCACCGCGGCCGACGGACTTGCCACTTCTCCACTGGTGGTAGCGCTCGCATGGGCTCGGGATCGGCCGGGAGTGAGCAGCGCGATCGTGGGCGCTCGCGATCTCGCTCAGCTGATGGGCGCATTGATGGCCGAGGAACTCGAACTGCCGTCCGCCATCACATCTGCCCTCGACGACGTCAGCGCGTGATCGGTCGGGACGCGGTTGTCCCCGTCAGAATCCCTCCAGCACGGAGTTGACCCTGTTGAAGAACGCGCGAACGGCAGTGGTGTCACGTTGTGACGCATCGGACAAGTGCTGCGCGTGTGCGACCGCGTCACGCACCACACCGATGATGCTGCGCTCGTCCGTCAGATCGACCTCGGCGACCGAATGCTCGGCAACCGCTTCGATCTCGGATCGGTCCGGCACCGGCGATCGCACGTCGGCCCGATAAATCTCCACGTAGAGGGTGCGCCGATGCACTCGAAACGCGAACGCCCGGCCGTCGTCGGTCTGCCCGAAGCCGTTCGGATGCGTTCCCGCGTTGACTTCCTCGACGACGAAATTCGTTTCCTCGGATTCCACGTCCACTCCCATATCGTGCAGCTACAGCTCACGGTCACTCCGCAGGCTCCACTCCGGGAACCAACGGTCATTCCGCAGGCTCCACTCCGGCACGCATTCCTCGTCGGACGAACACGCTACCGCTTCTCCCCACACCACCGGATCGCGCCTGATCCGGACCGGCAGATTTCGCCGAGACCAAGCACGCTGGTACAGATGTGGCAACGCCAGAACACGCCGGTGCCTTCACCGGCAGCGTCACTCGAGGGAAGTAGGTTCGATCCCATGCGAACACCGTCGGCTCGTACGGTTCGAGCGGCAGTTGCATCAGCGCTCGCCGTAGTCACAGTGTTGTCGACGAGCGCGTGCTCCAGCGACGACGAGAACAGTGGCCAGATATCCGTCGAACCGTTGCCTGCGGCTCAATCACCCGCGACCACCGTTGCTCCCGCCGGTACCGTCACCGAGTTCGCGCCCGTCGACGCGCTCACCTTCGATCCCGTCACCCGCACACTCGTGGCGCTGACCGACGCATCGACAACCGTGAATCTGGTCCGCGCCGGGGCGTCGTCGGACACACGGGTCGTCGACCTGGGCTCCACGGGAGCGGCTCTGGTCGCCGGAAGAGACTCGACTGTGCTGATCCCCATGGACGGTTCGGTCGTGAGAATCGATGTGGCAGACGGGCAGCGCACCGATCTGGCAGTCGATTCCAATGCCCGCTCTGCTGCCGACCTACCCGATGGCACGACTGCCGTCGGCGACGACACCGGCAAGGTCCGCGTGTTCGACGCGAGCGGTCAGGTCACCAGCACTGTGTCCGGGGGCAGCGTCACCTCGGCCGATGTGCTGGCAAGTACACCGGACGGCGTCTCGGTTCTCGATCGTCGACAGACATCGGTCACCGATCTGAATCTCGACGACGGCACTCTGGGAGTCGCCCTGCGCGCCGGTGAGGGTGCAGCCGAGATGACCAGCGATGAATTCGGTCGTCTGCTGGTCACCGATTCGACCGGTACCGAACTCCTTGTTTTCACCTCACACGATCTGCTGATGCGGCAACGGTTTCCGGTCGGGTCACAGCCGTGGGCAGTCGCCTACGATGAACAGTCCGGTGTCGCGTGGGTGACACTGCCTGCCCGCAACGAAGTGGTCGGATACACACTCGATACCGGAATTCCGGTCGAAGTCGAACGGTTGGCCACTGTGCGGCAGCCGGATTCGATTGCCGTAGACGCCGACACCGGCGACCTGTACGTGGGGTCGGCAACCGGAGACGGACTCCAGCGCATCCCTGCTGCGGGGCGTCGACCGGAGTAGAGCGTGCAGGAGCGACCGCAGTAGTGGAGGAGGCACGTGAACACGCACGAGAATTCGGTGCCGGGCCGGGCGAAGATGCCCGTCGGATGGGAAGTATCGCCCTCTGACGACTGGGAGTACGTTCCGTTGCGGCTTCCGCCGGACGTCACCAGGGTGACGGCGTCGATGCGGCTCGCCATTCAGGCAGAATTCGGCGGCTGGGAGCTGTCGCGGGTTCGTCTCTACACCGACGGCAGCAGACGGGTCCTGCTCAAGCGCAAAAAGACTGCACATCACATCCCCGAGCCCGGAATCTGATCGCCCGGCAGTTACTGTTCGAGCGCAGAATGCTCGACGAGCCGGATCGATCGGAAAGAAGACCGTGGCAGACAGTCTGTACCGCGCCCTGTTGCGCTTGATGTTCCTCGTACCACCGGAGCGGATTCACCACCTGGCGTTCGGGGTGCTCCGCGCCGTGGCCGTCGTCCCGCCTCTTCGCTACCTGGCCGAGAAGATGTTCGTGGTGGACGACCCGCGGCTGCGCTCGACTGTGTTCGGCATCGATTTCCCGGCTCCGCTCGGACTTGCGGCCGGATTCGACAAAAATGCCGACGGCATCGATTGCTGGGCCCCCATCGGGTTCGGATTCGCCGAGATCGGCACCGTGACGGCGCAGAGCCAGCCCGGCAATCCCACGCCCCGACTGTTCCGGTTGCCCCTCGACCGCGCAATCGTGAACCGGATGGGATTCAACAACCACGGAGCCGAGCACGCGGCGCGCAGAGTGCGCTCGAGGCGCACCCGTATCCCCATCGGTGCCAACATCGGCAAGACCAAGGTCGTGGAGCCGGCGGACGCAGCTGCGGACTACACGGCGAGCGCCGAACTGTTGGGGTCACTCGCAGATTTCGTCGTCGTCAATGTCAGTTCCCCCAACACCCCTGGGCTTCGCGACCTTCAAGCCGTCGAATCCCTGCGACCGATTCTGGTCGCGGTGCAGGCGGTGGTGACAGTGCCGGTTCTGGTCAAGATTGCCCCCGACCTGTCCGACGAGGACATCGACGCCGTTGCCGACTTGGCTGTCGAACTCGGTCTCGACGGCATCGTGGCCACCAACACGACGATTTCCCGCTCCGGACTGCGGACCGATTCCGAGGTGGTCGCTGCGGTGGGAGCGGGCGGACTGTCCGGACCGCCGGTGGCCGACCGCTCGCTGGAGGTACTGCGTCGCCTGTACCGCCGGGTGGGGACCCAGCTCACCCTGATCTCGGTCGGGGGCATCGAGACCGAGGCGCAGGCGTGGGAACGCATCACCGCAGGCGCTTCTCTGGTCCAGGGATACACCGGCTTCATCTACGGCGGCCCACTGTGGATCCGGAGCATTCACCGGGGGCTGTCGGCGCGGCTCGCGCAGCACGGTTTCGCCACGATCGCCGACGCGGTGGGTTCGGCCAACAGAGTCTGACCGTCCCGGTCTCGTGCGCCTTTTGCACCCTCAGAGGTATGCAAAAGGCGCACGAGGGGACGCAGTCAGGCCTCGTAGGTGCCAGAGATCACCGCGCGCGCGATGGCGTGCGAGAACAGATTGAATCCGAGATAGGCCGGGGTGGCCGTCTCGTCGACCTCTAGTCGGTCGACATCGACCGCATGGACGGCGATGTAATACCGGTGCGGGCCGTGTCCGGCGGGCGGAGCCGCACCGATGTAGCGGAACAGGCCCGCGTCGTTCTTCAGCGTCACTGCGGTGCTGGGCACTCCGGTGCCGCCGTCGTCGCCTGCGCCCGAGACCAGAGACGTCGTCTCGACGGGGATATTCGCCACTGCCCAGTGCCAGAATCCCGATGCCGTCGGCGCGTCGGGGTCGTAGACGGTGACAGCGAAGCTCTTGGTGCCCTCGGGAAATCCGGTCCAGGACAGTTGTGGAGAGGTGTCGTGACCACCGGCTCCCATGATGCCGCTGGCCTGCGCAGTGGCCAGTGACTTTCCGTCCTCGACGTCCTCGGACGTCAACTCGAAGGTCGGTAGGTCCGGAAGCGAGTCGTATGGGTTGTACGCCACGATGTGTCCTTTCGTATCAGCTGTGCAGCAAGAAGTGTTCGAGTACCTGTGTACCGAACTCCAACGACTCCACGGGTACTCGTTCGTCGATGCCGTGAAACAACGCCGCGAAATCGAGTTCGGGCGGAAGCTTCAGAGGAGCGAAGCCGAAACAGCGAATTCCGATGCGCGCGAACGCTTTTGCATCCGTACCGCCGGACAACATGTAGGGAACGGTACGGCCGTTCGGATCGTGTGCGAGCACCGCCTCGTTCATCGCATCGACGAGATCGCCGTCGAACGTGGTCTCGTACGGTTCGAGCTTCGTGATCCACTCGCGCTCGACGTTGGGGCCGATCAACTCGTCGACCTCCTTCTCGAATGCTGCCTGCCGCCCGGGTAGCACCCGGCAGTCGATCACCGCGGTCGCTGTCTGCGGAATCACATTCGCTTTGTATCCGGCCGAGAGCATCGTCGGGTTGGCCGTGTCTCGCAGGGTCGCTCCGACGATGCGGGCGATGCTGCCGAGCTTGAGCAGGGTGCCGTCGATGTCCGGCGACGTCGGGTCGAAATCGAGACCCGACTCCTCGGAGACCGCGCGGAGGAACTGTGACACCGACTCGGTGAGAACAAGCGGGAACGTGTGATTGCCGAGCTTCGCGACGGCCTCGGCCAGATACGTCACGGCGTTGTCGTCGTGCAGAAACGACCCGTGCCCGGCTCGCGCCTTCGCGGTGAGCCGCATCCAGGCCAGACTCTTCTCTGCCGTCTCGACCATGTAGAGCCGCTTCTCGGTGCCGTCCGGGCGAGCGACGGTCAGCGAGAATCCCCCGACTTCGCCCACTGCCTCGGTGACGCCTTCGAACAGGTCCGGTCGGTTGTCGACCAACCAGTGCGATCCGTACTTACCGCCCGCCTCCTCGTCGGCGAGGAACGCGAAGAGGATGTCGCGGGGCGGAACGGTTCCGTTCGACTTGAATTGGCGGGCCAGCGCCAGCGCCATGCCCACCATGTCTTTCATGTCCACTGCGCCGCGGCCCCATACGTACCCGTCCTCGACCGCACCGGAGAACGGATGCACGCTCCAGTCGGCCGGCTCCGCCGGTACGACATCGAGGTGGCCGTGGACCAACAGGGCGCCGCGGGTGGAGTTCGAAGCTCCGCGCAACCACGCGAACACGTTGCCTCGGCCCGGTGCACCGGACTCGACGTATTCGGTCTCGTACCCCACCTCCTCGAGCTTGCTCGCCACCCACTCGGCGCATTCTTTCTCGCCGACGGTGGTCTCGAGTTCTCCGGTGTTCGACGTGTCGAACCTGATGAGGGAACTGACCAGATCCACGACTTCGTCGAGGGCGACGGTGGGGTTGGTATCGGTGCGATTTCCGGGGTCGCTCACATCGTTGGGCACACCATTGTTCCTACCACCAGAATTGGTCGCGGGCACCACCTGGATTGGCCTCGAGCATGAACTGACGTGCGGATTTGGGTTATCGGGAACCCGTCGGATAATCTTACGCAGCGCACAGCGACCAGCTGTGAAGGCAACAACAGAATATGCGGCAACGGTCGCACATGTCCGAGTGGCGGAATGGCAGACGCGCTAGCTTGAGGTGCTAGTGTCCTATTAACGGACGTGGGGGTTCAAGTCCCCCCTCGGACACCGTCTGAAAGTTTTGACAGACAGAGATTTTCACAGATCTGAGTTGAGACAGACGAAATCGACCCTGATTCTTCGGAATCGGGGTCTTTTTCGTTGTGTCCACTTCGACGGCTCGACCGGGCCGATGTTAGGAGACCGACGATGGACTCGATCGACCCCACCGAGCTCGAGACGTGCTTGCGGGTACTGGCGCAGGCCGCCGAACTGGACAAGAATCACCCAGATTCGATTGCCGTTCAACGCGCCTCCGGTGCGATGTTCAAAGACCTCAAGCGTGCTCGACGCGTCGCTGCGCGCAATGCCGTCAATGCCGCCGACCGCGCCGTCGTCGCTGCGACCGCAACTGGATCCCCGGACCGGATCGACGACGAGACGGCCGGTCTGTCGCTCACTTCGCGCGCCGAGGGCGAGATCGCGGGCACGCTCATCAAGGCTCGGCCCTGCTACATCTGCAAGCAGCGCTACACCGATGTCGATTCGTTCTATCACCAGCTCTGTCCGGAATGCGCCGCACTCAACCGCGGCAAGCGCAACGCTCGGACCGACCTGTCCGGACGACGCGCGCTGTTGACCGGTGGGCGGGCGAAGATCGGGATGTACATCGCACTTCGACTGCTACGCGACGGCGCACACACAACTATCACCACCAGGTTCCCCAACGATGCGGTCCGGCGATTCGCAGCGATGGACGACAGCAGCCAGTGGCTGCACCGTCTGCGCATCGTCGGGATCGATCTGCGTGACCCGGCTCAGGTTGTGGCCCTTGCAGATTCGGTCGCCGCAGAAGGCCCGCTCGATATCTTGATCAACAATGCCGCCCAGACCGTCAAACGCTCCCCCGGTTCGTACAGCGCACTGGCCGATGCCGAAGCCGAACCACTGCCCGCTGCATTGACCCAGGGAGCAGGCCCCGAGCGCATCACCTTCGGCAAGACCAGCGATGCCCACCCCGCGTCACTGGCGAGCTCGTTGCCCGTCACCGCGCTCGGTGAACAGCCGGCCGCTGCCTTGAGCGCAGACGATGTGGCCTCGCTCGCGATGGTCGCGGGCTCGGTCACGGCCGAGAGAATCGAAAGCGGCCTCGCTATCGACGCGGGCGGTCTGGTACCCGATCTCGCCGAGACCAACAGCTGGATCCACACCGTCGAGCAGGTCGACCCGGTCGAACTGCTCGAGGTCCAGCTGTGCAACTCCGTTGCGCCGTTCATCCTCGTGTCGCGACTGCGCCCGGCCATGGAGGCCTCTCAGGCGCGACGCAAATACGTGGTGAACGTCTCGGCAATGGAGGGCCAGTTCGGGCGCGCGTACAAGGGCCCCGGACACCCGCACACCAACATGGCCAAGGCGGCACTCAACATGCTGACACGTACCAGCGCAAAGGAAATGCTGGACAGCGGAATCCTGATGAGCGCCGTCGATACCGGCTGGATCACCGACGAACGCCCACATCCCACCAAGATGCGGCTCGCCGACGAGGGATTCCACGCACCGCTCGACCTGGTGGACGGCGCCGCTCGCGTGTACGACCCGATCGTGCAGGGAGAACTCGGAATCGATCTGTACGGTGCCTTCCTCAAGGACTACCAGCCGTCGCCGTGGTGATCTCGGTGTGTTTTCCGTGTGCGTCCCCCAGGAGGAACGCGGGCTGCGATACTCGGAAAACCCGAAGCTGTTCGCGTGAGCGGACGGCCCTTCAGACGCACCGATAGGCGGTCACCATGGGCGAGGACGTCGAGCGTCGCAAGTTCACCAGACAAGACCGGCACGAGTTTCGCCAGAAGGTCCAGGACTGTCTCGACGCGTTGGCGATCATGTTGGCCGACGAAACCTTTCACGTCGGCGAACCTCAGATCGGCATGGAGATCGAGCTCAACCTCGTCGACGACGACATGGCACCGGCGATGGCCAATGCCGCGGTGCTCGACGCCATCGCCGATCCCGACTACCAAACCGAACTGGGTCAGTTCAACATCGAGATCAATGTCGATCCGCGGCCGCTGCGAGGCGAATCCATCGCACAGTTGGAAACGGATCTGCGGCGATCGCTGAATGCGGCGGACGAACGCGCTCGCACCTCGGGCAGTCGCCTCGCCATGATCGGAATGCTTCCGACGCTGGACGAAGAACACTTCGAGCATCGATGGCTCTCGGCGAATCCACGCTACGACCTACTCAATCAGCAGATCTTCGCCGCACGAGGCGAGGACATCGAACTGAAGATCGGCGGTGTGCGACTTCCCGGAGCCGCCGCCTCCGAAGACCTGGACATCGTCACCGACACCATCCTCCCCGAGGCCGCGTGCACCTCGGTGCAGTTGCATCTGCAAGTTGCGCCGGATGAATTCGCCTCGTATTGGAATGCAGCGCAAGCCCTCTCCGGTGTGCAAATAGCGTTGGCCGCCAACTCGCCGTTCTTCGCCGGGCGCGCCCTGTGGCACGAAACTCGTATCCCACTGTTCGAGCAAGCCACCGACACCCGGCCACAAGAGCTCAAGAATCAGGGCGTTCGTCCACGGGTGTGGTTCGGCGAACGGTGGATCACCTCCATTTTCGATCTGTTCGAGGAGAACTCGCGCTACTTCCCCGCCCTGTTGCCCGTCTGCAGCGACGAGGATCCCAAAGCCGCGCTCGCCGAGGGAAAGATTCCGTCGCTGGCCGAGCTGCGCATGCACAACGGAACCGTCTACCGATGGAACCGCCCGATCTACGACCGGTCCGGCGACGGTCATCACCTCCGACTCGAGAACCGCGTTCTTCCGGCCGGCCCCTCGGTGATCGACACCCTTGCCGACGCCGCGTTCTACTACGGCACCGTGCGCGCGTTGGCCGACGCCGATCGACCGCTCTGGTCGCAGATGTCTTTCGACGCCGCCGAGGAGAACGTGCACTCGGCGGCCCGCGGCGGCTTCGATTCGATGCTGTATTGGCCCGAGGTCGGCTGGGTGAGTCCGCAAGAACTGGTGTTGCGTCGGTTGCTACCGATGGCCGACGCCGGATTGGCGGCGTACGGCGTCGACGCAGCGGTCCGCGATCGCTATCTCGGCGTGATCGAGGCTCGGTGCCTGGCGAAGAAGTCCGGTTCGGTCTGGCAACGAGAGGCAGTCGTCGCTCGCGAGCGGGCAGGCGACAAGCGTGACCGAGCCCTTGCCTCGATGCTGGGCGACTACGTCACGCTCATGAACGCGGGAGAACCGGTGCATACCTGGACGATCTGACGGCGTTTCGACTCGCCTGGGTGATTCGGGTTACTGTCGCTGACATGAACTCGCCTGCTCCGGACTCGACCAACGGCCCCGATCGCACTCACGACATCGTCGTCTACGGCGTCACCGGCTTCGTCGGGAAACTGACGGCGAAGTACCTCGCCGAGCACGCACCGGCCGACACCCGGATCGCCCTCGCAGGTCGCTCGGCGAAGCGGGTGCAGGCCACGCAGAAGGAACTCGGACCGAAGGCCGGTAGCTGGTCGGTCCTCGAAGCAGACGCTACCGATGTCGCGTCGTTGGAGGCCATGGCCCGATCCACGCGCGTGGTCATCACGACGGTCGGCCCCTATGCGAAGTACGGATTGGCTCTGGCGACAGCCTGCGCCGAGGCCGGGACGGACTACGTGGACCTCACCGGCGAGGTCCTGTTCGCCAGAGAGAGCATCGACGCCAATCACGAGATCGCGCAACGTACCGGGGCCCGCATCGTCCACTCGTGCGGATTCGATTCCGTCCCGTCCGACATCGGTGTACATGCGCTGTACGAGGCTGTCACCGCCGACAACGCAGGCGAACTCACCGACACCACCCTGGTGGTCACCTCGATGTCCGGCGGAGTCAGCGGCGGCACCGTCGACTCCTTGCGTGGGCAGATCGAGACGATGAAGAAGGACAAGCGGGCCCGACGCATCGCCGCTCGGCCGTACTCGCTCAGCCCCGACCGAGGCCTCGAACCACAGCTCGGCCGGCAACTCGACACCGTGCTGATCGACGGCAAGAAGATCGATCCGAGTCTGCGTGGCTGGAAGGCACCTTTCGTCATGGCCTCGTACAACACGCGAGTCGTGCGGCGCAGCAACGCGCTTCGCGATTGGGCGTACGGAAAGCAATTCCGGTACAGCGAGGTGATGAGTGTCGGATCGTCGTTCGCCAGCCCCGTTCTCGCCGGAGCATTGTCGGCCGGGCTGTTCATCGGTGTGTCCGCCATGACCGTGCTGCCGGGCAAGGTTCTCGACCGTATTCTTCCCAAGCCGGGCACCGGCCCCAGCGAAAAGGCCCGCGAGAAGGGGCATTTCACCGTCGACCTGTACACGCTCACCACGTCGGGTGCGCGCTACCGGGCCCGTGTGAAGGCGTCGGGCGATCCCGGCTACAAGGCGACGGCAGTCATGCTCGCCGAGTCGGCGTTGGCTCTCGTACTCGGAGGTGACGCGCTGCCGAAGGCGAGTGGCGTACTCACTCCGGCGACCGCAATCGGCGACGTTCTGATCGATCGTCTCAACTCGGCCGGAATGGAGATCTGGGCCAAGCGCAGCTGACGTCGGCGCGGCAACTGTTCTCGGATGGAGCACCAGGCGGTGAGTGCCTTCCTCGCAGCGACCTTGCCGGTGGCAACTGTTGCTGCCGAGTCGGTCGCAGCCCTCGGTGCCGAAGTCGGCAGGTTGCGGCGCGTTCTCGGGCTCCATCCGTCCGCCGACTCGGACGCTTCCACGCGGGCACCGACCGCATCGATGCAGCGGATAGCTGCATCGTTCATGGGCGATTCGATGCTGCGTATCGACGATGCACCGGTGCAGCCGTTCGCTGACCTGTCCGGTTTCTTCCGCGTGGCCGACGGCTGGGTGCGGACCCACGCGAACTATCCGCATCACCGGGCGGCGCTGCTCGATGCCGTCGGTCTCGACAGTGATTGCGGCAGAGATCGATTCGTCGACCGGTTGGCGAGTATGGCTGCAGCCGAGCTGGATCGGTCGTGTGCCGAGAACGGGGCTCTCGCGGTGCAGGTTCGCACGGAAGATGAGTGGTGGGCCCACCCAGCAGGCGAAGCGGCTCGCTTCGGCCCGGTGATCGCGCGTACCGATGCCGCGGACTCCACGAACTGTCGAGTCCCGGGGTTCCGAGGCTGCACGGCTGCCGCTCCACTCGCGGGTATCCGCGTGCTCGATCTCACTCGGGTGATCGCCGGCCCGGTCGCCACTCGCGCTCTTGCCCTGTTCGGTGCCGAAGTGCTGCGTATCGACTCGCCCCACCGCCCCGAAATCGCCTGGCAGCATCTGGAAAACGGGCAGGGCAAGCGTTCGGCGTCGGTAGACATGAACACCCGCGCCGGACTCGCCCGAGTGCACCGATTGCTCGACTCCGCGGACGTTCTGGTCACCGGGTATCGGCCGCGAGCTCTGGAACGCTTCGGACTCGAACACCGTGCGGAGGCCGTACACGGGCGAGTCAGCGCCTGGGGTACCCGAGGGCCATGGTCGGGTAGACGCGGATTCGACAGCCTCGTACAGGCTGCCACCGGCATCTCGATCCTCGAAGGCCGTGCCGGAGAACTGGGGCGTCTGCCTGCCCAGGCACTCGACCACGCGAGCGGGTATCTGCTCGCCGCGGGTATCGTGTCCGAATTGGCCGATCGGGCGGACGGATTCGGCTCGAATGCGTCGGTGGAGGTGTCCCTGGCCCGAACAGCAGCATGGTTGCTGACACTTCCCGGACGGGATCACGGCCATGGTCCGGCCCAGACGCCGCCACCGGACTGCGTGGTGACGCACGGTCGCGTCACGGCGGCGAGGCCGGTGTTCGACGAGTACGTGGACTACCCGTTTCCGGCACGCCCGTGGGGAACCGACGACGCGGACTGGACGTGACTGTCTGTTTCAGAAGACGACTGCACTGTTTCAGAGATGGACTGCACTACTCGCCTCTCGCGACCAAAACGACCACAACAACCGACATCGGCACTCGTCACTGGGCTACCTCAACCCGGCCGAGTACGCTGCCCAATGCACCCACACCCACCAACCTGCGGGCTGCGAGATCGACTGACATCAATCAGAACGTGGCTCTAGAACGCGGTGGTCCGACTATCGGGGACCTGCCACGATCTGAGCCTGTCGGTTTTGTGAGTGGCTGCCTGTTTATCGACCATGAAGCAGGAACGTTGCGAAAGCGCGGCGCGAGGCCAGTAACAACCGTTGTTCCGTATTACAAGCAGTGGGCTCGGCAGTACCAGAAGTCAGACGTATGGCCGC
Source organism: Rhodococcus sp. AW25M09 (assembly GCF_000333955.1). Lineage (GTDB taxonomy): Bacteria > Actinomycetota > Actinomycetes > Mycobacteriales > Mycobacteriaceae > Rhodococcoides. The sequence goes on from NZ_CAPS01000081.1 coordinate 46,663, forward strand.
GTCAGCAGCTCGACCAAGTGCCCGCCCGGGTCGAGAAGGTAGAGAGCGCGGCCTCCGTCTTCGTGGTTAATCTCGTTGTGCGAGCGCTGGGGATCGCCCCAGTAGTCGGTCCGAGATTCGATCAACGACGCGAGGACTCGATCGAAATGCTCGTCGTCAACGAGGAATGCGAAGTGTAGTGAATCAAACGTTCGCGGGGCTTTGGCGAGTTGCAGGAGCACGCCGTTAGACATGATCAGATTGGCGAAAGGCCCCCAGGAGGGAGCATCAACAATCTCCAACAGGTTCCGGTAGTACGCCGCCGAAACTTCGGCGTCGTTGGCAGGAATGATGATGTGGTTGAAAGTGGCAGTCATTGGGTTTCCAATCGTCGAAGATGAGAGGTAATTACTCAGCTCGACGGCGGAGCCCGCATGCCTGCCGTGTGAACCACAGAAGTAACCGCGGCCGGGGGTAGATACAGCATTAGGTGCTGTCGCATCTCGCGGCTAGTCACGCGAGAATGTAGGGTGCAACGAAATCATCGTCGGCTCCCAAAAAGTCCGACGCCTCCATACCTGACAGGGACTGTCAACGGCACGCGACGTTGCATCAACGGTAGCCCACACGGTCGGGCTCGTCCAAGCGAGACCACCAGGCTCGTTGACGGGCATCAAGACCGTCCGTCGTGCCGATGGTCAAACTGCACACCCAAGCCCGGCGGAGCCCGCGGAAGAGGGGCCGGTATTACGATCCGGTCTTCGCCAGGCCAGGCGTGCGTTGGCGAACTACCCTCATGCTTCTACACCATGAGAGGAGGTTGCCGTCATGAATGACATTGGCCAACTGATTATCGAAGAGCTCAGCGCTGAACAGGCGCGCGAAGAGATAGGGGTCAGGACACTCGCCGCTTGGCGCACCTACCTAGAACAGTCGGGCGGTGCGGTGCCTGGCCCTGAGGGCAGCACTCACAAGGTGTCTTTGGAGCCGTGGAAGCAAGCACCACCGGATACCCTGCTGAAGATCGTTGTGCGGTGGGTCGACCCCAGTCGCGTCGGTACATACGACAAGGGTTAGTCCCTGAGTGTGTAACCAGGTCCTCGACCTAGTGCTGCTTTGTGAACACGACTTCTCAACGAAAATCTTCAGAAGGCAGCTTCAATCGGACCTGAAACACCTGGTGGCTGTGCAGTCGACTTCTGAAACTGACAGTGACGGTGAGCAGCCGCCGCGTCAGGGCCGGGCAGCCATCGCTGACGTCTCGATGTAGAGCTCCTTGGCTTCCTCGGTCGAATCCACCTGCGGCGGCGACCCTTCCAACGGTTGCGTGGCGGACTCACGGAGGAAGCCGACGGCAATGAGGCCGACGATGCCACTCACGACGAGGTAATACGCGGGGACCATCGGGCTGCCGGTAGCGCTGACCAATGCCGAGGTCACCAAGGGTGTCGTTCCACCGAAGATGGACACCGACAGGTTGAACCCGATCGACAGCGCTGCATAGCGAATCCGAGTGGGGAACAGGGCGGGGAGCGTCGATGCGCTCGGGGCAGCGAAACACGCCAGCACGAGGCCGAGAAGCAGGCATGCGATCAGTGGGCCGATTCACCCGCTACCGCGCAGCAACAGGAAGCAGGGAACGGCGAGGACGATCTGCCCGACGGCACCGAAGACGAACACCGGCTTGCGGCCGATACGGTCGGTGAGCCTGCCGACGCCCACGATGATGGTGACCACCACGATCATCGCCGACAGTACGAGCAGATCGGCACTGAGCTGACTGCGTCCGACGACCTCGGTGAAGTACGTGGGCAGGTACGACGTCACCATGTAGTTGGTCACGTGCGAACCACTCCATCGTGTTTCCCAGTGCTGCGGCCGACACTGCGCGCTGAAGCATCGGCTGATCGACGACGGTGATGCTCTCTTCCGAGAGCGCCGGCTTCTTGCGCATTCGCTTCGAGAACGCGTCGCGCCGAAGACGCTGGACGTGTCGATGTCCCCACCGTGTCTGCTGTGGGGGTGCGTCGGGTCCTTGCGCTGCGGTCATTCACTCAACGTTAGCCAGTCGAACGATTCGATTTCAACGCTTGGTAAGAGGTACCTTCTGCCGTCCCGGTTCTGCCGCAGGTGAACTCCTGATTCATCGAATATTCCACGCCACGTTGACAATTGGGGCAATTACACCAATACGGGCAACCGCGGCCGCGTCGGGACTCCATCGATCGCCTCGGAACTGGCACGATGGACAGCGTGCCGAACCACAATTACGGACTGACGGTGAACTGGACCGGTAACCGCGGCGACGGAACCTCCGGTCCGGGCGACTACGACCGGGACCACATCGTGTCGGCTCCCGGTAGACCCGAACTCCACGCCAGTGCCGATCCGAGTTTTCGCGGCGATCCGCAACGATGGAACCCAGAGGAGATGCTCGTGGCATCGCTGTCGAGTTGCCACATGCTCTGGTACCTCGGACTGGCCGCGGCGTCCGGGGTGATCGTCACCGACTACGTCGACTCCCCCACCGGAGTGATGACCGAGCAATCCGACGGTTCGGGACAGTTCGTCGAGGTCACTCTCGCCCCGATCGTCACTGTCGCCGATCCTTCGATGACGCACCGTGCCGAGGAGCTGCACACTTCCGCGGCAGCCAAATGCTTCATCGCACGATCGGTCAATTTACCGGTACGGCACACACCGACCACCGAGGTGGCGTCATGAGAGTCCCCCTGATCGTCGATGTCGACACCGGAATCGACGACTCGCTTGCCCTGCTCTACCTCCTCGCCACCGAGGATGCCGAGATTCTCGGGATTGCGTCCACCGCTGGGAACGTTCCGGTGGACCAGGTCGCCGCGAACAACCTGGCGTGGCTCGATCTGTGCCGCGCAGAGGACGTAGAGGTCTCCCTGGGCGCGCAGGTGCCCCTGGTGGCCCCGTTGATGACCACCGAGGACACCCACGGACCGCAAGGAATCGGGTACGCGGAACTACCGGTGTCGACTCGGCCGCTGTCGCCGCGAGACGCCACTACCATGTGGATCGAGCTGGTGCGGTCGCGACCGGGCGAGGTCACCGGTCTCGTCACCGGCCCGCTGACCAATCTGGCTCTCGCAATCCGCCGTGACCCCGAGCTTCCCCGGCTGCTGAAGAGGCTGGTGTTGATGGGCGGGGCATTTCAGCACCAGGGCAACACGACACCGACGAGCGAATGGAACATCGCGGTGGACCCCGAGGCCGCCGCCGAGGTGTTCGCGGCCTTCTCCGGACTGCCTCCCGAGCGGCGGCCGATCGTGTGCGCGCTCGACATCACCGAAACCATCGAAATGACGCCCGAACATATTCGGCGGCTCGCCGCACGAGCGGGAAGCCTGCCGCTGGAGATCATCTCGCCGGACGACGCCCCGGGTGTTCGATCGACCGCATCGAACCCGATCGTGCGGCACTTCTCCGACGCGGTGCGGTTCTACCTGGAATTCCATCGCGATCACGATCAGGGTTTCCTGGCGCACATGCACGATCCGTTCGCGGCCGCCGTTGCAGTGCAACCGGGCATCGCCACGTATCGACACGCCACCGTCGACGTCGAACTCGTCGGAACCCTTACACGCGGAACGACAGTCGCGGATTGGCGCGGAATGTGGGGTAAGGAGCCGAACGTCGCGATCGCCACGCACACCGATCCGCAGGCATTCTTCGACCAGCTGATCGAACGCGTCGGGGCCCTTGCCGCCCGGCTCTATCCCGCGGTGAAATGAGGCGAACGACGATCAGGAATCGAACGCGTCCAGGAGTTCTTGGGCTGCAAGTGCGGCAGTGAGGGAACCGTCGCGCACACGGGATTCGACGTCACCGCGTATCGCCTTGACCGACGGGTTCTGGGCCAGCCTCCGCAGCAGTTGATCGTTGACCATCGTCCAGGTCCAATCGACCTGTTGCTTGCGTCGCTTTTCTGCGAATTCGCCTGCGTCGCGGAGCACCTGCTGATGACGAAGCACGGTATCCCAGTACTCGTCGAGCCCGGTGCCCTCGATGGCACTCATCGTCAACACCGGAGGCTTCCAGATTGCGTCGTGCGGATAGATCAGCCGCAATGCGCCCGCCAACTCCCGCGCCGCATTCTTCGCATCGTTCGCGTGCTTGCCGTCGGCCTTGTTGACGGCCACCAGATCGGCGAGTTCCAGAACGCCCTTCTTGATGCCCTGCAACTGGTCTCCGGTGCGCGCGAGCGTGAGGAACGTGAAGCAGTCGACCATGTTGGCCACTGTCACCTCGGACTGACCGACGCCCACCGTTTCGACGAGAATGACGTCGAAACCGGCCGCCTCCAGCAACACGATCGTCTCCCGGGTCGCACGCGCCACCCCGCCGAGAGTGCCCGATGTCGGAGATGGCCGGATGTAGGCGTTCTCCTGCACAGCCAGTCGCGACATTCTGGTCTTGTCGCCCAGAATCGAACCGCCGGTACGCGTCGACGACGGATCGACCGCCAGCACCGCGACTCGGTGCCCCTTCTCGATCAACCGCATACCGAGCGCATCGATGAACGTCGACTTGCCTACCCCGGGAACTCCGGTGATACCGACCCGATGGGAGCCGCCTGCATCGGGCAATACCTGCAGCAGCAACTGCTGCGCCAGGTCACGGTGGTCCGAGCGAGTCGATTCGACCAGTGTGATGGCACGCGCCAGACCTGATCGCTCGTTCGCTCGGACCGATTCGGCAACCGCATCGACGTCGATGATGCGACCCCGGTTGGACGCGGCGCTGTTCGGAGCACCCATGTTCAGGCGTTGGCCTCTCGTGGGGCGTGCCCGAGCGAGACGGACAGCTTTTCCACCAGCCCGATCGCCGCGTCGGCGATGACGGTGCCAGGAGGGAAGATCGCCGCGGCGCCAGCTGCGTAGAGTTCGTCGAAATCGCCGGGCGGGATGACGCCACCGACGACGATCATGATGTCTCCCCGGCCCACGTCGGCCAATGCCTGTCGCAGGGCCGGGACCAGCGTCAGGTGACCGGCCGCAAGGGACGACACACCGACGACGTGGACGTCGTTGTCGGCAGCCTGACGGGCCACCTCTTCGGGCGTCTGGAACAGCGGTCCGACGTCGACGTCGAAGCCGATGTCCGCAAATGCGGTGGCGATCACCTTCTGGCCGCGGTCGTGTCCGTCCTGGCCCATCTTGCACACCAGGACACGGGGCCTGCGGCCCTCGTCCTCGGCGAACTGCTCGACCAGCGCGGTGGCGCGCATGATGTTCTCGGACTTGCCTGCCTCGTCGCGGTACACACCACTGATTGTCCGGATTTCTGCCTGATGGCGCCCGTACACCTTCTCGAGCGCGTCGGAGATCTCGCCCACGGTGGCCATCTTGCGTGCCGCATCGATGGCCAGTGCCAGCAGGTTGTTCTCCATCCCCGGCTGATCCGACGCCGCAGCTCTGGTCAGGTTCGCCAGTGCCGCCTCGACCTCGGCCGTGTCGCGCTCGGCCCGCAGTCGCTCGAGCTTCTCGATCTGCTCCTTACGCACCTTCGAGTTCTCGACCTTGAGTACCTCGATGGTGTCGGGCTCGTCTGGCACGTACTTGTTGACGCCCACCAATGGCTGGCGGCCGGAGTCGATGCGCGCCTGGGTGCGGGCCGCTGCCTCCTCGATGCGCAGCTTGGGAATGCCCTCGCCGATGGCCTGAGCCATTCCTCCGGCTTCCTCGACCTCGGCAATGTGAGCACGGGCTCGATCTGCGAGCTGGTGCGTGAGCCACTCGACGTAATGCGAGCCACCCCAGGGATCGATCGGCCGAACGGTGTTGGACTCCTGTGCGATGAGCAACTGAGTGTTGCGAGCGATGCGGGCCGAGAAGTCCGTCGGCAGAGCGAGAGCCTCGTCGAGCGCATTGGTGTGCAACGACTGAGTGTGGCCCTGCGTGGCCGCCATGGCTTCCACACAGGTGCGCGCGACATTGTTGAACACGTCCTGCGCCGTCAACGACCAACCCGACGTCTGCGAATGGGTACGCAGCGAGCGGGATTTGGCGCTCTTGGGCTCGAACTGCTGGACGAGCTCGGCCCACAGCAGACGTCCGGCGCGCAGCTTGGCGACCTCCATGAAGAAGTTCATTCCGATGGCCCAGAAGAACGACAGTCGCGGCGCGAACGTGTCGATGTCCATGCCTGCATCCAGACCTGCCCGGATGTACTCGACGCCGTCCGCCAGGGTGTAGGCGAGTTCGAGATCGGCTGTGGCCCCGGCTTCTTGGATGTGGTAGCCGGAAATGGAGATCGAGTTGTACTTGGGCATCTTCGCGCTCGTGAACGCGAAGATGTCCGAGATGATGCGCATCGACGGTTTCGGCGGATAGATGTAGGTGTTGCGGACCATGAACTCTTTGAGGATGTCGTTCTGGATGGTCCCGGCCAACTTCTCCGGGCCGACGCCCTGCTCTTCCGCGGCGGCGACGTAGAGCGCCAGGATCGGCAGTACCGCTCCGTTCATCGTCATCGAGACCGAGACGCTACCGAGGTCGATGCCGTCGAACAGCTGACGCATGTCGTAGATGGAATCGATGGCGACTCCGGCCATTCCGACATCACCCTGCACGCGCGGATGATCGGAGTCGTAGCCCCGGTGGGTGGCCAGGTCGAACGCGACAGACAACCCCTTCTGCCCGGCCGCGAGGTTGCGGCGGTAGAAGGCGTTGGACTCGGCAGCAGTGGAGAAGCCGGCGTACTGACGAATGGTCCACGGCTGATTGACGTACATCGTGGGATACGGCCCTCGCAGAAACGGCGGAGCACCCGGATAGCTGTGCAGCGGGTATCCCTCGGCCTCCGCGGCGTCACGATCGGCCTCGGTGAACACCGGCTTGACGTCGATGCCCTCCGGCGTCGACCACACCACTTGCTCGGGAGTGTAGAAGTTGGCCTTCGCACCCTGCTCCACGTGTGCGGTGACGTCCTCGGCCGATGGCGGCGCCGGAGTCGGCTCGTCGGGATCGACGAGGGGCACGTCGGCGAAACTGCCGATGATGTGCGAGATTCGGTTCTCGTCGGTACTCACTTCGAGGCTCCCAGCGTGTCGAGAAGTTCGGTCAGCACCGCGATGGCGTCGACCTTCGCGGTCAGGAATCCATCGGGACGCGAAGCGGTCTCGACGCCGGCAAAAATCTTCTCGGGACCGGCGAGCAGAACCTGCGAGACGCCGGCCGCGCGCAGTGCGTCCACGGCGGTGGCAGCCTCGTCGGCGTACCGCTTGTCGGTGCCGCACACCACGGCCACACCGTACGAGGCACCGACCGCACCCGCGATGGCATCGACGGTCAGCGGACCGGGATTGACGGCCTCGATTCCCCCCGATGCCAACAGGTTCGAGGCGAATGTCGTTCTGACGTTGTGTTCGGCGACGCTGCCCAGCGGTACGAGAAGCACTGAGGGTCGCGAATCATGCTGGGCCAGGTAGGCATCCGAACGATCTCGCAGTGACTCGAAGGCGCGTGCGTACCGATACACGGTTGCCGAATCCTGCGGCGCGATCTGCTCGGGCGTCAGTGGAGCCTCGGCCAGGTTGGGAAACTCGTTGACACCGGTCAACGGGGTCACCCGATGGGCCGTGTCGGAATCGCGTTCGGCGCGGGTCTTCTCGAGTGCCGCCACCAGCGAACCGTCGTCGAGAGCGGCCCGAAAACCACCCGCCGCCTCGAGGCTCTGGAAGAATTCCCAGGCCTTTGCGGCGACCGCCGCCGTCAGGTCCTCGATGTACCAGGACCCCGCGCCCGGATCCAACACCCGTCCGAGATGCGCCTCCTCGAGCAGCAGCAACTGGGTGTTTCGGGCGATGCGAGCGGCGAACGTCTTCGACACCCCCGCCGCGCCGCCACCGAGCGCAGCATCGAACGGCAGCACGGTCACCGAATCTGCGCCGCCCACGCCGGCACCGAACGAGGCCAGGGTGGTCCGCAGCATGTTCACCCACGGATCGCGCTGCGACATCATCGCTTCCGACGTCACCGCATGTTGTGGCGCATCACCGGCGTCCGGGGCTCCGCAGACCTGCGCGATGCGCGCCCAGAGAGTGCGTGCGGCCCTGAACTTGGCAATGGTCTGAAACTGATCGTCGGTGGCTGCGAATCGGAATTCGATCTGCCGCAGAGCGTCCGTGATGTTTGTTCCCGCTGCCGTCATGGACCGGACGTACTCGAGACCGGCAGCGACGGACGCACCGACCTCCTGTGCGTCGGCGGACCCGAGATTGTGGAACACGGTGCCGTCGACGGTGATCGCGCGAACCGATTCGGCTCGGCCGATGGACCGGCGAATCAGTTCGAGTGTCTCGGCCATCTCGATCGACTCGGTTCCGCCCAATCGGGCGGTGAGGGTGTCCACTCCGAGCCGGATGTCCACTGCGGCGCGATCGTCGATATCGGCCGAGTCCAGTACTGCGAACAATGCTGTTGCTGCGGCACTCACGTCGCCGCGCGCGTCGACCGTCAGCGGAGCGAGCTCGAGGAAAACTCCTTGCAGAACCTCCGGCAGTGCAACCGGATCGACACCGCGACCACCCACCGTCAACCACAGGGCACTGCTGCCGTTGGACAGTGAATCGAGTATCTGGGTGTTGAGAGCGGACACGTCGGTGTCGGTCGCCTCACCGCTTCTGGAGCCGTGGCGAGTGCACACCTTCCAGCCGGCGTTGACGTCTCGATGCGGGTCGCGGCCACGCAGAAACGGAAACTGCCCGGGCAATGGACTTTCCGGACGCTCGTCGAATCCGGTGTACAGCGGGGAGACGGTGATGCCGTCGTACGTCGTGGAATCGAGAAGGTGCTCGGGATCAGCGGGCAGGTCGGCCACCTCGACCCGACGTGACTTGGCCAACACACCGGCCACTGCTCGTTGCCAGGACGCATGAGCGCTGCGTGCGGCATCTTCGTGCGACGCGATGGACACGTGTGCTGCTCCCTCGGTTCGGCGGGTAGTACTACACCCGACTTGAAGTGATGCTAACCCCACCTCGTTGCAGGCTATCGTGAGGAGTACCTCACGTTCGGTGCTGCAGTGCACCGCCCGTGGATCTGTTCGCGCAACCTCTGCTTCTCGCGAGAAGCAGAGGTGTCACCTTGCGCCGGTACGCTGGTCTCTCGTGACCCGGCACCTGCGCGACCTGAGACTGATCGCGCTGCTGGCGGTGATTCTCGCCTTCGCCCTCGTGGCTGTCTTCGCACCACATCCGAGTGTCGATCAGATTCGCCAGTGGGGCACATCCGTCGGTCCTGCATTCCCGCTCGTGTTCTTTGCGTTACACGCGATCGTCACCATCGCGCCGGTCCCGCGAACCCTGTTCACACTCAGCGCCGGAGTACTGTTCGGCCCACTGACCGCGCTGGCCGTCACCATCGGCGCATCGATGGTCAGTGCGGTCTTGGCTCTGTTGCTGGTGCGTGCGATCGGTCGGGAGGCCGTGGCGGCTCGGATGTCGCACTCGGCCCTGGACTCTATCGATGACAGCCTGCGCCGGAGAGGATGGTTGGCCGTCGGCTCCCTGCGTCTGATCGCTCCGGTGCCGTTCTCGTTGGTCAACTATGCCTGCGGTGTGTCGGCGGTACGTGTGACGCCGTTCGCCTTGGCAACTGCAGCCGGCCTGCTGCCGGGGACTCTCGCGATCGTTGTGATCGGCGGTGCCATCGGAGGCGATACTCATCCAGTACTGCTGGTGGTGTCCGCGGTCTGCATCGCGATCGGGTTGAGTGGCCTGTTCGTCGATTGGCGGCTTTCGCGCAACGCGAGCTCGGAGCCTTACGTAGCCGAGACCGGTCAAGGCCAAGAACTTGATTCTGTCGAGTCAAGCCTTGAAGATTGACTGGTGGAAATCAATGATCTAGCCTTGTCCAATGTTCGTGCTGACCGTGGATCAACGTCGCAGTAGACGCGATATGGATCGCGTGCCCGAACTACTCGACCGTTATCGCGACCACAAGCTGACTCGTCCCTTCGATCGCACCGCAGGAGACGAAGTCCAAGCAGTGTGCGAGGACGCCGCCACCGTTGTCTCCATCGCCCTGGAATTGGTATCCACGACGCACTGGACCGTGGGAATAGGCATCGGTTCCGTCGAGCTTCCGTTGCCGACAACAACGCGAGCCGGCCGCGGCCCGGCCTTCGAGGCAGCGCGCGACGCCGTGAACAGGGCCAAGAATGCCCCGCTCGCGCTTGCCGTCAGCGGTCCCCACCCCGCTGCTGCAGAGGATGCGGAGACCGCAGCGACCCTGGTGGCCCTACTCGTCGATCGACGGACGGATCCCGGCCGAGAAGCGGTTGCCCTCATGTCTCGCGGACTGTCACAGACCGATGCCGCTGAGCAGTTGAAGATCAGCAAACAAGCCATGTCGCAGCGACTCTCGGTCGCCGGCTGGCACATCGAGACCGCCGGTCGCACCCTCGCGGTGCGACTGCTAAACGCCGCGAACACAACCGAAAGTGATCGGTCATGATCGTCGTCACCCTCGTTCTGCTGGCACTGGCCGCACTCGCAGCCGTCGTGCCCACCAGATGGCAGTGGCTTAACACTGCGACCGCCACGGCCTTGCTCGGCGTTGCGGCGATTCTTGCGACGGTCGCCGGGCCTGCCCACGGTCTCGGCCATGCCGCCGGAGTCGTCCTCAGCGTCGTCGCCGCAGCTCTGGGCGGAACTGCGGCGGTGCCGACGGTATTCCGGGTCGCCCGACGACAGAACGACTCGACCGGAGACGATCCGGTCGAGCCGCTTCGTGGTGGATTGACCATCGGTGTCCTCGAACGCGTGGCCGTGGCCGTGTCGATCCTCGCCGGTTGGCCGGAGGGGATCGCCATCGTGCTGGCCGTCAAGGGACTCGCGCGCTATCCCGAACTTCGTGAATCCCATGCCTCCGAACAGTTCATCATCGGCACCTTCGCCAGCGTCCTGTGGGCCTTGGCCGCTGCCGGCGTGGGAACCGCCCTGATCAACTGATCGCGAAGGACGTCAGCGCTGTTCCGGCTCGGCCTCCGGTGCCGTCGACAGCGCACCGAGGTCGACCCCCTTCGACAGCTCGGGTGGACCGGACAACGACGTGTCGACCGGCTTTCTGGCCACTGCTTCCGCAGCCTTGACCGCCTCGGCGACAGCCGGATCGGTCTTGGTCTCGAACCATTCGGCAACCTCGTCCGAGTCGTCTTCGGGCTTGGGCTCGTTGCCCGCCGACTCGTTGGGCTCGTACCGAAATACGCCGTCCTCGCCGGGCGCACCGAGAGTCTTGGCGAACCCCTTGAGTGCATCGCCGAAATCGCTCGGGATCATCCACACCTTGTTGGCGTCACCCTGAGCCATCTGCGGCAGAGTCTGCATGTACTGGTACGCCAGCAGTTCGGGCGTGGGCTTGCCCGCCTTGATGGCACCGAACACCTTCTCGATGGCCTTGGCCTGGCCTTGAGCTTCGAGGTACTTGGCGGCGCGATCACCCTGAGCTCGCAGAATTCGAGACTGCCGCTCACCCTCGGCGGTGAGGATGGACGCTTGCTTACCGCCCTCGGCCGCGAGAATCCGACTCTGCTTGTCACCCTCGGCGGTCTTGATCGCCGATTCACGATGACCCTCGGCGGTGAGGATGGTCGCTCGCTTCTCACGATCGGCCTTCATCTGCTTCTCCATCGACTCCTGGATCGAGGGTGGCGGATCGATGCTCTTGAGCTCCACGCGGGCCACGCGCAGGCCCCAGCGGCCGGTCGCCTCGTCCAGTACGACCCGGAGTTGACCGTTGATCGAATCGCGCGAGGTCAGCGTCTCTTCCAGGGTCATTCCGCCGACGACGTTGCGTAGCGTGGTGGTGGTCAACTGCTCGACGCCGACGATGTAGTTGTTGATCTCGTACACGGCCGATTGCGGATTGGTCACCTGGAAGTACACGACGGTGTCGATCGACACCGTCAGGTTGTCCTTGGTGATCACCGGCTGTGGGGGAAACGACACGACCCGCTCGCGCAGGTCGACCTTCGCGCGAATACGGTCGACGAACGGCACGAGGAACGTGAGCTGACCGGACACGGTGCGCGTGTAGCGGCCGAGCCGTTCGATCACGGCAGCGTCGGCTTGTGGGACGATCGAGATGGACTTGGCCATCAACACCGCGACGAACGCGACGATGACGGCCAGTGCTATGAGTGCTTCCACTGACTACAGTCCCTTCCATACGACGGCGGTAGCGCCGTCAATTTCCATCACGGTCACGGTGGTACCCGGGGCATAGACCTCGGTCTCGTCGAGAGGACGAGCGGTCCACACCTCACCACCGAGCTTGATCTGGCCTTCCTGCGCAGTGACCTGCTCGAGCACCACCGCGCTCTTGCCGGTGAGCGCCGCCATACCCATTGGGGTATCGGGCGGATTCGCGAAGCGTCGCAACAGAATCGGTCGCAAGCCGAGAACCAATCCCAGCGACAGAACACCGAACACGATCGCATCGGCCCACACCGGAAAATCGGTCAGAGCAGAAACGCCGGCGGTCCCGAGAGCACCTCCGGCGATCATCAGAAGAAAGAAATCGCCCGTCAGTGCCTCGGCACCGGCGAGTACCACTGCCGCTATGAGCCAAATGATCGCTGCCACAACCTCCATCCTGGCATGAACCGGACATCGGGAGGTGGATCGTCTGCTCAGAGGGCCTACTCGGTGACGAAGTCGACCAGTTGTTCGACAGCTCCGATCAACGGTGCCTCCAGATCCCGAAAGCTCGACACCGACGAGTACACCCTGCGCCACCCCTCCCGCGGACTCCCCCAGCCCAGCTCTCGACAGATTCCGGTCTTCCAGTCCTCACCCCGCGGAATCTTCGGCCACGCAGCGATTCCGACGGCGGCCGGCTTCACCGCCTCCCACACGTCGATGAACGGATGACCGGTGACGAGCACATGTTCGCCCAGCGACCTCGTCAACTTCGATTCCTTGGAGCCGGTCACCAGATGGTCCACCAGAACACCGACGCGACGCCCGGGACCAGGACCGAATTCGGCCAACCGCTCCCCCAGATTGTCCAGACCCTCCAGGTGCTCGACCACCACGCCCTCCACCCGAAGATCGTGCCCCCACACGCTTTCCACGAGGGCCGCGTCGTGCACGCCCTCGACCCAGATCCGGCTCGCACGGGCCGTACGCGCGCGCAGTCCCTCGACTTTGGTCGAACCAGAGGCGGAGCGCGTCTGCTGCGGTGCCGCAGCGGCAGGCTTCGGGCGCACCAGAGTCACCCGTCGTCCGTCGATCAGGAATGCAGCTTCCCGCAGAGCGAACAGACGCGTCGTGCGGGCACCGTCCTCGAGTCGAACGAAGTCTCCGTCATAGGTGCGCTCGAAGCCGACCACCGCACCGCAGTAGCCGGACCCTGCGTCTTCGACAACCAGTCCACGCTCGGCCGACACCTCCGGTGCCGGGACCTTGCGCATCCGACTGTGTCCTTTGAGAATGTCTCCGCCGTACATGTCGTTCACGGCAACCAACGCTAGCGACACCGGCACCCCGCGCACGGTTCGCCACGCCGACCTATGCTCGTGAGTCGTGTGTTCTTCTAGTGCAAGCCTCGCCCTGTGGACCAGTTCCTGGCTGGCCGGAGCCAGCTCACCCGACGACGTCATCGACGCCATGTTCGAGTGGGCGCCGATGCATCTCGTGGGTGCGGGCGATGCAGATGCGGCAGAGGCCTTCGCGCTGCAGTACCCCGGCTACGCCGAATCGATCGCGGGCCTTTTGCAGGCGATCAGGGCCACCGCGGGGGCACAGACACGGTCCGCGGAGGGAGAGGGCACGGTCAGGCTCGTTCTGCCCGCCCCCGGGGCAGTGACCGGATTGCCCGCGAACACCGACTTCTCTCGCGCCGCGCTCAATACCGGGCAGGCCGTCGTGGTCGGTGCCTCGGGCTGCCCCGGGATCGGGTTGGTACCTGTCGTCGAGGGGCCGGATGTCTTGCGCTGGACCGTCTACTCGATCGTCGTGCCCGAGCACGGTCATCGCGAACAGGGATTGGGCGAGGCCGAGTACGAAATGCGTGAGGCGGTGCGCGGAGCGGCGGACGCGCTGGCGCAGATGCAATCGCTGCCCACCCGAACCCTCGACGCCGATCCACGCACGCGCATTGCCGCGCTGATGGCCGACGCGGCCCGGCATCGCTATCCGGCCGAGATGTCCGACCGGGCCTTCCGTGTACTCGAGTCGGCCGACCGGGTAGCCGCCATTCTCACCGTTGCAGCCGGGGCCGCGCCCTCGGAGGCTCCCACCGCGTCGGCCGCCGCGGCGCGTGAAGAACTCCTCCGGCCGCTGTGGGCAGCGGTGAGAACTGCGCGCACCACTGCCGTCGCGACGAGCATCGAAGCGGCGATGCACTCCGCCTGACATTCGACTGCCGTCGACGATGGCCGGACAGTCGAGGATCTACTCCCGAGCCGCCGTGGCTGCGGGCCGTGTAGGCCGAGTCGGCTGTTCGCAGCATCCCACGGCGCATCGATTGCCATCGAGAGTCGATCCGAAGCCGGGGACGCGACCGAGGCCGCGGCAACTACCGCCGACACGGTACTCGTCGACCAGTTCGCGAATCATCCTCGGAAAACGCGCATCCGATCCGGGGGTACCAGCGCGGGCGAATGCCATACCCAGTTCACGAGCTTTGTCCTCGGCCTCGGTGTCGAGATCCCACACCACCTCGAGATGGTCGGATACGAATCCGATCGGACACACGATCACCGCATCGACCGACCGGGCCGACAGCGCTTCGAGGTGATCACAGATGTCGGGGTCGAGCCACGGAACTTGGGGCGGTCCGGAGCGGGACTGCCACACCAGGTCGTAATCGTCCACACCGGATGCAGCCGCGACGAGCCGCGAGGCCTCGGCCACCTGACGGCTGTAGAGGTGGCCGCCGTCTTCGGGCGGCCCGGCATTGGCATCGGCGGCCGAGGGAATCGAATGTGCGGTGAACACCAGACGTGCACCGGCGCGGTGCTGCTCGGGCAGCGAGGCTCGGGCGGCCGACACGGCATCGGTGAATGCTTCGACCATCAACGGGTGGTCGTAGTACTGCCGAATCTTGAGCAGATGTGGTGCATCCTCACCGACGGCAGCGCGAGCCCGGGCAATGTCCTCGTGGTACTGCCTGCACCCGGAGTAACCACCCCACGCCGAGGTCGGAAACACCAGCGCCGATCGGACCCCGTCCGACTTCATGGTGGCAACGGTGTCCTCGATCATCGGGTGCCAGTTGCGATTTCCGAAATAGATCGGCAGATCGATTCCCGCCGAATCGAATTCACTACGAAGCGCAGCAATAATGTCGCGGTTGAGTTCGTTGATCGGAGACACGCCGCCGAAATGCATGTAATGCTCGACGACGGCGTCCAGACGCTCGGGCGGCACTCCGCGTCCGCGAGTGACGTTCTCCAGGAACGGGCGTACGTCGGCCGGCTGTTCCGGTCCGCCGAACGAGAGCACCAACAGTGCGTCGAAGTCTCCAGGGGTGGTCATGATTCCATTGTGCCCCCGTCGCAGACCGGTCCCCGAAGGGGTCCGGTCTGCGAACGAAACCTGCGGTGAGCCAGACCATATGCGGTTCCGCTCACCTCGGCGTCACATGTTGTCGGGCAGATACGTGTTGTGGCTGGCTCCACCGTCGACGTAGATGATCGAGCCGGTGGTGCCGGGCAGCCAATCCGAGAGCAGAGCGACGATGGACTTCGCGACGACGGTCGGGTCGTTGACGTCCCATCCGATCGGTGCGGCACCGTCCCAGTAGACGTTGAGCTGGTTCATCTTGGCGGCATCATCGGTTGCCGTACCGGCGATCGCCTTGGCAGCGAGGGTCTTGATGGGCCCGGCAGCAACCAGGTTGGAGCGAATTCGCTTGGCTGCTCCCACTTCCCGAGCTACGTAGCGATTGACGGATTCGAGTGCGGCCTTGGCCACGCCCATCCAGTTGTAGTAAGGCATCGACGTGCGGGGGTCGAAGTCCATTCCGACGATGGAGCCACCCTCGTTCATGACCGGCAGCACTGCACGGGCCAGCGACGCGTAGCTCCATGCCGAGATCTCGAACGCCTTCGCGGCATCGGGGCCGGGGCCGTCGAGGAACGGCTTCGCGTCCGGGCCCATCAAAGTGCGGGGCGCGAACGCGATCGAATGCAGAACCCCGTCGATACCTTCGGGTGCCACTTCGCGGACCCGATCGGCCAACGCAGCGAGGTGCTCCTCGTTGGTGGCGTCGAGCTCGATCGCCGGCGGCACCTCCTTGGGCAGACGCTGCGCGATGCGGTCGATGAGCCGGAGCCGATCGAACCCGGTGATGATCACCTTGGCACCCTGCTCCTGTGCCATGGCCGCGGCGTGGAACGCGATGGAGGCGTCGGTGATGATGCCGGTGATCAGAATCGTCTTGCCTTCGAGCAATCCGCCCATAGTGCTGTGTTCCTTACCTTCGAAGATGGAAATCTGTGACGATCAGTCGAAAAAGTTGTGCGAGAAAATCTCTCAGTGCCCCATGCCCATGCCGCCATCGACGGGAATGACGGCACCGGAGACGTACGCCGAATCGGGTCCGGCGAGGAAGCTCACCACTGCCGCGACGTCCTCGGGCTGACCGAGTCGCTGGAGGGGAATGAACTCTTTCGCCTTGCCGCGGAGTTCGTCGGGAAGGTCTGCGGTCATATCCGTTTCGATGAACCCCGGAGATACGACGTTCGCCGTGATCGAGCGCGAACCGAGTTCACGCGTGATCGAGCGCGCCATGCCGATGACACCGGCTTTCGATGCCGCGTAGTTGATCTGACCCGGTCCACCGCCGAGCGCGACAACCGAGCTGAGGAAGATCATCCGGCCCCAGCGTCCACGCAACATGGCACGGTTGGCGCGCTTGGCAACACGAAAGGCTCCGGTCAGGTTCGCGTCGATGACGCGTTGGAACTGATCCTCGGTCATCCGCATCAGCAGCGTGTCGTCGGTGATGCCGGCGTTGGCCACGAGCACCTCGACGGGCCCCTGCTTCTCCTCGACCTCCTTGAAGGCAGCGTCGACAGAGGCGGAATCGGTGACGTCGCAGACGACCCCGAGCAATCCCTCGGGAGCCCCGGATCCACGGTGGGTGACGGCCACCTTGTGTCCGTCGGCACTGAGTCGTTGGGCGATGGCCAGACCGATACCCCGGTTACCTCCGGTGACGAGTACCGATCGCGCGATGAAGTCAGGTGTGGACATGCCTAGCAACCTATCTGTTCGTCCTGGAATGACAAAGCGAAACTTACTGGTGAGTAATAACAGTGATCACGGCAATCTCTGCCGCATCACCAATGCCGAACCCAACCCCGACGAGATGAACAGCACCCCGAGAATCAACCACGGACGCGACGCGTCCCCGCGGGTTATCTCGAAGCCGATCTGTTCCTCCAAGGTGTCGTACACATCGCGGAGACCCTCGATCGACGAGGCAGTGAAGAAGCTGCCGCCGGACAGATCGGCAATCTCGCGCAGCGATGGATCGTCGACCGGCACCGGAACGCGTTCTGGGCCGCCCTGCCCATCGATCTCGACCGAGCCGTAGCTCGTACCGAACGAGATCGTGGAGATGGGTACGCCCTTGTCCTTGGCGGCCCGCGCCGCGGTGTAGCCGCCGCGCGGGTCGTCGAGATTCTGCGGCACGGTCTGCTTACCGTCGGAGAGCAGCACGATGCGAGCAGGTGGCGCCGCGTCACCGCCGCCGAGTATCGCTCCGAGAGTGTCGATCGACTGTAGCGAGGTGAAGATCGCCTCACCGGTGGCCGTTCGCTCGCTGAGCTGCAGTTTGTCGATCGCGGACTTGGTGGCCTCGCGATTGGCTGTTGGGGACACCAGGACGGACGCGGTGCCGGCGAACGCAACCAACCCGAGATTGATGCCAGGTGTCAGGCCTTCGGCGAAGGACTTCGCGGCGTCCTTCGCAGCGGCCAACCGGCTCGGCTCGACGTCGGTGGCCTCCATCGACAGCGACACGTCGATGACGAGCATGACGGTCGCTCGGTTGCGTGGGACACGCTCGTCCGCGGTAGGACCCGCGAGCGCGACGGTCAGAAACAGCAGACCGACCAAGACCAATGCCGTGGGCAGGTGTCGCAGCCGGTTCTGCCGCACCGGCGCAACGGACTCGAGCAGTTCCATGTTGGAGAAACGCAGAACGTGCTTCTGCTTGCGCCGCTGAACCCAGACATATCCGACCGTGAGCGCAATGACGACCAGGAGAAATCCGAGCCACCACGGCGACGCGAAATCGGTCAGGCTCATCGCGAACCCGCCCGAGCAGTATTGGTGAAACCGGATCCGATGGTGTGCCTGCGTGCAGTGACGAACCGGACCACGTCGGCAATCCAGTCACCATCGGTACGTAGCGTCAATCGAGGTGCCCCGCACCTTCGAAGAGCCTTCTCCACGTCGTCGCGATGCGCGGCCGCAGCGCGCGCGAAGTCCGCACGTAGCCGTGGCGTAGTGCTGAATTCTCGAGTTCGGCCCGATTCCGGATCGTGCAACACCACGTCACCTACGTCGGGCAACGCGAGGTCCCGTGGGTCGAGTACTTCGACGGCCAACACATCGTGTCTGGCCGAGATGGCACGCAGCGACCGTTCCCAGTCGATGGGCCCGAGAAAGTCGCTGATCACCACGGCCATCCCTCGCCGACGTTCGGGTCGTCGTAGGGCTTCTATAGCCGCCCGGAGGTCTCCGCGCACACCGTCTGCCGCGGCGGGAGTCGTGGCGATGGCGCGGAGCATCGACTGTGTATGTACCCGGCCGCCCCGGGCCGGTATGCGAGTGGTGGTGGCACCGGTGGCCACCACCGCGCCGATACGATTACCGCCGCCGCCGGACAGATGGGTGATAGCCGCCGAGGCCGCGACCGCGAGATCACGCTTCTCGCACCCGGTGGTGCCGAAATCGAGGCTGGCGGACAGATCGACAACGAGCCAGGTCTCGAGCTCGCGATCGGCTACGGACTGTCGCACGTGAGGATGCGTCGTACGCGCGGTCACCGACCAGTCCATTTGACGGACGTCGTCGCCGGGCTGGTATTCCCGGGCGTCGCCGGGTTCGGAGCCGGGGCCGGGAATCAATCCGAGGTGGTCACCGTGCAGAACCCCATCGAGCCGTCGACGCACCGTCAGTTCCAGGGTCCGCAGCGCTGCGGCCAGTTTCGGATCGCGAAGCTCACCCGATCGGAACGACGGCGGCCGGGAGACGACGGGACGGCCTCCTGCCGCGGGAGTGGTGTCGGATCCGTTCACTGCCCCTGCGTACCGATCGACGATCCGTCACCGGACGGCTTTTGCAATGCCGGTGCCGGTTGTCCGAACTGACCGCTTTGCGGGTGCTGCTGAGATCCGGGCTGCTGCGACGGCGGGACCTGTCCCTGGCCGGGAAACTGACCCGGAGCAGGGAACTGACCTGGCGCGGGAATCTGCCCCTGGGCCGGGTACTGCCCCTGCGGCCCGCTCGGGCGTCCGTCGAAGTGCGGGGCGTCCGAACCGGTTCCGCTGCTCTGCGGCATGGGAACCGCCTGCGGGGACACTTGCGGCAGACCTACGGTCTGCAGCACCCGTGAGATCACCGTCTCCGGCGTCACCTCGTCCGCCAGTGCGTCGTAGGACAACACCAGACGGTGCCGGAGCACGTCGGGAATGACCTCGAGCACGTCCTGCGGGACCACGTAGTCGCGACCCCGAAGCAGTGCCAGCGCCCTCGAGGCCGCGATGATGCCGAGCGTCGCTCGCGGCGACGCGCCGTAGGCAATCCAGTTGGCCACATCGTCCAGACCGAACTGTTCTGGGGTACGCGTGGCGGCAATGACCCGCACCACGTAGTCGACGAGCGCGTGGTGCACGAACACCGAGCTGGCCAGGTTCTGTAGCCGAACCAGCTCGACCGGGTCGAGAATCTGCTTCGGCGCGGGTGCCTTGACGCCCATCCGATAGACGATCTCGCGTTCTTCCTCCACCGTGGGGTAGTCGACGATGATCTTGAACAGAAATCTGTCGCGCTGAGCCTCTGGAAGCGGATAGACGCCCTCGTTCTCGATGGGGTTCTGCGTCGCCATCACCAGGAACGGATCGGGCATCGGGAACGTCTTGCCACCGATGGTCACGTGCCGCTCGGCCATGACCTCGAGTAGTGCCGACTGCACTTTGGCCGGTGCGCGGTTTATCTCGTCGGCCAGCACGAAGTTGGCCACAACGGGGCCGAGTTCGGTGTCGAATTCCTCCCTGCCCTGACGGTAGATGCGGGTGCCGACGAGGTCGGTCGGCACCAGGTCGGGAGTGAACTGGACTCGCGAGAACGTGCCGCCCACGACGCGTGCGAAGGTCTCGACGGCAAGGGTCTTGGCAACGCCGGGAACACCCTCGAGCAGTACGTGTCCGCGGGCGAGCAGACCGACCAGGATTCGCTCGACCAGCCGATCCTGACCGACGATCACCCGCTTGACCTCGTACACGGCCTTCTCCAGGAGCTGAACGTCCTGTGCCAGGCCTGGGCTGTCCACGCGCTTCGGCTCCCCACCCTGTGGATTCGGTGTCGAGGTCTCGACTGGCGTCGACTCCTCGTCGTTCGAAATCCGGCCGTCACGTGATGTCACCAAGAATTCACCGCTTTCAGTCGATCATCGTCGGGCGTGTGTCGATACCGCCGCAACCAACTATTCCAGGTGATCGCCGAGAGTGCCGAAAGGCACCCCCGGGCGAGCAAGAGTGGGGCCTGCGGAACGACCCGGAAATACCGGCTGTTGCTCAGGACACCATTCGCACGGCGTACGGCGTCATGCCGCTGTATCGCACGTCGGACACCTTGACCACCGAGCCCGACTGCGGAGCTTCGAGCATCTTGCCGTTGCCGAGGTAGAGGGCGACGTGCTGGCTGGCGTTGGGGCCGTAGAAGATCATGTCGCCGCGCTTCATGTCCGAGGACGGAACTTGCTTGCCGGCCGTGTATTGGTATCCGGTGTAGTGGGGCAGCGAAATTCCGAGGCCGGCGAATGCGTAGATCATCAGGCCCGAGCAGTCGAAGCCGACTTTGTTGTAGTCGCCGTAGCTGTCTGCGACACCGCCGTCCCTGATGCCCTTGGTCGGTCCGTTCTCGTCACCGCCGCCCCAGGAGTAGGGCACCCCCAGCTGGCTCATTCCGCGGTCGATTGCCAATTCCACTGCCGCGCTGCCGGTCACCGACGGCGTTGTGGACGTCTTCGGCTTGGTAGGACTGGGCTTGGAAGTACTGGGCTTGGTGGGCGTGACCGGAGTAGTTCCGGTCGAGCTGTTCGAGTCTGTGGTGGCACTCGAATCGTCGTCGACGTCGACGTGTGATCGCTGGCCTTCGGCAATGGCCGCTGCACGCTGCTGCGCCGCGAGGTTGGCCGATACCCGGGCAGCAGCCTGTACGGCGGCTTCCCGCGCCGCGGCAGTTGCTGCGGCGACCGCCGCGTCCTCCGCTGCCTTCTGATTTTCCCAGTCGCCGTAAGCCGCCCGCTGATCCTGCAGGCCTGCCACGTCGGTTCGCGCGATATCGAGCTCGGTTTGCGCTGCGTCCCGCGCAGACTCGATGGCAGCTTTCCGATCGGCCTCGGCCTGCAGTGCCGCCTGCGCCTCTGCGATGGCCTGCTCGGCCTCGGCCTTCTTGGTCTCGGCCTCGGACGCCGCAGCATCGGCCTGCTGCTTGGAATCTCGTGCCGCCGAATCACGATTCGCCTGCTCGGTGCGTGCTCTTTGCAAGCCGTCGAGTACTGCGTTCTGGCTGTTGGAGAGCACCTTGAGCACTTGGGCGCGGTCGAGGATGTCATCCGGTCCACTCGAACCGAGGAACGACGCCATGGACGCGACTCCGGAACCCTGGGTGTAGCTGGACTTCGCGAACTCGTCGAACTTGCGTTGGGCCGCCTGAATCTGGGTGCCGGCATCTGCAAGGGCCTGCTGGGCTGCACTCACCACCGCAGCAGCGACATCGGCTGCGTCGCGCGCATTCTGCAGATCGACCAAGGCCTTGTTGACACCTTCTCGCTTCGAGGCGACCTCGTCGTCGAGTTGCGCGAGCTGCTGATTCGCGGACGCGATCGAGTCGATCAGCTGGCCTACCTGGCCCAGCCGTGAATCGACTGCGCTTCCTGCCGCGGCGAGGTCGTTGTCCGACGGGTTGGGCGGCGGCGGTGGCACTGCGGCGGCGACCCCGGGCAGCGCTGCCGTCAGCGCGAGTACGAGGCCTGCGCCTACCAGGACGAATCGGGTACGGACGAGCGCTCTGCGGCGGATGCCGCGAACTGGACGTCGGCTCACAAATGTCTCCCTCGGGTCCGGCAATCAGTCGGGTCCGAGTCGAACCGTCGTGCCGCCGAGGTGCTCCACGTCCTCCACCCCGATCGCAGGTGACGGTGAGCGGTCTCGCCGGGCGGGAAAGAAACGCGCAGCGACACGACAGGTGTGGACCACGTCAGTCACACCCGAAGCAGTGGCCTCCCGAGTTCCCCACGGACGACACCCTGCCTTCTGCGACACTCCTTCCCCAGCAGTGCCAATGGCACCGTACGACACTTCGCACCCTAAAGAAACTCCAGTCACAAATGACACATTTGTGATTTCACCAGGCACAACGCTGTGAACTCGGGGTTTACCGGAAACAATTTTTCCGACTTTTTCGACCGACCCCGGGCTCGGATCGAGAACGACTCGCACGATGCGTCCGTCGGTCAACCGAACGACACGACGGCCCGCCGGTTCAGCTGTCGCCGGAGCCGCTACGTGCGTGATCCGTCGTCGCCGCAGAGCGGTACCTGCGTGCCTTGACGGCAGCTGTCAGCGTTGCGACGGCGGCGACGGCGACAACCAGACCGCCGGTGAGCAGACCCCACGGCGTCTGATCCTCGACGAGTGTGTCGACGAAGTTGTCGGCAGCAACGACGTGATTGCCGGTATAGGTGCGGTCCTGGCCTGCTTCGAGGGTCACCCGGCTGATGGAATCGCTGAACGTACCGACCTGCCCAGGGCTCAGCACGAGGACGGTACCGCCGTCACGTGCACCGACGGCAGTGGCGAGATCGCGCAGTTGGGAGTCGTGACGCGGTTCGTTCGGCACGATCACGATGCTCAGATCGATGCCGTGATCATCGGCGCGGGCCACTGCATCGGACAACCCTGCTTCCTCGTCGGCGGGTGCGCTCACGCCGGACTCGCGGACCGTGGCGACGATGCTGTCGACGTCCACACCTGCCGGGATATCGGTGGCAAATGGGGAAACGGCGTGAATCGGCTCAGGCATCTCTCGTCCAGTCGGTAGGAACCAGTCGCGTCGAACCCTACGTCACCGTCCGGCCCTGGCCGGGTAGGCCTGCGGCCCCCGTGCCGGTTCTGAGGTCGCCCTTCATTGCGCGTCGCGGAGCACTACGTGAGGATCGTCATGCGGGTTGGTCTCTCGACACTCCTGGAGATCCGAACCGCAGGTTTCACAGGACAAGCGTACTGTTAGACTTCCATCGAGACACTGACCGAACGTCCGCCTCGAACTCTCGGTCCCGAGAATCGAAGCCGAGACCCTCGGTCAGCGCCTCGCTTCAACCGTCGACACAGCCCCGTCGGCGGTGTGCCGCATAGACGAGTGGAGCTGAAGTGACCGCAAGTAATGATTCATTCGGTGCAAAGGGCACCCTCGAAGTCGGCGAGAACTCGTACGAGATCTTCCGACTGTCGGCTTTGCCCGGTGCCGAGAAATTGCCCTACGCACTGAAGGTCCTCGCGGAGAACCTCCTTCGCACCGAGGACGGTGCCAACATCACCGCCGACCATATTCGCTCGATCGCCTCGTGGGATCCGTCCGCGGAACCGAGCTTCGAGATCCAGTTCACCCCTGCTCGGGTCATCATGCAGGACTTCACCGGCGTTCCGTGCATCGTCGACCTGGCCACCATGCGTGAAGCCATCACCACCCTGGGCGGCGACCCCAACAAGGTCAACCCCCTCTCCCCCGCCGACATGGTCATCGACCACTCGGTCATCCTCGACGTCTTCGGCCGCGAAGATGCCCTCGAGCGCAATGTGGACCTCGAATACGAGCGCAACGGCGAGCGTTACCAGTTCCTGCGTTGGGGTCAGGGCGCCTTCGACGACTTCAAGGTCGTCCCGCCCGGCATGGGCATCGTGCACCAGGTCAACATCGAGTACCTGGCACCGACCATCATGACCCGCAAGGGCCAGGCGTACCCCGACACCTGCGTCGGCACCGACTCGCACACCACGATGGTCAACGGCCTCGGTGTGCTGGGCTGGGGCGTCGGCGGCATCGAGGCCGAGGCGGCCATGCTCGGCCAGCCCGTCTCCATGCTCATCCCGCGCGTCGTCGGCTTCAAACTCTCCGGTGAGATTCAGCCCGGCGTGACCGCCACCGACGTGGTGCTCACTGCCACCGAGATGCTGCGCAAGCACGGCGTCGTCGGCAAGTTCGTCGAGTTCTACGGCGAGGGCGTGGCCGAGGTTCCGCTGGCGAACCGCGCGACCCTGGGCAACATGAGTCCCGAATTCGGTTCGACCGCTGCGATCTTCCCGATCGACGAAGAGACGATCAACTACCTGCGCCTGACCGGCCGCACCGACGAGCAGCTCGCGCTCGTCGAGGCGTACGCCAAGGAACAGGGGATGTGGCACGACCCCGAGAACGAGGCCGTGTACTCCGAGTACATCGAACTCGACCTCAACACGGTCGTGCCGTCCATCGCCGGACCGAAGCGTCCGCAGGACCGAATCCTGCTGTCCGAGTCGAAGGTGGCGTTCCGCAAGGACATCCACAACTACGTCGAGGAGAACCACCCGAAGCACGAGGGTGACAGCAAGCTCGACGAGGCCCTCGACGAGTCTTTCCCGGCGAGCGACTCCGCCTCGCTGAGTTTCGCCGAAGAAGACTCCGTCGATGTTCGCTCTGCCGCATACGGTTCCGAAGGCCGTCCGAGCAAGCCGATCCGGGTCACCACCGACGAGGCCGGCGAGTTCGTCCTCGATCACGGCGCTGTCGTGGTTGCAGGCATCACCTCCTGCACCAACACCTCGAACCCGTCGGTCATGCTCGGTGCCGCACTGCTCGCCCGCAACGCTGTGGAGAAGGGCCTGTCCACCAAGCCCTGGGTCAAGACCAACATGGCTCCCGGCTCGCAGGTCGTTACCGACTACTACGAGAAGGCCGGCCTGTGGCCGTACCTCGAGAAGCTCGGGTACTACCTCGGCGGCTACGGCTGCACCACGTGCATCGGTAACACCGGCCCGCTGCTCGAGCCGATCTCGAAGGCGATCAACGACAACGACCTCTCGGTCACGGCTGTGCTGTCGGGCAACCGCAACTTCGAGGGCCGCATCTCCCCCGACGTCAAGATGAACTACCTGGCCTCACCGCCGCTGGTCATCGCCTACGGCCTTGCGGGAACGATGGACTTCGACTTCGAGTCCGACCCGCTCGGCGAGGACCACGAGGGAAACCCCGTGTTCCTCGAGGACATCTGGCCTTCCACGCAGGAGATCGAGGAGACCATCCAGTCCTCGATCAGCCGCGATATGTTCACCAAGTCCTACGAGACCATCTTCGCCGGTGACAGCCGTTGGCAGAACCTGTCGACTCCCGAGGGCGACACCTTCGAGTGGGATCCCAAGTCCACATACGTGCGGAAGCCTCCGTACTTCGACGGCATGACGATGGACCCGGCTCCGGTACAGGACATCACCGGTGCCCGTGTCCTGGCCCTGCTCGGCGATTCGGTCACCACCGACCACATCAGCCCGGCCGGACCCATCAAGTCCGGAACGCCTGCCGCGCAGTATCTGGACTCCCACGGTGTCGAGCGCAAGGACTACAACTCGCTCGGATCGCGTCGCGGAAACCACGAGGTCATGATTCGCGGAACGTTCGCGAACATCCGTCTCAAGAACCAGCTCCTCGACGACGTCTCGGGTGGCTACACCCGTGACTTCACCCAGGACGGCGGACCGCAGTCCTTCATCTACGATGCCTCGCAGAACTACCAGAAGGCCGGCATCCCGCTGGTCGTGCTGGGTGGCAAGGAGTACGGCAGCGGTTCCTCACGTGACTGGGCTGCCAAGGGAACCTCGCTGCTGGGCGTCAAGGCCGTCATCACCGAGTCGTTCGAGCGCATCCACCGCTCCAACCTCATCGGTATGGGCGTCGTTCCCCTGCAGTTCCCGGCCGGCGAGAGCGCGGCGTCGCTCGAGCTCGACGGTACCGAGACGTTCGACATCACCGGCGTCGCGAAACTGAACGAAGGCACGACACCGAAGACGATGGCCGTCATCGCCACCAAGACCGATGGCACCAAGGTCGAGTTCGACGCGGTCGTTCGTATCGACACCCCGGGTGAAGCCGATTACTACCGCAACGGCGGCATCCTGCAGTACGTGCTGCGCAACATGATCAGAGGCTGAGTGCACGTCGTCTGACGTGTGCCTCGCACGGCGATGGGCCCGGAACCGAGAACGTGTTTCCGGGCCCATCGCCGTATCGGTCGGGGCCTTCCACCGAAAGTAGGAATCGACACGTGCCCAAGGTCAGCGAAGACCACCTGGCCGCCCGCCGGAGCGAAATTCTCGATGGTGCCCGCAAATGTTTCGGCGAGTTCGGCTACGAAGGCGCGACGGTGCGACGTCTCGAAGAGGCCACCGGCCTGTCGCGCGGAGCGATTTTCCACCACTTCAAGGACAAAGACGGTCTCTTCCTTGCGCTGGCAGAGGAAGACGCCCGTCGCATGGCAGAGGTTGCTGCGTCCCAGGGCCTGGTCCAGGTGATGCGAGACATGCTGGCACAACCCGAGCAATTCGAGTGGCTCGGTACCCGGCTGGAGATCACCCGTCGATTACGAACCGACGCCGATTTCCGGACCGGCTGGGCCGAGCGGTCGGCCGAGCTGACCGACGCGACCCTCGGCCGACTGGAGCGCCAGAAGACGGCCGGAAAACTGCGTGACGACGTACCCAACGACGTCCTGGCCGACTATCTGGATCTCGTCCTCGACGGACTGGTGGCCCGCATCGCGTCCGGACAGGGTGGATCGAATCTGGCGGCCATTCTCGATCTGGTCGAAGAATCGGTCCGCCGGCGAGAGTGATCCGTCAGGCCAGCTGGATCAGTTCCAGGTACTCCTGGGACCAATGATCCTCGGTGCCGTCGGGAAGCAGAATCACTCGTTCCGGCGACAGCGCCTCGGCGGCACCGGGATCGTGCGTGACGAGAACAACGGCGCCCTTGTAGCTGCGGAGGGCGTCGAGAACCTGTTCACGTGAGATCGGATCCAGGTTGTTGGTCGGCTCGTCCAGCAACAACACGTTCGCGGCCGAGGACACCAACCCGGCCAGCGCCAGTCGAGTCTTCTCACCGCCGGACAGCGTCCCAGCCGGCTGCTCGAGCTGCGGGCCGGTGAACATGAAGGCACCGAGTAGTGACCGCAGTTCCTGTTCACCGGTGTCGGGTGCTGCGTGCCGGATGTTCTCCCATACCGACGCGAGGTCGTCGAGGGTGTCGTGCTCCTGCGCGAAGTAGCCCACGCGCATGCCGTGGCCGGGTTCGATCTCGCCCGTGTCGGCCTTCTCGGTGCCGGCGAGGATCCGGAGCAGCGTCGTCTTGCCAGCGCCGTTGAGACCGAGCACGACCACTCGACTTCCGCGGTCGATGGCCAGATCGACGCCCGCGAAGATCTCCAGCGATCCGTACATCTTGGTCAGGTTCTTTGCCATCAGTGGTGTCTTGCCGCACGGAGCCGGCTCGGGAAAACGAATGTGCGCAACCTTGTCGGACACGCGCTCCGCATCGAGATTGGCCATCAGCTTGTCTGCTCGCTTCGCCATGTTCTGTGCCGCAACGGCTTTTGTTGCCTTGGCCCCCATCTTGGCGGCCTGGACGCGCAGCGCACCGGCCTTCTTCTCCGCGTTCGCACGCTCGCGGCGTCGTCGCTGCTCGTCCGTGGCACGGGCGTCGAGGTACTTCTTCCAGTTCATGTTGTAGATGTCGGCCTCACCGCGCACGGCGTCGAGGAACCAGACGCGGTTCACGACATCACCGAGCAGTTCGACATCGTGACTGATGACGATGAGTCCCCCCTCGTGGTTCTGTAGGAAACTGCGCAACCAGGTGATGGAATCGGCGTCGAGGTGGTTGGTGGGCTCGTCGAGCAGCAATGTGGTGTTCGAGCGTCCGCCACTGCCGTCGGACGCGGCGAACAGAATTCGAGCCAGTTCGACGCGTCGACGCTGACCACCGGACAGGGTCCGCAGCGGTTGACCGAGGATGCGGTCGGCCAAGCCGAGGCTGTTGCAGATGCGGGCCGCTTCGCTCTCGGCTTCGTAGCCGCCGAGGGACGCGAAACGCTCCTCGAGTTCGCCGTACTTGCGGACGGCCTTGTCGAGCAGTGCCTCGTCGGCCACCTCGGCCATCAGCGCCTGCTGCTTCTCCATCTTGTGCAGCAGAGTGTCGAGACCTCGGGCCGAGAGCACTCGGTCCTTGGCCAGTACGTCGAGATCGCCCTCTTTGGGATCCTGCGGGAGATAACCGAGGTCTCCGGTACGCACGACCTCCCCCGCGTACGGCTCACCTTCGCCGGCCAGAATCCGGAGGGTAGTGGTCTTGCCCGCACCGTTGCGACCCACCAGCCCGATGCGGTCGCCTGCCTGTACACGGAGCGCGGGCCCCTCGGTGGACAGAAGGGTCCGCACACCGGCACGAACTTCCAGGTCGGTGGCGGTGATCACGCGTGAGCTCCTAGCGATTGCCGAACAAAACCGTTGCCCGTCGAGCGACGAGCGAACACAGGTGCGTCGAAGGCCGACACAGCAAACCTCCATTTTAGCTCAGAATCGACGTGCCTTACCCCAGGAACGACGGTGACACCGGTAACGTCTGATCGATGACCGACGCTTCCGAAACAGTCACCCCGCGCAGCACGGCGCCCCTCGATCTCACCGGACGCACCGCCCTCGTCACCGGCGGCAGCCGGGGTATCGGCAGGGCGATCGCCGCAGAGCTTCTGGCCCGAGGCGCAAACGTCGCGATCACCGCACGCAAGCGCGAACCCCTCGTGGCTGCCGCCGCAGAACTGGGCGACTCCGTCCTCGCACTGGACGGCAACGCAGGCGACCCGGAGCACCGACGCACCGCGGTGGCGAAGACCGTCGAGACATTCGGTTCACTGGACATCCTCGTGAACAACACCGGCATCAACCCCGTCTACGGCTCACTGATGGACGCCGACCTGGATGGGGTGAGCAAGATCTTCGACACCAATGTCGTCGGCACCCTCGGGTTCGTCCAGCAGGCATTTCACGCGTGGATGGGCGAGCACGGCGGCGCAATCGTGAATGTCGCGAGTGTGGCAGGCATTCGTTCCACCGGCGTCATCGCGGCGTACGGCGCATCCAAGGCCGCCCTGATCCGTCTCACCGAGGAACTGGCCTGGCAACTGGGTCCGAAGATTCGCGTCAACGCCGTGGCCCCGGGCGTGGTGAAGACCAAGTTTGCCGAGGCTCTGGTCGCCAACGGAGAAGAAGCAGCGGCGGCCGGTTATCCCATGAAGCGCCTCGGAACCCCCGAAGACGTGGCAGCACTGGTCGCCTTCCTGGTGTCGGATTCGTCGTCGTGGATCACCGGCGAGACCGTGCGTGTGGACGGTGGTTTGCTCGCCACCGGCGGAATGTGAGCACATTCTCCGCCGACGTGGCGGTGGTCGGACTGGGTCCAGCGGGAAGGGCCCTCGCGCACCGATGTGCTGCAGCAGGACTCGAGGTGGTGGCCCTCGATCCACACCCGTTGCGTACGTGGACGCCGACGTACTCGG
This sequence comes from Rhodococcus sp. AW25M09, assembly GCF_000333955.1. Classification (GTDB taxonomy): domain Bacteria; phylum Actinomycetota; class Actinomycetes; order Mycobacteriales; family Mycobacteriaceae; genus Rhodococcoides. The sequence goes on from NZ_CAPS01000081.1 coordinate 76,497, forward strand.
CCTGGGCCGACGAGCTGCCGTCCTGGTTGCCCGAGACTGCTGTGGCCTCTATCGCGCCGAAGCCTGCCGTATGGACCGATCACCATAGGATCATCGATCGCACGTACTGCGTATTGGACACACTCGCGCTGCAGACGGCCCTGGCGCTGGACCGAGTGCGCGTGTTGGCGGGGACGGCCATCGACGTCACCGGTTCTCGCGTGACGACCTCCGACGGGACGATCGTCGATGCGCGTCACGTCGTCGACGCCCGAGGGACGCTCGATTCTCGCGACCTTGCGCAGCAGACCGCGTACGGCATCGTCGTCGAACGTCAGCGCGCCGAACCGATCCTGGAGGGCTCGGACGCCTGGTTCATGGATTGGCGCACCGACAACGGAGCGATGCCGGGTGACGTTCCCAGCTTTCTGTACGCCGTCGCGCTCGACGCCGATCGGGTATTGCTCGAAGAGACCTGCTTGGTGGGCCGACCGGCTCTCGATCTCGGAGTTCTCCGGACGCGATTGCATCATCGACTCTCCCACCGCAACTTGGAACCTACCGGCAACGAGGATGTCGAGCGGGTACGTTTTTCGGTGGAACCGCCGCCTCGGTCGCAATTGCACACCGGACGAGGCGGCCCGGTGCTCTTCGGATCGCGGTCGAATCTGATGCATCCGGCCACGGGGTACAGCGTGGCGGCATCGCTGGCCTCGGCCGATCACCTGGTGGAGCGATTTCGCGGTGGCGGCCGGTCGCGACGCAGCCGTCCGGTGCACATCTGGACGGTCCAGAAGCTCCGCAACCTCGGCCTCCGTACCGCCCTGAGTCTCCAGCCGGAGATGGTTCCGCAGTTCTTCGCCAGCTTCTTCTCACTTCCGGTCGAACTGCAGCGTTCGTATCTCTCCGGGCACGACGACGCCGTGGGCACGATGACCGCGATGCTGAAGATGTTTCCCACGCTGCCTGCCTCGGCCAGAATCGCAATAGCGCGCACGGTAGCGCGCCCACTTCACCGCGGCTGACTTTTCCGTCCCAACGGTCGACACACGGGCTTCCGGTCGGCGATCATGGACACATGCGCAGTATTTGGAAGGGCTCGATCGCCTTCGGACTGGTCAATGTTCCGGTGAAGGTCTACTCGGCCACCGAACAACACGACATTCGGTTCCACCAGGTGCACGCGAAGGACGGCGGTCGCATCAAATACGACCGCATCTGCCAGGAGTGCGGCAAGTCGGTCCAGTTCGCCGATATCGACAAGGCCTACGACTCCCCCGACGGCGAACGCGTGATTCTCACCGACGACGATTTCGACAAACTTCCGGCCGCTGAGAAGCACGAGATCCCGGTTCTCGAATTCGTGCCGACCGAGCAGATCGATCCGATTCTGTACGACAAGAGCTACTTTCTCGAGCCGGATTCCGCGTCGCCCAAGGCATACGTCCTGCTACGGGAGACTCTCGAAGAAACCGAACGAACTGCCCTCGTGCACTTCACCTTGCGCCAGAAAACCCGGCTGGCTGCGCTGCGAGTGCGCGACGACGTGCTGGTGATCCAGACGCTGCTGTGGCCGGACGAAGTCAGGGCCGCCGAGTTCCCTTCGCTCGAGGATGCGCCGTCTTCGCGGCCACAGGAAGTGAAGATGGCCACGTCGCTGGTGGAAAGCATGTCCTCGGAATTCGATCCCACCGAGTACACCGACGACTACCAGATCGAACTGCGCAAGCTCATCGACGAAACACTCGCCAACGGTGGCGAGAAAGTCGTCCGCACCGAGGCGGAAAAAGACGACGACGGCGAGGACGCCGAGGTGGTCGATCTGGTGGCCGCATTGCAGCGCAGCGTCGAGGCGGCCGGTAAGAATACGAAATCGGGCTCATCACAGGCTACGAAATCAGCTCCGGCCGAGAAGGCAACCGCACAGAAGGCGGCTTCGAAAAAGTCGGCTCCGAAGAAGGCTCCCGCCAAGAAGTCCACGGCAAAGAAGGCGACCGCCGCCAAATCCGACGACGCAAAGAACGCCGAAGCACAGGGCGCGTGACGAGGCCGACCGGCCCGTCCGTCAGACGGTGAAGCCGAGTGCCCTGAGCTGCTCGCGGCCGTCGTCGGTGATCTTGTCCGGACCCCACGGCGGCATCCAGACCCAGTTGATCTTCAGGTCGGCGGCCAGTCCGCTGCGCACGAGCGCACCGCGGGCCTGATCCTCGATGACATCGGTCAGCGGGCACGCCGCCGAGGTGAGCGTCATATCCACCGTGACGATGTCGTCGGCATCGATCTTGATGTCGTACACCAGACCGAGATCGACCACGTTGATTCCGAGCTCGGGATCGACGACGTCGCGCATCGCTTCTTCGAGGTCCTCGAGCACCTTGATCTCATCGGCGGTCAGTTCCACCGGAGTCGTGGTCACGGCTGGAGTCGTCTCTGTTGCTTCGGTCATGATTGCTGTCCTCCGGAAAGTGCCGACTGGGCGGTCCCGCCCGTCGTAGCTGTCGAATCTGCGTCCATTGCTTGAACAACCGCGTCCTTGAAAGCCATCCACCCCAGCAACGCGCATTTCACGCGGGCCGGGTACTTGGCCACACCGGCGAACGCGATCCCGTCACCGATGACGTCCTCGTCACCGTCGACGGTACCTCTGCTACCGACCATCTCGCTGAACGCGTCGACAGTCTTCAGCGCGTCGGGGACGGACAGGCCCACGACCTGATCGGTGAGAACGGACGTCGCTGCCTGACTGATCGAGCAGCCTTGACCGTCGTACGACACGTCTGCGACGGTGCCGTCTTCGACCTGCACGCGCAGCGTAACCTCGTCGCCGCAGGTGGGGTTGACGTGGTGTACCTCCGCGCCGAAGGGCTCGCGCAGTCCGCGCCCGTGCGGGTGCTTGTAGTGATCGAGAATCACTTCCTGGTACATCTGTTCCATCCGCATCTACAGCTGCCCTCCCCCGCCATGGTCGGTGGTTCCGAAGAACGACTGTGCGCGGCGAATCGCCTGTGCCAGAACCTGTACTTCCTCGATTGTGTTGTACAGCGCAAAGGATGCCCGCGCGGTCGCGGCAACGCCGAAACGGCGGTGCAACGGCCACGCGCAGTGATGTCCGACGCGAATGGCCACCCCTTCGTCGTCCAGGATCTGTCCGAGATCGTGGGCGTGAATGCCCTCCACCACGAACGACACGGCCGAACCTCGCTCGACATTCTCGGTAGGACCGATCACGCGGACGCCGTCGATCTGCGCGAACTCGGCAAGAGTGGCGGCAACCAATGACTTCTCGTGAGCTGCGATGACGTCGATACCGATGTTTTCCAGATACCGGACAGCGGCACCGAGACCGATGACCTGTGAGGTCATCGGTACCCCGGCCTCGAAGCGTTGCGGAGGCGCGGCGAAGGTCGTCTTCTCCATCGTGACGGTCTCGATCATCGACCCACCGGTGATGAACGGGGGCATCGCGTCGAGCAGTGCGGCCTTGCCGTACAGCACTCCGACCCCGGAGGGACCGAGCATCTTGTGGCCGGAGAACGCGGCGAAGTCGACGTCCAGCGCGCGAAAATCGACCTTCATATGCGGCACCGACTGGCATGCATCGAGCACGACCAACGCGCCCACCGACCGCGCACGCTGCACCAATTCCTCCACCGGAGCTACCGCGCCGGTCACGTTGGACTGGTGGGTGAACGCGACAACCTTGACCGCAGTGGACAATTCGAGGGAATCGAGATCGATTCGACCGTCGTCGGTCACTCCGTACCAGCGCAGTGTCGCACCGGTACGCGCGGCAAGTTCCTGCCACGGCACGAGATTGGCGTGATGTTCGAGTTCGGTGACGACGATCTCGTCCCCGGGACCGACGTGCCGGTCGAATCGATCATCGGCCAGAACGTGGGTGACGAGGTTGAGCGACTCGGTCGCATTCTTGGTGAACACGATCTCGTCGACGTCGGCCCCGACGAACGACGCGATGGCACCGCGAGCACCCTCGTAGGCGTCGGTTGCTTCCTCGGCCAACTGATGCGCGCCGCGATGTACAGCAGCGTTGCAGGTGGTCAGAAACTCGCGCTCGGCGTCGAGAACCTGCACGGGCCGCTGCGAGGTTGCACCGGAGTCCAGGTACACCAACGGCTTTCCGTCGCGGACGGTGCGCGAAAGAATGGGGAAATCGCGGCGAACTGTGGCGACGTCGAACGACGCCGCCACCGCCACAGCTGCCGGTGCAGCCATACTCATGCTCCGGTGGTCGCGGCCTGCGCGTAGCCGGTGTAACCGTTGGCCTCGAGCTCGTCGGCCAGCTCTGCTCCACCGGACTTCACGATCTCGCCGTTGACGAACACGTGCACGAAATCAGGCTTGATGTAGCGCAGGATGCGGGTGTAGTGCGTGATCAGCAGCACTCCGCCGTCCTGGCGCTCCTTGTACTTGTTGACGCCCTCGGAGACCACGCGCAGTGCGTCGACGTCGAGACCGGAATCGGTCTCGTCCAAAATCGCAATCTTGGGCTTGAGCAGCCCCAGCTGCAGGATCTCGTGACGCTTCTTCTCGCCACCGGAGAAACCTTCGTTGACGTTGCGCTCGAGGAAGTTGGCCTCGATCTCCAGTTCGCTCATGGCGGTCTTGGCTTCCTTGACCCAGTGCCGCAGCTTGGGAGCTTCGCCGCGCACTGCGGTGGCGGCGGTGCGCAGGAAGTTCGACATCGAAACACCGGGCACCTCCACCGGGTACTGCATCGCCAGGAACAGGCCGGCGCGGGCGCGCTCGTCGACGCTCATCGCGAGAACGTCTTCGCCATCGAGGGTGATGGTGCCGGAGGTGACGGTGTATTTCGGATGGCCTGCAATGGCGTACGACAAGGTGGACTTGCCGGAACCGTTGGGCCCCATGATCGCGTGCGTCTCGCCGGACTTCACGGTCAGATCGACACCCTTGAGGATGTTGATCGGCTCGGCGGACGAGTCGGTGTTGGCGACGCTGACGTGCAGGTCGCGGATTTCGAGTGTGGACATCAAAGTTCCTTTGTGCAGTCGAGAAAGGTTCGGGTGGACCTACGCGCCGACGACGGCGAGTTCGGTCTCGATAGCGGCGTCGAGACGCTCGCGTACAGCGGGGACCGGAATCTTGTCGATGATTTCGTGGAAGAAGCCGCGGACGACCAGTCGCCGGGCAACCTCCTCCGAGATGCCGCGAGCACGCAGGTAGAACAGCTGCTCGTCGTCGAAACGACCCGTCGCACTGGCGTGCCCAGCTCCGACGATCTCGCCGGTTTCGATTTCCAGGTTCGGCACCGAGTCGGCGCGAGCGCCGTCGGTGAGCACCAGGTTTCGGTTCAACTCGTACGTCTCGGTGCCCTCGGCCTCGGCTCGAATCAGAACATCTCCGATCCACACGGTGTGCGCATCGACGGTGCCGGGTCCGGTTTCTCCCTGCAGCGCGCCCTTGTACATCACATTGGACTTGCAGTGCGGAGCCGAATGATCGACCAGTAGACGCTGCTCGAGGTGCTGGCCGGCGTCGGCGAAATACACGCCGAGCAGGTTCGCGTCGCCGCCCGGTGCGCTGTAGCGCACGGTCGGGCTGATGCGCACCAGATCGCCGCCGAGGCTGATGTTGTAGTGCCGCAACACGGAATCGCGACCGAGCAGCGCGTGATGCGCAGCCACGTGCACGGCGTCGGACTGCCAATCCTGGATCAGAACCACCTGCAGCTGCGAGCTGTCCCCGAGAACGAACTCGATGTTCTCGGCGTACGTGCCACTACCGCGCTGATCGATCACGACGGTCGCACGCGCGAAGGTGCCGAGCTCGATCTGCACGTGTCCGTACGCGATCCGGTCCACGCCCGGCCCATCGATCGTGATCTCGATGGGATCGGCCACCTCGACCTCGTTGGGCACGGTGACGACCGTCGCCTCGGAGAAAGCCGAGAATGCCTGAGCGGCAATGCGATCGGCCGGAACTCCGGCCTTGCCGAGGCGCTCGTCTCCGCGCCCGACGGTCTCCACGACCACCGAGTCCGGTGCGCCGACGGTGACCTGCGCGGCCCCGTCGGCAACAGCGGAACCGTCGTGCAAGCCGCGCAGACGACGCAGCGGCGTGAAACGCCAGAGCTCGTCACGACCGGACGGGATCTCGAACGCATCGACGTCGTAGGACGTGAACTGCGCACCCTTGTTCTCGACGAGCTTCGACTTGTCTTCCTTGGCCGACTCGGCGTTCTCGGATGTCGGGTTTTCGGATGCGACGGCACCCATGACTCCGGTGAGGGGGTTGTTCACTTATCCGACCGACCCTTCCATCTGCAGCTCGATGAGCCGGTTGAGCTCGAGCGCGTATTCCATCGGCAATTCGCGGGCGATCGGCTCGACGAATCCGCGCACCACCATTGCCATCGCCTCGTCCTCGGTCATACCGCGGCTCATCAGATAGAACAACTGATCGTCGCTGACCTTCGAGACGGTGGCCTCGTGTCCCATGGACACGTCGTCCTCACGGATGTCGACGTACGGGTAGGTGTCCGAACGACTGATCGTGTCGACGAGCAACGCGTCGCACTTGACCGTCGAGCGCGAACCGTGCGCGCCCTTGTTGATCTGGATCAGACCGCGGTAGGACGTGCGTCCGCCGCCACGAGCGACCGACTTGCTGACGATGTTCGAGGACGTGTGTGGTGCCAGGTGCAGCATCTTCGAGCCGGTGTCCTGGTGCTGGTCCGGGCCGGCGAACGCGACCGAGAGAACCTCGCCCTTTGCGTATTCGCCGGTCATCCACACGGCCGGGTACTTCATGGTGACCTTGGAGCCGATGTTGCCGTCGACCCACTCCATGGTGGCGCCTGCTTCGGCCTTGGCGCGCTTGGTCACCAGGTTGTAGACGTTGTTCGACCAGTTCTGAATGGTCGTGTAGCGGCAGCGACCACCCTTCTTGACGATGATCTCGACCACGGCGGAGTGCAGCGAATCCGACTTGTAGATCGGTGCGGTGCAGCCCTCGACGTAGTGCACGTACGCACCTTCGTCGACGATGATCAGCGTGCGCTCGAACTGACCCATGTTCTCGGTGTTGATCCGGAAGTAGGCCTGCAGCGGGATGTCGACGTGGACGCCCGGCGGGATGTAGATGAACGATCCACCCGACCACACCGCGGTGTTCAGCGCGGAGAACTTGTTGTCGCCGGCGGGGATGACGGTTCCGAAGTACTCGCGGAACAGCTCCGGCTGCTCCTTGAGCGCGGTGTCGGTATCGAGGAACAACACACCCTGGGCCTCGAGATCCTCACGGATCGAGTGGTAGACGACCTCGGACTCGTACTGCGCGGCGACACCGGAGACGAGGCGCTGCTTCTCCGCCTCGGGGATACCGAGCTTGTCGTACGTGTTCTTGATGTCCTCCGGCAGGTCCTCCCACGTCGCAGCCTGCTTCTCGCTGGAACGAACGAAGTACTTGATGTTGTCGAAGTCGATACCGTCGAGGTTGGAACCCCAGTTCGGCATCGGCTTGCGCTCGAAGGTCTTGAGCGCCTTGAGGCGCGCCTCGAGCATCCACTCGGGCTCACTCTTCTTCTGCGAGATGTCCCGGACGACGGCCTCGGAGAGACCGCGCTTGGCGCTTTCACCGGCTACGTCCGAGTCGGCCCAGCCGTATCCGTACGAGCCGAGCGAGGCGATGGTCTCGTCCTGGGTCAGCGGCGCGGTGGGTGTCACCTGGTCTGGTGTGACGGTCATGCGGGCTCCTTCCGGAGGCGTGGGCGTTCTCCGACACGGGGCTGCGTGTCGGAAGTTTTCTTGTCGGGACTATCGGTATCGGGTCGATCCTGCGCGAACCGTGACACCGTCAACGGCACATGCGTGGTGCACGCGCAATTTCCGTTGGCGATGGTCGCGAGTCGCTGTACGTGCGTGCCGAGGATCTCGGCGAACGCGGTCTGTTCTGCCTCGCACAGCTCCGGAAACTCCGAAGCGACGTGCGATACCGGGCAGTGGTGCTGGCAGATCTGGACACCGTTGCCCACCTGGCGAGTGGTAGCCGAGAACCCGGCAGCGCTGAAGGCGTCCGCTATGCGCTCCGCTGCGTCTTCCACAGCATGTGCATCGGACCCGGCTGCTGGTTCTACATCTGCCACGATGGTGTTCACGCGTTGGCGAGCGAACGTCTCGATGGCAGCGTCCCCGCCGATCTTGCGGAGTTGCCGCATGGCGGCACCGGCAAGATCGTCGTAGGTGTGACCGAGACGGTTACGCCCCGCAGCGGTGAGCTGGAAATACTTGGCCGGTCGACCCCGGCCTCGTTGCCGCGCGCCGGCAGGGGTGGTGATGCGAGCCTCGCTCGCATCGATGAGCGCGTCGAGGTGACGGCGGACGCCCGCTGCGCTCAACCCCAGCCGAGTCCCGATATCGGAAGCCGTGATCGGACCTTCTTCCAGCAGCAGGGTGACCACCGCGCCCCTCGTCTGCCCCTCGGGCAGCGGAGACTGACGGACCGACGGCGCGCTAGCGCCGGCGGCCGAGGATTCGACACTTCCCGGACGCGCGAACGTGCTCTCGGTTGTTTTCACAACACCAGTGTGACGGAATTGTTTTGCCTGGTCCACCAAGGGTGCCCTATGCCGATCGCGATACTCGGCGCTGTGCAGTGAGGAGGACGGTGCGGGATGCGAACGACAGCCCGGCTACGCTCCCACTGTGCCATCGACAGACAGTGAGCAGAGTTCCGAGGGCTCACCTCTCGCGGGTGGTGCTGATACTCGGCTCGTTTCCGACAACTCACCGACTGCACTCACACGCGGCCTTCATCGGTATGTCGTTGCCCCCGCACGCCGCGTGATCGGGCTCGACTCCACCCCGCTGGGTAGGGGTGTTGCGACCCTGCACGGGGACGAGCAGGAAGCGCCCGGGCTCGATCGGTCCGAAACGGTTCAGCTGCGCAATATCCGTCGATTCGGAGCAGCAGGCGCTCTGTTGATGGCGATCGGAGCCCTCGGTGCGGGAGCGCAGCCGGTATTGCAGAACCCGATCGCCGGCGTGCGACTTCTGAGCCTGCCTTCTCGCATGGCCACCTCGGCCCTGACCGTGACGATGACCGGCACCGTCATCGTGGTGCTCGCCTGGTTGCTGCTCGGCAGGTTCGCTCTGGGGCGTACTCGATCCGGAGCCGTTCCGCGGCGCCTCACCCGATCGCAGATGGACCGCACGCTGCTGCTGTGGATTCTGCCGCTGTGTGTTGCGCCACCGATGTTCTCGCGGGACGTCTACTCCTACCTCGCTCAGAGCGAGATCACCGCTCGTGGGCTGGACCCTTACGAGGTCGGTCCGGAGACGGCACTCGGTGCCGACAACGTGCTGACCCGAACCGTTCCCAACATCTGGCGTGAGACGCCGGCACCGTACGGCCCGCTGTTTCTGTGGATGGGCCGCGGAATCACGTACTTGACCGGCGAGAACATCGTTGCCGGAATCTTTCTGCATCGCCTCCTGGCACTGGCGGGCGTCGCGTTGATCGTCTGGTCTCTGCCGCGTCTGGCACGACGCTGCGGCGTGGCCTCGGTGACCGCCCTGTGGCTCGGAGCCGCGAACCCGCTGCTGCTGTTTCACCTCGTAGCCGGCATCCACAACGAAGCCCTGATGATCGGACTCATGCTCGCAGGCACCGAGCTTGCGCTGCGGGCCGTCGAACATTCGGGAGCTATGCGCAAGACCGACATCGCATTGCTCCTCGGTGGAGCCGGACTGATCGCACTGTCGTCTACCGTCAAGATCCCCTCGCTCATTGCTCTCGGCTTCGTGGGGATGGCACTGTCGAGGCGATGGGGCGGCACCCTGAAATCCGTTGTCTACGCGGCGGTCCTGCTCGGCTCCATCGCCGTTGCAGTGCAGGTCGGTGTCAGCGTGAGCAGTGGCCTCGGTTTCGGATGGATCAATACCCTGGGTACCGCAGGCGTAGTGCGCAGTTGGATGTCGATCCCCACGATCCTGGGGCTGGGCACCGGTTTCGTAGGCGTGCTCCTCGGCCTGGGCGACCACACCACGGCTGTGCTGAGTCTCACTCGACCGATCGCTGCCGTCGTTGCAGGCGTGATCGTCGTCCGCATGCTGATCGCCGTTCTGCGTGGACGACTGCACCCGGTCGGGGCACTCGGCGTAGCGCTGGGTGCGGTCGTGCTCCTTTTTCCGGTGGTCCAACCCTGGTATCTGCTGTGGGCGGTCATTCCGCTGGCGGCCTGGGCCACCACGCCGTCGTTTCGCCGGCCTGCAATCGCGTTCTCGTCCCTGGTCAGCGTCATCCTGATGCCGAACGGCAGCGAGTACCTGCCGTTTCAGATCGTGCAGGCCGCAGTGATGACGATCCTGACCATCGGCGTGTTGTACCTGCTCACGCGAAAGCGAATGCCGTGGCCCACCCGCACCGGACCACCGGCACGCGACCGCAGTGCCGGGGAATACGCTGAGTCCTCGTGATCCACGGGACGTCGAATGCGACGCAATCTGTCGTGCAGCTGACGGACGTACGCAAGTCGTACGACGACATCTCTGCCGTCGACGGCCTGAACCTGAGCATCGGCCGAGGCGAGGTCCTCGCACTGCTGGGTCCGAACGGTGCCGGGAAGACGACCACCGTGGAGATGTGTGAAGGATTCGTCGAACCCGACAGCGGATCGGTCCGCATCCTCGGACTGGACCCCATCGCCCAGTCGGCACAGTTGCGGCCTCGCATCGGCGTGATGCTGCAGGGCGGCGGTGCGTATCCAGGGTCCAAGGCCGGCGAAATGCTACAACTCGTTGCGTCGTACTCGGCCGATCCACTGGATCCGGCGTGGCTGCTCGACTGCCTCGGGCTGAAGTCCGCCGTCCGCACCCCGTACCGCCGGCTCTCCGGCGGCCAGCAACAGCGGCTCGCGCTGGCCTGCGCCATCGTGGGGAGGCCCGAGCTGGTGTTCCTCGACGAGCCGACTGCCGGGCTGGACGCGCAGGCCCGCCTGTTGGTGTGGGAAATGATCGATGCGCTACGACGCGACGGGGTGAGCGTTCTGCTCACGACGCATCTGATGGACGAGGCCGAGCAGTTGGCGGACCGGCTCACGATCATCGACAACGGCCGTGTGGTGGCCTCCGGTTCGCCGTCGGAACTGACCAAGCAGGGTGCCGAAGGCCAGCTACGCTTCACCGCTCCCCCGGGTCTCGAACTGTCCATGCTCGATGCGGCACTCCCCCCGGGTTATGTACCGTCGGAACCGACACCAGGTTCTTACGTGGTCTCGGGTGTGATCGAGCCGCAGATTCTGGTCGTCGTTACGTCCTGGTGTGCCCAGCAGGACGTGTTGGCAACCGAGCTGCAGGTGGATCAGCGCCGTCTCGAGGACGTGTTCCTCGAGCTGACCGGCAGAGAATTGAGGAAATGACGGTGCGCAGAGACGCCCGGCTCGCCGACAACCGATTCGAGACAGGTCTGTTCGCGCCGCGCCCGCAACCGGCGTCGGCAACACGAATGCTGTCGGCGCAAACCCGCCTCGAACTGAAGCTGCTGCTGCGCAACGGCGAGCAGTTGCTGTTGACGATGTTCATCCCGATCACGTTGCTGGTCGGCCTCACGCTGCTGCCGTTCGGCGCACTCGGCGACAACCGAGTGGCTCAGGTGGTGCCCGCGGTGATGATGGTGGCCATCATGTCGACGGCATTCACCGGCCAAGCCATCGCGGTCGGCTTCGACCGTCGATACGGCGCGCTGAAGCGGCTCGGCGCAACGCCGTTGCCCCGGTGGGGCATCATCGGCGGCAAATCCGCTGCCGTGGTGATCGTAGTGATTTTGCAGTCGATTCTGCTCGGCTCGATCGGCGTCGCACTGGGTTGGCGCCCGACCGCAATCGGTCTGTTGCTCGGTGCCGTGATCATCGCCCTCGGAACCGTCACCTTCGCCTCGATGGGACTGCTGCTCGGCGGCACCCTACGCGCGGAGATCGTGTTGGCACTGGCCAACATCGCCTGGTTCGTGATGCTCGGCATCGGCAGCGCAGTGTTCGTCGACGATCAAATTCCCCAGGGCCTGCAGAACGTCGCTCGCATCGTTCCGTCCGGGGCGCTCGGCGAGGCATTGAGCCGAGGCGTCGCGTCGTCCGTCGACGTTTTCGGAGTGGTCGTCTTGCTGGTGTGGGCTGCGGTGTGCAGCACTCTCGCAGTCCGCACGTTCAAGTTCACCTGAGCGCACGACCCAACGACGCTCGCCACCCAACGACGCTGTGTAGTTGATCGGCGTTTACCATCGTGTAGTGCTGTACAGAGCGTTCTTGCGCGTCGTCGATCTCTTCCCACTGCCGTCACTTCGAGTGCAGCGGGTGCTGGCATTCGTCGCGATCCTGACGCAAGGCGGCATCGCCGTCACCGGAGCCGTCGTGCGAGTGACCGGTTCCGGCCTCGGTTGCCCCACGTGGCCGCAGTGCTTCCCCGGTAGCTTCACTCCCGTCGGCGTGTCCGAGGTTCCGGTACTGCACCAGGCGGTCGAGTTCGGAAATCGCCTGCTCACGTTCGTCGTTGTGCTCGCCGCCGCCGCTATCGTCATCGCCGTCACCCGCGCACGTCGGCGCCGCGAGGTGTTGCTCTTCGCGTGGCTGATGCCGCTCGGCACCGTCGTGCAAGCCGTGATCGGCGGATTCACCGTATTGACGGGATTGCTCTGGTGGACCGTAGCGGTGCACCTCGTCGTCTCGATGGCCATGGTCTGGCTGGCCACCCTGCTGTACGCCAAGGTGGGCGAAAGCGACGCGGCGTCGCAGTCGACGCCGACTGTTCCAGCTGCTCTTCGCGCACTCACCGGACTGTCCGGAATTGCACTGACCGGCGTGCTGATCGCCGGGACGATGGTGACCGGAGCCGGTCCCCACGCCGGCGACAAGAGTATCGAAGAACCGGTACCGCGCCTCGGCATCGAAATCGTGACGCTCGTGCACGCACACGCGCAATTTCTGGTGGGCTACCTGGCACTACTGGTCGGACTGGGATTCGCGCTGTACGCAGTTGGTGCACCGAGCGTGGTCAAGCGCCGCCTACACGTATTGATCGCCCTGGTGCTGGCGCAGTCTCTGATCGGATTGGTGCAGTACTTCACCGGAGTTCCATCTGCGCTCGTGGCTTTTCACGTCGCAGGAGCGGGCGCGTGCACCGCCGCGACTGCAGCACTCTGGGCATCGTGCCGCACGCGCGGCCCCGTTGAGACCACACCGACCGAAAGCACCGAAGGGGTAGCAGTCGGATCGTGAGAGCGGGCCCGGCTTCGAACAGAGTGGAGGGGCAGCCGACCTCCCCCTCAGATGGCCGACTGCCCCTCCACTGACTTCGACGCACCGGATACCGAAATGGTTCCCGCTGAATCGAACGAAATTATGGGAACTTTCTGCTCAGACGATTGCCTGATTTCGTGCCTTCGGAAACTTCTTCTGACGGGCCACCCACCCGGCCATCTTCTCGTAATGCCCGCGGGCTGGGTTGACGGAGCTGACCAGCTCACGGTCCCATTCGGCCTCGGTCAGCTCGTCGAGCCCGTCGACTATCGCGCGGGCCACAGCGTGGGAGGCGACCACCTGATCGCCGAGCACTCCGTCGGCACCGACCATGGTCAACCTAGTTCCGCATCGACCGACCGGCTGGATCACCACATTCGCGGAATTGCCGTGATCGGCCAGGAAGCTCTTCACCGCCGCCAGAGTTCCCTTGGGAATGTCGCTGGACTCTATTTTCTCGGTGCCCGCACTGTCGGTTTCGGTAGCCATACAGACACGATACCCAGGTCGTCCACACTCCCCGCATCGACCCGTCGAGTCGTTACTGCTCGGTAACTTCGATGGCCGACATGCCATGTCCCGATCCTCGAACCAAAGCGATGCGCTCCCGTGTAGAACGGTCTCCATGCGCGCCATTCGAATAGACACAACAGGTGGCCCCGAGGTCATGAATATCGTCGAGCTCCCGATACCGAACCCCGGAGCGGGTCAGCTCCTGGTCCGAATCGACGCCGTAGGCATCAACTACATCGACACTTACTTCCGTCGCGGTTCGTATCCGCGCACGCTTCCGTACGTTCCCGGTGACGAGGGGTCCGGGGTGATCGATCAGGTCGGATCCGGCGTCACCGACTTCACCGCGGGCGATCGCGTCGCTTGGGCGGCGGCGCCGGGTAGCTATGCCGAGTACGTGCTGGTCGACGCCTCGTCGGCCATCGCGGTCCCCGAGGGCGTACCTGCCGACCAGGCCGCCTCGGCACTGCTACAGGGCATGACGGCGCACTACCTCATCGAATCGACGTACCCCGCTCAGCGCGGCGACACCGTGCTGGTACACGCGGGCGCAGGCGGCGTCGGTCTGATGCTGACTCAGCTCGCGGTGGCCAAAGGCGTCAACGTCATCACCACGGTCTCCACCGACGCGAAGGCCGAACTGTCGAGGCGGGCCGGGTCCGCTCATGTGCTGCGGTACGACGACGACATCGCCGCACGGGTCCGCGATCTCACCGACGGCGCGGGGGTGCACGCGGTCTACGACGGCGTCGGTGCCGACACCTTCGAGGCCAGCATGGCGTCGCTGCGGATTCGAGGGACCTTGGCGCTGTTCGGTGCCGCGAGCGGGCCGGTGCCGCCCGTGGACCCGCAGCGGCTCAACGGCGCAGGGTCCTTGTTCTTGACCAGACCCACGCTCGCACATCACATACGGGACCGGGCCGAGCTCGACTGGCGGGCCGGCGACGTGTTCGCGGCAATGGCCAGCGGTGCACTCACGGTCGAGGTCGGGGCGCGCTACGCACTCGACGACGCGGCCCAGGCCCACATCGACCTGGAATCGCGTAAGACGACAGGCTCGATCGTGCTGGTTCCCTGATCGGATTCTCGGCAGACGCTCGCTCAGGAGAAGATCTGAGCGAGCGTCTGCCAGCCGAGTACCGAATCGACCGCCAGGCCGCAGAACACCAGAGCCAGGTACTCGTTGGACAAGATGAACAACTTCAGAGGCTTGACCGGAGTGCCGGCTCGTACCCCCGCGTACAGGCGATGAGCCACGACCAGGAACCAGACTCCCGATGCCACCGCGACCACCGCATAGATGACGCCCGAGCCGGGTGCCAGCGCGAGAGTCGCGGCGACGGTTGCCCAGGCGTAGAGCACGATGTGCTTGGTGACCTTCGTTTCCGAGGCGACCGCAGGCAGCATCGGTACGTTGGCTGCCTGGTAGTCCTCCTTGTAGCGCAGCATCAACGCCCAGGTGTGCGGCGGCGTCCACAGGAAGATGACCAGGAACATCACCAGGGCTTGCCAGCCGATCGTGCCGGTCACAGCCGACCAACCGATCATCACCGGCATACATCCGGCAGCTCCACCCCACACCACGTTCTGCGAGGTGCGGCGTTTGAGAACGAGGGTGTAGACGAAGATGTAGAAGCAGATCGTCACGACGGCGAGCACGCCGCTGAGCAGGTTCGTCGTTGCCCACAGCCAGAAGAACGAGAACACACCGAGCACGAGACCGAACACCAACGCGTGCGACACCGGCATGGCACCGCGGGCGAGCGGACGCTTCTCGGTCCGCTTCATGACCTTGTCGATATCGGCGTCGACCACCATGTTGAGTGTGTTGGCACTGGCCGCGGCGAGCATGCCACCGAAGAGCGTGGTGAGAATCAACCACGGATTCACGTGGCCGCGGTCGGCCAGCAACATCGCGGGAATGGTCGTCACCAGAAGAAGCTCGATGACCCGGGGTTTCGTCAGCGCGACATACGCAAGAAGAAGTGCGATCGCTCTGCGCGGGGCGGACGGCGCTGGTGCGCCCTGGACGGACTCACCTTGATCGTCTGCTCCGAATCCGGGGCCGCCGGCGAAACCGTGTCCGCCCGGCTGCTGCCCAATTCGCACTGCGTCTCCTTGCACGACTGTCGTTCTCTGGCGCTCGGCCACTTGCTTGCGTACCACCGGCACGCGGGTTCGCTCTTGCGGCGACCTTCGACGCCGACGCGCACCCCACCCGGATCACTGCTACCGAGAGCCGACAAACACGCGCCTACTACAACCGATGGTAGACGGCAGGGTTTGTACCTCCAATTCGCAGGGCACCCAAAGGATGAATCTGCGCTCTACGACCGACCCGCACGCACTCGCCCGGGGGAAGGCACGACAGTAGGGTCGGACGGAACTAGGCTGGTGGAGGACGTCCTTCGGCACCGACGATGTGTGCGCTTCACGCAGGCACATCACAGTCGGGGTCAAGCGACGATTCCTCGGAGCCACAACTCGAACGAATGTCAGGAGATTTCTGCTCGTGTCGATCACAGACGATATTGACGTCCTCACCACAGCGCACCACCCGAGCGACTGGTCGGACCTGGACACCCGAGCGGTCGACACCGTTCGTGTTCTGGCAGCGGACGCAGTGCAGAAGGTCGGCAACGGCCACCCCGGAACCGCGATGAGCCTGGCTCCGCTCGCTTACACCCTCTTTCAGCGCACCATGCGTCACGATCCCACCGACACGCATTGGATCGGCCGCGACAGATTCGTGCTCTCGTGCGGCCACTCGAGCCTGACGCTCTACCTGCAGCTCTACTTGGGTGGTTTCGGGCTCGAGCTTTCCGATATCGAGGCCCTGCGCACCTACAAGTCCAAGACCCCGGGGCACCCGGAGTTCCGCCACACCGCCGGCGTCGAGATCACCACCGGCCCGCTCGGTCAGGGACTGGCCTCCGCCGTGGGCATGGCGATGGCGGCACGTCGTGAGCGTGGATTGTTCGATCCCGAGTCGGCGCAGGGTGAGAGCCCGTTCGACCACCACATCTACGTCATCGCATCCGACGGCGACATCGAAGAAGGTGTCACCTCCGAGGCGTCCTCGCTCGCAGGCACGCAGCAGCTCGGCAACCTGATCCTGTTCTACGACGACAACAAGATCTCGATCGAGCACTCCACCGACATCGCTCTGTCCGAGAACACGGCAGCGCGCTACGAGGCCTACGGCTGGCATGTGCAGGTCGTGGAGGGCGGCGAGAACGTCACGGCGATCGAAGAGGCCATCGAAGCCGCCAAGGCCGTCACCGACAAGCCGTCGATCATCGTCCTGCGCACCATCATCGGTTTTCCGGCTCCGACCATGATGAACACCGGTGCCGTCCACGGCGCTGCATTGGGCGACGACGAGATCGCGAAGGTCAAGCAGGCCCTCGATTTCGACCCCGCCAAGACGTTCGAGGTCACCGACGAGGTCATCGGACACACCCGCAAGCTGCAGGAACGAGGCAGCAAGGCCCACGCCGAGTGGACCACACAGTTCGAGGCCTGGGCCGCACGCGAGCCCGAGCGCAAGAAGTTGCTCGATCGCCTCACCGAGGGCAAGCTGCCCGAGAACTGGACCGACGTGCTTCCCACGTGGGAGCCCGGCAGCAAGGCTGTCGCCACACGTGCGGCATCGGGCGAGGTGCTCAACGCCGTCGGGCCGGTTCTGCCGGAACTGTGGGGCGGCTCGGCCGACCTTGCCGGCAGCAACAACACCACCATCAAGGGCGCGAAGTCGTTCGGCCCCACGTCGATCTCCACCGACGACTGGGATGCCGAGCCCTACGGCCGGACACTGCACTTCGGCATCCGTGAACACGCGATGGGTGCCATCCTGTCGGGCATCGTCATGCATGGTCCCACCCGCGCATACGGCGGCACGTTCATGCAGTTCAGCGACTACATGCGGCCTGCTGTTCGGCTTGCATCGCTCATGGACATCGATCCCATCTACGTATGGACCCACGATTCCATCGGCCTGGGTGAAGACGGACCGACTCACCAGCCGGTCGAGCATCTCGCGGCGCTGCGGGCAATCCCGAACCTTTCGGTCGTACGTCCCGGTGACGCCAACGAGACCGCATTCGCGTGGCAGGCAGTGCTCGCCAAGTCGAGCAGCAGCGGCCCCGTCGGTCTCGCCCTGACGCGTCAGGGCGTCCCCGTCCTCGACGGCACCAGCTTCGAGGGTGTCTCGAAGGGCGGCTACATCCTGGCCGACTCATCCAAGGCGACTCCCGACGTCGTGCTGATCGGTACCGGTTCGGAATTGCAGTACGCAGTCGAGGCTCAGAAGCAGCTCGAGGATCAGGGCATCGCCGCCCGCGTGGTCTCGATGCCGTGTGTCGAGTGGTTCGAGAGTCAGGACCAGAACTACCGCGACCAGGTGATCCCACCGACGGTCAAGGCTCGGGTGTCGATCGAAGCCGGCATCGCAATGCCGTGGTGGAAGATCGTCGGCGGTTTCGGCGAGATCATCTCACTCGAGCACTACGGCGAATCCGCCGACGCTGCAACGCTGTTCCGCGAGTTCGGCTTCACGGCCGAGGCCGTCACCGCAGCCGCGCAGCGCTCCATCACCAATGTGAAGGGATAATTCATGACCCAGAACAAGAATCTCGCAGAGCTCTCCGCCGCCGGAATCTCGGTATGGCTGGACGACCTGTCCCGTGATCGCATTCGCTCGGGCAACCTGCAGGACCTCATCGACACCAAGAGCGTCGTGGGCGTGACCACCAACCCGTCGATCTTCCAGGCCGCACTGAGCAAGGGTGACGCATACGACGAACAGGTGACCAAGCTCGCCGGTGAAGGTGCCGACGTCGAGACCACGATCCGTACCGTCACCACGGACGACGTCCGCGAGGCGTGCGACATCCTGATGCCCCAGTACGAGGCCAGTGCAGGCGTCGACGGACGCGTGTCCATCGAGGTTGATCCTCGCCTGGCACACGAGACCGACAAGACATACGACCAGGCCGTCGAACTGTGGAAGATAGTCGACCGACCCAATCTGCTGATCAAGATCCCGGCGACCGAAGAGGGCATTCCCGCCATCGCCAAGGTGATCGGCGAGGGCATCAGCGTCAACGTCACGCTCATCTTCTCTGTCGAGAGGTACGAGTTGGTCATGAATGCGTACCTCGACGGCCTGGAGACCGCGCGTGCAGCGGGCCACGACCTCGACAAGATTCACTCGGTCGCCTCGTTCTTCGTGTCCAGGGTGGACAGCGAGATCGATTCCAGGCTCGACGCCATCGGTACGCCCGATGCAGAGGCTCTGAAGGGCAAGGCCGCGCTGGCGAACACACGGTTGGCGTACGTGGCCTACCAGCAGATCTTCGAGGTTGCTCCGCGCTTCCACGAGCTCGCTGGCAGCGGCGGGCGTCCGCAGCGGCCGCTGTGGGCCTCGACCGGAGTCAAGTCCGATGCCTACCCCGACACCATGTACGTCACCGACCTCGTGTCTCCGAACACGGTCAACACCATGCCGGAGAAGACCATGGATGCGGTTGCCGACCACGGCGAAATCGTCGGCGACACGGTCACGGGCAAGGGACCGGAATCCCAGGAGATCTTCGACCGCATTTCGGCTCTCGGAATCGACCTCACCGATGTCTTCCTGACATTGGAGAACGAAGGTGTCCAGAAGTTCGAAGCGGCGTGGAACGAGCTCCTCGACGCAACCGGTGAGCAGCTCGCCCGCGCGGGCCAGAAGAGCTGACCTGTGCCCACCGCAGACACAGAAAATCTGAATTCCGCGGACTGGACCAATCCTCTTCGCGACGCGCGAGACAAGCGGCTTCCGCGAATAGCGGGCCCGTGCAGCATGGTCATTTTCGGGGTGACCGGTGATCTCGCGCGTAAGAAGCTCATGCCTGCGGTGTACGACCT
Source organism: Rhodococcus sp. AW25M09 (assembly GCF_000333955.1). Lineage (GTDB taxonomy): Bacteria > Actinomycetota > Actinomycetes > Mycobacteriales > Mycobacteriaceae > Rhodococcoides. The sequence goes on from NZ_CAPS01000081.1 coordinate 96,169, forward strand.
GGCGAACCGGGGGCTCCTACCCCCCGGTTTCGCCCTGGTCGGGTTTGCCCGACGGGAATGGCAGAACCAGGATTTCGCCAAGATCGTGCACGATTCCGTGCGTGATCACGCGAGAACTCCGTTCAGCGAAGAAGTGTGGAACACCCTCGCCGAGGGATTCCGATTCGTGCAAGGCACTTTCGACGACGACGCTGCCTTCGACGAGCTGTCGCGCACATTGACCGAGCTCGACGAAACCCGCGGCACCGGCGGCAACCACGCGTTCTACCTGTCCATTCCGCCCAGTGCATTTCCCGTTGTGCTGGAGCAACTCTCGCGCTCCGGTCTGGCGCAGGGTCAGGACGGGAACTGGCGACGAGTGGTGATCGAGAAGCCGTTCGGCCACGACTTGCAGAGCGCAAAAGAACTCAATGCGATCGTGAACCGAGTGTTCCCCGAGGACACCGTGTTTCGCATCGACCACTACCTCGGCAAGGAGACGGTGCAGAACATCCTGGCTCTGCGCTTCGCCAACCAGTTGTTCGATCCGATCTGGAATGCGCACTACGTCGACCATGTCCAGATCACGATGGCCGAGGACATCGGTTTGGGCGGTCGCGCGGGCTATTACGACGGCATCGGTGCGGCCCGGGACGTCATCCAGAACCACCTGCTGCAACTGCTCGCCATCACGGCGATGGAGGAGCCGGTCAGCTTCAACCCCACCGAGCTGCAGTCCGAGAAGATCAAGGTGCTCTCCGCGACCAAGCTCGCCGAGCCCCTCGATCGCACCAGCGCCCGCGGTCAGTACTCCGCGGGGTGGCAGGGCAGCCAGAAAGTGAAGGGGCTCAAAGAGGAAGAGGGCTTCGACTCCGAGTCGAACACCGAGACCTACGCTGCCATCACCCTCGAAGTGGACACCAGACGCTGGGGTGGGGTTCCGTTCTATCTCCGCACCGGTAAAGCGCTCGGCCGCCGAGTGACCGAGATCGCCATGGTGTTCAAGCGTGCGCCGCACCTCCCTTTCGATGCCACGATGACCGAGGAGCTCGGCCAGAATGCTCTGGTCATTCGAGTGCAGCCGGACGAAGGCGTGACAATGAGGTTCGGCTCGAAGGTGCCCGGGTCGAGCATGCAGGTGCGCGATGTCAGCATGGACTTCAGTTACGGCCAGGCGTTCACCGAATCGTCGCCGGAGGCGTACGAGCGACTCATCCTCGACGTGTTGCTCGGTGAGCCGTCGCTGTTTCCGGTCAACGCCGAAGTCGAACTGTCGTGGAAGATTCTGGACCCGATCCTCGATTTCTGGGCCTCCGGCGGTACAGCGGAACCGTACGAAGCCGGAACCTGGGGTCCTTCCTCGGGTGACGAAATGATGCAGCGCACCGGACGCGAATGGAGAAGGCCGTGATTGTCGACATTCCAGCCACGACGACGGCCGAAGTGGGCAAGAAACTGGTGGAAGTTCGTGAGGCAGGCGGCGCGGTGACCATCGGCCGGGTGCTGACTCTGATCGTCGCCAGTCGCGATCCGGCCAAGGCCGAGCGAGCGATCGACGCAGCGAACGAGGCGAGCCGCGAGCATCCGTGCCGCGTGATCGTGCTCATCCACGGTGACCGATCGGCCGAGACGAGCCTCGACGCACAGATCCGTGTCGGCGGTGACGCCGGTGCGTCGGAGGTCGTCGTGCTGCGTCTGCACGGCGAACTTGCCGACCACGAACACAGTGTGGTGATCCCGTTCCTGCTTCCCGACACTCCCATCGTGGTGTGGTGGCCGGACGAGGCACCCGCTGTTCCGGCGAAGGACCCGCTCGGGCGCTTGGCGATTCGGCGAATCACCGATGCCACCAACTCCCCCGACACCACCGCGACGATCAAGGGCCGGCTGAGCAGCTACAACGAAGGCGACACCGATCTGTCCTGGAGTCGCATCACCTACTGGCGCGGTCTGTTGGCCACGGCCCTGGACCAGGCTCCCTTCGACGCGGTCGTCTCGGCGACGGTCTCGGGACTGGCCGAGGAACCCGCACTCGACATCCTGGCCGGCTGGCTTGCCGCCAAGCTCGACGTGCCGGTCTATCGCCGGGAGGGTGAGCTCAAGGTGGAACTGTCCAGAGAGAACAGCAGTATTTCGCTGATGCGTCCGCAGACCGGGAAGACCGCTACCTTGCGCCGTACCGGCCAGCCCGATGCCGAAGTGGCATTGGCTCGGCGAACCACCCGCGAGTGCCTCGCCGAGGAACTGCGCAGACTCGACACGGACGAGATCTACGAACTCGCCCTCCACGGACTTTCGAAAGTGAGCTATGGGTAAGACATCGGTTCTCCACTACCTCGACTCGCAGGCATTGGTCGACGCCGCGCGCTCTCGATTCGTCGAGGTCGTCACCGCAGCGCAGGCCGATCGGGGCTCGGCGTCGGTGGTCATCACCGGCGGTGGGGCCGGCATCGGCCTCTTGGAGGCGCTGCGCAAGGACTCCGGATCGATCGACTGGAGCAAGGTCGACATCTACTTCGGCGACGAACGCTTTTTGCCCTCGGGCGATCCCGAGCGAAACGAAGTTCAGGCGCGAGAAGCATTGCTCGACCACGTCGACGTGCATCCGGATCGGGTCTTTCCGATGGCTGCATCCGACGGTCCGCACGGAAGTGATGCCGAAGTGGCCGCAGCGGCGTATGCGCAGATCCTCCATTCTCGATCCGAGGGCCAGCCGACGCCTGAATTCGACATCCATCTGCTGGGAATGGGCGGCGAGGGCCACATCAATTCGCTCTTTCCCCACACCGATGCAGTGCGTGAAACGCATCGCTATGTCGTCGCGGTGGAGGACTCACCCAAGCCTCCACCCGTCCGAATCACGCTGACGCTGCCTGCCGTTTGCCGAGCACAGCACGTGTGGCTGCTCGTAGCAGGAGCGAACAAGGCGGACGCCGTTGCAGCTGCGGTGGGTGGAGCGGATGCGGATGACGTCCCCTCTGCCGGCGCTGCGGGCACGGCATCGACGGTGTGGTTCCTCGACGCAGGAGCGGCGTCGAAACTGGACACCGTCTGATCCCACACCGTCTGATCCCACAGCGTCTGATCTCACGTCCCGCACCACCGGGCTAGCTGGGTTCGGCAGCGTCCGGGTCGCATTCCTGTCGCTCGTCGTCGGTGTCGTTCACGCGAGCGGACTGCCCGAGGTTCGATCTACCGATCCGCCTACCGCGCTTGCGGTAGGCGGATCCGTCGCGCCAGGCATCGGTGGTGTTTCTGCACTGCCTCATACCCTGTTGGACGCGATCCGCAGCGGACCGGTTCCTTCCCGTCGTGCGCCTTTTGCACCCTCAGAGGTATGCAAAAGGCGCACGACGGGGAAGCAGGAGGCTAGCCGCTGTTGCGCAGTGCCGTCGCGAGGCCGTTCATCGTCAACAGGATTCCTCGTTTGACGCGTTCGTCCTCGTCCCCGTTCCGGTAACGGCGCAACATCTCCACCTGCATCTGGTTGAGGGGCTCCAGATACGGGAAGCGGTTGTGCACCGAGCGCTCGAGCGACGGATTGTCTTCGAGCAGTCGACTGTGGCCCGTGATCTTCAGATACATCCGCACCGTGGTCGCGTGCTCCGCTTCGATCATGCCGAAGATTCGCGTCCGTAGGTCTGCGTCGGGAACCAGGTCGGCGTAGCGCGCAGCAATGCCCAGATCGGACTTTGCCATGACCTGCGCGAGGTTGGACAGGACGGTTTGGAAGAAGGGCCACTTTCGATACAGGTCGGTCAGCACATCGAGCTTGGAATCGTCGTCGCCGACCCACTCCTCGAATGCCGAGCCGGTGCCGTACCACCCGGGCAGCATGACGCGACACTGACTCCACGACATCACCCACGGAATGGCACGCAGGTCGTATACCGAGTTCGTCGGCTTCCGGGACGCGGGACGTGAACCGATGTTCAGCTCACCGACCTCGGCTACCGGCGTCGAGGTGCGGAAGTACTCGACGAACCCGGGCTCCTCGTGCACCAGACGACCGTATGCGGCGCGGGCCTTGGCGGCGAGATCGTCCAGGATGTCGTACGCGGCCTCTGCACCGTCGCCCAGGCCCTCGACGTCGAGCAGAGTCGACTCCAGAGTTCCCGCGACAAGGGATTCGAGGTTACGACGCGCCATGGACGGCTCGGCGTATTTGGCCGCGATGATCTCGCCCTGTTCGGTGAGTCGCAGCGACCCCTGCACCACTCCGGGCGGCTGCGCCAGAATCGCGTCGTAGCTGGGGCCACCTCCACGGCCGACCGTCCCACCTCGACCATGGAACAACCTGAGCCGAATTCCCGTCTTGCGAGATGCCTCGAGCAAATCCAGTTCGGCGCGGTACAGAGCCCAGTTCGCGGCCAGGTATCCGCCGTCCTTGTTCGAGTCCGAATACCCCAGCATGACTTCCTGATTCATACCGCGCCCGGCCACCAGGGCGCGGTAGATCGGAACGTCGAGCGTGGCCAGCAGAGTTGCTGCACCCTGCTGAAGATCCTCGATGGTCTCGAACAGCGGTACGACGCCCACCGTGGAGGTGGGCGACGAGCCGTCCGCACCGGGATCGAAGATGCCGGCTTCCTTGAGCAACAATGCCGCTTCGAGCATGTCACTGACCGACTGACACATGCTGATGATGTAGTTCTGGATTGTGTCTGGTCCCAGGTGATCGATCGCTTCCTTGGCTGCCCTGACGATGCCGAGCTCCTTGGTTGCCAGCTCACTGAGCTGCGCGTGAGGGCCGATCAGCGGGCGACGAGTCGCGAGTTCCTGCGACAGCACGGAGACACGCTCGTCCTCGTCGAGGGAGAGGTAATCCGAGTGCACTCCGGCCCAGGCCAGCAGTTCCGCAACAACTTCCTCGTGTGTTTCGGAGTTCTGTCGCATGTCCAGAGCCTGCAGGTGGAATCCGAACGTCTCGACCGACTGCCGGAGCCGAAGCAAGCGATCGTCGGCGATCACCGCGTCGCCGTCGGCGCGCAGAGCACGATCGATGACATCGAGATCGTCGAGAATGTCTTGCGGTCCGTCGTACTTCTTCGCCCCGAGATCGGTACCCGAGACAGGTACCGCGTCAAGTACCGCCTGTGCAGTGGCAGTCAGCCGGGCCCGGATGCCGACGACTGCGACGCGATACGGCTCGTCGGCTCGGCGATCGTCCGGCTCGGCCGATGCCCCGGCGAGCGCCTTCAGGTCCTCGGTGACGTCCACCAAGCGCGAGGACATCGACAGTTCTTTCTCCAACGCGACCAGTTCGTCCAGGTAGCGCTCGAACGCGACGTATCCCGCCTGATGCGTCGCGGTGTGCACCACCTCTGCGGTGACGTTCGGGTTGCCGTCCCGATCGCCGCCGATCCAGGAACCGGGGCGCAGAATCGGTCGGGGCAGCAGGTCGTCCTCGGGCCACCGCGCGCGCAGCGCTGCGCGCACATCTGCATTGAGAGAGGGCATGACATCGAAGAGCGAGGACTCGAAGTAGCGAAGACCGACTTCGATCTCGTCCTGAATTCGCAACCGTGACAAGCGAATCAGAGCCGTCTCCCACAGAGTCAGCACCTGTCTGCGGATCTGCACGTCGATGGCAGCCAGTTCCTTGGCCGCACTGGCAGCTTTGCCCTCACGAGCAGCGGTCGCAATGTCGCGGCGCCGCATCAGCTCGGTGATCTTCGACTGCACGTCGAACACTGTCCGGCGACGTGTCTCGGTGGGGTGCGCGGTGATCACCGGGGCCACCAGCGCGTCGGTCAATGCAGCAGCGACCTGCTCGCGGGACGGTGCCACGGTATCGATCTTCAGCCAGGTGGCGTCGAGACTGCTGTCCTGAGGCGGATCCTCGCGATCGAGGTGAATTGCGCGTCGACGTTCGCGGTGCAGGTCCTCGGCGAGGTTGGCCAACAGAGAGAAGTGACTGAATGCTCGAATCAGCGGAACTGCTTGCGCCACTTCGACATCGGTGTACCTACCGACGGAGTCGTCGCGTTCGATCTCGGATCTGCGCACCGCGAAGGACTCGACACGAGCAGATTCGATGAGATCGAAGACGTCCTCGCCCTCGTGTTCACGAATGATCTCACCCAGGATGCCGCCGAGATAGCGGATGTCTTCACGGAGAGGCTCGGTCAACTCCCGACCCTGAGCTGTCGGTGGGACAAAGGCTGGGGAACCGACTGACTCGTAGGAGGATTCGCTCATCAACCCATTATCGTCGCTCCGCCACCAACTCGCACTCGGAGCAGAACTCGATCAGGTGTACTTGATCTCCAGGCCGATACCGAGGATCGCAATGAGCCAGACGAGGCCGGTGAAGACTGTGAGACGGTCCAGGTTCTTCTCGACCACCGTGGAACCGGACAGGCTGGACTGCACACCGCCACCGAACAGGCTGGACAATCCCCCACCCTTGCCGCGATGCAGCAGGATCAGCAAGATCAGCGCCAGGCTGGTGATGACCAGCAGAATATCCAGAAACAGATCCATGTCCACCTCAAACTCGATTCGATGCCTTCAGCAGCCTACCTGGCCTACGAACAGCTTCGGACACCCCGCCGTATGCAGGGTGTCCGAAATACGCGCTGTGCAGTGATACCGATCAGGGCAACGGTCCACCTGCGGCGATGGCCGACAGCGTGGCGAAGTCGTCGGCCTTGAGCGACGCTCCACCGACGAGAGCGCCGTCGACATCGGGCTGGCCGACGATCTCGCCGACGTTCTTGGCGTTGACCGAGCCGCCGTAGAGCACGCGTACGCCCGCTGCGACCTCATCCGAGGCCAGCGACTTCAGTTCCTCGCGGATGGCCCCGCACACTTCCTGAGCGTCCGACGCCGACGCGACCCGGCCGGTGCCGATTGCCCATACCGGCTCGTAGGCGATGACGATCTTGGAGATGTCGTCGGCCGAGAGTCCACTGAGCGAACCGCGCAGCTGGGCCACGTTGTATGCCACGTGCTCACCGGCCTCGCGGATGTTCAGACCCTCGCCGATGCACACGATCGGTGTGAGGCCGTTCTTCAGTGCCGCCTTCGTCTTGGCCAACACGACGGCGTCGTCCTCGCTGTGCAGAGTGCGTCGCTCGGAGTGACCGACGACGACGAAGGTGCACCCCAACTTGGCCAGCATCGAACCGCTGATCTCGCCGGTGAAGGCACCCTTGTCCTCGGACGACACGTCCTGCGCACCGTAGGTGAGCAGAAGCTTGTCGCCCTCGACCAGAGTTTGGACGCTGCGAATATCGGTGAACGGCGGGATCACTGTCACGTCGACTTTGTCGAAGTACTTCTCGGGCAGCGAGAAAGCAATCTTCTGCACCAGCGAGATGGCCTCGAGGTGATTGAGATTCATCTTCCAGTTGCCCGCGATGAGCGGCTTACGTGCCATGCGTTACGCCTCCAGAACGGATAGACCGGGGAGCTGCTTGCCCTCGAGGTACTCGAGAGAGGCACCGCCGCCGGTGGAGATGTGCGAGAAGCCGTCGTCGGGCAATCCGAGGGTGCGCACTGCTGCCGCGGAGTCGCCGCCGCCGACAACGCTGAACGCGCCCTTCTCGGTGGCTCCGATGATCGCTTCGGCGATTCCCTTGGTACCGGCCGAGAACTTGTCGAACTCGAACACTCCGGCCGGTCCGTTCCAGAACACGGTCTTGGCGTTCGAGAGCACGACGGCGAAACGACTGACCGAGTCCGGGCCGATGTCGAGACCCATCCAGCCGTCCGGAATCTCGGAGGCCTTCACGGTCTTCGCCTCGGCGTCCGCAGCGAACTTGTCTCCGACGACGATGTCGACCGGAAGGTGGATCACGTCGCCGAAGCGCTCGAGCAGGTCCTTGCAGACCTCGATCTGATCCTCCTGCAGCAGCGAATTTCCGACCGCGTAGCCCTGAGCAGCCAGGAATGTGAACACCATTCCGCCGCCGATGACGAGAGTGTCGACCTTGGGAGCCAATGCCTCGATGACACCGAGCTTGTCCGAAACCTTGGACCCGCCGAGCACCACCGCGTACGGACGCGCCGCATCCTCGGTGAGCTTGGCCAGCACCTCCACCTCGGCCGCGACGAGCGTGCCTGCGTAGTGGGGCAGCAACTGCGCCACATCGTAGACCGACGCTTGCTTGCGATGTACGACGCCGAATCCGTCGGAGACGAAGGCCGCGTCGTCTCCGGCCAGGGCGACGAGCTCGCGAGCCAGAGCGGCTCGCTCCGATTCGTCCTTGCTGGTCTCGCGTGGATCGAAGCGGATGTTCTCGAGCAGCAGCACGTCGCCGTCGGTCAGACCCTCGGCCCGCGCCTCTGCATCCTGGCCCACCACATCGCCGGCGAGCTGCACGTGGCGTCCGAGAAGGTCACCGAGCTTGGCCGCGACCGGAGCCAGACTGTACTTCGCGTCGGGCTTGCCGTCGGGGCGCCCCAAATGCGCGGTGACGATGACCTTGGCACCGGCCTCGACCAACGCCCGAAGCGTGGGAATCGAAGCCTGGATGCGGCCGGGGTCGGTGATCGTGCCGTTCTCGAGCGGGACGTTGAAGTCCGATCGCACGAGAACGCCACGTCCTTCGACACCGGCATCGAGCAGATCTTGCAGTGTCTTGACAGCCATCGGTGTCAGAGGGACTTGCCGACGAGACCGATGAGGTCGGCGAGGCGGTTGGAGTAGCCCCACTCGTTGTCGTACCAGGAGACGATCTTGACCTGGTCGTCGATGACCTTCGTCAGCGGCGCGTCGAAGATCGACGAGTGCGGATCGGTCACGATGTCCGAGGAGACGATCGGGTCGGTGTTGTACTTCAAGATGCCCTTGAGGGGACCCTCGGCAGCTGCCTTCATCGCGGCATTGATGTCCTCGGCACTGGCCTTCTTCTTCAGCAGCGCAGTGAGGTCGGTGACCGAGCCGGTTGGGATCGGCACCCGCAGTGCGTAGCCGTCGAGCTTGCCGAGCAGCTGCGGCAGAACCAGGCCGATGGCCTTGGCTGCGCCCGTGCCGGTCGGGACGACGTTCAGCGCGGCAGCGCGCGCACGGCGCAGGTCGCTGTGCGGACCGTCCTGCAGGTTCTGATCCTGGGTGTACGCGTGGATCGTGGTCATCAGACCCGAGACGATGCCGAACTCGTCGTCGAGAACCTTGGCGATGGGGCCGAGGCAGTTGGTGGTGCACGACGCGTTGGAGATGATGTTCTGGCTGCCGTCGTACTTGTCGTCGTTGACGCCCATCACGATGGTGATGTCCTCGCCCTTGGCGGGCGCGGAGATGATGACCTTCTTGGCACCGGCGTCGATGTGGCCCTGGGCCTTCGCAGCGTCGGTGAAGATGCCGGTGGACTCGACGACGACGTCGACGCCCAGGTCACCCCAAGGAAGTGCGGACGGGCCCTCGCGCAGCGACAGTGCCTTGATCTTCTGGCCACCGACGACGATGGTGTCCTCGCCCTCGAGCGAGACATCGTGCGGCAAGCGACCCAGGATCGAGTCGTACTTGAGCAGGTGTGCGAGCGATGCGTTGTCGGTCAGGTCGTTGACAGCAACGATTTCGATGTCGGTGGTACCGAGCGCCTTCTGCGCGTCGACAGCCCTGAAGAAGTTACGCCCGATGCGGCCGAAGCCGTTGACGCCTACCCGGATCGTCACTGTTCGCTCCTAAAAGTTGTGAAAACAGATGTCTGGTCGTGCCTGCGTGCGGGGTGCCACACGCGGTTCCTACCCTAGTGTGCGCGCAGGCAGAGCGCGCGCATCACTCGATCGGGGCCGATCACGCTTCGTCGAGCAGCTCCGCAGTGACCGCCGACTCGGTATCCGGAATTCCGGTTTCTTTCGCTTTACGATCGGCCATCGACAGCAGTCGTCGAATCCGGCCCGCCACAGCGTCTTTGGTCATCGGCGGATCGGCCAACTGGCCGAGTTCCTCCAGCGAAGCCTGCCGGTGCTGCACTCGGAGCGAGCCCGCGGCGGCCAGATGATCCGGCACGTCGTCACCGAGGATGTGCAGGGCCCGCTCGACCCGCGCTGCGGCTGCGACGGCGGCCCGAGCAGATCGACGCAAATTTGCATCGTCGAAATTGGCGAGTCGGTTTGCCGTGGCTCGTACCTCTCGCCGCATCCGTCGTTCTTCCCAGACGAGCCGGGTGTCCTGTGCTCCCATGCGGGTGAGCAACGCGCCGATCGCTTCGCCGTCGCGAACGACCACTCGATCGGTTCCGCGGACCTCACGAGCTTTCGCGGCCACGCCGAGTCTGCGGGCAGCTCCGACGAGTGCGAGCGCAGCTTCCGGTCCCGGGCAGCTGATCTCGAGCGCCGAGGATCTGCCCGGCTCGGTGAGCGAGCCGTGCGCCAGGAAGGCGCCCCTCCATGCGGCCTCGGAGTCCCCCACCGTGCCGCCGACGACCTGCGCGGGCAAGCCACGAACGGGGCGTCCACGCAAGTCCAACAGGCCGGTCTGGCGTGCCAAGGCCTCCCCGTCCTTGGCCACGCGGACCACGTAGCGGGAGGTTTTACGCAGACCACCCGCACCGAGCATGTGCACATCCGAGGAATACCCGTACAGCTCGAAGATCTCACGACGCAATCGCCTCGCGATGGACCCGAGATCGACCTCGGCCTCGACCACGACCCGGCCGGCCACGATGTGGAGTCCCCCGGCAAATCGCAGGAGCGCGGAAACCTCGGCCTTGCGACAACTGACCTGACTGACGGTGAGCCTGCTCAGCTCGTCCTTGACCTCCGCTGTCATGGCCACGAAGTGATCCCCTCTCTGCGTGCGGCAGTCGATTCGGTGTCGCCGGTGGGCGACACGATGGAGCCGAGAGCCGCAGCAAGCTTGCCGTAATGATGTGCGTGAGTGCCGTTTTCGGCAACGTCGACATAGACGACCTCGGCACCGAACCGAGCCGCCGCCCGCGCTAGGTGTTCGCGGTTGCTGCCTTCCGGTACCGAGGCGGAATCGACCAACACGTAGTCGATTCCCAAATCAGGTGCGTGTTGGGAGAGTACGTGGACATGGCGCTCCGCGGAGAATCCGGTGGTCTCCCCCAGTTCGGGTGCCAGGTTCAACACGAGAACTTTCAGCGCGGACGTGCGGGCCAGCGCAGCGCGCTGCTCCGGCACGAGGACGTGAGGAATGACACTCGAGAACCACGAGCCCGGTCCGAGCACCACGAGGTCCGCCTCGTGGATTGCCGCCAGAGCATCCGCGCACGCAGGAGGGTCGGGTGGCAGCAAGCGCACGCGTCGTACCTTGCCGGGAGTCGTCGCCACCGCCACCTGACCGCGAATGACGCGGCTGACGCGGGGGTCGTCCTCGAGACCGGAGACGTCCGCTTCGATGTCGAGCGCGATCGGCGACATCGGGAGAACTCGTCCGTCGATACCGAGCATCCGCGACATTTCGTCGAGTGCCGCGATCGGGTCGCCCACTACCTCGGTCAGTCCCGCGAGAATGAGGTTGCCCACCGAATGCCCGGCCAACGCACCGGTACCGCCGAAACGGTGTTGCAGAACATCGGTCCACAGCTGCGTTCGCTCGTCGGACCGGGCCAGTGCGGCCAGTGCCATTCTGAGGTCCCCGGGCGGAATCACCCCGAGCTCGGCCCGTAGACGCCCCGAGGATCCGCCGTCGTCGGCGACCGTGACGACAGCGGTGACATCGTGACCGAGAAGCCTCGCCGCCGACAGGGTGGCGTACAGCCCGTGACCACCTCCGAGGGCGACGATCTTCGGGCCCGATCCCGAATGTTCGGTGCCGAGCTCGCTCATTCGCGACCCAGATCGCGGTGCAACACGCGGACCGACACATCACCTTGCTCGCCGAGAATCGCGGCCAACGCCTCGGTCATCGCCACACTTCGATGCTTCCCTCCGGTGCAGCCCACGGCTACCGTCATGTACCTCTTGCCTTCCCGCACGTATCCCTCGATCGTCAGATTCAGCAGGTGCGTGTATGTCTGCAGATAGTCGCGGGCCCCGTCCTGCCCCAGGACGTAATCGCGGACGTCCGCGTCCTGTCCGGTGTGCTCGCGGAGCTCGGGCACCCAGTGCGGATTGGGCAGAAAGCGGACGTCGCAGACCAGGTCGGCGTCCATCGGCAGGCCGTACTTGAAGCCGAACGACTGCACGGTGACACCCACACCGGTGGTGTCCGCGTCACCGAACACCGTCTCGATCTTCCGACGCAACTGATGCACCGACAGGGACGTCGTGTCCACTGTCAGATCGGCCACGGCCTCGACCGCAGCGAGCCGCAACCGTTCGGCAGTGATGCCCTCGGTCAGCGTTGCGTCCTGACCGTCGTTCTGCAACGGATGGCTACGCCGGTTCGACTCGAATCTACGGATGAGTACCGCATCGGAAGCATCCAGAAACAGCACTCGGTTGCGCACGCCCTTGGAATCGAGCTCCTTGACCACCCAACCCAGATCGCCTGTGAACAGCCGGCTTCGCACATCCATGACCAGGGCGAGTCGCTCGATACGGGGCTTGGACTCGAGACCGAGATCGACCATTTTGGAGATGAGCTCGGGCGGCAGGTTGTCCGCGACATACCAGCCGAGGTCCTCGAGAATCTTGGCCGCGGTGCGCAACCCGGCACCGGAGACTCCGGTGACCAGTGCCACCTCTATGTCGTCGTTCCGCGATTCGCCCTCCCCGGTCGGTTCGGGAAGATCTTCGGACGGTGGCTGTCTCTGGTTCTGGTGTTTGCTCACTAGGAAGCCTGTCCCGCCGATTCCACGCTCGGTGTTATCGCACGTTCCGTCGTGTTCTCGCCCGATGTCGTTGCAGTTGCGCTGCCATCATCGCCTACATCGGCGTCGTCCGTGTCGGAACCCAGCGCGGCCAGCACCGACTTCGCGGTTGTCTCGCCGATTCCCGGTACCTCGACGATCTCCGCGACCGTCGCACGTTTGAGGTTGGCGACCGAACCGAAGTGCGCGACGAGTGCCGTTCGACGGGATTCACCGAGCCCGCGGACCGAATCGAGTGCCGAGGCCGTCATCCGACGCGACCGCTTGCTGCGATGAAACGTGATCGCGAATCGGTGCGCCTCGTCGCGGACTCGCTGCAGCAGGTAGAGCGACTCACTCGTGCGCGGCAGAATGACCGGATCCTCCTCGCCGGGCACCCACACCTCTTCGAGTCGTTTCGCCAGACCCACCACCGCCACGTCGGTAACTCCCAGTTCGTCGAGAACTGCGGCCGCTGCGGCCACCTGAGGGGCTCCTCCGTCCACGACGAACAGGTTCGGCGGATACGCGAATTTCCGCGGCCGTCCGGTCTGCGGATCGAGCGACGCTTCGGGAGCCAGATCGCCTCCGCTTCCTCCCGCCGACCCATCGGCCGAATGTCGTAGGAATCGACGGCGAGTCACCTCGGCGATGCTCGCGACGTCGTCCGAATGGCCGTCACCGGCGGCCTCCTTGATCGCATAGTGGCGGTAGTCGCTCTTGCGAGGCAATCCGTCCTCGAAGACGACCAGCGACGCCACCACGTCGGTCCCCTGCACGTGGGAGATGTCGATGCACTCGATGCGCAACGGTGCCGAATCCAGATCGAGAGCTTCCTGAATACCTTGGAGCGCGGCAGATCTCGAGGTGAAATCGCCCGCCCGTTTCAGCTTGTGCTGCTGCAGGGCCTCTTTGGCATTGCGCTCGACGGTCTCGGCCAGCGCCTTCTTGTCGCCGCGCTGGGGAACACGCAAGGTCACGTTCGACCCCCGGAGTTCACTGAGCCAGATTTGCACCTCGTCGGCATTGTCCGGCAGGACCGGCACCAGTACTTCTCGTGGTACGGCATTGGAACCACCGTCGTCACCGCCCGGTGCCTGTGCAGACAGCGAGGCCTGCTCGCCGTAGAACTGAGTGAGAAACTGCTCGACGAGGGCCGGTAGGTCGGCCTCGTCCTGCCGCTTGATCACCTCGCCCGCCTTCTCCACCACCCAGCCGCGTTGGCCACGCACTCGGCCACCCCGGACGTGGAACACCTGGACGGCGGCTTCGAGGGCGTCGGTGGCGAACGCTACGAGATCGGCATCGGTGCCGTCACCGAGCACCACCGCCTGCTTCTCCAACGCTCGCCGCAACGCACCGACGTCATCACGTAGTCGTGCGGCGGTCTCGAAGTCCAGATCCTCGGACGCCACCTGCATCTTCTTCTCCAGCTGCCGAACGAGCTTGTCGGTCTTGCCCGCCAGGAAATCGCAGAAGTCCTCGACGGTGCGGCGGTGCTCGTCGGCGCTGACCCGACCCACGCATGGAGCCGAACACTTGTCGATGTATCCCAGTAGGCAGGGTCTACCGATCTGGTTGTGCCGCTTCAACACTCCGGTCGAACAGGTTCGCGCGGGAAACACCCGCAGCAACAGGTCCAGGGTCTCGCGAATGGCCCAAGCGTGTGCGTAGGGACCGAAGTAGCGCACGCCCTTGCGGCGGGGGCCGCGGTAGACGAACAATCGAGGGAATTCCTCGTTCATCGTCACCGCGAGCATCGGATAGCTCTTGTCGTCGCGATACCGAACGTTGAACCGAGGATCGAATTCTTTGATCCAGTTGTATTCGAGCTGCAGCGCCTCGACCTCCGTGGTGACCACGGTCCATTCCACAGATGCTGCCGTCGTGACCATCTGGCGCGTGCGAGGGTGCAGCGAGGCGATGTCGGCGAAGTAGGAATTGAGCCGGCTGCGCAGGCTTTTCGCTTTTCCTACGTAGACGACGCGACCGTGTTGATCACGGAATTTGTACACCCCCGGCTCCACCGGGATGGTTCCGGTGGCCGGGCGGTAGGTAGCGGGGTCGGACACGGCTTCCACGTTAGCCGTAGGGTCCGACGTTCTCCGCATCAGCAGCTCAGCTGCCGTGTGTACCCGAGGACGTCAGTCCTGATCCACCTGGGCGGGCGCGTACTTGCGCTCGAGGGTGCGGAACGTGCGAACCGCGGCGACAGCATGTTCGCGATCGTTGGACTGGATGGCCATCACGTTGATGAACTCGTCATCGGGAATGTCCACTCGGGCCCACATCGCCCCTTCCGGGAAAGACAGTCCGCGTACGAGGTCCCACTCGATCAACCGCTCCGAGAAAACGTTTCGCACCGCGACGCCCGCGGGACCGACCCGCAGACGGGGCCGAGTCAGTAGAAGGGCCAGGCAGGCCAGCAGGATTCCGATCCCTGCCATCGCGAGCTGATCGGCGGTACGGAAATACACCCCCGTCGGCGAGACTCGGAGCAGAATGGCGACGGTCGAATGGGCCACGACGAGCAGCACCGCGGCCGCGATGGCGAACCGCGCCGACTTACGCGACTTCACCTGCATGTCCCAGCCTGCCGGCTCGCTATCGCTCACGTGAACTCCTGGCTCGTCCAGGGCTGACGAAGATGCTTGAGTGTCAGGGCGGTGTCGATCGCGGCGGCAGTGGCCTGGGCGCCTTTGTCCTCGAACGAATCGGGCAGGCCGGCACGATCGAGGGCCTGCTGCTCATCGTTGGTGGTGAGCACCCCGTTGGTGACCGGCGTGCCCTCGTCCAGCGACACTCTCGTCAAGCCGGCAGTCACAGCGTCACACACGTACTCGAAATGCGGTGTGCCACCGCGGATGACGACGCCGAGCGCGACGACGGCATCATGGTTGCGGGCGAGCGCCTGCGCGACGACGGGCAGCTCGATGGCACCGGCGACTCGGATGACCGTGACGTCCTGCACTCCCGCAGACTCGGCTTTGCGAAGCGCACCGTCGAGCAGGGCCTGAGAGATCTGCCGATGCCACTGACCGGCAACGATCGCAAGCTTGAGATCACTCGCGCCTGCCAGCTGGAGCGTGGGTTCTCCTTCGCCGCTCATGGGTTGACGCCGTTCGTATCAGGAGTGGAGCCTGCGGAATGACCGTTCGTATCAGGAGTGGAGCCTGCGGAATGACCGTTCGTATCAGGAGTGGAGCCTGCGGAATGACCGTTCGTATCGGGAGTGGAGCCTGCGGGGTGGTCGTTTTCGTACTCGTCCAAGCCGGTGAGATCGTGGCCCATCCGGTCGCGTTTCGTGCGCAGGTAGGTGAGGTTTTCGGCGTTGGCGCGCAACGGCATCGGCACACGCTCGGTGACGTGCAGTCCGTAGCCGTCGAGTCCTACTCGTTTGGCGGGGTTGTTGGTCAGCAGCCGCATGGAAGAGACGCCGAGGTCGACGAGGATTTGTGCGCCGATTCCGTAGTCGCGGGAATCGGCGGGCAGGCCGAGTTGGAGGTTTGCATCGACGGTGTCGGAGCCTGCGTCCTGGAGTTGGTACGCCTGCAGCTTGTGCAGCAGACCGATTCCGCGGCCCTCGTGTCCGCGCATGTACAGCACGATGCCGCGGTCCTCGGCGGCGACCATTTCCAGAGCGGCATCCAATTGTGGTCCGCAGTCGCAGCGCAGCGATCCGAAGACATCGCCGGTGAGGCATTCGGAGTGCACTCGAACGAGGACGTCGTTGCCGTCGCCGTCGGGTCCGGCGATGTCGCCGCGCACCAGCGCAACGTGTTCGACCTCGTCGTAGATGCTCTGATACCCGACAGCGCGGAACGTGCCGTGGTCGGTGGGGATCCGGGCGTCGGCGACTCGAACGACATGCTTCTCGTGCTTGCGACGCCACGCGATGAGGTCGGCTATGGAGATCAGCGCGAGATCGTGTTCGTCGGCGAACACACGCAGTTCGTCGGTTTGGGCCATCGCGCCCTCGTCCTTCTGGCTGACGATTTCGCAGATGACGCCGGCGGGGCGCAGGTCGGCCATGCGGGCGAGGTCGACGGCCGCCTCCGTGTGGCCGGGGCGACGCAGAACTCCGCCTTCCTTGGCGCGCAGCGGTACGACGTGGCCGGGGCGGGTGAAGTCGCTGGCTCCGGTGTCGGGGTCGGCGAGCAGCCGCATGGTGGCCGCTCGATCGGAAGCCGAGATTCCGGTGCCGATGCCCTCACGGGCGTCGACGGTGACGGTGTATGCGGTTCCGTGCTTGTCCTGGTTGGTGGCGAACATCGGCGGCAGGCCCAGTCGGTCGCAGTCCTCACCGGACAACGGAACGCAGAGGTAGCCCGAGGTGTAGCGAACCATGAAGGCGACCAGTTCCGGGGTGGCCTTCTCGGCGGCGAAGATCAGGTCGCCTTCGTTCTCGCGGTCCTCGTCGTCGACGACCACCACTGCTTTGCCCGCAGCGATGTCCGCAACTGCGCGCTCGATACTGTCGAACCTGGTCACGAAAATGCGCTCCATACGTCTCGGGCCTGGCTCAGCGCCCTGGAATTCTTCGATGCATCGCTATGGTGCGTGCATCTCAACAGTACTTAATCTGCGTCGATGGTCTGCAGCCGCTCCACGTACTTGGCGATGACGTCGACTTCGAGGTTGACCGGGGATCCGACCTCGGCCTTCCCGAGGGTGGTCAGATCGAGGGTGGTGGGGATCAGCGAAATCTCGAACCAGTGCGATCCGTCTTCGACGCCCAATCCGGACACGGTGAGCGAGACGCCGTCGACCGTGATCGAGCCCTTCTCCACCACATAGCGAGCGACCGAGTTGGGCAGGCCGATGCGTACGACAGTCCAGTTCTCGGACGGGGAACGACCGATGATGGATCCGGTGCCGTCGACGTGGCCCTGTACGAGATGCCCGCCGAGTCGGCTCCCCAGCGCCGCTGCGCGTTCGAGGTTGACCCGACTGCCCACGTTCAGCGCTCCGAGACTCGATCGGTCGAGAGTTTCCTGCATGACGTCGGCGGTGAAGCCACCGTCGGGCAGCACCTCGACGACGGTGAGGCAGACTCCGTTGACTGCGATGGAGTCACCGTGTCCGGCGTCGGAGGTCACCAGTGGGCCGCGGACGGTGAAGCGAGCCGCGTCGGACATTTCGTTCTTGGCAACGATCTCGCCGAGCTCTTCGACAATTCCGGTGAACATCTACTTCGCTCCTTCGGGCACGACACCGAGATATATGTCGTTGCCGATCATGGTGACTGTCTCCGTGCGGAACCGAATTGCGTCGGCAATTGTTCCGATGCCAGCATTCTCCACCGCTGCGGGTCCGGCGCCCAACACGGCAGGCGCGATGTAGGCCACCACTCGATCCACGAGACCGGCGGCGAGAAACGCACCGGCCAGGGTCGGACCGCCTTCGATTTGGATGTCGGTGTGTTCGCGCAGCGCATCGATCACCTCCGCCGGCTCGTGTGTGTCGAGGAACACCGTGGCGGCCTCGGACCCGCGAATCGCAGCCGTCGCCGGTGTCGGCCTGGATCCCACGACGACCCGCACGGGCTGATGAGGCGCAAGGGTGCCGTCGGGGTGCCGTGCGGTCAGCCGTGGGTCGTCGGCGAGCACGGTTCCGGTTCCCACGATGATCGCGTCGAGCTTGGCCCGCTCGGTGTGGACATGCGCCCGCGCCTGCGGTCCCGTGATCCACTGGCTGGTTCCGTCTGCTGCAGCGCTGCGTCCGTCGAGGGTCGCGGCGTATTTCAGCGTCACGTGTGGCCTACCGGTTCGCTGCTTGTGCAACCAGGCTCGCAGCGGCCCGTTGCGCACCTCGTGCTCGCCTGTCCCCTGTTCGACGCGGATGCCTGCAGCACGCAGGGTGTCGGCACCGCCGGATGCGAGTGGATTCGGGTCGGCGACGGCATGCACGACCGCGACGATTCCTGCGTCGATCAGGGCCTGCGAGCACGGTCCGGTCCGGCCGGTGTGGTTGCAGGGCTCGAGCGTCACCACCGCGGTACCGCCCCGGGCTCGATCCCCGGCCTCGGCCAGCGCCACCACCTCGGCGTGCGGACCGCCCGGCGGACGTGTCGCACCGATTCCGACTACTGCACCGCGTGCGTCGAGAACGACAGCGCCGACGGCGGGATTGGGACTGCTGACGCCGCGGGCGGTCTCGGATGCCTCGATGGCGAGGGCCATGGCGTCTACGACGGACACCGCTGCGCTCTCGTCGTTCATACCGCTGCGCTCTCGTCGTTCATACCGCCGCGCTCGTGTTGCTCATTACGACAGGTGGTGGGACGCGCGCGCAGCTCGGGCACGCAGATTGCGCACGGAAGCAGCAGGGTCGGCGGTGTTGTAGACGGCCGAACCTGCGACGAAGCAGTCGATTCCGGCCTCTGCAGCCTGCTCGATCGTGTCGGAGTTGATGCCGCCGTCGATCTCGACCACCAACCGTAGGTCACCGGAATCGACCAATGCGCGAACAGCTTTCGCTTTCGAGAGAACTTCGGGCATGAACGACTGTCCGCCGAACCCTGGCTCCACGCTCATCACCAGCAGCGTGTCGAAGTCCCGCAGAATCTCCAGGTACGGCTCTATGGGTGTGCCGGGCTTGACGGACAAGCCCGCTTTCGCACCTGCGGCCCGAATGTCGCGTGCCACCGCGGAGGGATCGTCGCTCGCCTCGGCGTGGAAAGTGACGTTGTATGCGCCCGCCTCGGCATACGGCGGGGCCCAACGCGCCGGATCCTCGATCATCAGGTGGCAGTCGAGGGGGATGCTCGTCGCTTTCAACAGGCTTTCCACGATCGGCAGGCCGAGGGTGAGGTTGGGAACGAAGTGCGCGTCCATGACGTCGACATGCAGCCAATCAGCGCCGGAGACGGCCTCGGCTTCGGCGGCGAGCCGAGCGAAATCAGCGGACAGAATGGAGGGAGCAATCATCGGGGAAACCACGATTGACGAGCCTAGTCGAGCCGGTATCGTTCGCCCATGGCCACCATCGACTCCGCGACGGCGACGATCGCCGGACTGCCGGAAGTCACCGAAAGCGTCCGGTACGGGAATCCGGCATGGGCGGTGGGCAAGAACGTGTTCGCGTGGATTCGCCCGTTCAGCAAAGCCGACCTGAAGCGGTTCGGTGACAACACTCCGCCCGAGGGGCCAGTCCTCGCCGTGCGGACCACTGATCTGCACGAGAAGGAGGCCATCCTCGCTGCGCACCCTCGGGCCTGCTTCACCATCTCGCACTTCGACGGGTTCGCTGCCGTACTGGTAGACCTCGACAGAGCAGAGGACGACGAACTGCGGGAACTTCTGATCGACGGTTGGCTCGTCTACGCGCCGAAAGACGTCGCCGAGACTTTTCTCGCCGGCAGCTGATCACGCCGTCGTGCTGATCACATACTCGTGCTGGTCACATGCTCGTGCTGGTCACATCGGCTTACGCAGCGCCGCCATGAACATCGCGTCGGTGCCATGCCGGTGCGGCCACAGTTGTACGGAAGTCCCGTCGCCCAACTGTGGGACTCCCGGCACCAGTTCACGAGTATCGAGCTGCTCGACGCCGTAGCGACGAACCGCGTCGGCGACGACGGCGGTGGTTTCCGACAGGTGCGGCGAGCATGTCGAATACAGCACCACCCCACCGGGTCTCACCAGATCGATTGCGGCTGCCAACAGTTCTTTCTGCAGTGTCACCAGGGCCGCCACGTCGGACGGTTGTCGACGCCACCGAGCCTCGGGCCGGCGGCGCAGAGCCCCGAGTCCGGTGCACGGAGCGTCGACGAGCACTCGGTCGTATCCGCTGTCGAGTCCGGATGTCCGACCGTCCACGGTGTGCACCGTCACCGGGAGGTCTTTCGTCGTCTTCGACACCAGGTCGGCGCGATGCGGTGTCGGCTCGACGGCATCGACTCTCGCACCGTCGATACCGGCGATTGCACCGAGCAAAGCAGCTTTTCCGCCTGGTCCGGCACAGAGATCGAGCCAGCGGCCACCGTCCTCGCCGACGAGTGGTGCGAGGGTGAGCGCCCGGCCGACCAGCTGACTGCCCTCGTCCTGAACTCCGGCAAGTCCGTCACGGACGGCGTCGAGCTTTCCCGGATCACCGCCGTCGAGATGTACGGCATACGGAGAATACAGTCCTTCTTCTCCCCCGGTGATCAGCGCCAACTCCTCGGCGGAAATCTCCCCGGGCCGAGCGACCAGGTGGACCGAAGGGCGTGCATCGTCGGCCTCGAGTACGGAGGCGAGTTCACCGGCGTCTGCGCCGAGCGCATCGGCGAAAGCCTGGGCGATCCACTTGGGGTGCGCGTACTCGAACGCGAGATGGCCGACCGGATCGACGTCCGCGGCGGGAGCGAGCTCGTCCACCCACTGTGCGGCTGTGCGTTCGGAGACGCGTCGCAGTACCGCGTTGACGAAACCTGCCTTGCCGGTGCCGAATTCGGACCGGGCGAGGTCCACCGAGGTGGCGACGGCGGCGTGCGGTGCCACCCGCGTCCGCAGGAGCTGATAGGAACCGAGCCGCAGAATGTCGAGCAGCGGACCATCGATCTCACCGGCCGGCCGGCCGGCCGCATGGGCTATGACCGCGTCGAGCACCCCGCGAGCTCGGGACGCACCATAGGCGAGTTCGGTTGCCAGCGCGGCATCGCGAGAGTCCAACTTGCGCTCTCGCAGCAAACCTGGCAGCACGAGATTGGCATATGCATCCCGCTCGCGAACCGCCTTCAATACGTCTCTTGCCGCCCGTCGCGCCGGATCGATCGCGTCGACGGCACGTGGATCCGCGCCCTGTGGAGGCCGGTTTCCCTTCGGGCCCCTGGCCCCGGGAGATTTCTTGACGACCTTGCGGGGTCGACTCGACTCGCGCTTACGCGGCCTGTCCGGTTCTGTCATCGCGCTACCGCCGTATCGTCCAGCCGAGCGCCGCGCGCCCAGTCGAGTGCCTTCATCAGCTTCTTGCCCTGCGGTTGAATATCGCCGAGAACGACTGCTGTTGTGCCTGTTCCGATGTGCACGCCGGATTTGCGAATCGCTATCTCGCCCGGGGCCAGCGTGTCCTGCGAGAGCTGTACCGGGGAGACCTTGACGCGGAGTTCCCCGATTGTCGTCCAGGCTCCGGGAGCGGGCGAGACCGACCTGATGTGTCGATCGACGAATGCCGCGGAGCGGGTCCAGTCGATACGTGCGGCATCGACCGTCACTTTGCCTGCGTACGAGACACCGTCATCGGGTTGCGGCCGCGCAGCCGCGGTGCCGTCCTCGATTGCGTCGAGGGTGGCCGAGAGCAGATCAGCTCCGCTCGATGCCAGTCTGCCGAGTAGATCACCGGTGGTGTCGGTGTCGCGGATTCTCTCGGTGGCCACACCGAGTACCGGACCGGTGTCCATTCCAGCGTCGAGCAAGAACGTGGAGGCACCTGTGATCTCATCCCCTGCTGCGATGGCGGCCTGCACCGGCGCCGCGCCACGCCACGCGGGCAGCAGCGAGAAGTGCAGATTGATCCACCCGAAGCGCGGAATGTCGAGTACCGGCTGGGGCAGCAGTGCGCCGTATGCGACCACCGGACACACATCGGGTACCAGGTCGGTGAGCTGTGCGAGAAAATCCGGATCCGAGGGCTTCTGCGGAGTGAACACCGCAATGCCGTGCTCGTCGGCAAGTTGCCCGACCGGTGATCGAGCGGTCTTTCGCCCGCGGCCGGCTGCGGCGTCGGGGCGGGTCAGCACCCCGATCACCTCGTGGCGTTCGGACTCCAACAGCCGTCGCAGGGACGGCACCGCGGGTTCCGGCGTTCCGGCAAAGACAACGCGCACTCTTGCAACTCCCTGGGACGAACGAATCCATGTCGGTTGTTCATCCTAGGGAGTCGCGAGTGCCATGGACGATTCCGCACCTGCCCGTCACATCGAGTCGGGAGCGGGAGCCGTGCCGTCGGGTCTCTGATCGTTCGGTTCGTCCTCGGCGAGGATGCGGTACAGCGACCGACGTGCTTCGGTCAGGATCTCGGCGGCTTGCTCGACCTGTCGCATCGTGCCGACTCCTGCCACCTGCCCGGCTGCCCCCATCAACTGGCCGATGAGGGCACGCAGGTCCCGGGCGTCCACGCCGACGGAGTCGGCGACGTCGTCCCACGGACTGCCCAGGTCGGCGCGATGGTCGTCGACGTAGGTGCGACCCTCTTCGGTCAGCTTCGCGGTCTTGCGACCGGCTACCTTGTCGATCAGCACCAGACCCTCGTCCTCCAGCTGGGACAGAGCCGGATAGATCGAACCCGGGCTCGGCTTCCAAGTGCCGTTGCTCTTCTCGGCGATCTGCTGGATCAGTTCGTATCCGTGCATCGGACGGTCCTCGAGCAGAAGAAGAATTGCGGCGCGTACGTCACCGCGTCGTCCTCGTCCGCCCCGTCCCCGGCCGCGACCGAAATCTGCATTCGGCCCGAAGCCACCTGCGCCGAAACCAGCCGCTCCGAAACCGCCGGTTCGCATACCCTCCCGACCTCGCCCCGACGGAGCTCCCGAACTTCGTCTGCCCCGTTCACCGTGCCCTCTCCTACCGCGGCCGCGCTCACGCCGATCGTCGCCATCCTGCGGGGGCTCATCGTCGTTGTGCGCGACCCACATCTGAAACGGCGCGCTGCGCATGTGTGCGCGACCGCCCTCACCGCCTGCGAACGGCCCTGTTCGGGGTCCGCGCCTGCGTCCGAATTCATGTGCAAATCCCTCGAATGCGTAATTCACTGTCGTTCTCCTTCGTATCGATTGACAGGTCGACGATATATCGGCGATATGAGTTCCGCAAGGTCCAGAGGTAACCTCCTTTATCCTGACTATCACGCACCCCGGCACTGTCGAACGAACTCGACTGCCGCTGCACCACGCCCTCATGGGTGTCGTAGGAATCGACGTGGTGGGACGCACCTACGGACCGGTGCCCGACCGGACATGGAGTCCAGATCGGTCACATTCTCGACGCCGCCATCGGCCGAAACGACACCGACGGCAGGGTCAGCCGATCCGAATCGGATCGATCTGCACCCGCACTCCCGCGCCGAGCTTCTTGGCGCTCCGAGATGCCTGTGCGGTGGCCAGTGCCCGTGCGAGCGCCGCTCCGGTGCTGCGCGGCACGCGGATCAGCAGTCTCTGCACTTCGCCGGAGAGTGCGTCCTCTCCGCTACCGGCCGGAGCCCGCTGTCCGTCCGGCAAGTCGACGGGTCCGAGGATCTCCACCGACTCGGGGAGGTCGGCGCTGTCCACCAGTGCAGTGATCGCGTCGGTGGTGCCGTCGATCGCCGCGACGTGCACGGCCGGCGGAAAGCGCACCTCGACACGCTCGTCCAACTGACTTCGGGCATGCCACAACGGATCCCAGCGAACCAGAGCCTGCACTGTGGGAATTTCGGACTCGGCCACGACCACCACCCGGCCACCTGCCGATCCCGGTCTCACCATGGCTGCGGCCGTCATCCACCGCCGCAGAGTCTCCTCGGCGGCGCGTAGGTCCGCTCGACCGAGCAGGGCCCACCCGTCGAGGAGCAGAGCCGCCCCGTAGCCACCCTCGACCGTCGGCTCGGCACCCACGGTGGACACCACCAGCGCCGCACCAGGTCGAACGGCGTCGAGCACAGCCGCACCGCCCGAGTTGTGCACCGGCACGGCTGGAAACGCCCGTCCGAGTTCCTCGGCCGTTCGTCCCGCTCCGATCACGACGGCACGGAGATTGCGCGACCCGCAGACCGTGCAGCGATGTGCAGCGTCCGCGATGCCACACCACGAGCATGTCGGACTGCCCGCACCGTCGCCGTCCGCAGCGGAGGGCAACGCCAACGGACCGTTGCACCGGCGACACCGCGCCGAATTGCGACACTTGGCGCACGCCAGAGATGGGACGTACCCGGAACGCGGAACCTGCACCAGGACAGGGGTATCCGCTTTGAGGGCGGCGCGAGCGGCCTCGAAGGCGATTGCCGGCAACCGTGCGACACGAGCAGCGGGATCCCGCGCGAGGGCATGATCGGAGTCGGCCAGCGCCACCACGTGGGGTTGACGCGCGCGGATCATTTCACGCGAAGCGACCAGATCGTGTGCCCACCCGGAATCGACGAGCGCTTCCGCCTCCGCCGTGCGCGAGTGTCCCCCGATCACGATCGCAGCCCCGGACACGTGAGCGCGAAGCAACGCCACCTCACGTGCATGCGGATACGGCGATCGGGGCTCGGCGAAGCTGTCGTCGCCGTCGTCCCAGATCGCAATCATGCCGAGCGTGGACACCGGAGCGAAGACCGCACTGCGCGTACCCACCACGACGATCGGTCCGGATCGCAAGCACCGCAACCATTGCCGGTACCGCTTCGCCGGACCCAAACCGGCGGACAATGCCACGACGCGGTCGCCGCCGAGCAAAGCCGTGCACGCCGTCTCGAGGCGATCCAGATCACGCTGATCGGGTACGACAACCACTGCGGACCGACCGCCGGCCACAGTCACGGCCACCGCCTCCGCCAACCGAATCGGCCACTGCTCACCGGGTAGCGCCTGCCACACCGCACGCGGGAATCGCCCCGACGCCAAGGCGTCCAGAAAATTCGAACCGTGGGTGTATGCCGACCACGCTGCTCGGTCGACAGCAGGATCGTCCGAGGATTCGACGGCGGGTGGGACTTCTGCTTCGACCCGCGCATGGCGGGCCGGAATTGCCAGACGCAGAACGTCCGCTCGCGTACCTGCGTAGCGATCGGCGACCGCCGCGGCGAGCTCGGCGATTTCCGGAGTCAGAACCTGCTCCGCCGACACCACCCGATCGAGCCATCCGAGCTTGCCGGAATGCTCACTTTCGGCCAGCCTGGCCAACAGGAAACCGTCTACCAGGCGACCTGCGAATCGCACTCGAACACGAACGCCCGGCTGTGCATCACCGCTGAGTTCCTCGGAAACGAGGTAGTCGAACTCGCGGTCGAGATGCGGCAGCGGCAACATCGGGAGAATGCGCGCGATCGGTAGATCCGACGCCGCCACCCGTGCTGCGACCGCCACCGCACCTCCTTCTCGACTTGTCCTGACCACTCTCGAAGCGGAAGCACCGAGCCGGTGCGAGCAGGGTACGCGCAGGACCGTCTTCGATGTGCTTACAGACCGGCAGCATCCCGGAGCTTGTCGGCGCGATCGGTGGACTCCCACGGCAGATCGATGTCGGTACGACCGAAGTGACCGTACGCAGCCGTCGGGGCGTAGATCGGCCGCAGCAGATCCAGATCGCGAATGATGGCGCCGGGCCGCAGGTCGAACACCTCGCTGATCGCAGCGCGGATACGAACAGGATCGGTCTTCTCGGTGCCGAAGGTCTCGACGAACAGCCCGACCGGTGCCGCCTTACCGATTGCGTACGCCACCTGGACCTCGATCCGATCGGCCAGTCCCGCTGCGACGGCGTTCTTGGCAACCCATCGCATCGCGTAGGCCGCACTGCGATCGACCTTGGACGGATCCTTACCGGAGAACGCTCCACCGCCATGCCGTGCCATGCCGCCGTAGGTGTCGACGATGATCTTGCGACCGGTCAGCCCGGCATCACCCATCGGGCCGCCGAGTACGAACTTTCCGGTGGGGTTGACCAGCAACCGCACGTTCGAGGTGTCCAGGGTCGGCACGTTCAACTCGGCGAGAACCGACCCGAGCACCTTCTCCCGAACATCCGGAGTGAGCAGGTTGTCGAGGTCGATGTCGGCCGCATGCTGGCTGGAGATCACCACGGTATCGAGACGTACCGCATTGTCGCCGTCGTATTCGATCGTGACCTGAGTCTTGCCGTCCGGGCGCAGGTACGGCAGCACGCCGCTCTTGCGAACCTCGGTCAGCCGTCGAGCGAGACGGTGCGCCAACGCGATCGGCAACGGCATCAGCTCGGGGGTGTCGGTGTTGGCGTAACCGAACATCAACCCCTGGTCCCCCGCGCCCTGACGGTCGATCTCGTCGTCCGACAGTCCTTCGACCCGAGACTCGTGCGAATGATCCACGCCCTGAGCGATTTCGGGAGACTGCGCTCCGATGGCAACGTTGACGCCGCAGGAGTTTCCGTCGAATCCCTTGGCAGACGAGTCGTACCCGATCTCGAGCACCTTCTCGCGCACGATCTTCGGGATATCCGCATATGCGGTGGTGTTGACCTCACCCGCGACGTGCACCTGACCAGTGGTGACCAACGTCTCGACGGCGACCCGGGCTCGCGGATCCTCCGTCAGCAGAGCGTCGAGAATCGAATCGCTGATGGCATCACAGATCTTGTCGGGATGACCCTCTGTAACGGACTCACTGGTGAAAAGCCGACTACCGGACGTGCTCACGGACTTCCTCTCGACGCATGTTGCTGCCGACCCGACGCGATGCGTCGGCCGAGCACTCTACTGAAATTGACGTTCCCTCGGTGTTATCGCCCCGGACGGAATCCGGCAAACCTCTACGGGCGACATCGCCTGTGCACCCTCGGCATCATCGCGGGTTGGAGGTAGGTCGGGGCGCACGGGCATCGAGCATAGTCACCACCGAATCGAGCACGCGGCTCGCAAGGAGAGCTTTCGAGCCCTCTCCCAGGGCGGACTCGGAACCGTCGGATCGGAGCAACCATCCATCGTTGTGGTCGACCTCGAACGCCTTGCCGTCCCCCACTGCATTGACCACGAGCAGGTCGCAGCCTTTGCGCTCGAGCTTGGTCCGCGCGTAAGTCAACACGTCTCCGTTCGCATCACCGGTTTCGGCGGCGAATCCAACGATGACCGTCGACGATGGAAGTTCGCCGTCGCGTCGGGCCGCGACCAAGCCCGCAAGAATGTCGTCGTTGCGGATCAACGGAATCGACGACGGTTCGTCGGACCCCTTCTTGATCTTGCTGCCCGCGATGGACTCGGGGCGGAAGTCTGCGACGGCGGCCGCCATCACCACCGCATCGACGCCGACCGAGTACTTACGAACCGCGTCCTGCATGTCCGATGCGGTCTTGACGTGGACGACGTCGACCGCGGCCGGGGCGTCGAGGTCGCTGGTGTAGCCGGCGATCAAGGTCACCTGAGCGCCACGCTGAGCAGCTACTCGCGCCAGCGCGTACCCCTGTTTGCCGGAACTGCGATTGCCGAGGAACCGCACCGGGTCGAGTGGCTCGCGAGTCCCGCCGGCGGACACGAGCACATGTCGACCTTCGAGGTCTCGCGGAAGCGCATCCGCTCGTTCGCTCAACAGCATCGACAGTGCGAAGATCTCGTCCGGCTCCGGCAACCGACCTGCGCCGGTATCTTGCCCGGTCAGACGACCGGATGCCGGTTCGATCACGTGCGTTCCGCGCGAGCGAAGCGTGGCGACATTGGCGACCGTGGCCGGGTGCTCCCACATCTCGGTATGCATTGCCGGTGCCAGAACCACCGGGCACCGCGCGGTCAGCAGAGTGGCGGTCAACAGATCGTCGGCCCGCCCGCCCGCTATCCGAGCCATCAGATCCGCGGTGGCCGGAGCCACCACTACGAGGTCGGCCTCTTGACCCAGGCGGACGTGCGGGACCTCCGGCACGTCCGCGAAGACGCCGGTGTTGACCGGGTGACCGGACAGTGCCTCGAACGTGGCACGTCCGACGAATTCGAGGGCCGACGAGGTCGGAACCACTCGTACCTTGTGCCCGCTCTCGGTGAAGCTACGGATGAGTGAACAACTCTTGTAGGCGGCGATACCTCCGCCGACTCCGACGACGACGTGCAAGTCAGGTGTCCTCTGTGGGGTTCTTATTCGCCTTCGGTGTGCTCGAGAAGATCCGCGTGGATCTCTCGGAGTGCGATCGACAGCGGCTTCTCCTGCAGACCCGGCTCGACCAGCGGTCCCACGTACTCGAGGATGCCGTCACCGAGCTGGTTGTAGTAGTCGTTGATCTGGCGCGCACGCTTGGCCGCGTAGATCACCAAGGCGTACTTGGACGACGTGCGGGCGAGCAACTCGTCGATGGGCGGATTGGTGATGCCGAGCGGCGTGTCGTAGGCCGGCAGAGCGCTGCGTCCGTCGAAGTCGGAAACGGCCGCTGAAGTGCTGCTCACTGATGATCTCCTGAAATTGCATCGTTGATACTACGAACTAGCTGGTCGAGGCCTCGTGCGCCGTGTGAATGGTCAGCTGTTTCCGACCGACGACCTACCGACCAACAAGGATACCAACTGTTCGCACGAATGGTCGACATCGGTATTGACAACCACCGTGTCGAACTCGTCCTGCGCGGCCAATTCCACCCGCGCGGTCTCCAGTCGCCGTTCGGTTGCCGCGCTTTCCTCCGTCGCACGTCCGACCAACCGAGAGACCAGGTCTTCCCACGTGGGCGGAGCCATGAACACCAACAGGGCCTCCGGCTTGGATACGCGCACCGCGCGGGCACCCGCCAGATCGAGCTCGAGCAACACGGGGCTTCCCGCCTCGAGAGCGGCATCCACAGGTGCAGCCGGAGTCCCGGAACGCTGCAGCCCACCGTGGATGCTCGCCCACTCGAGCAACTCACCGTCGGCGATCATCCGATCGAACTCGTCCGCCGACACGAAGTGATAGTCCTGGCCGTCGGTCTCACCCGGTCGAGGGGATCGTGTTGTCACCGACACGCTGAAGACGAGCTCGGGCAACGCCGCGCGGACGAGCCGAACCACACTGGATTTGCCGACGCCGGAGGGGCCGGACAGCACCACCAATCGACCCCGTTCCTTCGATGGGACCGCTGCGGCCGCAGCGTCAGTGCTCACTGCCGTCAGGCCTCGAAATCGAACTTCGTCAGCAGCGCCTTGCGCTGCCGATCGCCGAGACCGCGGAGTCGACGGGTGGGTGCGATCTCCAACTCCGTCATCAATTCAGCGGCTTTGACCTTGCCCACCTTCGGTAGCGCCTCGAGCAGAGCGGACACCTTCATCTTCCCGAGAATCTCGTCCGTCTCCGCGTCGGTGAGCACCTGCTTGAGGTCGGTCCCACCACGCTTGAGACGCTCTTTGAGCTCGGCGCGAGCCTTGCGGGCGATAGCTGCCTTCTCGAGGGCAGCGGCACGCTGCTCGGGGGTCAACTGGGGAAGGGCCACTGTCGGTTCCTCCGTCTTCTCGTTCGGGGCGATCCGGCGTATCGGACGATTTCGGCACGCCGACCATGGTTGTTCCGCCGCCATGTATCGCAGCTCCGGCCCTCGGCAGTCGGCTGGGGCGATCCATTTCGTTCGTCGGCGGCGTTAGCGACCGTACCGACGCCTGGCGTTCACCGCTAACTCACCCCCGGATGCCGGACCGACGCAGCATCGTCTATGCGAGACCGGCTTCGACCTCGTCGCGCAGACGTCTCGCCGCGTCGCGCAGAGCCGTCACCGATGGGCCCGCGGCCAGGACGCCGCGTGAGGAGTTGGGGAGCAACAGCTCACGACAATCGCGGAAGATGTCCGCGAGATCGGCAACCGTCGCTCCCTGCGCTCCCAGACCGGGCGCCAGAACAGGGCCGGAGTACGCCGACAGATCGAGACCGTGATCGCGCGTGGCTCCGACGACCAACCCCACGGTGTCGGCATCGACACGATTGCGGGCTGCTGCCGCATCGACGATCGATTGAGCCACCGATCCACCGTTCGAGGTCGTGGCTTGCTGCAGGGCCGACCCCTCCGAATTCGACGTCCGAGCGAGTACGAACAGACCGCGATCGTGCCGCACCGCCCGTTCGACGGTCTCGCCCAGCGAATCGAAACCGAGGTACGGCGACACCGTCACGGCATCGGAGGACAACGGCGACTCGGGCTCGAGCCACGCGTGCGCGTAGGCGTCCATCGTGGTGCCGATGTCGCCGCGCTTGGCATCGGCGATCACCAGCGTGCCCGCATCCCGCAACACACCGACAGTGCGCTCGAGCACCCCGTAGCCGGCTGCACCGTATGCCTCGAAAAATGCCACCTGCGGCTTGACGATCGCTACCTCACCGACGAATGCCTCGACGCACAACTCGGCGAACACCTCGAGACCGTCCGCCGAGCGTGGTAACTCCCAGGCTTCGAGCAACGCGGGATGCGGATCGATACCGACACAGAGCCGACCTCGCGCCTGCACCGCCGAACGCAACCGATCCGACCAACTGTGGCGATGGGTCACGGCGCGATCAGCCCCTCCTTCAGCCCGGCATGCAGGTCCTGCAGCGAGCGAACTCCGATTCCCCCGGCGATTGCCGCCTCGATTCCCTGCACGGCTGCTGATGCACCCTGCACCGTGGTGATGCACGGAATGTTCTGCGCCACCGCGGCGCTGCGGATCTCGTATCCGTCGACCCGGGGGCCGGAGTTGCCGTACGGAGTATTGATCACCATGGCGATATCGCCGGCCAGGATGCGGTCGACGATGGTCCGCTCGCCTTCTGGTACGTCCTCACCCGATTGCTTGTAGACCTGCTCACATTTGATTCCGTTGCGCCGCAACACATCTGCGGTCCCCTCGGTTGCCAGGATCGTGAAGCCCAGATCTGCGAGCCGCTTGACCGGGAAGATCAGCGACCGCTTGTCCTTGTTCGCTACCGACACGAAGACCGCGCCGTCTGCGGGCAGCGAGCCGTACGCGGCGGTCTGACTCTTGGCGAAGGCGGTACCGAAATCGAAGTCGATACCCATCACCTCACCGGTCGACTTCATCTCCGGACTGAGCAGGGTGTCCACCCCGGTTCCGTCCGCCCGGCGGAACCGGTTGAACGGCAACACCGCTTCCTTGACTGCGATCGGGGCTCCCGCCGGAACGGTGCCGCCGTCGCCGGACTCCGGCAGGATGCCCGCGGTGCGCAGCTCGGCGATGCTCTCCCCCAGCATCACGCGGGCGCAGGCCTTCGCCAGTTGCACGGCGGTCGCCTTGGACACGAACGGCACTGTGCGGCTCGCACGCGGATTGGCCTCGAGGACGTACAGAATGTCGTCCTTGAGCGCGTACTGCACGTTGAGCAGACCCTGCACACCGATTCCCTTCGCGAGGGCTTCGGTGGATCGCCGCACGTTCTCGAGGTCGGTCTTGCCGAGGGTGATGGGCGGTAGCGCACAGGCCGAGTCCCCGGAGTGAATACCGGCCTCCTCGATGTGTTCCATGATGCCGCCGATGTACACCTCGGTGCCGTCGCACAGTGCGTCCACGTCGATCTCGACTGCATCTTCGAGGAAGCGGTCGACCAGGACAGGGCGGTCGTCCGAGATCTCCGTCGCGTTGGAGATGTACGTCGCGAGCGACGCCTCGTCGTACACGATCTCCATGCCACGTCCGCCGAGTACGTAGGAGGGTCGCACCAGCACCGGGTAGCCGATGCCTGCGGCGATCTCGCGGGCTCCGTCGAATGTCGTCGCGGTGCCGTACTTCGCAGCGGGCAGACCTGCCGCATCGAGCACCTTGCCGAATTCACCACGGTCCTCGGCAAGGTCGATCGCTTCGGGTGACGTTCCGACGATGGGCACGCCTGCAGCCTTCAACCGCTTCGCCAAGCCGAGCGGGGTCTGACCGCCAAGCTGCACGATGACCCCTCGTACCGTGCCCGACGCGGCCTCGGCCCGGTACACCTCGAGGACGTCCTCGAACGTCAGTGGCTCGAAGTACAGGCGGTCGGCGGTGTCGTAATCGGTGGACACGGTCTCGGGGTTGCAGTTGACCATGACCGTTTCGTAACCGGCCTCGGACAGCGTCAGTGCCGCATGCACACAGCTGTAGTCGAATTCGATGCCCTGACCGATGCGGTTGGGACCCGAGCCCAGGATCAGCACCTTGGGACGGTCCGGCTGCGGGGCAACCTCGGACTCGGCCTCGGGGTCGAGTTCGTAGGTGCCGTAGTGGTACGGCGTCTTGGCCTCGAACTCCGCCGCGCAGGTATCGACCGTCTTGTAGACCGGGTGCACACCGAGCTCGTCGCGCAGCGCGCGCACACCGTCCTCGCCGTCGAGCTCGGGGCGCAGCGCAGCAATCTGGCGGTCCGACAAACCGTGATACTTGGCCTGGCGAAGCAGCGCCTCGTCGAACTCGGCGGCCTCGCGAACCTGGACACCGAGTTCGTGGATCTGCTGGAACTGGTCGAGGAACCACGGATCGATCTTGGTGGCCTCGAACAGCTGCTCGAGGGTGGCACCGAGGGCGAATGCCTTCTCGATCCCGTACATCCGACCGTCCTGCGGAACGGACAGGTCCTTCAGCAACGCGTCCAGACTTTCTTCCTCGACCTCCGGGCCGGTCCAGTAACCCGCGCGCTTGGTTTCCAGCGAGCGCATCACCTTGCCGAAGGCCTCGGTGAAGTTGCGGCCGATGGACATCGCCTCACCGACGGACTTCATCGTGGTCGTCAGTGTGCCGTCGGCACCGGGAAACTTCTCGAACGCGAACCTCGGTGCCTTGACCACCACGTAATCGAGGGTCGGCTCGAAACACGCCGGAGTTTCCCCGGTGATGTCGTTGACGATCTCGTCGAGGGTGTACCCGATGGCCAGCTTGGCGGCCATCTTCGCGATCGGGTAGCCGGTCGCCTTCGAGGCCAACGCCGACGAGCGCGATACGCGGGGGTTCATCTCGATGACGACGAGTCGGCCGTCCGCCGGGTCCATCGCGAACTGGATGTTGCAGCCGCCGGTGTCGACGCCCACCTCACGCAGAATGTCGATCGAGAGGTCCCGCATCTTCTGGTACTCACGGTCGGTCAGTGTCATCGCGGGCGCGACTGTCACCGAATCGCCGGTGTGGACGCCGACCGGATCGACGTTCTCGATGGAGCAGACGATGACGACGTTGTCACGACCGTCGCGCATGAGCTCGAGCTCGTATTCCTTCCAGCCGAGGATCGATTCCTCGATCAGGACATTCGCCGACGGTGACGCGGCCAGTCCGCCGCCGGCGATCCGGGTCAGGTCCTCGTCGTTGTACGCCAGACCCGATCCGAGACCGCCCATGGTGAACGACGGACGCACGACGACCGGGAAGCCCAACTCGGCGACGGCGCTACGGACCTCGTCCATCGTGTAACAGACGGCTGACTTGGCGGATTCACCGCCGACCTTGGCGACGATGTCCTTGAACTTCTGCCGGTCCTCGCCCCGCTGGATGGCGTCGAAGTCGGCACCGATCAGCTCGACGCCGAACTTGGTGAGAATTCCCTGATCGTGCAGTGCGACAGCGGCGTTGAGCGCCGTCTGTCCACCCAGGGTGGCGAGCACGGCCTGGATGGGGTGGCCCTGTTCGGCCTCGCGAGCAAAGATCTTCTCGATGAACTCGGCCGTGATCGGCTCGACGTAGGTGGCGTCGGCGAACTCGGGGTCGGTCATGATCGTTGCCGGGTTGGAATTGACCAGGCTGACGCGAAGCCCTTCCTCTCGGAGCACCCGGCAGGCCTGCGTGCCCGAGTAGTCGAACTCGCAGGCCTGCCCGATGACGATCGGGCCCGATCCGATGACCAGTACGTGGCTCAGGTCTGTACGGCGTGGCATTACTTGCTCTCCTGAAGGACGCTGGTGAAACGGTCGAAGAGGTAGGCGGCGTCGTGGGGACCGGCCGCGGCCTCGGGGTGGTACTGCACGGAGAAGGCGCGGCCGTCGATCAGCTCGACGCCCTCGACGGTGCCGTCGTTGGCGCACGTGTGCGAGATGCGAGCGCGACCGAAGGCGGTATCGAATTCCTCGCCTGCTTCGCCCTCGAGGGCGAACCCGTGGTTCTGCGCGGTGATCGCGATGCGGCCGGTGGTGTGCTCGATCACCGGGATGTTCATGCCTCGGTGACCGAACTTCATCTTGTAGGTGCCGCGGCCGAGCGCCCGGCCGAGTATCTGGTTGCCGAAGCAGATACCGAACAGGGGCAGCTCACGTTCGAGCACTCCCCTGGCCAGCGCGACGCTGGTATCGGCCGTCGCCGGGTCGCCCGGTCCGTTGGAGAGAAAGACGCCATCGGGCTTCAGCTCGAGAACCTGATCGACAGTGGTGCTCGAGGGCACCACGTGGACCCGAATGCCGCGCTCGGCGAACATCCGCGGCGTGTTGGTCTTGATGCCGAGATCGACGGCGACCACCGTGAATCGAGCGTCTCCGGACGGCTCGATGGTGTATACGGCCCCGGTGGTCACTTCACCGGCGAGATCCGCCCCGAGCATCGAGGGTTGACCGATCACCTGCTCGAGCATCTCGTCCGAGGTACCGAGTGCGTCGCCCGAGAACACTCCCGCGCGCATCGATCCCCTGGTTCGCAGATGCCGCACCAGCGCGCGCGTGTCGATGCCTGCGATACCCACGACGTTCTGCGCCTCGAGCTGATCCTGCAGGGTTCCGGTCGAACGCCAGCTCGACGTGCGGCGCGCAGGATCGCGCACGACGTATCCGGCGACCCAGATCTTGTTCGGATCCTGGGCGCTGGCAGCTTCACCGTCTTCCTGGTTCCAGCCGGTATTTCCGATCTGCGGCGCAGTCGCGACGACGATCTGTCGGTGATAGCTCGGGTCGGTGAGTGTTTCCTGGTACCCGGTCATTCCGGTGCAGAACACCGCCTCACCGAGGGTGCGCCCCTGCGCGCCGAACGTGGTGCCGCGGAATGTCCGGCCGTCCTCCAGAACAAGAACTGCGCTGCTCACGCGGTTTCCTCCTTGGTTTCTCCGGTGGCACTCGCTGTCCACACCGGGTAGATCTGCTTGTCGTCGGCCCGAAAGCCGGTGTCTATCTCGGTCCCCGTGGGCAGCTCCCAGCGGATGACCAGGAGCCCGTCCTTGGTCATGACCTTGCCGGCCAACCCGCGTTCGGTGCGGATTGCCCGGATGGACTCGTTCGGAATCCAGATCGGCGACTCGCCGTTCCGATCCAGGAGAATCCCGTTCTCGTGTCGAGAGAGCTCGCCGGTGGCCCGGTGACCGATGTCGCCGACGGCGATGCGATCCTGCCAGCTCGGCGCGATGGTGCTGCCGACGTACAGGCCGGTGGCCGGCTCGATATGGGTGGTACCCAGATCGTCGGGCACGACCGGAAATTCACCGATTCGCTCTTCCTGACGCTTCTGCCGTCCGCGCCAACCCCAGAAGATCAGCGCGATCATCAGCGCCCAGAACACGACGAACCCGATGACGATGAGAACTCTGTCCACGGCGCTACTCTCCTGCTCTGCTCGCCACGGCTGCGTCGCGGACGGTGATTCGTCCGCGCAGCACTGTCGTGGTCACCTTCGAGGAGAACGTCATGTCCTCGAACGGTGTGTTGTGCGCGACGCTGGCGAGGTTCTTGCCCGACACCGTCCAACTCGCATCCGGATCCACCAGCGTGAGATTCGCGATTTCACCGACCTCGATGGGCCGGCCCTGGTCGGTCAATCCGACTATCTCGGCGGGACGCTCGCTCATCACTCGCGCCACGCCTCGCCAATCGAGCAAACCGGAGTTCACCATCGTGTCGACCACGATGGAGAGCGCCGTTTCGAGACCGAGCATGCCGGGACGCGCGACCGAGAATTCACAGCACTTGTCCTGCTCGGCGTGCGGCGCGTGATCGGTTGCCACACAATCGATCACTCCGTCGGACAGCCCCTTGCGCAGGGCTGCTACGTCGGACGTCTCGCGCAGCGGTGGGTTCACCTTGTTGATCGCGTCGTAGGTCTCGAGTCGCGAGTCGTCAAGCAACAGGTGGTGCGGAGTTACTTCGGCGGTGATCGAAATCCCCTGCCCACGAGCCCATTTCATCAGCTCTACCGTGCCCGCGGTGGATGCGTGGCAGATATGCACCCGCGCACCCGCATCACGAGCGAGCAAAGCATCGCGCGCGACTATCGATTCCTCGGCCGCTCGCGGCCAACCGGCCAGCCCGAGCCGCGCCGCGTTCGGTCCCTCGTGCGCGACGGCACCGACTGTCAACCTCGGCTCTTCGGCGTGCTGAGCGATGAGTACGCCCAGCGAACTGGAGTACTCCAGCGCGCGACGCATGATCAGTGGATCGTCGACGCAGTGTCCGTCGTCGGAGAACATTTTCACCCCGCCGATGCCCGCCGCCATCGTGGCCATCTCGGCGAGCTGCTTTCCTTTCAACCCGACGGTGATCGCTCCTACAGGATGGACGTCGACGAGGCCGACTTCCTGTCCGCGACGCCAGACGTGATCGGTCACGACCACCGAATCTGCGACGGGGTCGGTGTTCGCCATCGCGAACACTGCGGTGTACCCACCCAGAGCCGCTGCGGCGGAGCCCGATTCGATGGTCTCGGTGTCTTCACGGCCGGGCTCGCGGAGGTGCGTGTGCATGTCGACGAAACCGGGCAGCAGAATCTGACCTCTGGCATCGACCACGTCTGCGCCGTCGGCATCGAGATCGGACCCGATTCCGACGATCTCCTCGCCGGTGATCAGGACGTCGGTTTCGGGTCCCTCTCCGTAGACCAGAACGCCCCGGAGCAGGACAGAGGGCGTGGATGCGCTCATGATGCGCCTCCGTCCGAACCGACCAGCAACCGGAACAGCACTGCCATCCGCACGTGAACTCCATTCGTAACCTGTTGCAGGACTGCAGTTTTCGGAGAATCAGCCACCGAAGAGGCGATCTCCATACCGCGAAGCATCGGACCTGGGTGCAGCACCACCGCATGCTCGGGCAGCAGGTCCAGTCGGCGCTGCGAGAGTCCGTAGGTGATCGAGTACTCACGCGCGGACGGGAAGAACCCGCCGTTCATTCGCTCGGCCTGCACTCGCAGCATCAGTACTGCGTCCAATCCGGGCAGTTCGGCGTCGATGTCGTAGGACACCCGCACGGGCCAGCCGCTGACCCCGATGGGGAGCAGAGTGGGGGGCGCGATCAGCACGACCTCGGCTCCGAGCGTGGCCAGCAGGATCGCATTCGAGCGCGCCACCCGGCTGTGCAGGATGTCGCCGACGATCGCAATCCGACGGCCGGCGATGTCACCGAGTCGTTGACGCAAGGTGAGTGCGTCGAGCAGCGCCTGGGTGGGATGTTCGTGAGTGCCGTCGCCCGCATTGATCACCGCCGGGCCGCCAGCAGGAGTGGAGCCAGCGGAACGACCATCGAGGCCAGGAGTGGAGCCAGCGGAACGACCGTCTACGCCGGATCCCTGACCGGCGGTCCACTGGGCGATCTGGTGTGCGGCACCGGACGCCGGGTGTCGGACGATGAGCGCGTCGGCTCCGGCGGCGCGCAGCGTCATCGCTGTGTCGCGGAGCGACTCCCCCTTCGACACCGAGGAGCTGCTGGCACTGACGTTGATGACGTCGGCGCTCATCCACTTTCCGGCGACTTCGAAGGACACTCGCGTGCGGGTCGAGTTCTCGAAGAACACCGTCATGATGGTGCGTCCGCGCAGGGTCGGCAGCTTCTTGACCTCGCGTCCGAGCAGAGCCTGCTCGAAGCGTTCTGCTTCGTCGAGGATTTCGGTGGCGGACTCGATCGTGAGGTCGGCAACCGAGAGCAGATGCTTCATCGAGCCGAGCCTCCCTCGGACAGGCTGACGCCGTCGCGGCCGTCGTGCTCGGAGAGCAAGACCGACACGTCCTCGGTGCGAGCGGTGGGTACGTTCTTGCCGACGTAGTCCGCGCGCAGGGGCAGCTCACGATGTCCCCGGTCGATCAGCACCGCAAGTTGCACAGCTCGGGGACGACCGAGGTCTCGTAGGGCATCGAGAGCGGAGCGGACGGTTCGCCCGGAGAACAGGACGTCGTCGACCAGCACCACCAAGGCGTCGTCGATACCGCCGGACGGTACCGACGTCCGTTCGAGTGGACGGTGAGGCTTGTTCCGCAGATCGTCGCGGTACAGCGTGATGTCGAGTGAACCGAGCGGGGGTCGCACTCCGGAAAATGCCTCGATGCGATCGGCGAGGCGCTCCGCCAGGGTGGTACCCCGGGTGGGGATGCCGAGCAACACCACACGTGGTGAGTCGGGGGCATCGAGCGCGGTCTTCTCGATGATCTGGTGAGCCATGCGGGAGATGGTTCGTCCCACATCGGCCGAGGACAGCAATTCGCGAACGGCGGGGTCCGCAGACGGGCTTTCGGGCGCAGGCAAACTACGACCTCCTTCTCCGCCTCTCTGGACGGATCGTTAAAGGATGTCTGAACAAGAACTGCATAGAGCCTAGCAACGCTCTGCGAACCGCACTCACCAGGCTCGCAGAGCGTTCGGTCACAAAACCGTGAAGGGGTCCGTCACTGTTCGGCGTCGACGGACGCAGCACCGGGCACGTCGGGCTGCGGACGGCTCGATACCGCGGCCGCTGCGGCTCGTACCTGAGGCGCAACCAGCACTATCTGACCGAGCACTCCGTTGACGAAGCCGGGCGAATCATCGGTGGACAGCTGTTTTGCCAGCTCGACGGCCTCGTCCACGGC
>NZ_CAPS01000080.1 GCF_000333955.1 Rhodococcus sp. AW25M09
TCGAGCGCGTTCGGCAGCGGACAAAACATCCACGTCACCGATCAGCAGACCGGGATCACCCATGAGTGCGTCGAGAATTCGCACGATGCGGCGACCGAGCTGAGCCATGGTTCCGGCATCGAACAGTTCGGTGGCGTAGTCGAAAACAGCAGTGACCGTGTCGGATTCGTCAACGGTGACGACGAGGTCCATCTCGACTCCGTCGTGCGGCAAGCCGGCGGCACCGAATCGAAGCGCTACTTGCGCCAGCGGGCTGTAGGAGCCCGATCTGGTCAGACCCAGGCCTCGAACGACATCTTCGAACGACACCTCACCATGAGCGAGGGCTGCGTCGAAGTCGGCAGTGGACGCATCGACGAAGTCGGCGAACGACTGCTGTCCGTCCGGGTTGGTCCGCAGAACTACGGTTTCTCCGTTGCCGGTGGGCACAGCGATCGAGATGTCGTCGGTAGTCGCCAACCGCGAAAGGAGCACGGCCAGAACGGATTCGAATACGACGAACCGCGTCGTGGACCGTTGCGTCGCCAGCCGCTCGACAGCGGCCCAGGATTCGGAACCGAGGGTGATCTCGTGCGAAGCGCGGACATGACCGATACGTGCGGGACGTGGTCGGTCGCTGGGAAGGTCGAGCAGGTCCGGGGAATCGGCAAGCCGATCGGTCCAGTAGGAGAGTTGAGCAGCGACGCGGCGGCGGCGTTCGCCCTCGCGGGCGCTGTCCGGGTGGACGTCGTTGACAGGGACGTCGGGGCCTGCCGCGATGAACGCGTGCGCCATGTCGACGAAACTGGAGTGATGTGCCGTGAGGTCGTCGTCGTCGTAGCGGTTCGGGTTGGCTCTGAAGTCGACGAAAGTTTTTGCCGGCGAACCGCTCTGGTAGACATTGACCAACAGGTCCTCGACCGGACCCGACGTCACGATATTGAATTCGCCGACGATCGAACCTAGTTTGATCTGCTGGTGAAACAGCATCATGTTGACCATCGGACCGGCGAGTTGCTTGTCACTCCCCGAGGCCGCCAGTTCGCGCCGAATGTCTTCGATGCTGAAGCGCTGATGCCGAAGCGCACCCATCAACTCGAGCTGTACCTGCTGCACGAGTTGGCCGACGGTGGCGTCCTGGGAGACATGAATCGGAATCGGTGCGACGTTGACGAGCATCCCACCGGACCGCCGAAGCAGCGCGGTGGTGCGAGCGGACACCGGAATGTTGACCAGCACGTCGTCTCGCCCGGTCATTCGGGAGAGATAGCAGCCGAAGGCGGCGATGAACACAGCGGCAGCGGTGCCGCCTTTGGATGCGTCCGATCCTTCGAGCGCGGTGACGACGTCCTCGGGCAGAGCAACGGTCCGCAGCTTGCTGGCGGCGATCGTGCGACCGTCCGTGTTCGACAACGATGCACCGTCGGCAATGTTCGCGGCGCGGTCGATCCAGTACTTCTTGTCGGCCTCGAAACGCGTCGACGTTCGGTAGTCCTGATCGAGTTCGTACAGTCGGCGAAGTTCTGCCGCCTTGTTGGGCTCGGGTTCGCTGTGTTCGACGGCAGCGGTGTAAAGCGCCGCCGTGCGATTGACGAGGGTCATGGCACCGTAGCCGTCGAGGGCGACATGGTGGATCTTGCTGTACCAGAGGTTCCGGTCGTCCTCGATCTGGATGATCCAGCTTTCGATGAGGTTGTCGTTCTCCATGTCGACCGGCTGAACGTAGTTGTGGTCGATCCACCGCAGCGCCGAGGCCATCGGATCTTCCTCGTCGCGCAGGTCGAGGTAGTGCACGGATTGATCGATGGAGTGATCGACCAGCTGAACGGCTTCGCCGTCCACTTCGGCGAGTCGGAGGTAGGCGGACTGGAACTCGTGTCCCGCTTGTGCCGAAGCTTCTTGCAGCACGGCTATGTCGAGGTTGCCTCGCAGATCCACGTACTGGGCGATGCAGACCGCTACATCGGGCGCGAGTTGCTGGGCGAACCACATGCCCCGTTGCGCGGACGACAGCGGAAAGCCGTTCTCGAAGCCGGTGCCGGTCGGGGGCGTCTGGGACCCACCGGTAATTGCTGCGCGCATCTACTTACCCTTCGGCGACACGGTCGTGGCCGCGAAGGCCGACGTCGGATCCATCGACTCGGAACTCTCGGTCCGATTTCGAGTGTCGAGCCGCGGCGGCTTGTGCGCGCGATTGAGCAATTCTGGATTCCGTTCTGGTCTGCGTTCGTGTCGGTTCACACACGCTCGATGCTTAGCAGGGCTTTATTGATTCGTCACGCGTGGTCCACCGGATTGAAACGGGGACGCGCCCTGGTTTTACCGTACGAACCGAACTACGAGTCCGTCGAATGTACGCGCATCGGTAACTGAACCTACCGTCGTCTGAGACATGAACTTCCCCTCCCCGGCCAGGTATGCGACCCGGACACAATGTCGGCGTCGATACTTCGATCCCAAACCATTCGTGGACGGCGCTCCACGCTCCGCCATCCATTTGAAGCCACACCCTGAAACCAGCATCCAACACATCCAGCGGCTTACAAAGATACAACATTCGCTCGGGTCTTTTGTGCAGTAGTCATAAGAAGCATCGACTGCCGCTTCCACCCTGTTACAGGAGGGATCATGTGCGCCACTCGGGCGTGCGCTATTCCATCGAACGAATGACACCCCACTCCGTGAAAACCGAACCGAGTCAGAAATTACCGACTCCACGATCGAATATAGCGAGAAATACCGACTTCGCGAATGTTCAGGCACGCAGGCGTCGTCGCCCTGTCAGTAGAGCGGCACCGAGGCCGACGGCAGCGGCCAGGCACAGGACCAGCTCGGATCCGAAGCCGAGCCGCGTGGCGACGGTCAGTGATCGTCGCAGTTCGACACTCGACACCAGCACGTCAGGGGTGAACAGCGGCGTCTGTTGCAGTATCTCGCCGTCGGGCGACACGAT
This sequence comes from Rhodococcus sp. AW25M09, assembly GCF_000333955.1. Lineage (GTDB taxonomy): Bacteria > Actinomycetota > Actinomycetes > Mycobacteriales > Mycobacteriaceae > Rhodococcoides. Next base: position 2,933 of record NZ_CAPS01000080.1, read on the forward strand.
TGCGCTGACACCGCTCGTAGCGGCCACCACGACCGTCCTGCCGTGCTCCACCGCCCGTACTCTGGACATCGCGAGTTGCTGGTACGTCATTTCGGTGTCGCCGAAGGTCGCGTTGTTGGTGGGGATCGCGATGAACTCGGCTCCGGCCTCGACCGATTCTTCGAGCGCGCGGTCGAATGCAACTTCGTAACATGTCGCTATTCCGGCGGCTATTCCGCCGGTATCGACCACACCGTTTCCGCTTCCGGGGACGAAGTACCCTGCCCGGTCGGCGTATTCCGAGAACAATCGGAAGAAACTTCGGTAGGGCAAGTATTCGCCGAACGGTTGAATTATCTTCTTGTCGTGCCGTTCGCCGGGACCGTCGGTACCGTTCCACGCAATGACGGAATTCGAGTTCGTGCCATCGGCATTGACCAATACCGTTCCGACGAGTATCGGCGCACCCACGGCTACCGATGCCTGTGTGATGAGTGTCGCAGCGTCGGCGTTCCTGAGCGGGTCGATATCCGACGCGTTCTCGGGCCACACGACCAGATCCGGGGCCGGTTGCCTGCCTGCCTCGACATCGGCGGCCAACACCATGGTCTCCCTGACGTGATTGTCCAGAACCGCTCGGCGCTGTGAGTTGAAATCCAGGCCGAGCCGCGGAACGCTGCCCTGCACGGCGGCGATGGTCACCGTCCTTTCGCCGTCCTCTGCGCCGTTGGAGTGCAGAGTGGGAAGCAGAGCCAGCGCCACGATCGACGCGGCAGTCGTCGCAGCGACGGGACCGACGAACGACCGTATTCCGTCTCGGCGCAAGATCACCAGCAGGAGCGCGGCCAGCCCTGTTCCGGTCGAGGCGACCCCGAAACTGAGCAACGGTGCACCCCCGATGCTCGCCAACGGCAGCAGCCAGCCGTCGGGTTGTCCGAAGGCCAATCGGCCCCAGGGGAAGCCTCCGAAGGGAACACTCGATCGCAACCACTCGGCCAGGCTCCACACCAGCGCCATCGACAGCGGCCACCACGCACTTCGTGCGACGAGCACACCGAGCACGCCGAACAACCCCACGAAGACGGATTCGGCAGCAGCCAGCGCCAACCAGGGCACCGGCCCCACGTACACCCCGATCCAGGGGAGAAGTGGAACGAAGAATCCGAGGCCTGCGGCATACCCGTAGCCGAATCCGGCCTTCGACGACACCGACGTTCGCCCGCCGACGCCGGTCAGTACCAGCGCAAGCAGAGCAATGCCCAGCGGTGCGAGGAACCACAGCGTTCGAGGAGGGAAGCTGGCGAATATCAATGCACCGGCCCCGACCGAGGCGATGGTCGACAGCGCTGCCGTGCGCAGCCTGGTACCGCGTGAGAGTGCCGGTGCTGTCGTCGAATCGCCCTCACTGCTCATGGATGACCTGCCCACGATGCACGGTCATCGAGCACTGCGGACTCTCGGACGACGCGTCGAGGCTGGGCAGCGGTGACACCCCCGCGCGCGGATCGGTCGACCACCGTTGGACGCTGTCCTTGGGCGCCCGTACGACGAGTTCGTCGACGTCCCAGACCGCGAAGGAGGCCGGCGCTCCCGGCACCAGCGTGCCGGCCAATCCGTCACGGACTCCCCCTGCCCGCCACGCACCGCGGGTCGCGGCCGAGAACGCGGCTCGAGGCGAGACGGCACTTCCCGGTGTGTGGTGGTTCACGGCGGCTCTCGTCGTCGACCATGGATCGAGGCGAGTCACCGGTGCGTCCGAACCGAAGGCCAGCGATACTCCGGCCGAGGCCAACCGCGCGAACGGATGGAGGGAGGCGGCGCGTTCGGTCCCGAGCCGCGCTGCGTACAGCCCGTCCGAACCGCCCCACAATGCGTCGAACATCGGTTGCACGCTGGCGATCACGCCCCACGAGGCCAAGAGATCGGACTGCTCCGGTGTCACCATGGTCAGATGCTCGAGCCGGTGCCCGCGGGCGGCGACGGCGGGTGCCCCGAGCTCGGCCACGACTCGTGCGAAGGCGGTGACGGCGGCTGTGACCGCGGCGTCGCCGATGACGTGAAAGCCGGCTTGCACTCCCGCTGTGGTGCAGGCCGAGATGTGCGCAGTGATCGCGTCGACGTCCTCGTAGGACACTCCCGATCCGGGGCCGTCCGCATAGGGCGAGGACAACCACGCGGTGTGCGATCCCAGTGACCCGTCGACGAAGATGTCACCGGCCAACCCGTGGGCACCGGTGTGTGCGAGCACCCGGTGCGCCTGCTCGGCCGTGTCGACCAGTTCACCCCAGTAGCCGCGTACTTCGACTCCGTGCTCGGTTGCCATCAGTTCACGAAAGTCGTCGACGCCCGACACGATCGGACCCGCGCACTCGTGAACGGCCACGATCCCCTGCGCAGCAGCACGGTCCAGTGCTGCCGATCGGGCCCGGGCTCGAGTGTCGGCGGTGATCATCGACCGAGCCGTCAGCCGCGCGAGGTGATGTGCCGCTGCGGTGAGCGGAGATTGCGCCGAGAATCCCGAAGTGGCCTCGATGCCCGACGCGGCCGCTCGAAGCGGAGTCGAGACGGCAGCCGAATGCGAATCGACACGAGTGAGATACACGGGTCGACCGGAAGCTGCCGCGTCGAGGTCCGCCGTCGTCGGTGAGCGCTGTTCGGGCCACTCGGATTCATCCCAGCCGTGTCCCCAGACGAGCGAGTCCGAGGAGGAGGACGCGTAGTCGGTGAGCGAGCGCAGGCAGTCGTGGAGAGATCTGCAATGGGACAGGTCCAATCCGATCATCGACAGCCCCAGATCGGTGACGTGCACGTGCGTGTCCACGAATGCCGGTGCGACGAAGGAACCCGCGAGGTCGGTGATGGGTACTCCGGGATGAAGCGCCCGGCCGGTGCGATCCTCACCGATCCAACTGACGATTCCATCGGTCACGGCCATGGCGGTGGCATCGGAGGCCATCGGACTGTAGATTCGTCCGCCGCAGAACAATTCGGTGGTCACGAACGACCAGTGTGCCCCTACCGGTGCGGCTTCCGGAAATCCCCGCTCACGTGATCGAACCGATCGGCTTCGATCACCTGGCCTTCGAGAATCGGTACGGAACGGGACGTGTTCGGGACGCTACCGCTGCCGTCGGCTCGATCGTCGACGACCTCGCCGTCGATGACGGTGGGGCGCATGCGGCGTGTCGCGGTCGCAACCTGCGGCAGCCAGCGTGCCGCCGCCCACATCACGGCCGGGCGCAGCAGCCACCGGGTCGGCGGGATCAACAGCAGCAACCCGATCACGGTGGTCACCAAACCCGGTACGAACATCGCGACCGAGCCTGCGGCGAACAGAGCACCGTCGGCCACCGCGCCGCCGGCCGGTCGCTCGCCCCGCGAAGCACTTCGCAGGCCGTCCAGAACGCGTCTACCTTGCGAGCGCACCAGCAGTGATCCGATCAGGGATCCGCCGATCAGCAGCACCACGGTCCACAACACACCGAGAGCGCTTCCCACGGCGACCAGTGCCGCGACCTCGATCACGACATAAAGTACGAACAGAGCAAGCATGACGGTCCTTTCTTCGCTTCACCGGTACAACGCTCGGGGCTTCGGAATTGCTCCCGAAGTGCCCTGTTTGCCGGGAAATTCTCTAAGAACCGGGTCGTACGAGGCCGGTCTCGTACGCCAGCACAACAGCCTGTACTCGGTCGCGCACGTTCAGCTTGGTCAGAATCCGTCCGACGTGTGTCTTGACGGTCGCCTCGGACAAATGCAGCACGGACGCGATCTCGGCGTTGGACATGCCGGTAGCCAAGTGCATCAGCACCTCCCGTTCACGTCCGGTGAGTGTGTCGAGAACCGACGCATCGGTGGTCGAGACGGTATGAGCGACGAAACGCGAGAGCAGCCGCTTGGTGACCTTCGGTGAGACGACGGCATCACCTGCGGCCACACTACGAATAGCGGAGACCAAGTCCTCGGGTGGAGTGTCCTTGAGCAGAAATCCGCTGGCACCTGCGCGAAGTGCGCCGAGGACGTGCTCGTCGAGATCGAAGGTCGTCATCACCAGAACTCGCGCGTCGGAGCCGGATTCGGTGATGGTGCGAGTGGCCGTCACGCCGTCGACGCCGGGCATGCGGACGTCCATCAGCACCACGTCCGGTGCCAGCCTGGCCACGGCCTCGATGGCCCCGGCACCGTCGGACGCCTCCCCCACCACCTCGATGTCGTCCTGGGCCTCGAGCACCATGTTCAATCCCATGCGCATGAGTTCCTGGTCGTCCACGACGACAACGGTGATCAGCACCGACCCAACCTAACCCTCACTCGATCGGCAGAGTTGCCCGCACGAGCCAATTGCCGTGTCGGGTACGACCCGCATGCAGCGTGCCGTGCAGCACGGCCACTCGCTCACGCATCCCGAGCAGTCCGTGACCGCCGCCCTCTGCCGACGTCGGTGCTGCCGCGCCGGTGCCGTTGTCGGATATCTCGACCGTGACCGTCTGTTCTTCGCGGACCACTTTGACGACGGCGCGGGGAGCGTGTCCGGCATGGCGGAGAACGTTGGTCAGGGACTCCTGGACCAACCGGTGCACGCCCAGGCTGATCGCGGGGCTGATGTCGTCGAGGTTTCCGGTCTGTTCGAGCTCGACGTTCAGTCCAGCGCGGCCCATCATCTCGACGACACGAGCGAGTCCGGCCGTTCCGTAGAGCGGCATGTCATCAGAATCCGGGGAGGTGCGAAGCAGCGCAACGGTTCGACGCAACTCGGCGAGCGCCAGCCGACCGGTCGTGGAGATGTTGGCAACGGCCTGCTCCGCGCGTTCCGGATTTCGCCGAATGGCGTACGAGGCTCCGTCGGCCTGAACCACCATGACACTGACACTGTGGGCTATCACATCGTGCAGCTCACGGGCAATTCGCGTGCGCTCGGCGATCACGGCCTCTTCGGCGCGGCGGTCTCGGTCGTACTCGGCCACGACCAGTCGAGCCTGCGTCGCCTCGTCGTACGCCCGTCGGGCACCGAGAAACTCCGCCGCGAGCCAAGACAGCGCGTAGAGAAGCGCGCTGAACAACAATGTCGTGACGATCGGCTGGTCGAACAGCAGCATGGACGCAACGGAATACGCGGCGAGTGCAACGGCATAGACCGCACCCTGAACTCGGCCCTCGTATGCGACCAACGTGTACAGCATGATCGGAAGACCGAGCGTTGCCGGGTGACCGTTGAAAGCATCACCCGCCATCGTGCCGGCAATGTCGCACGCGCCCGTGGCCACGAGAGCGAGCGCCGCGATCGACCGAGGAAGTCGACGCCGCCACGCTATGGGAACCGACAGTACGACCGCGAATACCAGGAACAACGGCCCGTTCAGTCCGTCGACCGAGCTGGCGAAGACCAACATTTCGATGACGAACAGTCCCGCTGCCAGAAGGGCATCGGCCACGAAGGGTTGGCCACGTAGCCACAGGCTGAAACGACGCATGTGATTGAGTTTGCCGCATGACTGCCGCGGACTGGGGACTGCTGATGGTGGCCGCGACGGCAGCCGGCTGGGTCGATGCCGTGGTCGGCGGAGGCGGCCTCATCCTGCTGCCCGTCATCCTGCTCGTGGCACCTCAACTGACTCCGCAGGCAGCGTTGGCGACGAACAAGGCGACTGCGATCTTCGGCACCGTCGCGGCGGTGGTGACCTTCGCGCGGAAGGTCCCGCTGAACTGGAGAGTGTTGATTCCGGCCGGTGCCGTCGCTGCGGTGGCCTCGGCCGCCGGAGCTGCGGCAGTGTCGCTGATCGATCGCGAGCTGTTCATCCCCATCATCATGTTCGTGCTCGTCGGCGTGGCACTGCTGGTGACGTTCCGTCCGACCATCGGCGTGACCGCGGCCCCAACGCCCCCGACGCATCGCAAGATTGTGATCGTCATCGGTCTCGCGGCCGCGGGGATCGGTTTCTACGACGGCATCCTCGGGCCCGGCACAGGTACGTTTCTCATCATCGTGTTCGCCACGATGCTCGGGACGGAATTCGTGCGAAGTGCCGCGATGGCGAAGGTGATCAACGTCGGATCCAACCTGGGTGCCCTCGCATTTTTCGCGGTCACCGGAAGCGTCTATTGGCAACTCGGAGCGGCCATGGCGGCGTGCAACGTCATCGGTGCCGTCCTGGGCTCGAGAACAGCAGTAGCCAAAGGTGCCGGGTTCGTCAGAATTGTCCTGCTCGTCGTCGTGGTCGGGATGGTCGTGCGGCTCGGATGGCAGCAGTTCGGCTAGCGTCAGCCTTGTGACGAGACAATCGGATCGGTCGGTCGACGCCGACTTCCTCGCCCTCCCCCTGCGGGCCCTCGCGGACGCCGCCCTGAGCGCAGCCCGATCGGCAGGGGCGTCCCATGCCGATGTGCGGGTACAGCGCTTGACGACCCAGTCGATCTCGCTACGCGACGGCTCGGTTCAATCCGCCGTCGATGCCGGTGAGATCGGTCTCGCTGTGCGCGTGGTGGTCGACGGCACCTGGGGTTTCGCCTCGCACGCCGAACTCGGCATCGATGCAGCTGCAACGACAGCCCGGAGCGCTGTCGAGGTGGCCATGGCATTGCGGGCCCTCAATCGCGAACGCGTCGAACTCGCCCCCGAGCCGGTCTATTCCGATGCGACATGGGTCTCGCACTACGACGTCGATCCGTTCGAGGTGCCCACCGCAGACAAGGTGGGGCTGCTGGCGGAGTTTTCCTCTCGCCTTGCCGCATCGGACGGCGTCGACCACGTCACTGCCTCGGTTCTGCAGATCAAAGAGCAGTCGTTCTACGCCGATCTGGCCGGGAGCACCATCACTCAGCAGCGGGTGCGGCTGCACCCACAGTTCGAGGCGACCACCGTGGACCGATCCGTCGGTGCGTTCGAGACCATGCGGACACTCGCACCTCCGGTCGGACGTGGCTGGGAATATCTCGGTGAGAACAGCACCTGGGATTGGGCCGACGAGCTGGCCAGGATCCCCGAATGGCTGGCGGAGAAGGTCAAGGCGCCGTCCGTGGTGGCCGGACCGACCGATCTCGTCATCGACCCGACCAACCTGTGGCTGACCATTCACGAATCTATCGGGCACGCAACCGAATACGATCGCGCCATCGGTTACGAGGCCGCGTATGCGGGTACCTCTTTCGCAACCCCGGATCAGCTCGGGACGTTGCGGTACGGATCGCCCATCATGCATGTCACCGCCGACCGGACAGAAGTGAACGGACTGGCCAGCATCGGCTACGACGACGACGGAGTGGCGTCGCAGAAATGGGACCTGGTCCGCGACGGGACACTGGTCGGCTACCAACTCGATCGGGTGTTCGCCCCCAGGCTCGGGCTGGATCGCTCCAACGGGTGTTCGTACGCGGATTCTCCACATCACGTTCCGATCCAGCGCATGGCGAACGTGTCGTTGCAACCCGACCCCGACACCGACAGAAGCACCGCCGACGTCATCGGGGCGGTCGAGGACGGGATCTACGTCGTCGGCGACAAATCCTGGTCGATCGACATGCAGCGCTACAACTTCCAGTTCACCGGCCAACGGTTCTATCGCATTCGCAACGGCGTGCTCGACGGCCAGGTGCGCGATGTTGCGTATCAGGCCACGACCACCGAATTCTGGGGCGCGATGGATCTGCTGGGCGGACCCTCCACCTGGCGACTCGGCGGTGCCTTCAACTGCGGCAAGGCGCAGCCCGGTCAGGTGGCCGCTGTCAGCCACGGCTGTCCGGTAGCGCTGTTCCGCGGCGTCGACGTCCTCAACACCCGATCGGAGGCAGGTCGATGATTGCCGCACAAACGCTGGTAGAACGCGCTCTCGCGTGCTCGAGCGTCGACGACACGATCGTCGTCGTCACCGACTCCAGCGACGCGACGCTTCGGTGGGCCGGTAACTCGATGACCACCAACGGAATTGCGACGTCACGGCGCTGGGAGGTGGTATCGATCGTGCGTGGTGCCGATACCGCCAGAGTGGGCACCGTGTCGTCGACCAGTGTCCACCCCGAGGACATCGAGGCAGTCGTACGAGCGAGCGAAGCGGCGGCGCGATCGGCCGAGCCCGCCGCCGACGCGATGCCTTTGCTGCCTGAGAATTCGGCCGTTCCCGAGAACTGGGACCATCCTGCGCAACACACGTCGATCGCCGTGTTCGGCTCGCTCGCAACGGAGTTGAACGTCGGATTCGACGGCCGCGACAGGCTGTACGGGTTCGCGCAGCATCGGGTCGACAACGTCTGGCTCGGAACGTCGACCGGTCTGCGTCGTACGTTCACGCAGCCGACCGGTTCGATCGAGATCAACGGCAAGCGATCCGGGGCGAGCGCGTGGGTCGGCACCGGAACCACCGACTTCCAGGATGTCTCGGCCCAGGCGATGCTGGCCGAGCTGTCCACCCGGCTCGGCTGGGCGCAGAACACCGTCGAGTTGCCGGCCGGTCGCTACGAGACCGTGTTGCCGCCCTCGGCCGTGGCCGATCTGATGATCTACCTGATGTGGACCATGGAAGGTCGCGGAGCTCAGGAAGGCCGCACCGCTCTCTCGCGTGCCGGCGGAACGCGAGTAGGCGAGAAGCTGACCGATCTACCACTCACGCTGTACTCCGATCCGCAGGCGGCCGGTCTCGAGTACGCCCCGTTCGTGGTTGCCGGATCGTCCAGCGACGCGGTGTCGGTGTTCGACAACGGCATGGAAATCGACCGTGTCGACTGGATGCGCGATGGATCGGTTGCCGCACTGTCCTATCCGCGCGCTTCGGCAGCGAGGTTCGGAGCCCCTGTCGCGGTGCCGGGAGAGAACCTGATCATGACGGGCGGCGCGGATACCCATCTGGACGCGATGGTGGCCGAGACCGAGCGTGGGCTGCTGCTGACGACGCTGTGGTACATCCGAGAGGTCGATCCGAGCTCGCTGTTGCTCACCGGATTGACCAGGGATGGGGTGTACGCCATCGAGAACGGGCGGATCACAGGTGCAGTGAACAACTTTCGCTTCAACGAAAGCCCGCTGGATCTGTTGCGCCGCGTCACCGAGGCGGGTGCGACGGAGGCGACACTGCCGCGCGAGTGGAAGGACTGGTTCACTCGCACGGCGATGCCACCGCTGCGCATTCCCGATTTTCACATGTCCTCGGTCAGCGCAGCCCAGTAGCGTCGGCCCGAACTACTTGTCGGGTCCGGTGAGCTCGAGGGCGATGTTGTCCGGGTCGCGGAATTCGACGATGGACATTCCCGGACCGGCATCCTTGATGCCCTCGTGTGCGATGCCCAACTCGTCCAGAGTCTTCACTGCATCCTCGAGCGCGGCTCGTGTATCCACGGTGAAGCTGAGGTGATCGAGCCCGCAACGGTCTTCACCGAAGGTGTCATCGCTGGGTGCGACCGGCCGTAGGCCGAGCAGTCCTCCGCCGAACTTGTAGATGACGCCACCGAACAGGAACCACAGTGCCTTCTTGGTCTCCTCGTCGGCAGCGGGGTCCCAGGCGTAGGCGACGTCGAAACCGAACACCGAGTCGTAGAACGACCGGGATCGGTCGATGTCGCTGACGGTGAGGCGAACATGGTTGTAGTCGGTCACTGCAATCGGCACGTGATGCTCCATTCCGGCAGCAGGGGAAGCTGCCTTACGAAGTATTCGGAGCAGCGCATACGAGCGATGGTGCCGATTCGACCGCCTCAGGCCGCGGTGATGGCCAACCCGACCGATCCGCTCTTGCCGCGCCGGAGCACACTGCCTTTGACTGTGAGCCAACCCAGGATTCCGTACTTCGATGCGACAGCGGCACGCGCCTTGTCGGTTCCGGCTGCATCGAGAATCCGTGCAGCGGCGTCGACTGCCTCACCCTGGGGATTGCCCCGCATGTCGCACGGCGCGATCGTCACTGTCGGGTTGCGCCGAATCCGTTTGACCTTCCACGAATCGGCAACGGTCCACATGAGCAGTTGCTCACCGTCCAGAGCGCCCCACAGCGGGGTCGGTACGGCGGTGCCGTCCTTCTTGAACGTCGTCAGCAGTACGTACTTGCCCTGTGCAATGTCTTCGAAGGTGGCGACCATACCCGTCAGACTACGTCGCTACTCACCTTCGAGCTCGCCTTCGGTCTCCAAATAGATCTGGCGCAATCCGTCGAGAACCTGCTGGTTCGGCTCGGCCCACATCTGTCGCTCCGCCGCTTCGAGAAGTCGTTCGGCAATGCCGTGCAGTGCCCAGGGATTGGACGCCTGCATGAACTTCTGGTTCTGCTCGTCGAGCACGTAGGTCTCGGCCAGTTTCTCGTACATCCAGTCCTGCACGACATTCGTGGTGGCGTCGTAGCCGAAGAGGTAATCCACGGTCGCGGCCATCTCGAATGCACCCTTGTATCCATGTCGACGCATGGCCTCGAGCCATCGTGGATTCACCACTCGAGCGCGGAACACCCGCGCGGTTTCCTCCGACAGTGTGCGGGTGCGGACCGATTCCGGACGCGTGCTGTCACCGATGTACGCCTCGGGCGACTTCCCGGTCAACGCGCGCACGGTCGCAACCATGCCGCCGTGGTACTGGAAGTAGTCGTCGGAATCAGCGATGTCGTGCTCGCGCGTGTCGGTGTTCTTGGCGGCCACGGCGATCCGCTTGTAGGCGGTGCGCATGTCGTCCGAAGCGGGTATTCCGTCGAGCCCGCGTCCGTACGCGAAGCCGCCCCACGTGGTGTAGACCTGCGCCAGATCGTCGTCGCTGCGCCAGGTCTTGCTGTCGATCAACTGGAGCAGCCCGGCGCCGTAGGTACCCGGCTTCGAGCCGAAAATGCGGGTTGTGGAGCGTCTTTCGTCTCCGTGCTCGGCCAGGTCCGCCTGGGCGTGTGCACGGACGTAGTTCTCATCGGGATCCTCGTCCAATCCGGCGACCATGCGCACTGCGTCGTCGAGCAGCGCCAGCACATGAGGGAACGCGTCGCGGAAGAAGCCGCTGATCCGGACTGTCACATCGATACGAGGACGGCCGAGTTCGACGAGATCGATCACCTCGAGCCGGGTGACGCGGCGCGAGGCTTCGTCCCACACAGGCGAGACACCCAGCAACGCGAAGACCTCGGCGATGTCGTCGCCGGAGGTCCGCATCGCCGACGTGCCCCACACCGACAATCCGACGGACTTCGGCCACTCACCGTGATCCTGCCGGTAGCGAGCGAGCAGCGACTCCGCCATCGCCTGCCCGGTCTCCCATGCCAGTTTGGACGGTACGGCCTTGGGGTCGACCGAATAGAAGTTGCGTCCGGTGGGCAACACGTTGATCAGTCCGCGCAGCGGCGATCCACTCGGGCCGGCCGCGATGAACCCGCCGTCCAGCGCGTGCAGCACCTGCTCGATCTCGCGCGAGGTGCCCCGCAACCTCGGCACCACCTCGGCGGCAGCGAATTCGAGAATCCGCGCAACGGTCTCACCGTGCTCGCCCGCGACCCGCGCGGCTTGGTTCGGGTCCCACTGGGTTGCCTGCATGTCCGCGACCAGTCCGTGGGCCACCGCTTCGACAGCGTCGACGCGCGTGCGCTCCTCGTCACCGTCCTCGCTGAGGCCGAGGGCTTCGCGCAGACCGGGAACGGTCTGTTCGCCACCCCACATCTGCCGGGCCCGCAGCATCGCCAACACGAGTTCGACCTCGGCATCTCCGACGGGCTCCTGGCCCAGGATGTGCAGTCCGTCGCGAATCTGTACGTCCTTGATCTCGCACAGCCACCCGTCGACATTGAGCAGCATGTCGTCGAAGACTTCCTCGTCGGGGCGTTCCTCGAGCCCGAGATCCTTGTGCATCTGCGCGGCGGTCATCAGCGTCCAGATCTGCTGGCGAATCGCGGGCAGCTTGGCTGGATCGAGCGTCGAGATGTTCGCGTGCTCGTCGAGCAGCTGCTCGAGCCGGGAGATGTCTCCGTAGCTCTCCGCGCGCGCCATCGGAGGAATGAGGTGATCGACGAGAGTGGCGTGCGCTCGACGCTTGGCCTGTGTGCCCTCCCCCGGATCGTTGACGAGGAACGGATAGATCAGGGGCAGATCGCCCAGCGCCGCATCTGTTCCGCAGGAGGCGGACATGCCGAGTGTCTTGCCAGGCAACCATTCCAGGTTGCCGTGCTTACCCAGATGGACCATTGCGTCCGCACCGAAACCGCCGTCGTGCTGGGTGGCCGAAATCCACCGGTAGGCCGCAAGGTAATGATGACTCGGTGGCAGATCGGGGTCGTGGTAGATCGCCACGGGCTTCTCGCCGAACCCGCGCGGCGGCTGCACCATGATGACGACGTTGCCGAATTGCATGGCGGCGATGACGATCTCACCGTTCGGATCGGCCGATCGATCGACGTAGAGATCTCCCGGTGCCGGTCCCCAATGCTCGACCACCCCGTCTCGCAGATCGGCGGGCAGTTGCTCGAACCAGCGGCCGTACTGCGCCGCCGAGATGCGAATGGGATTGCCCTCGAGCTGGGCGTCGGTGAGCCAGTTGGGATCCTGGCCGCCGCGGGCGATCAGCGCATGGATGAGTGCATCACCGTCGCGCGCAGCAAGGCCCGGCACCGAATCCGGGCCCTCGAGCGGTCCGAGGTCGTAGCCGGCATCGCGCATGTCCGACATCAATGCGATTGCGCTGGCCGGAGTGTCGAGGCCGACGGCGTTGCCGATCCGCGCATGCTTGGTGGGATAGGCGGAGAACATCAACGCGATGCGGCGATCGGCGGCCGGTATGTGCCGCAGCCGCGCGTGTCGGACGGCGATTCCTGCCACCCGAGCGGCGCGCTCGTGATCCGGCACGTACGTGGTCAAGCCGTCGTCGTCGATTTCCTTGAACGAGAACGGGACCGTGATGAGACGGCCGTCGAACTCGGGCACCGCGACCTGAGTTGCGACGTCCAGCGGCGACAGGCCGTCGTCGTTCTCCGACCACGTCGCGCGAGAACTCGTCAGACACAGACCCTGGAGAATGGGCACATCGAGGGCGGCGAGTTCGGCGACGTTCCAGGACTCGTCGTCACCGCCGGCCGATGCTCCTGCGGGTTTGGTGCCTCCTGCAGCCAGAACGGTCACGATCAACGCGTCCGCCGACTTCAAGGTCTCGAGCAGGTCGGCTTCCGCCGTACGAAGCGACGCGCAGTAGATCGGAAGCGCGGTGGCACCGGCGTTCTCCACCGCGGCGGCGAGGGCATCGATGTAGGTGGTGTTGCCGGCCAGATGCTGGGCGCGGTAGTACAGGATCGCGACCGTCGGTCCGTCGGGATGAGGCGTGGAGTTCCGCTCGAGGAGTCCCCAGGTCGGGAGGTGCCTCGGAGCGTCGAAACCGTGCCCGGTCAGCAATACGGTGTCGGAGAGGAAGTTGTAGAGCTGACGCAGGTTGTCCGAGCCGCCCTCGGCGAGATAGTTGTGGGCTTGGGCGGCAACGTTCGCGGGAACCGTCGAGATCTCCATCAGGTCCGCGTCGGGCGCCTGCTCACCGCCGAGAACGACGACGGGCAGTCCGGTCGCGAGGACCGCGTCGAGACCCGACTCCCACGACCGTCGCGAACCAAGAATGCGCACGATGATCAACGCGGCCGATGCAGCCATCGCCGGAATGTCCTCGGCGAGTAAGCGGGAAGGGTTGCCCCAGGTGTAATCGGCTCCACTGGCGCGAGCGCTGAGCAGATCGGTGTCCGACGTGGACAGCAACAAGAACACGGGTGACGCCCTCCTCGGGGGTTTTCGCGCCCCTGAAATCGGTGAATCTTCTCTTCGGCTCGTGGGCGAGAGGGTCTGACTCCAGCCCCGTCCCGAAGGATGTCAGGGGCGTCACAGTGGCGCGACCGTACCGGATTCTCACCGGTTTCCTCTCGGCCGTAGCCGTGAACACCGAATGCTACCGGTGCCGGCACGACATCGGCCCACCCGTCGCACTTGTAGCCTGGGAACATGACATCGCCAGAGAGGTCGTTGCCTGACGGTTGCCCCGGAGCGCTGACGACGCACCTGGCCGCGGACGGTCCGCTGGCGCGGATCAGGCTGCCGGGCGGTGTCCTGCGGCCGGGGCAGATGCAGGTGCTGGCGCAGGCAGCAGCAGAGCTGGGCGACGGCACGTTGGAGCTGACCTCTCGGGGCAACATCCAGGTGCGCGCGGTCAAGGATCCGGACGGTCTGGCGAGCAGGTTGGCCGATGCCGGGTTGCTGCCGTCCGAGACGCACGAACGGGTGCGCAACATCCTCGCCTCACCGCTCTCGGGTCGGGTCGACGGTCTTGCCGATGTCCGGGCACTGGTCGGAGAACTGGACGCGGGCCTCTGCGCGCGCCCCGACCTGGCCGAACTACCAGGAAGGGTGTTGTTCGCACTCGACGACGGCCGAGGCGACCTCTGCGGCTTGGAACCGGATTTCGGTGTCTACGCCCAGGCAGACGGTTCGTATGCGCTGCTACTGGCGGGACACGACACCGGAGTTCGAGTCCAACGCGACGCCGTGGTGTCGACTCTGCTCGAGTGCGCCGGATCCTTTGTGGAGCTTCGGCGAGCCGAATGGCGCGTGGCCGAACTCGACAACGGAGCAGCTCGAATTCTCAAACGTCTGCAGCTCACTGCCGGCCCGGCCCTGACCCTTCCTGCGCCCGTCGAAGTGCCGCCGATCGGCTGGCTCGACCAGGTCGACGGCCGCGTGGCGTTGGCCGCGGGACTGGCCAACGGTGTTCTCGGCGCGCGGCTCGGCGAGTTTCTCGCGGCGATCGATCGTCCGCTGATCATGACCCCGTGGCGATCGTTGGTCGTGTGCGATCTGGACGAGGAACCGGCCGAGCAGGTCGTGCGCGTGCTGGCCCCGATGGGCCTGATCTTCGACGCGGCCTCGCCGTGGATTCGGGTGAGCGCGTGTACCGGATCGCCGGGCTGCGAGAAGTCGCTGGCCGACGTGCGCACCGACCTCGCAGCCGCTGTGGATGCTCGGATGACTCCGCGTGACGAGCGGCAACACTGGTCCGGGTGTGAGCGACGTTGCGGACGACCCAAGGGCGAGGTCACCGACGTGATCGCGACCGGAATCGGCTACCGCGTGTCCTGACGGCACGAGACCGGATGCCTGCTGAGGTGCCCCTCTCCCCTATCGTGAAACGCATGCACGACTACGTCCGCGACGGCGCGGAGATCTACCGGCAATCGTTCGCGACCATCCGAGCCGAAGCGGATCTGTCTCGGTTCGCACCTGATGTCGCCCAGGTCGTCGTGCGCATGATTCATGCGGTCGGCGAGATCGATCTGACCGACACCATCGGATTCACCCCGAATGTCGTAGCGTCTGCTCGCGCCGCGCTACAGGCAGGCGCTCCGGTCCTGTGCGATGTCAACATGGTGGCCACCGGAGTGACGCGTCGACGACTGCCCGCAGACAACGAAGTGCTGTGCACCCTGTCCGATCCACGGGTGCCCGAGCTGGCGAAGAGTTTGCGAACCACGAGAACGGCTGCAGCGCTGGAACTGTGGGGAGACAAACTGGACGGCGCCGTCGTCGCGATCGGTAACGCACCGACCGCACTGTTCCACTTGATGGAGTTGCTCGCTGCCGGGGCCCCGAAGCCGGCGGCCATTGTCGGTGGACCGGTCGGGTTCATCGGTGCCGCGGAGTCGAAGGAAGACTTGATCACCGCAGACACCGGCGTCGAGTATCTGCTGGTTCGAGGCCGGCGTGGTGGCAGCGCCATCACTGTTGCTGCGGTCAATGCCATTGCGAGCGAACAGGAATGAACACGGCCGGAAAGTTGTGGGGAGTCGGCGTCGGTCCTGGCGATCCGGAGTTGTTGACCGTGAAGGCCGCTCGCGTGATCGGCGCGGCCGACGTCGTCGCGTTCCACAGTGCACAGCACGGCCGGAGCATTTCCCGCGGGCTCGCGTCCGGTTACATGCGTGACGGGCAAATCGAGGAACATCTGGTCTATCCGGTGACCACCGAGACGACGTCACACCCGGGCGGTTACCAGGGTGCGATCGACGAGTTCTACGAATCCGCCGCCGCGCGACTGGCTGCCCACCTCGACGCCGGGCGGTCGGTAGTACTTCTCGCCGAGGGTGATCCGCTCTTCTACAGCTCGTACATGCACATGCACAAGAGATTGGCCGATCGCTTCGAGGTCGAGATCGTCCCCGGCGTGACGTCGGTCAGTGCCGCGTCTGCCGCCCTGGCGACTCCACTCGTGGAGCGCGACGAGGTGTTCACGGTGCTTCCCGGTACCTTGCCCGCGGACGAGCTCGCGCGGCGGCTTCGGGGCACGGACGCAGCCGTCATCATGAAGCTCGGCCGGACCTACCCGACAGTGCTCGAGGCCCTCGAACGATCGGGCAGGCTGACCGAGGCGCGCTACGTCGAGCGTGCCAGCACACCCGAGCAGCGAGTGCTCGACGCATCCGACGCGGACAACGTCCCGTACTTCTCCATGATCGTGGTACCGAGTCCATCCAACCGCAGCGAAACGCCCTCCGGCACCGGCGAAGTGGTCGTCGTCGGTCTCGGTCCGGGCGACGATGCCTGGACGACGGACGAGGTCCGTGCCGAACTTGCCGCTGCCACCGACCTGGTCGGCTACGTCACCTACGTCGACCGAGTACCGCAGCGCCCCGGCCAGATCCGGCACTCGAGTGACAACAAGGTCGAGTCCGAACGTGCCGCCTTCGCACTCGATCTCGCCAAGCAGGGTCGCCGCGTTGCCGTGGTCTCCTCGGGTGATCCGGGCGTGTTCGCGATGGCGACGGCGGTCATCGAGGTTGCGGCCGAAGAACAATGGAACTCCGTACCGGTTCGGGTCATGCCGGGAATGACGGCAGCCAACGCCGTTGCCAGTCGGGTGGGGGCCCCACTCGGCCACGACTACGCCGTCGTCTCGCTCTCCGACCGACTCAAGCCCTGGGATGTCGTGGCATCGCGGCTCGCGGCGGTGGCCGGAGCCGACATGGCAATCGCGATCTACAACCCCGCGTCGAAGTCTCGTACCTGGCAGGTCGGCGCAATGAAAGAGCTTCTGCTCGAGCATCGCTCACCGCAGACGCCGGTGGTGATCGGACGAGCGGTGGGCAGTGCGGACGAATCTGTTCGCACCGTCACACTCGGTGAACTCGATCCCGAATCGATCGACATGCGGTGTCTGCTGATCGTCGGATCCTCGATGACCACCGTGGTGGACACGGGAAGTGGGCCGAAGGTCTTCACCTCCCGGCGCTACCCTTCGAAGGTTCCGTCGTCAGCGTCCGGATAGCCGGTTCGTCAACCAGGCCACGGCGGCATCGACCTCGTGCACGGTCTGTGCCGAGGTCGATGTCTCAGGACGGGCCACCATCAGTACCGGGATCGATGCTGCTCTCGCCGCATCGAGTTTGGCCCGAGTCATATCGCCGCCGCTGTTCTTGGTGATCACTACGTCGATACGGTTGTCTCCGAGCACCGTCGACTCGTGGTCCGTGTCGAAGGGCCCCCGGTCGAGCAACAGGGTCATTCGCGGCGGCACCGGTCCGGTAGGCGGGTCGATCGCTCTGACCAGAAACCAGGAGTCCTCGACGTGCGCAAAATGGTGCACACCCTGCCTGCCGATCGTGAGGAAGACCCTGCTGCCGGGCGTGACCGACGCCGCCGCGTCGGGCAGGGAGGCAACCGACGTCCATCGATCGCCCTCCCCCGGAATCCATGGCGGGCGAGTCAGTACGAGTAGGGCAACTCCTGTTGCTCGGGTGGCACGCTCGGCGTGTGCGCCGATGGTCGCTGCAAAAGGGTGCGTTGCGTCCACCACCGCATCGATGCCGTTGTCTCGAAGCCACACCGCAAGCTTGTCCGATCCACCGAAGCCGCCGATTCGGGTCTGCCCGACGGGGAGTATCGGATCTGCCACGCGCCCGGCCAACGAGGTGATCGTCTGGATCCCCGGCATTCCATCCACAGCAGCAGCGAGGGCTCGCGATTCCGAAGTACCGCCGAGAATCAAGACTCTCACTGTTTCGTCGAATACGGTTTCGTCGCACTCCACTGGGTGACCGGCAACTGCGGCCTCCACGTGGTGAATGCACCGAGAGCTTCGCCGCGGTAGATCTGAAATCTGCGCAGCTCACCGCCGAACCGCTCCGCCGCAGAAAGCAAGAGCGAATCCGATTGAGCAGTAACCGAATTGGCGACCACGCGACCACCGGCGCGCACTGCGCGCCAGCACTGCTCGAGCATGTCGGGCGAGGTCAACCCGCCACCGATGAACACAGCGTCGGGCAGTCCATCCTCTGCCGTGACGTCGGTGAAGCTTTCGGGGGCTTCACCGAACACGCTCAGGCTTGGAACTCCCAGACGCAGTGCATTGTTCTCGATCTGAGCGCGGCGATTCGGCGAGGATTCGAATGTCACTGCGCGGCAGGATGCGTCGGTCCGCATCCATTCGATGGCGATGGTTCCCGATCCACCTCCGATGTCCCAGAGCAGCTCCCCGGGTGCAGGTGCCAAGGCACTGAGCGTCAGAGCTCGTACTTCCTGTTTGGTCATCTGACCGTCCCCGCCGAAGGCGGAGTCGGCCAGGCCTGGAATTCGAGTGTGCCGGGCGGACCCGGGATCTCGAACGCAGGCGAGCGCCACGACGTTGAGTGAGTCGATGCCGTCGAACGTGGAGTCTCGGGCGATCCCGCCGATCGTTCGCTCGGCCGGACCGCCGAGCTGTTCGAGCACCGTCAACTTGCTTGCGCCGAACCCGTTGGCGGACAACACGGCTGCGATCTTACCGGGGGTGCCGCTGCCGCGACTCAACACGAGCATCCGTCGACCGTCGGCCAGTTCCGGCAACAGCGTCTCGACGGGGCTGTTCACCAGCGACACCGTCGTGGTGTGCTGGAGTGCCCAACCCAATCGCGCACACGCCAGCGAGACCGAGGACGGAGCGGGATGCACTCGCAGCCGCTCGGCACCGAACTCCCGCGCCAGGCTCACCCCGATTCCGTAGAACATCGGATCCCCGCTGGCCAACACGCAGACGCGAGAACCCTCGTATGCGTCGACCATGGGTCTCAAATTCGGCAGTAACGGGCTCGGCCATGTTCTGGTCTCGGTGCAGTGTGCCCGTACCCCCGCGACCTGGCGGGCGGAACCGAACACCACGTCTGCCTGCTCGATGGCTGTGCGGGAGGTGCCGGACAGTCCGTCCCAGCCGTCCGCTCCGACTCCCACGACGAGGATCGGACGTGGGCTCGATGTCGACATCAGCGGGGCATCCTGCGCCAGAGCCATTGCGGCAGGAGCCGCATGGCGAAGAACACCGGTCGGAGCGTGCCCGGAATCCAGACGCTGGCAGCGCGTTTGCGCAACGCGGCAACCACGACGTCGGCGACCTGATCCGGAGTACTCGACAGCGGTGCCGGTGTCATGCCCTCGGTCATGGAACCGATGACGAATCCGGGACGGGCAAGCAGTAGGTGTACCCCGCTGCCGTGCAGCGAATCGCTCAACCCGCTGGCGAACCCGTCGAGGCCGGCTTTGGCGGATCCGTACACGTAGTTGGCGCGCCGCACCCGAACGCCCGCGACCGACGAGAACACGACCAGGTCGCCGCTCCCCTGTGCCCGAAGGAGCTTCGAGGCGTGCGTGAGCACCGAGACCTGCGCCAGGAAGTCCGTGGTGATGACATCGAGAGCATGCTGGGCGTCGTTCTCGGCGCGGGCTTGGTCTCCGAGGATGCCGAACGCGAGAACCACGACTCCGATCGGCCCGTGCCGCTCGGCCACATCGCGCAGAAGGTCGGCATGGGTGTCCATCGCGTTCGCGTCGAACTCGACCACGTGCACTGCGTCCGCGCCGGCCTGCCGGACCCGGAGTTGCTCTGTTTCGAGCTCGTCGCTACGTCGGGCCGCAAGAACGACGGTTCGCCCCGGGGCGAGTCGGGTGGCGACTTCGAGCCCGATCTCGCTGCGGCCGCCCAGCAGCAACAGCGTTCCGACCGCGGGCTCTGCTCGTCTGCTCACGCCGACCAGTCTGGCCGATCGAACACCGTTCACCGTAGTCGGGGGCTGAGTCACTACAGTCGGGACATGGCCGCCACCCCCGCTGACGCGACTGCCCTGACCGACGACGCATTCGAGTTCCTCACCGAACGGCACCTCGCCACGCTGACGACGCTCCGACCGGACGGAACGCCACACGTCGTCGCCGTCGGCTTCACCTACGACACCGACGCGCTGATCGCGCGGGTCATCACCAACGACGTATCACAGAAGGCGATCAACGCCGGCCGCGGAGGCTATGCCGCCGTGACTCAGATCGACGGTCCCCGCTGGCTCACGTTGGAGGGGCCGGCCTCGGTCCGAGACGACCGCGAATCGGTCGTCGACGCCGAGCACCGCTACGCCCAGCGCTACCGCGTACCGAGGGAGAACCCCACCCGGGTCGTCATCGAGATCCAGGTACAGCGGGTGCTGGGTAGCCGTTCGCTGCTCAGCCGCTAGCGAGCCATCGGCTCCGACGACCAGGGTAGAACGGTCAGATTCGGCCACTCCGTTGTCCAGCGAGCCGCCTTGGCCTCGTAGACGTGCTGCATCGGCACCCTCGAGTTGGGTCGCACGATTCCCGCGAACAGATCCTCGAACCCGTACGGCGCGTAGACGATATCCCCGCCGTCGATGTCGCTGGCGATCCCGAAACAGCACGTGGTGGACACGAAATGGTCGATCGCATCCTCGGTACTGCGAAACGGCGCGATGCGGCTGCCGAAGTGCTGCTCGTACCACAGGTGCACTCGTGCCTCGTTGCGTACTTCCACGTCCACTCCGAGGTCGGCGAACAACGAGGCTGCGGCCTCGATAACCTCGTTCTCCGCGTCGTAGGACAGGTCCGAATCGTCGAAGTAGAAGAAGTCGTAGTCCCGGATGCCCGCCTGTGGATCCCGACCGGCGAGGTGGTTCCACACCGTCTGGAAGAGGCCGCCCGCCGTCAGGAACCACTCGGGGAGGCCGAGCTCGGGTGCACGTCGAAGTATCTCGACGACAACGGGATTGGACCGGACGATCGAGGCGAATTCGGCCTCGCGCTCCGTCGTCACACCGGCAGGACGGCCAGATGATGGGGCCTGAGGTTGACCGATTCGCACCCATCTGCGGTGACGACGACGATGTCCTCGATTCGCGCACCCCACTGTCCGCGGAAGTAGATTCCCGGCTCGATGCTGAACGCCATCCCTTCGGTCAGGGTGATGTCGTTGCCGGCGACGATGTACGGCTCCTCGTGCACCGACAAGCCGATTCCGTGACCGGTGCGGTGCAGAAAGGCCTCACCCAGCCCCGCCTCGATCAAGATGTCGCGAGCGGCGGCATCGATGGACTGCGCGGTGGCGCCCGGCACCACCGCGTCGACGGCTGCTTGCTGCGCCCGCTCCAGCACCGCGTACCGAGCAACGATCTCGGCCGCCGGTTCACCGAGACTGTAGGTGCGCGTCGAGTCGGAGTTGTACCCCGGTGCAACGGGTCCGCCGATGTCGATGACCACGATGTCGCCTGCCTCGACGACGCGATCGGACACCTCGTGGTGCGGATCGGCACCATGGGGACCGGACCCGACGATGATGAATTCGGGTGCGGTGTGGCCTTCCTCGACGATTGCGGCTGCGATGTCCGCGGCGATCTGTGCTTCGGTGCGGCCCACTCGAAGCCATTCCCCCATGCGGGCGTGCACTCGGTCGATGGCGTACCCGGCTCGCCGCAACGCCTCGATCTCGGCCTCGTCCTTGACCATCCGGAGTTCGCGGAGCACGTCTGTGGCCAGCACCGGCACTGTGCCGAACATTGCAGCCAGCGGCACGAAATGCAGCGCTGGCATCGCATCGGCAACTGCCGTCTTCGATCCTGCAGGGATTGCCGCAGCCACCAGTGCATAGGGATCGACACCGTCCACCCAGTCCACGAGAGTCAGCGACAGATCCTGCGCCGCGGAATCGCCGAGTGCAGCCAGCTCGAGCCGCGGAACCACGACGCTGGGCGTGCTGCCGTCGGCCGGCACGACCAGGGCGATGAGTCGCTCGAAGGAACTGGCGTTCGATCCGATCAAATACTGCAGATCCGGACCCGGGGTGATCAGTAGTGCATCCAGTCCTGCATCCGACGTCAGGCGCGCGGCCCGCGCGAGGCGCGAGGCGTACACATCGCTGGAGAAGCGTGAGGAACTGACCGAAGAATCGATACTCATCCCTTCAGGCTAATGGCGTTTGGCAAGATGAGCCGCATGACCGCACCCGGAAAGTCGCCGTTGCTGCTCCTCGATGGTGCGAGCCTGTGGTTCAGGGCCTACTACGCACTGCCCGAGTCGATTACGGCCCCCGACGGGAGGCCGGTCAACGCGGTCCGTGGATTCCTCGACATGATCTCGGCGTTGATCGCTCGTACCGAACCCGGTCGGTTGGCAGTGTGCCTCGATCTGGACTGGCGACCGCAGTTTCGAGTCGACCTCGTGCCGTCGTACAAGGCGCACCGGGTGGCCGAGGCAAACCCGGAGGTCGCCGAGAGCGAGGAGGTTCCGGAAACTCTGACTCCTCAGGTGGACATGATCATGGACGTGCTCGCTGCACTGGGGATTGCCACTGCCGGGGCAGAGGGCCTCGAGGCAGACGACGTGTTGGGAACCCTGGCGGCGCGAGAGCGACAGGACCCCGTGGTCGTGGTCAGTGGGGACAGGGATCTGTTGCAGGTCGCTGCCGACGAGCCGAACGAAGTTCGTGTTCTGTACGTGGGGCGAGGGCTGGCGAAAGCCGAATTGTTCGATCCTGCACTGGTTTCCGAACGCTACGGCGTTCCGCTGCACCGCGCAGGTGCGGCCTACGCCGAACTGGCACTGCTACGCGGCGACGCCTCGGACGGCCTGCCCGGAGTGAAAGGTATCGGTGAGAAGACAGCGTCGACACTGATGCTCCAGTACGAATCGGTTGCCGCTGTGCGCAGCGCAGCGCTCGATCCGTCGTCGGACATGGCTAAGGGAATCCGGGCGAAGCTGGCCAACGCAAGTGACTATCTCGATGCGGCTCTTCCCGTCGTCCGAGTCGTCACCGACGCCGATGTCGTGCTGTCGAAGTCCGATGAGATCCCGGCCGAGCCGACCGACAGAGAGAGGTTGAACGGCCTCGCCGAGAGCCTGGGTGTAGAGAACGCCGTGGCACGCCTCGTCGCTGCGATGGCGGCCACGGCGTCCTGAAGCCGACCTGAAGACCGAGCAGTGCCTACTTCGGCAGTGAGACCTCGTAGTTCGCGTCGTCGTCGAGGAACGTCAACGTGACCTTCTTGAACGCTCCGTCGACCGTCAGAGTGCACTCGACGCTGGTACCGGCCTTCACCTCGATCTTCTGGGGACAAGACACACCGGAGACGTCCGACGCGCCGTAGGACTCGGTAACGACCTGGCGGACGCCCTCCTGGGCCGCTGCAGTATCCAGCGTGGTCGAGCGACCGAAGGCAAAGAACGAGACCAGAGCGATCACCACGAGGACGGCGACGACGGCACCCACGATGATCAGTGGCTTCTTCGACTGCGATCCGGCCGACCCGGGACCCTGCTGACCAGGACCCTGCTGATTCGGGTACTGCTGGTTGGGATACTGCTGGTTGGGGTTCCAGGGCTGCTGTGGCTGCTGGCCGTACTGACCGGGACCGTACTGACCACCACCGTATTGCTGTGGGGCACCGTATTGCTGTGGGGCATAGGGATTTCGATACGCCGGATCACCGGACGCCGGGGTACCGCTTCCGGGATACGGTGCCCCGTATTGCTGGCCGGCCGGGTACTGCTGTGCGGGATTCTGTGCCGCCGGGTTCTGCCCCTGTGGGTACTGCCCTTGCGGGTATTGGCCCTGTGGGTACTGCCCTTGGGGGTACTGCCCTTGGGGGTACTGCCCTTGCGGGTATTGGCCCTGTGGGTACTGCCCTTGGGGGTACTGGCCTTGCGGGTATTGGCCCTGCGGATATTGACTGCCGGGCTGCTGCCCGTACCCACTGGGCGCGGACTCGCCGTATGGCGCATTCGGCGTCGCGGGTGGCTGGGCGTACTGCCCCCAAGCTGGTGGCGCGGGGTTCTGCTGACCCGAGTCTGCGGGAGTGGAGCCTGCGGAATGACCCGAGGTCGCGGGAGTGGAGCCTGCGGAATGACCCGAGTCTGCGGGAGTGGAGCCTGCGGAATGACCCGAGGTCGCGGGAGTGGAGCCTGCGGGTGTCTCCGGCGTGTCTTGTGCGGCACCGTCCTGCTGGTCGGGGTTACGCGACCAGCTGTTGTCGGGATCGGTCGGACCGTATGGGCCGCTCATCTCGCCTCCACTGAAAATTCGGATTCGTCGGGGGTACCGTATCCCGACTGCGCTGTTCCCCGCTGGACCGACCCGGCAGTCCGATTCGCTCCGGCGGCGTGAGGCGGACATGTGCCGAACATTGCCGGCGCTACACCCTCGTCACGCGGCATCGACTGCGACCACGCCGCGGCGTAGGGCTGCAATGGCGCGTGCAGCGGTGCGCGACAGTTCCGGCTCCGGCGCGGCAAGACGAACCTGATCGAGCAGGTCGATGACCTGTCGACACCAACGCACGAAGTCTCCGCCCGAGAGTGCCTTACCGTTGTCGCCTGCCGTGACGAGAGCGTCGACCAACGAGTGGTCGGACGCCCATTTGTAGATCGCCTTCACGAAACCCATGTCGGGCTCCCTCGTCGGCGGGAGCTTGTGCCGAACCTCGTCCGAACGCAGTTCGTGCCAGACCCGAACCGTCTCGGTCAGCGCGTGCCGAATCGGTCCCGTCGGACCGTGCGGGGTGATGTCACCTTCGGATCGGGACTCGTAGACCACAGCCGAGACCACCGCAGCCAACTCGGCAGGCGAGAGGCCCTGCCACAGGCCGGCACGCAAACATTCCGCGACGAGGAGATCGGATTCGGAGTAGATCCGGCTCAACCGGGCACCGTCGTCGGTGACCTTCGGATCTTTTCCTGCGGTGATGTAGCCGCGGTCTGCGAGCAGCGCCAGGATGCGGTCGAAGGTTCGCGCCAACGAGTTCGTGGTGGCCGACACCTTCTGACGCATCGTTTCCGTCTCGCGGGCGAGTCGGTTGTACCGCTCTCCGGTGCGGCCCAGTTCGTCACGATCAGGACGGTTGTGCACCGGGTGCGACCGGATGGCTCGACGCAGCGTGGCCAGTTCCTTGTCGTCCGCTGCAGTCGACTTCCGACGAATCCGGTCCGACGGCTGTGAGATTCCGCGCGTCACGAGGGCTGCAGCGAGATCGCGCCGAGTTTTCGCGGTGCGATGGTCGACGAACCTCGGCAGTCGCATGGTACCCAGAGATGTTGCAGGCGAAGGGAAGTCCGCTGCCGAAAGTCGCCCTGCCCACTTGTCCTCGGTGAGTACGAGCGGCCGCGGATCGGCGCGGTCGTCGTCCGGTTCGAGCACTACCGCGAGACCGCTGCGCCGACCGCTCGGCACCGAGATCACATCGCCGCGGCGCAGGGCACGAAGTGAATCGACGGCCTTGTCTCGGCGATCGGACCTGTTCTGACGTTCGAGGGTCTTCTCGCGATCCTTCAATCGCTCACGAAGCCGTGCGTACTCGAAGTACTCGCCATCGGGTCCGCCGAGGCGCGCACCGAGTGCGTCCAAGGTCTGCATGTTCTTCTCGATACCTCGGACCATGCCGACGACGGAGCGATCGGCTTGGAATTGCGCGAAGGACCGCTCGAGTAGCAGACGCGAGTCGGCTGCGCCGAACTGTTCGATCAGGTTGATCGACATGTTGTAGGCCGGCGCGAACGAACTGCGCAGCGGGAAGGTACGGGTAGACGCCAGCCCGGCGACCTCGGTCGGCTCGGTGCCCGGCTGCCACAGCACTACGGCATGACCCTCGACATCGATACCGCGGCGTCCGGCTCGACCGGTCAGCTGGGTGTACTCCCCCGGAGTCAACTCGGCATGCGTCTCACCGTTGAACTTGACGAGCTTCTCCAGCACCACGGTTCGGGCAGGCATGTTGATCCCGAGAGCCAAAGTCTCGGTGGCGAACACCGCTCGAACGAGACCCTTGACGAACAACTCCTCCACGGTGTGTCGGAAGACCGGCAACATCCCGGCGTGATGGGCCGCGAAACCGCGTTCGAGTGCATCTCGCCATTCCCAGAAGCCCAGTACCTCCAAGTCCTCCCGCGGAAGTTCCGAGGTGTGCTTCTCCACGATGTACCGGATCTCTTCGGCCTGTTCGGGTGTGGTCAACACCAGGCGCGAGCGCATGCACTGAGTCAGCGCACCGTCACAGCCGGCGCGGCTGAAAATGAACGTGATCGCGGGGAGCAAACCTTCTTCGTCGAGCTTGGCGATGACATCGGGTCGAGCCAACGGCCGGTTGTTGGCCCCGCCGCCCTGACCGCCACCGCGACCCCCTCCGCCGCCTCGACCGCCGCGCCCACGACTGTGCGGCGCGTGCCAACGGTCCATCGAATCGAGAGACTGGCGTTGTTTGACATGGCGGACGAGCTCTCGATCGACGACGATCTTCTGACTGCCGTCGGGCGACTGAGCTCTGGTATCGAACAGATCGAACAACCGTCGACCCACCATGATGTGCTGCGAGAGGGGCACCGGGCGATTCTCGTCCACCACGACCGAAGTGTCACCGCGGACCGTACTCATCCACGCACCGAACTCCTCGGCGTTGCTCACCGTGGCCGACAGACTCACCAGACGTACGTCGTCGGACAGATGCAGGATGACCTCTTCCCACACTGCGCCACGGAAGCGATCGGCCAGATAATGCACCTCGTCCATGACGACGTGGGACAGTCCCCGCAGCGCGTCCGAGGATGCGTAGAGCATGTTGCGCAGCACCTCGGTCGTCATGATGACGATGGGGGCATCGGGGTTGATCGACGAATCTCCGGTGAGCAGGCCGACCGTGTCGCGGCCGTACCGTGCGGTCAGTTCCGCGAATTTCTGGTTGCTCAGCGCCTTGATCGGAGTGGTGTAGAAGCATTTGCGTCCCGCTGCGAGGGCCAGGTGAACGGCGAACTCACCGATCACCGTCTTGCCTGCACCGGTGGGTGCACAGACCAGAACACCGTGGCCGCGCTCCAGCGCCGTGCACGCATCGACCTGGAATCGATCGAGGGGGAAGCCGAGCTCTGCAGAAAAACGCTGCAGCTCGGTGGGGTGCGGACTCGGTTGCACGTCCACAGTGGTCTCCGTCATATGCCGATCCCACCGCGTCGGCCGAGGTCAGATCGTGTCGTCGTACTCTGCCTGGGTGCGAGTCGCGCTACCGAATCCGCTGGACGGCGGTGTCGGAGCGACAACATGTGGGGACTCGATCGAACCTGCGCCTTCGATTCGCGTTGCTTCGTCATCTGACACATCACCCCATTCGTCTCTTCTCTTGCGCAACTTACGCTTGTCGTGAATCCGCGCAATCTGCACTGCCATTTCGAAGAGGACCGTCAACGCCAACGCGAGCGCCAACATCGAGAACGGGTCCTGTCCCGGTGTCGCAATAGCGGCGAAAACGAACAGACCGAAGATCAGTCCGCGGCGCCACGCCTTCAGACGCTCGTAGGTCAGAACTCCGACGAAGTTCAGCGCCACCACGAGCAGCGGAATCTCGAAGCTGACACCGAAGATGATGAGGAGGTTGATCAGAAATCCGAAATACTGGTCGCCGCTCAGTGCGGTGATCTGAACGTTGTCGCCGATCGACAGCAAGAAGTGCAGACCCTTGGCCACCACGAAGTACGCCAGGACGGCTCCGGTGACGAACAACCCTGCGGCACCCGCAACGAACAAGACTGCGTACCGCCGTTCGTTGGCGTACAGGCCGGGTGTGATGAACGCCCAGATCTGATAGAGCCAAATGGGGCAGGCCAGCACGACACCGGCAGTGAAGGCGACCTTGAACCGGAGCAGGAATTGATCGAAGGGTCCGGTAGCCAGCAGGCGACATTGGTCGTCGTTGCTGAGGTTCGCGCGGAGGTTGGGATCGAGTGTGCAGTAGGGACCTCGCAGAAGGTCGCCGAGGCTCTCGAAGCCGAACAGCGTATGCGAGTACCAGAAGAATCCGAATGCCGTGGTGAGGGCCACAGCGACGAGTGACCACAGGAGCCGAGTTCGCAGTTCGTACAGGTGATCGACCAACGACATCGTGCCGTCAGGATTGACTCGGCGCTTACTGCGCCGCGGATCGAACGGAATGCGCATGGTGTTCTACGGTCAGCCTTCTTCGGTCGGCCGACGGCACGGAGCCGTCACCGACAGCAGTGAACCGGAGTGCCCACGCGGCACCCCGGTGTGCTGAGCGGTTTCGCTCAGGCAGACTTCGCGTCGTGCTGTGCTTCGACGTTCGTCGGTGCGACAGGCGCCGGTGCCGGCAACTGAGCGGGAGCGACAGGCTGCTGTGCAGCCGTGGTGTCCGCGTCGGATTTGCCGTCGTTCTGCATCTCCTTCACCTCGCTCTTGAAGATGCGCAGCGAGCGGCCGAGTCCACGAGCAGCGTCGGGCAGCTTCTTGGAACCGAACAGAATGATGACGACCACCGCAACGATCGCCCAGTGCCAGGGACTGGTGAATCCCATGTGAACCTCCTGAGATCAGATGAATCGAGCGTACCCGACGACGGCTGTCGACTTCGGACGTGGCGGGCACGGGTTTGCCTGACGTTCATGTCGTCGCGGCGTCGTATGTGCCGGTGGCGTCGAGCTCCGCGTACGCATCGAGCGCCGAGCGGGCGCGCTCACGCACGGAGTTCACCAAGGATTCAGGTGAAAGTACCGTCACACCACCGCCGAAGCCCAGTGTCAGACGGGTCATCCACTGCAGCGTCGCAAATCGCATCGTCACCTCTATCGAGCCGTCCGCATCCGCGGCGACCTGAGTCATCGGGTAGTAGTCCAGGATCCAGGTGAAGGTCGGCGAGACCTTCAGGCGCGCCTGCGACAACGAGGGATCGTCGTTGAATATCTCGAAGGCGTCCTCGTCCTGGACCGATTCCGGCGGCGCAGCCGGCTCGTCGAGCTCGGTCGCGGAGTCGATGCGGTCGAACCTGAACAGCCGAACCCCCTCGGCTCCTCGGCACCACGCCTGCAGATAGCTGTTGTCGTCGACCACGACCGTTCTGATCGGATCGACGGTCCGTTCGGTGACGACGTCCCGCGACGCGGAGTAGTAGGTGAGATCGAGTGCATGCCGGTGCCGTAGAGCAGATCGGACGGTGCTCGAGACCGGGTTCTCCTCTGTGTCTGCGCTGTCCTGATCGGACGAGAGCGGTACGTCGGCGGCCGCCGAGCCCGCGGCGGTCTCGATCTTGGCAATCGCGCGCTGAGCTGCGGACGGGTCGACCATGCCGGGCATGGACGTCAGCGATCGGAGCGCCACCAGCAGGGCCGTAGCCTCGGTCGACGTCAGACGCAGAGGTCGATCGATGCCGGCCGAGAACGTGACGTCGATGCTCTCCTCGGAGAACGAGAGATCGATGAGGTCACCCGGCCCGTAACCGGGTAGGCCGCACATCCACAATTGGTTCAGATCGGCCATCAGTGTCGTCGTCGACACGCCGAGCTCGCGTGCGGCCTCGTCGGCGCTCAACCCCGGATTGGCCATGAAGAACGGCACCATGTTGAGCAGCCTGGC
This sequence comes from Rhodococcus sp. AW25M09, assembly GCF_000333955.1. Taxonomy (GTDB): domain Bacteria; phylum Actinomycetota; class Actinomycetes; order Mycobacteriales; family Mycobacteriaceae; genus Rhodococcoides. The sequence goes on from NZ_CAPS01000080.1 coordinate 32,523, forward strand.
GAGCCGGGTCGACAATCGCGCGCTCATCGCTCGGTCTCCATGTCGGCTGCCGTCTGCAGCGTCGAGAGCACATCGGCTCGCAGTTCTGCAGGTTCGAGCACCACCGCATCCGCGCCGTGACCGGCGATCAACCGCGAGATCCAATCCCAGGACCGCACGGGAACCTCTACGACGGTACCTGCGCGAGTGCCCACACTTTTCGTGCCCACGACCGTTCCCATTCTGCGCAGCTCCAGCGCCCTCCCGTCGTGTAGCCACACTCGCGCCGTACCGGATACCGAGGACGTCCCGGCGACGCGGCGGACGATGTCCTGCAGATCGACACCGTCGGGTTTGCGGACACTCTGCGGTGAGCCGAAGGACTTGACCTCGTCGCCTATTCGGGACAGGCGAAACGTCCGGGTGTCGGCGCGGTCCACGTCATGGCCCACCAGATACCAGCGGCCGCGGAACGTCACGACGCCCCACGGCTGGACGGTTCTGGTGGTGTACGGCTCCGTCAACGACGGTCGGTGCTCGAAGCGCACCGATTTGCCCTCGTCGATGGCGGACAACAACGCTCCGAGTGCAGGTTCGGAGCCCCGGGTTCGAGCTGGGACCGCGGTTACCGCGGCCGCCGATTCGTTCTGGTCGACTTGAATTCCCGCGGCGCGGAGTTTGAGCAGCGCACTCTGCGCCGCCGACGTGAGTTCTGGCGATTCCCACAATTTCACGGCGACAGCGACGGCGGCCGATTCCTCGCTGGTGAGGTCGATATCGGGGAGCTCGTATGCATCACGATTGATGCGATAACCCTCGACGCCGCCGAATCGGGTTGCCGTACCGGTTTCCAGCGGCACACCTAGGTCGCGAAGCTCGTTCTTGTCCCGCTCGAACATTCTGCTGAACGCTTCGTGGCTGGTGGAATCGTCATACCCGGCGACGCTTTCACGGATCCACTCTGCGGTGAGGAACTGACGTGTCGACAGCAGACAGATGACCAGGTTCATCAGACGTTCGACTTTGGTGGTGGCCACGACCGTCGAGCCTAGTTGCTCATCGATCGCCGGAGCGGTAGCGACCCGAGTTGTCGGAGCGGTAGCGACCCGAGTTGTCGGAGCGGTAGCGACCCGAAGACGCTGCCTACATCGATGCGATCAGTCGTTCCACTCGTTCGTCGACCGAGCGGAACGGATCCTTGCACAACACGGTCCGCTGAGCCTGGTCGTTGAGCTTGAGATGGACCCAGTCGACGGTGAAGTCGCGCCCCGCCTCTTGCGCAGCGGTGATGAACTCGCCTCGTAGCTTGGCGCGGGTGGTCTGCGGCGGCAGGTCGACCGCTTCGTCGATCTGCTCGTCCTCGGTGACTCGCTTGGCCAAACCCTTGCGCTGCAGCAGGTCGAACACTCCGCGACCACGCTTGATGTCGTGGTAGGCCAAGTCCAGCTGAGCGATCTTGGGATCGGAGAGCTCCATCGAGTACCGATCCTGGTAGCGCTGGAACAGTTTGCGCTTGATGACCCAGTCGATCTCGGTGTCCACCTTCGCGAAATCCTGTGCCTCGATGGCATCGAGCGTCCGACCCCAGAGGTCGACCACCTGTTCGACCTGGGTGTTCGGCTCGCGCGTCTTCAGATGCTCGACGGCCCGGGCGTAATACTCGCGCTGGATGTCGAGGGCGCTGGCCTGTCGTCCTCCGGCGAGCCTGACCGGGCGCCGTCCGGTGAGGTCATGACTGACCTCGCGAATGGCGCGAATCGGATTGTCCAGCGCGAAATCGCGGAAGGAGACGCCCGCCTCGATCATCTCCAGTACGAGCGCGGCAGTTCCGACCTTGAGCATCGTCGAGGTCTCGGCCATGTTCGAGTCACCCACGATGACATGCAACCTGCGGTATTTCTCGGCGTCGGCGTGCGGCTCGTCGCGAGTATTGATGATCGGCCGCGACCGAGTGGTGGCGGAGGAGACGCCTTCCCAGATGTGCTCCGCGCGCTGCGACAGGCAGAACGTCGCCGCCTTCGGCGTCTGCAGCACTTTTCCTGCCCCACAGATCAATTGACGGGTGACCAGGAAGGGCAGCAGAACATCCGAGATTCTGGAGAACTCCCCTGCTCGCTGCACCAGGAAGTTCTCGTGGCAGCCGTAGGAGTTGCCCGCCGAGTCGGTGTTGTTCTTGAACAGGTAGATGTCGCCGCCGATGCCCTCCTCGGCCAAACGCTGCTCGGCGTCGATCAGCAGATCCTCGAGAACTCGCTCGCCGGCTCGATCGTGGGTGACCAGCTGCAGCAGACTGTCGCACTCTGCAGTGGCGTACTCGGGATGCGAGCCGACATCGAGGTACAACCGAGCCCCGTTGCGAAGGAACACATTCGAGCTGCGCCCCCATGAGACGACGCGGCGGAACAGATAGCGAGCCACTTCGTCCGGACTCAGCCGTCGGTGCCCGTGGAAAGTACATGTGACACCGAACTCTGTCTCGATGCCCATAATTCGTCGCTGCACACTTCGACACTACAACGCAACGTTCGAATCGATGTGTCGGAGCGCGCGGATGTCGCCCGTGCATAGGGTAGTTGTCATGACGCCCACGCGAACCTCGATTTCGGCTGCCGTGCACGGGTGGGACCTTTCCCTGGTCGAACGAAGTGCAGCGCTGCGATCCAGCAGAGCCGATGCAGGACTGCGTGCGCTGAGCACCGCTGCCGATCACGGTCGGCTGTGGCTCGGCGCTGCTGCTCTGCTGGTCGCCGCCGGTGGTCCCGCCCGGCGCGGCGGTGTTCGCGGACTCATCGCGCTGGCGGGTGCGAGCGCGACGGCGAACGGCCTGCTCAAGCCGCTGTTCCCACGATCGCGCCCCGACACCGAGCTGGTTCCGGTCCTTCGCCGGGTGCTGTCACCGCCGGTGTCCTCGTCTTTTCCCTCCGGCCATTCGGCGTCGGCGGCTGCGTTCGTCACAGCGGTAGCGATCGAGTCGCCGGTAGCAGCAGCTCTACTGGCCCCCGTCGCAGCGGCCGTCTGTTACTCGCGCGTCCACGTCGGAGTGCATTGGCCCACCGACGTCATCGCGGGTGCAGCTCTCGGCTCGGCCATCGCTCTTTCCACCCGTCGGTGGTGGGCCGTGCGATCGGAAGCGCCTGCAGATCTCGGCTCGCCGGTCGACGTCGTGCCCCTACAGCGAGGACGGGACCTTCTCGTGCTCGTCAATCCGG
>NZ_CAPS01000079.1 GCF_000333955.1 Rhodococcus sp. AW25M09
AGCGTCGTATTCCTCGGTCGACAGAATCTCGATGTTTCCGACCTCGATGGCCGGATCGGCCGTCACGGCGTCGAGAATGCGGACGAGGCGAGCGGCGAGAACTCGAACGGTGTCTGCATCGAAGAGTTCCGTGGCGTAACGGAAACTGGCATCGATACCGACCGGTGCACCGGACCTGTCGAATTCTTCCGAGACCGTCAGTTGGAGATCGAAGTTCGAAATGTCGTTGGGGAGTTCGATGCCCTCGATCGACAGCCCGGGCAACGTCACCGTGGGTCGGTCGGTGTGCTGGAACTCGAGCATCACCTGGAACAACGGCGCATGGGCCGTCGACCTCGCGGGATCTACCGCATCGACCACTCGCTCGAACGGGACGTCCGCGTGTGTGAACGCGGCGAGGTCGACGGCGCGAACGTCCGACAGCAGATCCTCGAAGCGAGTGGAGCCCGGCACCTGGGTACGCAGGACGAGCGTGTTGACGAACATGCCGACGAGTTCGTCGAGCGCAGCATCTCCGCGGCCCGAGATCGGCGTTCCGACAGAGATGTCCTCGGTACCCGAGAGTCGGGCCAGAAGGACGGCCAGAGCGGCGTGCACGATCATGAACGAGCTCGAATTGTGTTCCGCAGCAACTGCTGCGAGCCGTGCATGAACGGCGGCGTCGATCTCGAACGGAACGGTGTCGCCGCGCAGCGACGCCACGGCAGGCCGGGGCCGATCGGTCGGCAGGGGCAGAACCTCTGGGCTGCCCGACAGCATGTCGACCCAGTAGGCCGATTGTTGTGCCATCAACGACTCGGGATCGGACTCGGCCCCGAGGTACCGGCGCTGCCACAGCGCGTAATCGGCGTACTGCACCGGCAACGGTTCCTGGCTCGGTGCGTGCCCCGCGGCGCGGGCGCTGTACGCGACCATCAGGTCGCGGGCCAGCGGTGCGCTCGAGAACCCGTCGGAGGAGATGTGGTGCACGACCATCACGAGGACGTGCTCGTTCTTGCTCTCTCGGATCAGTCGAACTCGCAGCGGAACGTCCGCCACCACGTCGAAGCCGGAGTCGGCGATGTCGCTGATCAACTCCTGCACGCGTCGTTCGCCGTCCGCTGGGATCGGAGTCAGATCCGGCAGCGCCGAGGCCACGTCGAGAATCGATTGAACGGGACCGTCGTCGGAGAGCGGGAACATCGTCCGAAGCGACTCGTGCCGGGTCAACACGTCACCGATGGCCGAGTGCATCGCGTCGACGTCGAGAGCACCACTCAGGCGCATGGCGAAGGCGACGTTGTACGCCGAAGACCGGGTGTCGTACTGATTGATGAACCACATTCGCTGCTGTGCCAGCGACAGCGGTACGACGTCGGGCCGCTCCTGCGGAACCAGTCGGGGTGCTGCCTCGGCGTCGTGGTCGCGGATGTCGAGGCCGGCAGACAACGCACGCACGGTGGGCGCGTCGAACAGATCCCTGATGCCGATGTCGCTGCCGAGCGCTGCGTTGACTCGTGAGACGAGGCGCATCGCGATCAGCGAATTGCCACCGATCTCGAAGAAGCTCGACGTGACGCTGACCTGCGACATACCGAGGAGGTCGCCGAAGACACCGGCGACGATCTCCTCGACCGGATTTTCCGGACCGACGAATTCGGTGGCAGCGACGGTGAACTCGGGCGCGGGCAACGCCTTTCGATCGAGCTTGCCGCTGGCGTTGACCGGCAACGAGTCGAGCACGACCACGTGCGAGGGGACCATGTACCCCGGAAGTCGACGTCCGGCCTCGGCCGTCAGATCGGTGGGGTCGACGGCAGAACCGGGCGTGCCGACCACATAGGCCACCAGCGTCTCGCCGGTGTTCGGGTCCTTGTGGACCAGCGCGATCGCCTGGGCGACCGACTCCGAACGTAGAAGAACAGCTTCGATCTCGGGCAGCTCGATGCGCAGGCCGCGCAGCTTGACCTGGAAGTCGGTGCGGCCGATGTACTCGAGCTCTCCGTCGGCGCGCCAGCGAACGAGATCGCCTGTGCGATAGAGCCGCTCACCCGGTTCACCGTATGGATCGGCGACGAAGCGATCGGCCGTGAGGTCACCGCGGCCGACGTACCCGCGTGCGAGTTGCACACCTGCGAGATAGAGCTCGCCGGGTGCTCCGATGGGTGCCAGACGCAACGAGGCGTCGAGCACGTACAACCGGGTGTTCCACACCGGTGCACCTATGGGGATCGTGACCGGGTCGCGGCCGCTCACGTGGTAGTAGCTGACGTCGACAGCCGCTTCGGTGGGACCGTAGAGGTTGTGCAACTCCGCGAGAGAGAACTGAGCGAATTGTGCTGCGGTTGCGGGCGGAAGCGCTTCACCACTGCAGAAGACGAGCCGCAGCGAGGAGCACTCTGCTGCCCGGGCTCCTGCCGCGAACACCGCGAGCATCGACGGGACGAAGTGCGCGGTGGTGATGTGCTCGTCCGCGATGATCCGGGACAGGTAGGCGGGATCGCGGTGTCCGTCAGGTTCTGCGACAACCAGCTTGGCGCCGACCTGAAGTGGCCAGAAGAACTCCCACACCGACACGTCGAACGTGGCCGGGGTCTTCTGCAGAACGGTGTCGGAGGGTTCGAGGCGATACTCGTGCTGCATCCACAGCAGGCGATTCACGATGGCCGAGTGCGTGACGGCGACACCCTTGGGCCGGCCGGTCGAACCGGAGGTGTAGATCACGTAGGCGGTGTTCGAGCCGCGTAGGGTTCCCAGCCGGTCGGTGTCGGTGATCGACGAGTGATCTCTGTCGGAGACGTCGAGCAGATCGACGGCGAGTACCGGGGTTGCGACCGGAATGTTGATCCAGTCGCGGCTGGTGGTGAGGATGCACACCGGTTGAGCGCTGGACAGCACGTAGGACGATCGCTCGACCGGATGATCCGGGTCGATCGGCACGTAGACTCCACCGGCTTTGACGATGGCGTACATGCCGACGAGCAGATCGATCGATCGCCGGATCGCCAGACCGACGTGGGATTCCGGTGTCACGCCGAGCGAGATGAGGTGACGAGCGAGCTGATTGGAGCGCTCGTCCAATTCGAGATAGGTGACGTGCTCGTCCTCGAACACCAGCGCGGTCGAGTACGGACTGCGCAGCACCTGCCGGTCGAACAGACTACTGAGCGTCAGGTCGATGTCTCCGGCAGGGATCTGCTGGTGGAGCGAGGATTCGATCTGGCGTGCCGTGTCGTTCCACTCGAACAGGATCAGTTCCCGTTCTGCGGCGGAAAGTATGTCGATGTCGCCCGTGCGGATGTCCGTCGACGTGCCGATGGTGTCGACGATCCTGAGGAAGCGATCGACGAATCGATCGATCGTTTCGGGATCGAACAGATCTGTGGCGTACGTGAATGCAGCCGACAACGCGCCGGATTCGTCGATGGGGTCCTGATCCACGCGAAGCTGTAGATCGAACTTTGCTGTATCGGTGCTGACCTCTTCGAACTCGACGGTGAGATCGGGCAACTCGAGCGTGGCCGAGGCGTTGTTCTGGAACTCGAGCAGAACCTGGAACAGCGGCGAATGATCGGTCGACCTCACCGGATCGAGCACGTCGACGAGCCGCTCGAACGGGATGTCGGTGTTGTCGAAGGCGGCGAGGTCGGAGCTGCGGGTACCGGCCAACAGCTCACCGAAGGTTGCCTGCGGCTCGACCTGAGTACGCAGCACGAGAGTGCCGACGAACATACCGACGAGATCGTCGAGTGCGGCATCCCCTCGTCCGGCGATCGGGGTACCGATAGCGATGTCCTGGGTTCCGCTCAGTCGCGCCAGCAACAACGCAAGTGCGGAGTGGACCACCATGAACAGTGTCGACTCGTGTTCGGTGGCAACCGAAGACAGCCGTGCGGCTGCGTCGGCGGGAATCGTGAAGGAAGTGACACTGCCACGCATCGACTGGCGCGTGGGGCGTGGCCGATCGAGCGGCATCGGCAGTACGTCGGGCAGGTCCGCCAGTGCCGACTGCCAGAATTCGAGCTGGCTCGCTGCCACGGAGGAGGGATCGTTCTCGTCGCCGAGGACCGCGTGTTGCCACACTGCGAAGTCCGCGTACTGCACGGCCAAGGGTTCCCACACCGGAGGTGAACCTGCGGCCCGGGCACCGTAAGCGACCATCACATCGCGTGCCAGCGGCGCCATCGAGCCACCGTCCGCCGCAATGTGATGGACGACGATGGACAGCACGAACGTGGTCGGCCCGGTCCGATAGAGGACGGCGCGAAAGGGCAGATCGGACGTGACGTCGAATCCTGTTGTCGCAGCGGTGCGGACAAGCGCGTCGACCGACGCGGCGTCCACATCGACCACGGTGAGCGGAAGCTTCGAGCCGGTGACTGCCTCGACCGGTGCGATGACCTGGTTCGGCAGATCGCCGACGGTGGGAAACACCGTCCGTAGTGATTCGTGCCGCGCGAGGACGTCGCCGATCGCCTCGGACATCGCAGTGACGTCGAGGTGACCGGTCAATCGGACCGTCAGCGGAATGTTGTACGCGGGCGAAGTCACATCGAACTGGTTGATGAACCACATCCGCTGCTGCGCGAGGGACAGCGGAACGGACTCGGGGCGTTCGACGGGGACGAGTGCCGGACGGCGATGCAGTGACGCACCCTTCGCCTCCGCCCGTTCTGCCAGGGTTCGAACCGTCGACGCCTCGAACAGATCCAGCACCTTCAGGTCGGTCCCGAGGGCAGAGTTCACCCGCGCTACCAAACGCGTTGCCACGAGGGAGTTTCCGCCCAGATCGAAGAAGCTGTCGGTCACGCCGACCCGATCGACTTCGAGAACGTCGCAGAACACCGCTGCGACGGCGACCTCGTACTCGGTCTGTGCAGCCTCGAACACACCCTGCGATCCGAGC
>NZ_CAPS01000078.1 GCF_000333955.1 Rhodococcus sp. AW25M09
GGCGTGATGGGCGGGGAACTGATCAAGGCCTCTCTTCACATGCGACGTGAAAAACCAACTCACCACCGGATAAGGCTCGTATCCAATCCTGAGTTATTCGGCTGGGGCGGCCTGTGACTCGAAGCCTGCGTCAATCAACCTGGCTGCGACTTCTTGCAGTACGTCTGCCATCGCGGGAGAGGGGTCCTGCGCTTCGGAGTCGAGCGAACCTCCACTGGGTCCGCGTATCGAAGTAGGTGAAATGGATGGATTCAAGCTTCCGCTGGACGCCGGTATCGCATCCCTCTGTGGGAGGTGATCGAGGCTGGGAACGTCCTGGTGAACACTTGAATGAAGGTGCCAGCGCTCGCCACGACATGTGCATGGACCAAGCAGATCTCACGAACGACGGCTACAACCCATGCAACCGTGACCTACATGATCGCATGGGTCCTATTTGCACCAATGTTTATTGGTCTTACGGCCCACGCAGGTACAATTTCCGAGACTTCAGAGATGCGTACTGGGTTGCAGTAACCGAAACAAATTTGGATGAACATGGATAATTCCAAGATCCTGTCTCCACCTTGAGCTAAGGAGGTTCTGGAGTGGCGTACAGTAGCTTTTCCCCGATCACGTTTTCGCTTACAGTGTCTATTTTAATAGCGATACCTACGGCAATCGGATCCTTAGTAATCTGGCGCATGGGGAAAGCCGCTGACTTCGATTACCCCGTTCGGGGGGTAGCATCGGGCGATCGTGCTCGCTCATTTGGCCGGAATGGCCCGGGACGGCTGTCTCGGTCCGCGACGGCGTGTGTTGCGTTTCTTCTGGGGTTTGTCACGTGCGTGGGGTGGCTGAGTTGGTCGGGATACAGTGGCATCTTGGAATTCAGATATCCGCCCCCTACCGAATTTCCGCCCTGGCAGATTTGGGGGTGTGGAATCACACTCGTCATGTGTTCCGTGTCAGCTTTTCTGCTTGCGAAACGCAAGAAGTCTGGGTCGCTCATTTCGCCCTTGTACATCGCCTCTGGATTCGCAACCGCCATGGCCGTGGGAGTTTCTTATGGCGCAACCAGCCAAGGCGGCGTGGGAGTTGTGTTCTCAATGTTCGGACTAACCATTGGCCTTGGGATAGTGACAGTCGTATGCGCGAGAATGTGGCAAGTAATCGTGCGGCACTGAGAACAGAACCCATTTGTCGTCGTCAAGCATTCCACTACTACGGCGCGCCTGAAGCAGTTGGGGGGCGGGCCGGACAGTGGGGACATTGTTCTCCAGAATCGTCCAGAAACCCACTAGAAACACGGGTTCATCTACGGCGGGGCGATCAGCTTGTGAAACCGTCTCGTCGCAGCAATGCCTAGATGTGGACGTGGGATGAGCACCCCGATGGTATCGATGCATCTCAGGGGAGTATTAGCGCGGCGCGGGGGCAGTTGTACGAAGCAGAGATATTCGCGCCGAATGCTGATAACCAATCTACTACCTGACATAATGTCGATTATCGGCAAAACGTCGACCTGCGGATTCTCGGGCAGCGCTCGATTCGGCTGCGCCTCAACGGTGTTGATCTTTTTCGGTGTCGATCTGCTTGGCGTCGATCTGCTTGGTGTCGACGCGGTCCCGCGATTGCGGCAACACCTGTACGGGATGCGCTTGGCTCAGCGCGAAGATCCTGCAATACCGTTGCCTTCCATGTCATGAGATCGGCACACTCGCTCTGCTGGTTCGCGCCTCATCCTGTCGGCACTTACACCCACCAACTTCGCTCATTTCGTCACAGTGACGAAATGGCCATAGTCGACTCACCCAATGTTCATCGCTGTTTCGATCGAATGTGCTGGCTTCCGCAGACAACTTTTGATTAGCATGCCTTAATGGACGCCTTCGTCGCGACATTTCATCGTCGTAACTCGACGCGCCGAGTTGCCGCAGTACTGATCGCCCTCTTCGCGGCCCTCGGCCTCGTCGGTTGCTCCGACGACTCGTCCGCAGACGCCGGTTTCGAGGGTCTGACATCGGGTCAGCGTGTCTACGACCGAACGGGTTACTCGCTGGATCCGGCACAGACCTCGGACATCCAACGCCGGTTGGAGAACTTGAAGTCCGAAACCGGTGCCGATGTGATCGCGTACGTGCGTGAGCTCGACGCGGATTCCGACGACACGCTCGATCAGGTCGAAGATCTGCAACAGAGATGGGTGTCGGCGGCAGGCGTCGACCAGGACACCGCGGGCGCGATCCTGATCAACCGGGAGCCGGGAAAGGTCGACGAGGCTCGCGCGGGCATCTTCCTCGGCACCACGTACGACGACGGCAACGTTCCGCGGGACGAGCAAGAGGCCATCGTCGAGGACGCCTTGATTCCGCCGCTGCGCGACGGTGACGTCGTGGCCAGTCTGCGCGCGGGGATAGACCGCCTGGGGTCCGATATCCGCAACGGTCCGCCGGTCACGGCGCTCGACAGATTCGCAGACGGTCCCGGCTCGACGTGGCTTCCGTGGACCGGGTCGGCAATCGCGATTATCGGGCTGCTCGCGGTGGCTGCACTGTTCCGTGGCCGTGCGAAATCTACTGTCCCCGAGCATTCCCCGACCACGATCAGACCGGACCACACCACCGATCCAGCGTTCGCCACGGCTCTCGTTCATCGCAGCGTGCAGCCGAGCGGTGTACCGGGGACAGTCCTGGCAGTTGCCGCCGCCGACGCACTTGCCTTCGAGCAGGACAAGAAGCCGGGAAAGTTCGACAAAGGAACAGTCAGGATCCGGCTTCTCGACCGAACTCGGGTACGCGGAGAAGTGCAACAGGCGGTCTGGTCGATGCTCGCCGAACGTGCCGAGGACGATGTCGTGGACGGGGACGCGTTGAAGAAGATTGCGAGCGGCCCCGGCGCGACCAAAGAACTCGTGGAAGGCCGACTGCGGTCCAGCGGATTCGTTGCCGACGGCACGGTCCGAACCCGGATAGCTCTCGCCGGTCTGGGCGCGCTCGGCGGCGCCGCCGCCATCGGAGGAATCACCGTTGCGACGTCGGGTGCCCCGACGATGTGGTTCGCGGTGGTGGCGTCGGCACTTCTCTTCGTTGCAGGGCTGTCGTCGGCGATCGCGTACTCGCGGTTCTCGGTCGCAGGCCTGGACGCGGCGAGGCCTTGGGAGGCGTACCGCGACGGATTGAAGCAAGCGGCGAAGGACAAGGACGAGTCGGTCGATTTGAACGCCGCTCTACCGGACATCGTCGCGCTCGGTTTGGCCTCGTTTTTTCGGAAACGACTCGACGCCGCGACCGACCCCGCAAGTGACACGCCGCTGCAAGCCTTCACACCACCCGTTGGTGCCAACTACTCGTCGGGCGGCCCCGTGGTCCTCCCCTGGGCTGCGTTCTCCGGGGTGTTCGTGTCCAGCGGTAGCGGATCCGTGGCGTCGGGTGGAGGTGCCGGTGGAGGAGGCGGAGCGGCTGGTAGTACCTGATCGATCGGTCGATGGCCCACCTCGTTCGGATCGATCACGGTTCCGCAGGCCGCGAAGGAGGAACGGAACACGGGGAAACTCTGATCCCGCCACCTTTGGCCGGTTACCCTGCTCGGAGGTGCACAATCTCTACCAGGGGTTCTCATGTTCGCTGTTTGCGCACTCTTCGCTGAGTCGGTTCACCCGTCCGAATCTCGACGGGACAATCCGGTCGTTCTCGACCTCGATTCCGGTCGAGTCAAAATCACGCAATTCTTCATCGGTATGGCCACAGTCACCATCGGGCTGATCGGGCTCCTCAGCGCGCCCACCGAGGAATACGACGGGATCGGTGTCATCGTCGTGGTGCTCGTCAGCCTCACGACGTTTCCGGTGTCACTCCGATGGTTTTTCGGTGGGTGGCCAACGCCGAAGGCGCTCGTTGCCTACGTCGTCTATGCCGACGTGTCGATAGGCACCTGCCTGCTGCTCAAACAAGAACTACTCACCGCAATCGGCGGCACAGTGCTGTTCGCAGTGGTCACCATGTTCGCTGTCATAGCTGTGCGGCCGTCGGTGTATTGGGTGCACATGGCCACAAACGTCGTCGTTCTCGCGATCGTTTCCGTTCGGGCCGCGCTCAACGATGCCGCCAGTCCGGGGGTCGTGGCGGCTCACACACTCACTATGCTGCTCATGTTCGCGGCACCGATGATCCTGGTCATCTACGTCAGTGAATTGCGCTCCCGCGCGCAAGAGTCGTTGGTCGACCCGCTGACCGGTCTGTGTAATCGTCGCGGGCTTGTCGCCGCGGTCGAAACGGTTTTCCTGACTTCGCAGAAAGATCGATCCGCCGAGATGAGTGCTGTGGTGCTCGACGTGGACGGATTGAAGCGCGTGAACGACACCCTCGGTCACCACACCGGCGACGCTGTTCTGGTGGATCTGGCGCAACACTTACGTGCTGTCACCTCGAACAAATGGGTGGTCGCCCGCCTCGGCGGCGACGAATTCGCCTGTGTATCCGTTGCGGAGCCGGGCACCACAGAGCCACGCATCGAGGCCTTGGTGGCTGCGTTGTCCGACACACGAATGATTTCGGGGCTCTCGGTCAGCGTGGGCTCGGCTACCACCGAAGCGCACGTCGGCGGCTCGAAACAGGCCATACAGCTCCTGCTCAGAACCGCCGACGCCGAGATGTACCGCGCGAAGAGCACCAGAAGACAGAGTGGCGACTACTCTGGCTCAGCGCCAGGCTGACTACTCCCCTACGCCGGTATAGGCGCTTGCACGGATCTCGAGTCCGCTGGCCGCGACACACCATCGATAGACCACGGCTCAGTCTCGGCGGCCCACCACCGGGTTGAGCTCGGAGGCGGCCACGCCGCCGGGCTCGATGCCCGGGAGGAACTCGCGCCAGGTGCCGCTGATGAGCGTCGGCGATTCCACCACCCGCGCGCCGTCGGCGAAGTACGTGGTGGCCAGCGCTCGCCGTGGCTGCGTGGTCAGGTTGGGGCCCGCGGTATGGAAACACAGAGCTGAGTGGAACGACACGTCGCCCACTGCGAAAGGCCCTGATTCCACCGCTACGTCTCGCTCGGCGAAACGCTGGGTGACTGCCTCGTCGTAGGACGTGCCGACCTTGTCGAATTCCAGGTCGGCCACCTCGCCCAGCACCTCACGGCCGCGGGCGAACGACAGCGGGCCCATCCGTCCGGGAATTGCCGACATCGGCATCCAGGCGGTGACCGCTTGGACGGTCTGGAGAGGGAAATGCTCGGCGTCGTGGTGCCAGGGTGTACGGCCGCAGCCGGGCTCCTTGGACAGCGCGTTGTCGTGATAGAGCCGAACGCCGGGCTCGTCGAGCAGGGCCGCAGCCACGCCGCCGATCCTGGGCGACAGCGCCACCGCGCGCATCAGATCGTCGTGCAGCCACATCTGCTCCAACGCGGTGAAGCGTCCGGCGACGTCGTCACCGTGCTCGGCGCGAAGCAGCTCCTCGAGCCGCTGGGCGAGCCGTCGAACCACGGCCGACGACAGCACGCCCGGGAGCCGCACGAAAGCCTCTCGCGCGAAGGCCTCGATCGCGGCCGGGTCGAGTTCGTAGGGCTCGGCCAGTTCGCGCTCGACCTGCTCGTCGGAAGCCGCCTCCACATCGGGCAGGCCCGGGCCGTCGACCAGCTCGGTAGGCATCTGCTCGTTCGCGGCCAGCGTGACGTACCAGTCCCACCAGTCCTGGTCGTCTCCCGCCCAATCCTGCTCGATGCCGCCGTCGCGATTCTGTTCGGGGAGCCGGTCGTTGGTCGCCGAGGCCTTCGGTGCCGATGTGTTGTTCAGATCCGGCGTGCTTGTCAGATCCACAGCAGGGCCGCCTCGTGGGAGAAGGTGTAGGAGCCGGATGCGTCGCGGCAGGTGGCCAGGTACTCCCCCAGCACGGGTGCCGACTCCATCTCTTCCAGCGACACGGAGTCGTCGAAGGCGCAGCGCTGCAGAAAACCCTCTGCGACAGCGCGATCGGAGGTACCCGTGGTGTAGGTGACCCGCTGATCGCGCACATCGGCACCGGCGCGGGTCAAGGCGTCACGCACCTGCTCGGCCGTCGTGTACGGCGTTGCCTCGCGCACGCCCGCCCGGAAGGCGTCGTAGAAGGCGAGGTAGTGCGAGGCGGCGGTGGCCTGCGCGACCAGGCCCAGCCCACCGGGGGCCAATGCAGCCACGAATCGCTCGGCCGCCGCGTCCAGCTCGACCGGAGGGAGGGCGTAGAGCGCGTGGGTGGCCCATACGACGTCGTAGCCGGTGTGGTCGGCGGGCAGATCCTGCAGGGTCATCACCAAGTCGTTTCTCGCCGAGAACGGCGAGCCCAGCGCGCCGCGAGCCTCGGCCACCGAGAACGCCGACGGGTCCAGCAGGTCGTAGGCCAGCTCGGGCAGCGCGGAGAGATCGGTGTAGCGGCGCAGCGCGGTGGGAAATTTGCCACTGCCGCAAGCGACGTCGAGCAGCGACCAACCGTCGTGCGCGCGGTCGGCGAGCAGAACTGGCCAGTCGGCGGCCAGCGCGAGCTGGCGGTAGTCCTCGGTGGCCAGGGCGTAGAACGCCTCCATGCCCGTGCGTCCGGCCTCGCTCCAGTGCTCGAGACTGCGTTCGGCTGTATCTTTGCTGCTCACACCGCTCCTTCTCGGAGCCGACCGCAACACACCGGGTGGGGGCGTCGTGATTGACTCACTTCGATGTCCAACATAGCTTCGAACCCGCCGACCGATGCCGCCGCCGCGCTCCTCGGGGATCTGCGCGCCGCACGCCGTGGTGCAGTGGCCCTGCCCGCTCTGCAGCCCGACTCCTACGCCCGCGACCACGCCGCGTTCGAGCAGCTCTCCGACCAGCGCGATCTGATCGCAGACCACCTCGCCGGCCGGCTGGGCGGGATGGGCGACGGTCCGATGTCGGTGCTCTCGGTGGGCTGTGGTGACGGTTCGCTGGACGTACGTCTCGCGGAGGGTCTGCTGCGAGCGGTCCCCGGTCGGCCGGTGCGCTACGTCGGGATCGATCCCTGGTCCGGGAGCGCGGAGCTCTTCACCGCAGAGATGTCCGCTCTCGAGGCCGACGAGCTCAGCGTCGACGTGCACGTCTCGTCGTTCGCCGACGCCCCGATGGACGAGACCTTCGACGTCGTGGTGTTCGTGCACTCGATCTACTACGTCTCCGACGTGGGTGAGTCCCTGCGCGGTGCCCTCGACCTGCTGCGACCGGGCGGCGAGCTGTGGGTGCTCGTGGCACCGCGCGCCGCGCTCAACGCGTTGGTCGACGTGCTCGCCCCGCCGTTGGAGGACCACCGGCAGTGGTTCAGCAACGACGTCCATGAGGCCTTCCTCGACGCCCGCATCACCCTCGACGATGTGGTCACCCTCGACGCGCTCGTCGACCTGGCCTCCTCGAGCGACGAGGCGCTCGACTTCGCTGTGCAGGCCCGCCTGACCGCCGAGCTGCGTGGGCCCGTACGCGCCTATCTCGATGCCGTTTCGGTGCCCGGAGCCGACGGCGGGCACAGGGTGCCCCACCCGGTCGACGTCTTCAGCACGACCCGTCACTGACGTCATCCACGACGGTAGCGAGCTCGGCTGCGGACGACGCCCTTCCGGTCACGGGCTTGTCCTGCAACGAATGTGTGGTTGAGTCGACCGATGGCCGCATCGCTCGACGTCACCGCACTCGGCTCGATCGAGGTGTTGGGCGAGGAGATCTCGCTCGACGAACTTGTCCTCTCCTTCGGCGTCCTGCTCGCCACGGTCCTGCTGGCGCTTGTGGCGCGTCGAGGATTGCTCAAATATGCAAAGCGCGAGAGCACGGCGCACAGCAGCACGTGGTACACCGTCTCGCGAGTCCTCGGATACACCATTGTCGCGATCGGTGTCCTGGCGGCCGTTTCGGCTCTGGGCGTGCCGTTGAGCCGATTCGCCTGGCTGGCCGGCGCGCTGGGTGTCGGGCTCGGTTTCGGGCTGCAGACGATCTTCAGCAACTTCATTTCCGGGCTGATCCTGCTGTTCGACAGGACAATCGAGGTCGGCGATTTCGTCGAGCTCGAATCGGGCGTCACCGGCGAAGTGCGCGACATCAGGATTCGGGCAACCCGAATCGTCACGAACGACAACATCGACATCATCGTTCCCAACTCGGAATTCGTCACCAGTCAGGTGGTCAATTGGACCCACCGCGACGTCTCGAGACGCCTGCGGGTGCCTTTCGGCGTTGCCTACGGCACCGACAAGAACATCGTGAAACGTGCCGCTCTGGAGGCGGCTTCCGAGCTGCCCTTCACCCTGACGCTCGACGGACCACATCGTCCACAGGTCTGGTTGACCGAATTCGGTGACAGCTCGCTCAACTACGAGTTGGTGGTGTGGGTGAACGGGGACGCCACCGTGCGCCCAGCAGCCGTCACCGCCGCCTACAACTGGGCACTGCACTCAGCTCTACAGCGTCACGACATCGAGATCCCGTTCCCTCAGCAGGATGTGCACGTCCGCAGCATTTTCGGGTTGACCGGTCAGGACGCTCGGGATGCGCTCGGCCTCCAGAACGCAGGCATTACGGACGAGCCGGAAGCGAACGCATCGGAGTCCGACAACGACGCCGTCGACGACGTCAAGGGCGCGGGACGCGATATGCCCGGCGCGGCCGAAGATCTCGCTGAATAGCCCATTTTTCCAGTCACCACATTCTTCGTTCTCCGTCCTGCACGCGTGTCATGCGAGGAGGAACAGGCGGGGCGTAGACGATGACGGCCGACTAGCGTTCGGTGAGACCTTCTTCGGTCTCACTCGTCACCTGCTCCGGTAACCCCACCTGGTCGGCCAGTTCCAGGCCCGCACCGGCGTAGACGTTGAAGGCGATGTCGACACCGTGCTCCCGGGCCCACTGCACCTCGTCGTCGTACCGGGCGACCGCTGCGACCTTGCCGCCGAAGCCCGATTCACGCAGGCACGCGAGCGCGGTGACGTTGGCACCGTGACGCGGCATGGCGAGCACGGCTATACGAACCGATTGTGAGCGCCGGAGCTGGTTCCAGAAATCGAGGTCGGTGGCATCGCCTTCGATGACTCGATAGCCACGGTCGGCGAGCCGCTCGATCCGAGGCCCGTCGTAGTCCACGCCGACCACACGAAGCTGATAGTGATCGGTGAGGCGCTCGTAGGCAGCGAAGCCCACCCGGCCCATGCCGATCACGACGACCTCGGCATCGCTGGCGTCACCGGGGCGTTCTTCCGGATGCAGCTGGTATTCGTCCTGTGCAGGCAACCGTGCTGCGATTTTCTCCACCATCAGATGGCCTCGGCCGTTGACCAAGGCCGACACCACGAAGCTCAGAGCGACGGCAATCGACATCTCCACCAGCCAGGCCGGCGCCAGCAGATCGGAGGCCACCCCGACCGAGACGACGATCAAACCGAACTCGGAATAGTTCATCAGGCTCAGCCCGGCCAATACCGACGTGCGATACCGAAGCTTCATCATCGTGAACAGACCCAGGTAGAGCGCGCTCTTGATCGGCAACAGCAGCACCATCAACAGCGCGACGCCGATACTGGGTAGGTCCGGCAAACCGGAGAGGCCGATGGAGACGAAGAATCCCACCAGCAGCAGCTCCTTGATGTGGAACAGCGATCTCGACAACTCGGACGACGCCGGGTGAGACGCCAACAGTATTCCGATGACCAGTGCTCCGAGATCGCCTTTGAGGCCGAGCTCGGAGAACAGTACGTATCCGGGAACCAACGCCATGACGATGCCGAACAGCGACTGCATCTCGCCGTGACCCAACCCGCTCCAGATCCAGCGAAGGATTCGGGTGAGCGGCCACAGCAACACCAGGCCCAGCGCCCAGATCGATGGCAGCTTGCCGCTGGTGACAGTGAGAAACACAACGGCGATGATGTCCTGCATCACCAGAATGCCGATTGCCACGCGGCCGTAGAGAGCGTGCGACTCCCCCCGTTCCTCCAGCACCTTGACCACGAAGACGGTGCTCGAAAACGACATCGCGAAGGCCAACAAAGCGATCGTCGTCAGACTTTGCCCCGACAACATCGACATTCCCGCGATAGTGGCCAACCACAGCACACCCGTCCCGACTGCCACGCTGACCACCATGTGCGCCGAGGTGGTCAACCACACCTCACGTCGAAGAAGAATCCGAACGTCGAGCTTGAGACCGATAGCGAACAGCAGCAGCGTGACGCCCAGGTCTGCCATCAGTTCGAGCTGGGGAAGCTCACCGACGTCGAGGGCATTGATGACGAACCCGGCGGCCAGGAAGCCGACCAGAGGAGGCAGCCGCACCACCATGGCGAGTCCGCCCAGGCCGAAGGCGATGACGAGGTAGATCGCGGCAACTGTCATACACGTCCTCTTGCTGGTGGGGCGCAACCGGATCGACGACATCGGCACGTGCCGTCGGAGTGACCCCAGTATCCCGGCAATCCGGATATTTCACAGCGCAGGATGCCGGCGCGAAAGCGGCGACCGACGAAGTCGAAACTTCGTCGATCGCCGTTGCCACGATCGAATGCTCGAAGCTCCCTGTCGGGAGGTCTCAGAGCTCGAACTCGGACGGATCTATTCCCACTGCGAAGCATGCGTTGCGGACGGCGGCCTTCTCGTGATCGTCGAAGTGGCCGTCTGCGCCGCCGATGATGATGCCGATCTGGATGACGGCTCGCGCCTGCTCGGGCTTCGATTTCAGCTTTCCGATCGTGGCTGTTGCCTCGACCTTCCCGAAATCGAAGTCACCCTGCAGCTTGTCGCAGTACCAGTCGAACTTCTGCCGAAGTTCGTCGGGCTCGAACACCCGTAGGGCCTCGTTCCCGGCGATCAGAGCTGCGGTCTTCTGACGCTCGGCAGGATCGATGGTGCCATCCGCCGCCGCGATCAGCGCGCACATGGCCATGCTGCCGTTGGCGAATTCCTTGTTCTTGAACTGGCTGGTCTTGGTCTGCAGCTGCCCGTTCAGTTCTTGTGCCTTGGACTTGAGTTGATCCCAGAACGCCATGGAGCTCCTCACTGTGTACTGAGTCCGCGCATCTGCGCGAACCCAGACCCATTGTCCATGGAATCGGCGAACGAGAAACTAGCCGCGGATCCGTGAGCGCATTCATCGGCGCTACCTCGTCGCCCGGATCAGCGCAGTCGCTCGGCGTCGTGCGCCTTGGCCAACAGTTCGACACACAAACGATGTAGTTCCGCGGAGTCGGCGCCTTCGGTCACTGCGGTGCCGACGTCCTCGGCGGCGCAGCGGACCTCGAACGCTCTGTCGGCTGCCGCCGAAGCCTCCTCGGCAGTGAGGACGATCGCGTCGTCGGGAATCGATGTCCCTTTCATCGCACTGCGCTGCTCGTAGGCACGCTGACGACACGATTGGCGGCAGTAGCGCCGCTTACGTCCGCTACCGGTGTCGGCGACTGGGCGCCCGCACCATGTGCAGGTCTGGTCGCGGCGGGTTCTGACGGACATGGTCGTTCAGCCTACTGCGACCGGCAGGTATGATGCCTTCATCAGCTGCGCCGATGGCACCGCATCGGGTCCGATCGGCGGCCCGGGAACGAACCGACGCGCGGCGACGTTGTAGATCAGTGGGTAGACGGTGTAGCTCGGTGTCGACGGATGGCACCGACGCGCGTACCTACTATCGATGGAGAGGACTTCACCATGGCAGATCGTGTACTTCGAGGTAGTCGACTCGGTGCAGTGAGCTACGAGACCGATCGTGATCACGACCTGGCACCTCGCCGCGTTGCTCGATACCGGTGTGACAACGGCGAGGAGTTCGACATTCCGTTCGCCGACGAGGCCGAGATCCCCGGCACCTGGGCTTGCCGCAACGGACTCGAAGGTTCGCTGATCGAGGGCACTGCGCCGGAGGCCAAGAAGGTCAAGCCGCCTCGCACCCACTGGGACATGTTGCTCGAACGGCGCTCGGTCGACGAGCTCGAGGACCTTCTCAAAGAACGCCTGGACCTGTTGAAGGTGAAGCGCCGCGGCGCATAACCATCTGTCACTGCACCGCTTGATTGGAAACAATCCGGCGGTGCAGTTTTTTGTTGCTCTTCGAACGTTGCGTATGTTCCGATCGATGACAGTGTGTTTCTCGTCGCGCTCGCATCGGTTCCAATACGGTTGAGTGGCGGTAAAACCGCCCGAGGTGTCATCATCGGGTATCTATTGTCACTAAGGTGGACGTTCGGTCAATATCGTCGTAACAAATGACGACGAATTCCGACATCACCACCGGAGCCGAAATGTCAGGGGGCAGTAACTCGTGAGTCAGGATTCTGATCAGCGGTACAACGACGCACTTCACACGGCTGCCTCCGAGGCGAAATCCGAAGGTCATCGCGCAGCCGGCGAACAAAAACTCACGGAGTTGAGGCGCGAGCTGGACGGAATCGACGAGGTACTGCGCGCTGCAATCCGTGATCGAATCGATGTGTGTGTACGAGTAGCACACGTAAAACGCGAACACGCCATTCCGATGATGCAGCCCGGTCGGGTCGGCTTGGTGACCGAGCGCGCCCGAGAATTCGCGTCGGCGAATGGCCTGTCCCCCGACTTTCTCGAGGACCTGTACCGGTCGATGATTGCGGAGGCCTGTCGCGTCGAGGATCTGATCATCGACTCTCCGCAGCCCAACCCGGCGTCGATGGTGAACGGTAGAGGCGAGCGATGACGATCAGAACTCTGCTGGTGGACAACTACGATTCGTTCACCTACAACTTGTACAGCCTCCTTGCCGAGGTGAACGGTCGTCCACCGACTGTCGTCAAGAACGACGTGGCATGGTCTTCGCTGGATTTCGCTGCCTTCGACAACGTCGTGATCTCCCCCGGCCCCGGACGTCCTGACGTCGAGCAGGACTTCGGCATCAGTAGCCGTGTGATCACGGAGTCCGGTCTACCGGTTCTCGGTGTGTGTCTCGGACATCAAGGTATGTGCCACCTGTTCGGCGGCGAAGTCGATTTGGCACCGACACCGATGCACGGGCGGATCACCGACATCACTCATACCGGTGTGGATTTGTTCGCCGGAATACCATCTCCCTACTCGGTGGTTCGCTATCACTCCTTGGTCGTGACACGCACACCGGCCGAGTTCGAGGAAGTTGCCTGGACTCCAGACGGGTTGGTGATGGGAGTACGGCATCACAGCAAGCCGTTGTGGGGAGTGCAGTTCCACCCGGAGTCGATCAGTACCGAATACGGCCCTCAGCTCCTCGCCAATTTCCGCGATCTGACTGTGGCGCGTTCGACCGCCGCCAATGCAGCGGGCGCTCGAGACTCGATGTTCACGATCGAAACACGAACGCTCGATGGTGATTTCGACTCGGAACTGGTGTTTCAGACGCTGTTCGCGACGGGCAACAAGAGCTTTTGGTTGGACGGCAGCGCTGCTCTCGAACCCGAATGCCGGTTCACCGTCATGGGCGACTGCTCCGGCCCTCACGCAGAGTATGTGACTTACTCTGTCGCGGAAACGACAGTGACCGTGCAGTCGGCGGACGGTGCCACCGAGCGCATCCATTCGACGTTCTTCGACTACATCGACACCCAATTGCGAGAGCGAGCCACTCCCCCTCGGCACGACCTTCCGTTTTCCTTCGGCCTCGGCTACGTCGGATACCTGGGTTACGAGCTCAAGGCGGACACCGGTGGACAACTGGTGCACACCTCCGCCACGCCGGACGCCTCCATGGTGTTCTCGGACCGCGCCCTGGTCTTCGACCACCACGCCGGCACGCTCTACCTGATGGGCTTGGCCACCAGAGCCGGAGATCCTGTGTTGGCTCAGTGGTTCGACTCCGTCACGGACACGCTGCACGGACTCGCTGGACAGTCCGGAAAAGTGGCCCGATCCGATGCCGGTGCGGTCGGTACGCCCTTGCTCGGAGCCGAACACTCGCTCGAACCGCGACTGCGCCACGACCGCGCCCACTACCTCGATCTGATCGCGCAATGCCTCGCCGAGATCCGCTCCGGCGAAACTTACGAGGTCTGCCTGACCAACACTGCGACGGTGTCCGGTTCGATCGATGCGGCGGCCACGTACTCGTACATGCGCGAGATCAATCCCACCCCGTACAGCGCATTGTTGAATTTCCCGGAAGTATCCGTACTGAGTGCGTCTCCGGAACGCTTTCTGCGCATCGATGCAGATCGCATCGTAGAGTCCAAGCCGATCAAGGGGACTCGTCCCCGGGGCGCGACCACAGCGGAAGACAATGCACTCAAGGCCGACCTTGTGGCCAACGAAAAAGACAAGGCCGAGAATCTCATGATCGTCGATCTGGTGCGCAACGACCTGGCTCAGGTCTGTGTGCCGGGTTCGGTCCACGTTCCGAAGCTGTTCGACGTCGAGACCTACGCACCGGTGCATCAACTGGTGTCGACAGTGCGCGGTCGCCTTCGGGACGACGCGTCGGCTGCCGACTGTATTCGCGCGGCATTCCCGGGTGGATCCATGACCGGTGCCCCGAAGATCCGCACCATGGCAATCATCGACAAGCTCGAAGACGGTCCGCGCGGCGTGTACTCGGGTGCAATCGGTTACTTCTCGATCACCGGCACAGCGGACTTCTCGATCGTCATCCGCACGATCGTGGCCACCGAACACGAAGTGACCTACGGTGTCGGCGGCGCGATCGTCGCACTTTCCGATCCCGACGAGGAATTCGAAGAGACGATGGTCAAAGCTGTGTCGATGCGCCGTGCGCTGAACGGACCAACGAAAAACAGCGAGTAGGGCGCACGCGCCCTACTCGCTGTGTGTTCATGCACCGGCTCGACGCCGATGTGGGTTACGCAGTGGTGAAGTACTCGAAGACTGCCGGCTGAACTTCGGGGTTACCGTTCGTAATCCCGACGGCGGTACCAGCCAGGGTGCCGATTACAGTTCCGATGATGCATCCGGCGACGATGCCCGGGAAAATCGAGACGCACCCGATGGCGAGACCGAGTCCTGCACCGATTGCCGTTCCGACACCGCCGCCGTTGTTCCAACCGATTGCCAGCTGGTTGACCATGTTGTCGAATGCCTGCTGCTTGGTTCGCGGACCTGCAACGTCAGCGACGGGGACAGTCTGTGGAGTCAACGTCAACTCGCGACCCTCGGCACCGATCAGGGGCGCGATCGAGTAGACGGTGCCATTGATGGTGTATTCGAGTGGGACCGACGCGATGGTGACACCGGCCTGGTCGATGACCGACACAGTCTCGCTGGTGGCATCGATGCGGAACAGTCCGGCGTCGAGGAGTGTGGTGACGGTTCCGTCCGGGTTGACTGCCGTCTGGTAGTTCACCGAATCCGATGACGGATCTGCTACGGCGTGGCCCGCCCCGGTGGCTACCGCAGCGGTCAACGCCACCGCGACCGTTGCTGTTCTGATCAGTTTCACTGTGTCCCCTGGTAGTAGTAATTCGCATTCGACCGCATTGGTACCGAACGCCGATGGTATTCGTACGGGTGCTCCCCGAGATGAAGAACACGCCAAACGTTATTCAGATGTATTCCCCAAATGGAAATCGACGATGGGCGCGATCACGTCGGCCGCATCGGCATTGGTCATTTCGTTGTGGAACACCTCGACGTCGTGGATGACAATATCGCCTGTCACGTACGGTCGCCATTCCTGAGGTGATCTGACAATTCCGTCGCTTGCACCCTTCGTTGCGGAAAAGAACAAAACATCTCCGTCGAACACGTCCGGGACGAACTCGGCCATTATGCGGGTCGAGTTCTCGAAGCCGGCGTTGATCCTTCGCAGATGATCGGCGGTGACTCCGGTCGTCTGCCCCAGCGACTCATCGAGCAGTTCGACGCCTCGCTCGTACGTCAACGGCTCGGCCGCCGACTGAGCCGTCAGGTCGAGCCCCAAGCCGGCCAGCAGATTCTCCACGCTCAACGCTCCGTCGATCGCGTCGTCGTCGTGGCCGTCGACGTAGCTGTCCAGCAGCGCGAGAGTACGAACCTCGCTGCCGGTGCTGCGCAACTCCACGGCGATCGCGTGGGCGAGCGAGCCGCCGAGCGACCATCCGAGCAGGTGATACGGACCCACCGGCTGGACGGCGCGAATTTCGTCGGCGTATCGATGGGCGAGGTCGCGAATCGAGCCGAAGGTCGTCCCTTCCACGATGCTCGGCAGCTGCAGGCCGTACACCGGACGGTCGTCGGTCAGTTTCGAGACGATACCGGCGTATCCCCACGACAACCCGATGCCGGGGTGGACGCAGAACATCGGTGCCTTCGACCCTGTGCTGCGCAGCGGAATGACCACTCCGAACACCGAATCGAGATCGGCACCCGCGGCGTCCGCGTCGGAGGCGATCCGCGCAGCCAGGCCGGCCGGTGTCGGATCGACGAACAGCGCCTGCAGGGGTACTCGAACCCCGATGGCGTTTTCGATGGCCGGCACAATTTTCGTTGCCACCAGCGAGGTTCCGCCGAGCTCGAAGAAGTTGTCGTCCATGCCGACTCGCTCCACACCGAGGACCTGGGCGAACGCGTCGGCGATCGCAGCTTCCGCGTCGGTACTCGGTGCCCGGTACGGAGTGGTCGACACCGTCAGCTCCGGTATCGGTAGTGCCCGACGGTCGAGCTTGCCCACAGGCGTGAGTGGAATGTCCTCGAGCTCGATGATGGTCGACGGAACCATGTGGCGCGGAAGCAGCTTGGCCACTCGATCGCGCAGAGATTCTGCGTCGATCGTCGCGCCGTCTGCCGCCAGTACGTAGGACACGAGGACTGTGTCACCGGACGCAGCCGTGTGTCCGATCGTGGCGGCGAATCCGACCTGATCCTGCTCGGTGAGGGCAGAGTCGATCTCGCCGAGCTCGATGCGGAAGCCGCGCACCTTGACCTGGAAGTCACTGCGCCCGACGAACTCGACGCTACCTGCGCTTCCCCAGCGCACGACATCTCCGGTCCGGTACATCCGATCCCCAGGAGTACCGAATGGATCGGCGACGAAGCGTTCGGACGTCAGTCCGAACCGATCGAGGTAACCACGGGCTGTACCGGGACCGGCGATGTACAGCTCTCCCGGCACACCCGCGGGAACTGCGCGGAGCCGCGAATCGAGAACCATGTAGCGGAATCCGATTGCGGGTTTTCCGACGTCGACCACGCCGCCGGGTACGAGCGGACCACCGACGCTGGCCTGGATCGTGGTCTCGGTCGGACCGTAGCCGTTGAACATCCTGCGTCCCGGTGCCCATCTCGCCACCAGTTCCGGCGTGCAGGCTTCGCCGCCGACGGCCAGCACTCGGACGGTGCCGAGCCTCGACTCGTCGATCGACGACAGCGCGGCAGGCGTCAGGAACGCGTGTGTGACGTGTTCGGCTTCGAGCAGGTCGGCCAGCTCACCGCCACCGAAGACCCCGGGCGGCACGATCACGACCGTGGCTCCGACTCCGAATGCCATCGTCAGTTCGTAGATCGACGCGTCGAAACTCGGTGAGGCGATGTGCGAAACCCGCGAATCCCTGGTGGGACGGAACCGCTCGAGGACCTCGGCCTGCAGATTGGCCAAGCCGCGATGGCGCACCGCGACACCCTTGGGCCTTCCGGTCGAACCCGAGGTGTAGATCAGGTAGGCGGGGTGGTCGATGTGAAGGGTGGCAGTTCGCTCGGTATCGGTCACGGCGTCCGCCGGGTAGCGCGACAACTCGGCCGAGATCTCGGGATCGTCCAGAACCAGCCACGGGACGGTGTCGGGCAGCGATTGCCTGCTGTCGATGTCGGTCAGACCCATGGCGGCGTGGGAATCTTCGAGCATGTGCGTGATTCGATCCGCCGGGTAGTTCGGATCGACGGGCAGGAACGCGGCACCGGTCTTGGCGACCGCCCACACCGACAGCACCGATTCGATAGATCGAGGCAGCGCCAACGCGACGAAAGTTTCGGGACCGACGCCGTAGTCGATCAGCATCCGAGCGATCCGATTCGACCAACTGTCGAGGTCGGCGTAGGACAGGCTCACACCCCGGTATGTCAGGGCGACCGCATACGGGTCGAGAGCTACCGACGCGGCCAGTAGCTCCGGCCAGGTCCGAACTGCGACATCTGTCTTCCCTCGCGCCGGTGCCAACGCCTTCTGCTCGTCGGTGTCGAGGATTTCGATGTCTCCGACAACCGTGTGGCGGTCGCGCCCGACAGCATCGAGTACACGGATCAGTCGACCCGCGATCGCCTCGACGCTGGCTGCATCGAACAGTGATGTTGCGTAATCGAAGGCTGCCTCGAAGCCGGCCGGACGACCTTCGTCGTCGAACGTCTCGGACAGCAGCAACTGAAGATCCTGCTTGGCAACCGGAACGTCGAAGTCGAAGCCTTCGACGCGTAGGCCGGGTAGCTCGATCGAGGCCTTTTCGTTGTTCTGGAACGACAGCGCCACCTGTGAAAGCGGCGCATAGGCCGTCGAGCGAGTGGGGTTGAGAACCTCGACGATTCTCTCGAACGGCATCTCGGTGTGATCGAAGGCGTCGAGATCGTGTGCCTTGACCTGGTTCAGCAGATCACCGAACGTCACGGATTCGTCCACTCGGCTCCGCAGCACGAGCGTGTTGACGAACATACCGACGAGGCCGTCGAGGGCCGCGTCCCCGCGTCCGGCAACCGGGGTGGTGATCGCGATGTCGTCGGTGCCGCTCAGCCGAGCCAGAACCACCGCGAATGCCGCATGCAGGACCATGAACATACTGACGCTCTGCTCGCGAGTGATCTCGACGAGCGTCCGATGGATGTCGACATCGACCGTGAAGCGAACTCGGCCTCCGCGGAAGTCCTGAGTGGTCGGTCTCGGTCGATCGGTCGGCAACGGCAACACGTCGGGAAGGCCGGCGAGTGCTGTGGACCAATGCGCGAGCTGCGCCGCCGCCACACTCGACGCGTCCTTCTCGTCTCCGAGCAAAGAACGCTGCCAGATCGTGTAGTCGGCGTATTGGACGGGTAGCGGTTGCCACTCCGGCGCGCGTCCTGCACTGCGAGCCGAGTACGCGAGAACTACGTCGCGAGCCAAAGGTGCCATCGACGCGCCGTCGGCTGCGATGTGGTGCACCACCATCGCGAGCACGAAGACCGGATCGCCGGCGTCGTCGCCGGCACCGAGCACCTCGAACAGCTCGACATGTACCGGGATTTCGCTGGTCACGTCGAACCCTCGACCGGCCAGCAGAGCCACGCGGTCGGTCAGCACTCCGGCATCGATCTGTTCGGATTCGACTGCCGGCGCGACATCGGTAGCCGGATGGACCAGCTGCTCCGGGAATTCGGGGCCATCGGGGAATGTCGTGCGCAGCGACTCGTGGCGTTCGAGAACATCGACCACCGCCGCGGCCAACGCGGCAGTGTCCAGCTGTCCGGTCAGTTTCACTACCAACGGCACGTTGTATGCCGCCGACGAGGTGTCGAACTGGTTGATGAACCACATACGTTGCTGAGCGAGCGAGAGCGGAATGTGCTCCGGACGCACCACGGCAACCAGAGCCGGACGCTGCGTTCGAGTGTCTGCGCTGCCGACCGCGTTCGCCAATCCCGACACCGTGGGCGTCTCGAAGATCGTGCGAACGCCGATCGCGCTGTCGAATTCCGAATTGAGCCGAGCGATCACCCGGGTAGCGCTGAGCGAGTCGCCGCCGAGCTCGAAGAAGCTGTCGTCGGCGCCGACTCGGTCGACTTCGAGGATCTCGGCGAACACAGCCGCGACGGTCAGTTCGGCAGGCGTGCTCGGCTCACGGTAGGACGTGGCCGATCCGAATTCCGGAATCGGCAGTGCAGCGCGGTCGAGCTTGCCGACGGGAGTCAAGGGAATCGACTCGAGCACCACGATGGCGCTGGGCACCATGTGAGACGGCAACGCAGCCGCGAGATGATCACGCAGGACCACGGTGTCGAACGTGTCGACGGACTCTGCCGGGCTATCACCCGTCAAGCGCACGTATGACACGAGAACAGTCGCCCCTGACGGCCCCGGTGTGCCGAAGGTCGCAGCGAAATCGACCGCAGGATGCGCCGAGAGCGCAGCGTCGATTTCGCCGAGTTCGATGCGGAATCCACGCACCTTGACCTGGGAATCGCTTCTGCCGACGTACTCGATGGTCAGATCTGCCGACCACCGCACGACATCGCCGGTGCGGTACATCCGCGCGCCGGGCCCACCGAACGGATCGGCGACGAATCGCTCTGCCGTCAGGCCCATTCGATCGTGGTAACCACGGGCCAAGCCGACACCTGCGAGGTACAGCTCTCCGGCCACCCCGACGGGAACGGGCTGCAGCCGTGAATCCAGGACCACCTCGTACACGCCGCGCACGGGTCCGCCGATCGACACCGGCTCGCCGGCAACCATCGGTGCACTGATGTTGGACATGATCGTGGCCTCGGTCGGTCCGTACCCGTTGAACAGGTTGCGGCCGGGGGCCCACTTGCCGACCAACTCGGCCGGGACGGCCTCGCCGCCGACGACGACGTCGGCGAACGAGTCGAGACCGCTCGGGTCGACAGATGCCAACGCAGACGGAGTGATGAATCCGTGTGTGACCGCTTCCGATGCCAGCAACGATGCGAGTTCTTCGCCGCCGTACACCGTTGGCGGAACGATCACCATCGTGGCACCGACGCCGAATGCGAGCAAATATTCGAGCACGGAGGCATCGAAGCTCGGCGACGAAACGTGAAGCGTACGAGAGTCTTTCGTGACCCCGTATCGCTCGCGCTGCTCGGTCGCGAAATTGTCGAGGCCGGAGTGGGTGACCACGACCCCCTTCGGGACGCCGGTCGAACCCGACGTGTAGATCGTGTACGCCGCGCTTTCGAGAGTGACACGACCGTGACGCTCGCTGTCGGCTATGGGCTCGTCGCTGACAGCGTTCGGGCCGTTCGTGGCGAGATCGTCCAGAACGATCCACGGCACGGTCGACGGCAGGTCGTCGAGATGGGCACGGGTGGTGACACCGAAGCTCGCGCCGGAGTCCGCCAGCATGTGCTCGATGCGATCGGCCGGGTAGTTCGGATCGACCGGGACGAATGCGGCGCCGGACTTGGCGACCGCCCACACGGTCAGCACGGACTCGATGGACCGTGCGATGCCGAGCGCGACGAAAGTCTCGGTACGAACGCCGTGGTTCAGCAGAATTCGAGCGAGCCTGTTCGACCGTCGGTCCAGCTCTCGGTACGTCAGTTCTCCGTCGACACTGCGCAACGCGATGGCGGCCGGGTCGATGGCTGCGGCGTCGGAGAAGATGTCCGGCAACAACCGTGTCGAACGGCCGTCCGGTCCGAATACCGGTGCCAAGGCCGCGAATTCGGATTCGGCGAGCAGGCCGAGCCGAGCCACGGGCCGTTGTTCGTCCGCCAGTACCGCACCGAGTACTCGCTCGACTCGATCGACGATGGCGTCGACGTCCTCGAGCTCGAACAGTTCGGGCAGGTACTTGGCCTTGAGGTTCAGGCGCTCGTCGACGGACGAGACCAGAGTCAATGGGTAGTGCGCAGCATCGGTTCCGAGAATGTCCGTTACCTGCATGCCTGCGAAATCTGTTGCCGCAGAAGCGCCGGCTCGATCGACCGGGTACGACTCGAACACCGTCAGTGTGTCGAAAGCGACCCCGGCACCAGCCGCGCGCTGGATGTCGGTCAAGCCGAGGTAGTGGTGGTCGAGCAGCGAAGCCTGCTCCGCCTGCACACGATCGACGAGAGCGCCGAGCGTCTCGTTCGGATCGAGTGTGACCCGAACGGGCAGCGTATTGATGAAGAGCCCGATCATTGCCTCGATGCCGGGGACCTCCGGAGGACGTCCCGACACGGTCGCACCGAACACGACGTCGTCTCGACCGGTCAGCGTCGCGAGCACGATGCCCCATGCGGTCTGAACCAAAGTGTTCAGAGTCGACCCACGACGTGCAGCGAAATCGCGCAGGGCAGCTGTCGTCTCGATCGACAACGAGCGCTCGGTCTCGCGCGAGACCGTGGACAACTGCCGACCCCGATCACCGGTGACCAGCAGCGTCGGCTCCTCGACGCCGGCCATCGCGCTGACCCACTGCGCGGTGGAGATCGCGACGTCACGCTGCCGCATCCAGGTCAGGTAATCCCGATACGCGGGCACCCGCGGAAGCATCGAGTCGTCGGCCTCGGTGACGTAGAGCGTGATCAATTCCTTCACGACCAGTGGCGTCGACCATCCGTCCAACAGGATGTGGTGGTTGGTCAGCAGCAGTCGCCAATGATCGTCGGCGAGGGTGATCAGGGTGAACCGAAGCAGCGGGGCGGAGTCCATCTCGAACCGAACACCGCGATCGGCCTCGAGCACTGCTTCCAGTGCCGCCTCGACATCGGCTTCACCGCGCAGATCGACCTCGGACCAGGGAACGGTGACCGATTTCTGCACGATCTGCAGAGACTCTCCGGTGCTGTTGTTTACGAACGCTGCTCGCAGGTTCGGATGACGAGAGACGAGCTTGTCGACAGCGGAGTGCATCCGCGCCGCATCGACGGTCCCGCGCAGTTCGAGGCCGAGCTGAACCATGTAGGCGTCCACGCCTGCAGTGTCGCTGCCGACCTCGCCCGCGAGACGCGCATGGAACAGCAATCCGGCCTGCAGTGGCGACATCGACCACACGTCGTCGAGATCGGGGAATCGCGTCTCCAGCACCTCGATGGAGCGCTGATCGATGTCGACCAATTCCAGATCCGACGGAGTGAAACCACCCGCATCCTCGGACGAGGCGTGCTCGGTGATCGCGGTGAGGGCTTGCGT
Source organism: Rhodococcus sp. AW25M09 (assembly GCF_000333955.1). Lineage (GTDB taxonomy): Bacteria > Actinomycetota > Actinomycetes > Mycobacteriales > Mycobacteriaceae > Rhodococcoides. Next base: position 22,731 of record NZ_CAPS01000078.1, read on the forward strand.
CCACAACTCGATCAAACGATCGACCTCGTCGGCACCGAGAATGCCTGCCGGGAACGCGAAGGTCGCGTCCAACCGCGGACCGTCGGGTGTGGACGTCGTGACGGCATTGATGTCCAACGCGGCCGGGACGGGCATGTCCGGGTTCTGCGCGTCGCCCAGTTCCGCGTCGGCCACGGGAATCCAGCCGACATCGGCCATGCCCTCGGTCGATCCGGTCGAGAAGCGCCCGAGATAGTTGAAACTGACCTGCGGGGCGGAGTAGCCGGACAAAGCGTCGGTTCCCACTGGATCGAGGTACCGCAGCATGCCGTAGCCGATGCCGTGATCGGGAATCTCGAGTAGTTGCTCCTTGACGGCCTTGATCAGCGCTCCGGCGGAATCTCCGCCCGACAACGCGTCGGCGATGTCCACGGTGGCGAGGTCGAGCCGCACCGGGAAGATCGTGGTGAACCAGCCGACAGTCCTGCCGAGATCGGCACCGGGCACCACAGCGTCCTCACGCCCGTGGCCTTCCAAGGTGATCAGCGCGGTCCGTACCGCGGCACCGCGTTCGCGACGCCAAGCGGTCAGAGCCAAGGCCAGTCCGGCCAGGAGGCCGTCGTTGACGCTGCCACGGAAGACCTCGGGGACGGTCGTGAGCAGTCGCTCGGTCACCTCGACCGGCAGCGAGGTGCGGATCCGCTGCACGGTCGCGTCGACGTCGACGCTCTTGTCCAGTGGGCGCGAACCGATGGTCGGATCCGGGCCGTCGAGGATGCGCTGCCACAACTGGAGTTCGGTCGTGCGGCTTGCGGTGACCTCGGTCAATCCGGTCGACCACCGCCGCATGGAGGTGCCGATCGGTGCCAGCACAGGTTCGTCGCCGGCAACGATCTGGCTCCATGCCGTCGCGAGATCCGGAACGATGATTCGCCAGGACACGCCGTCGATGACGAGGTGATGCGCGACGATCAGAAGTCGGCCGGACCCATCGGAGCCCCGGAACCACACCATCTGCACCATGACACCGTCAGCGGGGACCAATCGATCTGCTGCGGCATCGAGTTCCGTTGCGGCACGGGACGAGAAGTCGGCACCGTGGATCGAATCCACGGAGACCGCATGGATGACCGACGAGGAAGACACCGCGCCGATCGGAGCTACTTCCTCGTGCCAGATGCCGTCGGCGTCGACGAACAGCCTCGACCGCAGCATGTCGTGGCGATCGAGTACTGCTTGAACGGTGCGCTCGAGCGTGTGGCGATCGATATCGACCGGCAGCTGAAGCAATGCGGTCTGGGTGTAGCGACCGAAGTCGTTGCTGCGGTCCAACATCCACCGAACGACCGGTGTCAGCGGGAGCGGGCCCACTCCCCCACCTTCGAGCTCGTCCAGCACTACGGCGTCGCCACCGAGAACAACGACCTCGGCCAAAGCAGCGACGGTCTTGCGCTCGAAGATGTCGCGTGGGGCCAGAACGAGGCCGGCGGCCTTGGCGCGCGAGACGAGCTGAATGGACATGATGCTGTCGCCGCCGAGAGCGAAGAAGGAATCGTCGACGCCGACCGCGTCGAGCCCGAGGACGTCGGCGAACAGGCCGGCAAGAATGGACTCGACTTCGGTTGCGGGCAAACGGCTTTCGGTGACGTTGGCGGAGAAGTCCGGAGCGGGCAGGGCGCGGCGATCGAGCTTCCCGTTGGCGGTCAGTGGCAACTCGTCCAGCACGATCAGGGCCGCGGGCACCATGTACGACGTCAGTGTGGTGCCCACGAAATCGAGAACGGCAGAATGGTCCAGTGTCCGGCCTGCTTCGGCGACGACGTAGCCGATCAGACGATCACCGAAGCCGTCGTCGCGTACCGACACCACGGAGGCCGCGACGCCGTCGAATGCGAGCAGGGCGCTTTCGATCTCGCCGAGTTCGATGCGGAATCCGTTCAACTGGACCTGCATGTCACTGCGGCCGAGGTATTCGAGTGCCCCGTCGCGATTCCACCTGGCGGTGTCACCGGTGCGGTACATCCGTGATCCCGCCGCGCCGGATGGATCTGCCACGAAGCGGGTGGCCGACAGCCCGGTCCGGCCGAGGTAGCCGCGAGAGAGCTGTGCCCCGGAGACGTACATTTCCCCGGTCACACCCGGCGGCACAGGATTGAGACGGGTGTCGAGGACGGCGACGCTCAATGCCGGAATTGCCTGACCGACGACGCTGGCCGAGGCCGAGGCGGCGAATGCTTCGGTCAGGGCCAAGTGGCTCACGTGGATCGTCGTCTCGGTGATGCCGTACATGTTGACCAGGGTCGGCGCGGATTCGTCGTGTCGGGCGTACCAGCGACCCAACTGTCCGAGATCGAGTGCCTCACCGCCGAAGATCACGTACCTCAGCGAGAGTTCTGTGCCGTCGTCGGAGGGCCCGACGGCTGCGGTGGCAGCTCTGTCGGCTTCGGCGAACTGGTAGAACGCTGTCGGTGTCTGGTTGAGCACCGTGACCTTCTCGCGTACCAACAACTCGCGGAACAGCTCCGGCGAGCGTGCCGTGTAGTAATCGACGACGACGAGAGTCCCGCCGTGCAGCAAGGGTCCCCACAGCTCCCACACCGAGAAGTCGAACGCGTACGAGTGGAACATCGTCCAGACGTCGCGGTCGTCGAATTCGAACAGCTCGGCAGTGTTGGCAAAGAGGGTGGCCACGTTGCGGTGTGCGATCTGCACGCCCTTGGGGCGGCCGGTACTTCCCGAGGTGTAGATGACGTACGCGATCGAATCTGCGTTGGTTCTCCCCGAACGATCTGCATCGGTCAGCGGGTTGCCCGAGACGTTGCTGAGCTCGGCCATCAGTTCCGGTGAATCGACGAGAAGGGTATCGAGATCGGAGGCCGGTACCGCTGCGCTGTCGGCGACGGTGGAGATCACGCAGACGGGCGAAGCGTCTTCGAGCATGAACGCAAGCCGGTCGGCGGGGTACGAGACGTCGATGGGCAGATACCCGCCGCCGGACTTGATGACCGCGAGCAGAGCCACGATCAGTTCCTCGTTGCGCGGCATCGCGACCGCCACGAGCGATTCCGACGTCACCCCGCGAGCGACGAGAACTCTGGCGAGTCGGCTCGAACGTTCGTCCAGTTCGGCGTAGGTCATCGAACGATCACCGAAGACGACGGCGCGTGAATCCGGGAATTGTGCAGCGGCAGAAGCGAACCGATCGGCCAAAGTCGCATCGTCCGCGGCGATGCCCGCATGGTTCCATTCGTTCGTCATCGCATCGAGCTCGCCGGGGAGCAGCACGTCGACGTCTCCGACGACACTCTCGGGATCGGCCGTCACTGCGGCGAGCACTGCCCCGAATCGCGCCGAGAATTCCTGGACCGAGGATTCCTCGAACAGATCGACCGCGTACGTGATCGCGGCCGTCATCCCTGACGGTGCACCGGACTCGTCGAACTGCTCTGCAACGGTCAGTTGCAGATCGAACTTCGCCACGTGTGCATCGATGTCGACGGCTTCCACCGTGAGTTCCGGCAGTTCGAGCGTCGCCGAGGTGTTGTTCTGGAATTCGAGCAGCACCTGGAACAGCGGCGAATGGTCGGTGGAGCGGGCCGGGTCGAGAACGTCGACCAACCGCTCGAACGGTACGTCGGTGTTGTCGAACGCGGCCAGATCGGCAGCGCGCGTGGAACGAAGCAGGTCGGTGAACGAGAGCTTCGGTGCGACCTCGGTGCGCAGAACCAACGTTCCGACGAACATGCCGACCAGGTCGTCGAGTGCTGCGTCGCCGCGTCCGGCGATCGGAGTGCCGACCGCGATGTCCTCGGTGCCACTGATGCGGGCCATCAGGATCGACCATGCCGCGTGCACGGCCATGAAGACCGTTGCCTCGTTGCTACGAGCGATGTCGATCAGCGCTGCATGAGTGTCACGATCGATCTCGAACCGAACACTGTTGCCGCGCAACGACTGGCGGGCGGGTCGTGGATGATCCAGCGGCAGCGGGAGTACCTCGGGCAGGTCCGCCAGGGCGGTCTTCCAGAAGTTCAACTGCTGCGCAGCCAGCGAGGAGGGATCGGACTCGTCGCCGAGCACCGCGCGCTGCCATACTGCGAAGTCCGCGTACTGGACGTCGAGTGGGGCCCACATCGGCGCGGTATCCGCGGTGCGAGCTCCATAGGCCACCATCACATCTCGCGCCAGCGGTGCCATCGATGCTCCATCGGCGGCGATGTGATGCACGACGATCGAGAGCACGAACTGGTCGGGAGCCAGCCGGTACAGGACCGCGCGGAACGGCAGATCGATCGAGACATCGAATCCCGTGGCGGCAGCAGCGGAGATGGCCGATACGACATCGGCGGGATCGAGATCGACGACCTGCAGTTCTGTGCTCGCCGTCTCGACGTCGAGAATGTTCTGCTCGGGTCGTTCCCCACGGGTGGGGAAGACCGTGCGCAGCGACTCGTGTCGCTGCAAGACGTCGGCTACGGCCGCACTCATCGCAGCGATGTCGAGTCGACCCGTCAGACGCACCGCGAGCGGGATGTTGTATGCCGCCGAGGTCACATCGAATTGGTTGATGAACCACATCCGTTGCTGAGCCAGGGACAACGGAATCGAATCCGGTCGCGGCTGCGCGACGAGTGCGGGACGGCGAACCGTGCCGACCGAGTCGCTCTGCACACGAACTGCAAGCGACTCGACGGTCGGTGCCTCGAACAATGCACGCACGCTGATGGCGGTGTCGAGCGCCGAGTTGACTCGTGCGGTGAGTCTGGTGGCACTGAGGGAGTCGCCGCCCAGATCGAAGAAGCTGGAGTCGATTCCGACCGCGTCGATCCCGAGTACCTCGCCGAAGATGTCGGCGATGACTCGCTCGGTCTCGTTGCGCGGCGCACGCGAGTCGGTTCCGAGATGGAGCTCGGGCGCGGGCAGTGCATTGCGGTCCAACTTGCCGGCCGGGGTCAACGGAATCGACTCCAGCGCGACGAAGGCGGTCGGGATCATATGGGTGGGAAGCGAATTCGAGACGTGGGTACGCAGCGCCGCTGCATCGACCTGCCGGCCGGGAAGCGGCAGTACGTAAGCGACCAGAATAGTGTTTCCGGTCGGGCCGTCGACGCCGACCGTGGTGGCGAACTCGACATTCGGATCATCGGTCAGGACAGCATCGATCTCGCCCAACTCGATGCGGAAACCGCGCACCTTGACCTGGAAGTCGCTACGTCCGACGTACTCGAGCGTTCCGGAATCGGTCCATCGCACGACATCTCCGGTGCGGTACATCCGAGCGCCCGGCTCGCCGAACGGGTCGGCGACGAATCGCTCCGCCGTCAGACCGAATCGGCAATGGTATCCACGCGCCAGTGCCGGCCCGGCGAGGTACAGCTCACCCGCAACACCGACCGGCACGGGGTGCAACCGTGCGTCGAGCACGACCTCACTGAAACCGATTGTCGGAGAGCCGATATCGATGGGCGAGTCGACGTGCAGCTGGTCGCTGATGGACGAGAAGATCGTGGCTTCGGTGGGACCGTAGGCATTGAACATACGACGGCCCGGTGCCCAGCGTGCGACGAGCTCGGGCGGGCACACGTCACCACCGGTGGCAACGACACGCAACTCGGTCAGGCCCTCCGGATCGACCGAAGCCAGCGCAGCGGGGGTGACGAACGCATGCGTGACGTGTTGTTCGGCGAGCAATGCAGCCAGCTCGATGCCGCCGTAGACCGACGTCGGTGCGATGACCATGGTCGCGGCACCGGAGAACACCAGGATCAGTTCGAGAATGGAGGCATCGAAGCTCGGCGAGGCGAATGCGAGAACGCGAGCGTCGGGGGTCACCTCGAAACGGGTGCGCTCTTCCTCCGCCAGATTCGCCAGGCCACGATGGGTGACGGTGACGCCCTTGGGCACACCGGTCGAGCCCGAGGTGTAGATCAGATAGGCGGCTTGGTCGATGTGCATCGGGCCGGTGCGGTCCTCGTCGCGGACCGGGGTGGTCGAGCGATCGGCCAGTTCGGCGCTGGTGTCGTCGTGGTCGAGCACAGTCCACCGGGCGGAGCCCAGACCCTCGACCGCGGCCACATGTGTGGACAGTGTGACGCCGATGGACGCGTTGGAATCGACGAGCATGTGCTCGACGCGATCGCGTGGGTAGCTCGGATCGATCGGCAGGAAGGCCGCGCCGGTCTTGGCGACCGCCCAGATTCCGAGAACGGAGTTCACCGATCGCGGTAGAGCCAGTGCGACAACGGTTTCCGGTCCAGCGCCGCGCGCGATCAGGACCCGTGCGAGAGCAGACGATCTGGCGTCGAGCTCGGCATAGTCGACGCTCTCGTCCTCGCTGGTCAAGGCGATACCACCGGCGTTCGCGGCGACAGCATCCGAGAAGATCTCCCGCAGCAGTCGAGCATTCGCCGAGGCCGGGCCACGAACCGGGGCCAATCGGCCCAGCTCGTCCTCGGACAGCAGCGACAGTGATCCGACGCGTCGGTCGGTGTCGGTGGCGATGGCGTCGAGCACTCGCACAATTCGGTCGACGGTGGCCAGAACGACGTTGTGCTCGAACAGTTCCGGAAGGTACTTGGCCTCGATGTGCAGTCGATCGTCGACCATGGCCACGAGCGTCAGCGGATACTGAGCCGTGTCGCTGCCGTCGTGTACGTCGTGCACGCGCATTCCGGCGAGGTCGGTCTCTGCCGACAGTCCCGCACGGTCCATCGGATACGACTCGAACACCGTCAGGGTGTCGAATGCGACGGCGGGTCCCACAGCGCGCTGAATATCGGTGAGGCCGAGGTAGTGGTGGTCGAGCAGTGCTGCCTGCTCGGCCTGCACCCGGTCGAGGTACTCGCCGAGTGTCTCGGCCGGATCGAGTACGACTCGGACCGGCAAGGTGTTGATGAACAGTCCGACCATCGACTCGATGTCCGAGACCTCCGGCGGTCGTCCGGACACGGTCGCACCGAACACCACGTCGGAGCGTCCGGTGAGAGTGCCGAGGACCATCGCCCACGACGCCTGCACCATCGAGTTCATCGTCACGCCGCGGGCACGAGCGACAGCCCGCAGCCGGTCGGTCTGTTCGGTGTCCAACGACACGAGGGCGCGGCCGGCCAACGTCGACTCCTGGCGCCGACTCTCGACCGGTGTCAACAGGGTCGGCTCGGACAGCCCGGCGAGCGCGTTCGTCCACGCATCCCGCGCCGACGAACGATCACGCTTGGCCAACCACGACAGGTAGTCGCGGTAGGCGGGGACGCGAGGGAGCAGGGTGTCGTCGCCGTCGACCACGTACAGCGTGAGCAGGTCCTTGAGAAGCAGTGGTGTCGACCAGCCGTCCAGCAGGATGTGGTGGTTGGTCATCACCAAACGCCACTCACCCGGTGCCGAGGCGATGAGCATGAAGCGCAACAGAGGTGCCTGCGCCATGTTGAATCGAGTGTCTCGATCCTCGTGCTCGATGCGTCCGACCTCGGCGGCCCGATCATCGGGACTCAGATCCGTCAGGTCGATCGACGTCCACGGCACGTCCACACCGTGGTGCACGATCTGGATGGACTCGCCGTCGTTGTTGTGCACGAAGGCGGTGCGCAGGTTGGCGTGTCGTCGCAGTAGCGCCTGAGCAGCACGGCGGAATCGCGACTCGTCGACGTCTCCGCGCAGTTCCAGTACAAGTTGCACGATGTAGGCATCCACGGACTGATCCGACAATTCCGCATGGAACAGCAGACCGGCCTGCAAAGGCGTCATGGACCAGATGTCGTCCAGCGTCGGGTAGACCCGTTCGAGGTCGTCGATGGAACTCTGGTCGAGCTGGACCAGGTCGAGATCGGACGGTGTGAAGCCACCCGCACCGGGCTGCTGGGCAAGCGTGGTCAGCGCGGTCAGAGCCTGACGCCACAGCTCGGCGAGCTCGGAGACCTCGCCGGCTTCGAGTACACCGGAGGGGAAAGCAAACGTTGCTTCCAGGCGCGGGCCGGTCGGTGTTGCAGTGGTGACTGCATTGATGTCGAGCGCAGCGGCGACCGGCAGATCCTGGTCCTGCGAATCGCCGACGCCGGAATCGTCTACCGGAAGCCAGCCGTGTCCGCGAAGTTCGTCCGGAATGTCGGTGCTGTAGCGCCCGAGGTAGTTGAAACTGACCTGTGGAGCCGGGAAGTCGCGTAGAGCGGCCCCGCCGTCCTCGTCCAGGTAGCGCAACATGCCGTAACCGATTCCGTGATCCGGTACGGCCAGCAGCTGTTCCTTGACCGACTTGATCAGACGCGCTGCGTCGCCACCACCGGCGAGAGCGTCGTCGAGATCGATGCCGTCGAGGGTCAGCCTGAGTGGGTAGATCGTGGTGAACCAACCGACGGTGCGGCTGAGGTCGGCACCCGGTACTACGTGGTCCTCGCGGCCGTGACCCTCCAGAGAGATGAGTGCGTCGGCGACGACAACTCCGCGGTTTCGCCGCCACACGGCGGTCGCCAGTGCGAGTGCAGCCAGCAGTCCGTCGTTGACACTGCCGTGGAATGCCTCGGGCAGCGCCGTCAAGAGGCCTTCGGTGACGTCGGTGGACAGCGTCAACTCGACCTTGTCCACCGTTCGATACACGTCGATCTCTCGGTCGAGCGCGCGCGATCCGATCAGCGGGTCGGGTTGCGCCAACACCTCGCGCCAGAACGGTAGTTCCTCGCCGCGGGTCGCGGTGACCTCACGGAGCCCGTGAGACCAACGGCGCATGGAGGTGCCGATCGGAGCCAGTTCCGGAGTGTTTCCACCGATGATCTGGGCCCACGCCGACGCGAGATCCGGAACCAGGATTCGCCAGGAAACACCGTCGATCACCAGGTGGTGGGCGACGACGAGCAGACGGCTCCCCTCTGGGCCGGCGTCGAACCACACCATCTGGATCATCACACCGGAATCTGGGGCCAAGCGGCCTACCGCCGCCTCGGCCTCGGCCCTTGCCTGCTCCGAGAACTCCTGTCCCCGAACGGTTGTCGAAGAAACCCGGTGCACGACCGACTGTGCCGTCACCGATCCGACAGGAAGTACTTCCATGGCGGGGCTCTCACCGCGGTGCAGCACACCGCGGAGCATGTCGTGCTGATCGAGGACCGTCTGGACCGTGGCCTCGAGGACGCCGATTTCGATGTCGACGGGAAGTGTGAGTACGGCAGTCTGTGTGTGCTGATCCAGAACTGCGGTGCGATCGAGCATCCATGCCACGATCGGTGTCAACGGAACGTCGCCGACACCGCCGCCGGGCAATTCGTCGAGTACGACCGCAGCGGTGCCCTCGCCGGCTGCGACCACCTCGGCGAGAGCGGCAACAGTCTTGTGCTCGAACACATCTCGTGGCGACAGGGCCAGGCCTGCGGCTTTGGCCCGTGACACGAGCTGAATGGACATGATGCTGTCGCCGCCGAGCGCGAAGAACGAATCGTCGACGCCGACGCGGTCCAGTCGAAGAACCTCGGCGAACAACCCGGAGAGTGTCTTCTCGACCGCATTCTCCGCATCGCGACTCGAGGTGACCTGGGCGGACCAA
>NZ_CAPS01000077.1 GCF_000333955.1 Rhodococcus sp. AW25M09
CCCCCGTCTCGCCCGGCCGGTCCTCAGCGCCGGTCTCGTTGCAGTTCCGCCTGAGCGCACTCCCAAGCGCGAGGTACAGGCGGCGTGGAGACGCAGCGCCGACGCGAGCCCGGCGATTCATGCGGTGCTGGACGCACTGAACTCGGCCTCGCGCTGAGACGTCAGGACTATCAGCCTCCCCGTCGCCCGAGTCATCGCCACGTACCGGTCTACGGCACCTGCGACTCCTGACCCGAACGAGTCCGGATCGATCACTACAACCAGGTCGAATTCGAGTCCTTTCGCCGACTGCGGCGTCAACGAGCGGATGCGGTCCGACTCCGGGAACGCAGGATCGCCGATGACGCAGGCGATTCCATTGGCGTTCGAGTCCAGCCAACCGTGGATCAGCGACGACAGATCTGCCGCGTCGCCGTACTCGACCGGCATTCCGCTGCTTCGAATCGACACCGGAACGTTGGCGTCCGGCAGGACCGCCCGGATCATCGGCTCGGCCGCCGCCATCACCTCCCGTGGTGTGCGGTAATTGACACCCAGGGTGGCCATGTTCACCCGGTCGAAGCCCACCCGTCCGAGTCGTTCGCGCCAGGATTCGGAAAAACCGCGACGCGCTTGTGCGCGGTCTCCGACGATGGTGACGCTGCCCGACGGACACCGCCGCAGAACCATCTGCCACTGCGCGTCGGTCAACTCCTGCGCTTCGTCCACGACGATGTGCGCGAAGGGACCTGCCAGTGGATCGGTGGGGATCTCCTCGAATCCCGCTCGATCGACCAGGGCATCGCGGATTCCCTCCTGGCGAAACTGGGCAGCCATCATCTCGTCGTCGTCGGCAGCCACGAGTTCGTCGACGACGCGGTCCATGCGCTCACGTTCGGCTGCCTCGGTCAACTCCCGGCGTCGAGTGCGCCTCGCGTGCTCTGGATCCCCGAGACGCATTCGTGCAGCGTCGAGCAGGGGCAGGTCTGCCACTGTCCATCGCGTCGGGTCCGGTCGTTGTAGCGCGCGGACGTCCTCGGGACTGAGCCACGGTGCACATTTACGGAGATACGCGGGCACGCACCAGAGGTCGGCGACGAGGTCGGCGGCGTCGATGATCGTCCAGGATCGGTCCAGTTCGTAGCGCAGATCCTCGTTGCGCTGCAGAGACTCTCGCACCTCCTCGGTGGCCTCGTCGCCGGCGTATCGGTCGACCAGATTCGTGACCAGCAAGTCCCAGATCTGCTCACGGGCCTCGTTGTGCGGGGTGCCGGGATCGGGTGCTCGGAAGGCCTCGATCCAATCGTTCGGGGTGAGCTTCAGGTCGGCCCATTCCGTTTCCACGGTCATGTTGCGTGTGGGCGGTTGCTCGTAGAACGCAACTGCAGCCTCGATTGCCGTGATCATCTGGACGGTGGACTTGAGCTGTGCAACAGGGGGATCGGCCTCCTCGATCGCGTTCTCTCCTTCGGTGACGAGGTCAAGGAGGGTGCACGTCTGTACGCCGTCCTCGCCGAGACTCGGCAGTACGTCGGAGACATACGCGAGGTACGGCTCGTGCGGGCCGACGAACAACACTCCGCCGCGGTTGTGTCCGAGTCGTGAATCCGCGTAGAGCAGATAAGCCGTGCGGTGAAGAGCGACAACCGTTTTCCCGGTTCCCGGCCCCCCGTCGACCACGAGGGCTCCGCGGGCACCTGCCCGGATGATCGCGTCCTGATCCGCCTGCACGGTACCCAGCACGTCGCGCATCCGCGGTGAACGTACGGTGCCCAAACTGGCGATGAATGACGACTGATCGTCGAGTGCGGCATCGGTGCTCAGCCCCGTCGAGTCGAACACCTCGTCCCAGTAGTCCGTAATCACGCCGTTCGTCCATCGATACCGACGCCGACTCTTCAGCCCCATGGGGTTCGCATGGGTGGCACCGAAAAAGGGCTCGGCCGCGGGGGAGCGCCAATCGACCAGGAGCTGTTCGCCCGAATTACCCAACAACCCGAGGCGGCCGATGTAGACGGGCGCGTCCGAGTCGAGGGTGACGACGTGACCAAGGCACAGATCTACCCCGTAGCGGTGCAAGGAACGTAAGCGTCCGCCCAGACGGTGAATCTCGAAATCCCGCTCCATCGCCTCCTGCCCCATTCGGACCGGCGACTTCTGCACGGTGTCCAGACGCGCCGCCGTATCCGATCGTGACTTCTCGATACTCGAACGGAGTGCCGAAAAGTGTTGCTGATCATGACCGATGAGCACTGGGTTGCGCTTGCGTGCGAGATTGTCCGGGAGGTCGAAGACACTTGGACCCATAGGTTTCACAGAACTCCGATCAGCTGTTCATTGGCAACAGCGAGTCATTCTGAGCCCTGTACGGGGTCTTGCGGCAAGCCCCGGGGTGCGCTATAGATTGAAGGTGGAAAGAGACGATGTTCCGAAATCCATCACCGAATACCACGCACCCTGATTTACGCGGCTGTCTTCCGCTCGTCCGATCAGCAGCGCAATCGGTGGCTCGATGCACGTATCACGCCACGAGACCCCTGCCTCGATGAAGATCCAGCCGATAGATGACGCCGCCGAACAGGACGCGTTGCACCGCCTCGTCGGCGAAATAGCTGTCGATGTCGTTCGGTTGCAGCGTCGGATTCTCATCGAGGTGTTCGCGGAGCACGAGCAGGACGCTGTCGACAGTGAGTACAAATCGCTCGCCGCCGAGGTCGGTGATCGTTGCCCGACCCACACCGTCCCATTCGTCGACACATGCCCAGTGTCTGACTCCGCATCCCTCGACAGCCTCGATCAACAGGCGCTGCGCGAAGGGCAACAATGGCGTGGGATCTGCGCGGGCCGCTCGCACCGACGCCAGCGCCTGACGATAGGGGAGGTCGTGTGCCTGCGCATACGCGCGCGCCAACCGCTTCTCGGCGTGGTTCTTCGTCACCGGAGTTCCAATCCCTGTGTGCATCAGCCCCGCGCACCGCTGCACCGGTAGGAATTCATGGACACGGCACGCAGCAAGAAGTGAAAATCGAACATCGCAGATCCGTGGAGGACCTTGCCCGTCGTGCGCTGGCCGAGGCTTCGCGGGTGCCTGCTGCAGCTGGGGTGGCTATGCGAGTAGCTCTGATCCGGCACGCTATCACGAACACTTGGGATGCTTGCAGCTCAATGGGCGCCCGTCACCGGTGGTTCGTTCGGTTCCTCGTGCAGCAGAATTGCCACCGGAGTGTCGGTGGCGCTGTGCAGAGCGATCGAGACGATGACCGTTCCCGCGATGATCGCGAACACCTTTTCCGCAGAATCGATCCCCGACGAGAGCACCAGCAATCCGTAGACGACGCTCGCAAATCCTTTCGGGCCGAACCACGCTGCTGAGAGTCTTTCGTTGCGCGCGAGCCGATGGCTACCGATCAACGACAACATCACCGGTACAGGCCGACCGATCACGAGAACGAGCACGGCGAAGATCCAGCCGGCGACGCCGACCTCGCCGAGCAAGGCCGGAGTGACGAGGGCGCCGAAGGCCAGCAAGGCGGCGTTCTTCGCCAACTCGCTGGTCAACTCTCCAACGGGTGCAAACGATTCCGACGCGTGTGGACTCACGCTCGCCAGCGTGATCCCGGCGGTGAACGCCGCGATGTACGGATTGGCTCCGATCGCGTCGGTGAGGACGAACAGCAGAATGGCTATTGCCAAGGGCCCGGCGGACTGGGCACGGGACGTCACCCCCAGTACTGGGAGCCGAACCAGGAGAGAACCGGCAACAGGCGCAACGACGCCGAGCACGACGCCGAGAACGACTTCGAGCAACACCGGCCCCAGCGAGGTGCTTTCGCCGATCTCGCCGCCCAGTGTTCCGATCAGAATGAGGACCACGGGGAGTGCGAGTCCGTCGTTGAGTCCACTTTCGATATTGAGCAGGCTCCGAAGCCGGGACGGTACGTCGTCGCGGCCGACCAGAGCGGCAGCGAATACGGGGTCGGTCGGCGCGAGGATGGCACCGATCAGCAACGATGTCGGCCAGTCGAAACCGATCAACAGATGTGCCAGCACCGCGACGACGGCGAAGGTCAGCGGCATCCCGATCAACAGGGCACGGGTCGGATCCATCCATTGGTGGCGCAACTTGGAGATCGGGGCGCGCTGGCCGTCGGCGAACAACACCGCGAACAGTGTCACCGAGGCGACTTCACGAACCGTATCGGTGCCGAGCCTTTCGGCGTCGAGGACCAATGGGCCGGCAATCAAGCCAGCGAACAAGAAGATGCCCGAGGTCGAGAGGGGACTACGCGCGGACAAGCTCGACAGCAACACCGCGGCCAGCAGCGCCACACCGAAAGTCGTGACGAACGCCATCGGACCACACCCTTACGAGTTCGTACGCTCGCGTCGGTCGTTGGGACCGGACGATGAAGTAGACCACAGTCACGGCCCGACGATCGGTGACCGAGTCTTATCGCGCGCGTCTGCTCGGCATGATTCCGAGTAGGCGTCGACCGCCGGCGAGGCCCTTGTCGCTCTCAGCGGTCACCTCGCGTAGGGCGGGAAACCGGCTGCGCACCGCGGATTCGACCCGTTCGGTCAGCGTCACATCGGACGCGGGACAGTGGGAGCAGGAACCGTTCAGCGACAATCGAACTCGACCGTCGGAAACATCGACGAGTTCGATGATTCCACCGTGAGATCGGATGTAGTCGCCGACGTCACCGTCGATGACCTCGCGCACAGCCATGCGCAGTGTCGCGTCGGGCGAAGCCTCGCTCTGCGGTGTCCATGCGTCGGGCACCTCGAGAGCATCTTGCAGAGCTGTCCGAATCCGATCACCTTCGGTGCGCCACGATCGACCGATGGCGAGCTGGATCCGCACCGCGGTGGGTTCGACGTCGATCCGTTCGATCGTGCCGTCGTCGATCGAACGTTGGAGGGCGAGTGGTGTTGCCGTGACGGGTCCGACGAACGGCAGCAGCCCGGGCGGAATGATCCACCGCAGGACCGATGGCTCGCCGACCACCGATTCGGGATGGACCGGCACCATGGTCATCGAACACCCGCGCTCATGTGAAGACTCCGACCACAGTTTTGGCGACGAACGCCATCGCCCAGGCAACGACGAACATGTACCCGAAGGCAATCGCCGGCCACTTCCATGTGCCCGACTCGCGGCGCATGACGCCGATGGTCGACATGCACTGCAACGCATAAAGGAAGAATGCGAGGAGTGCGGCAATGACCGGGGGAGTGAACAGCTTCTCGCCGGCGCGGGGGCCGGACTGAGCGGTCATGTTCTCGAGCGCAGTCCCCGGATCGTCCGGATCCTGAGCCGAAGCTACCTGTCCGATGGTCGCTACGAAGACTTCGCGAGCCGACAGTGAGGCGAGGACGGCCACGTTGATCTGCCAGTCGAAGCCGAGGGGCTCGAAGACGGGCTCGACGAAGCGCCCGACGGCGGCACCTGCGCTGTGGTCGATGACATAACTCGACGAGGCCGCATCGTCGGTCGGATCGACACCCGCGGCCTGGAGGTCGGCGTCGCTGCGGAACGGAACGGTGAGCAACACCCACAGAACGATCGTGGTGACCAAGATGATCTTGCTGACCTTGCGGAGGAAGCCCTTGCACGCATCCCAGACCGACAATGCCACCGAGCGCAGTGACGGCAGCCGGTAGGGAGGCATCTCCATGTAGAACGGCAACAGCGGTCCCGACCCGCGTCCGATCCGGGAGAACAGCCAGGCCGTCGCCATGGCGGAGAGCGCGCCGACGAGGTAGAGGCCGAACATCACCACGCCCTGCGCTCCGAACGGCCCGAGGCGTTCGTCGGGAGTGACCAGTAGGCCGATGAGCAGGACGTACACGGGAAGACGCGCCGAACACGTCATCAACGGAGCGCCCATCATGGTGGCGATTCGGTCGCGTGTCGACGGAAGTGTTCGGGTGGCCATGATGCCGGGGATGGCGCAGGCGAGCGAGGACAGCAGGGCAACGAATGCGCGCCCCTCGAGACCTGCCTTCGACATGACGCGATCCATCAGAAACGCTGCCCGCGCCATGTATCCGACGCCTTCGAGGAACGAGACGAGGATGAACAGCAGGGCGATCTGGGGGAGGAACACCAGCACTCCGCCCACACCGCTCAGGATGGCGTCGGACAGGAAACCGGCCAGCCATCCGATGGTGACGAAGCGGTCGACCTCATCTCCGAGGAAGGCGAAGAAGTCCTCGATGTAGCCCTGCAGGGGAGCAGCGACCGAGAAGATGACCTGGAAGAACGCAAACATCGTCACGAAGAACACGATGGTGCCGAAGAATGGGTGCAACAGAATCGAGTCGATGCGGCGGGTGCGGGCATCGACCTCGGGCAGCCGATACCCCGATGCGGTGAGGATCGACTCGATCCAGCTCGTCACCTCTCGCGGAGCGGTCGGAGGCAGCACCGGAGGGCTCTGCCACGCGCCAGGGGAGGGAAGCAAGCGACGTAGTTGCTCCAGCTGCTGACGCCTCCCACCGATCACCGCCACCACGGGAACGTCGAGGGAGCGAGCGAATGCCTCGATATCGAGCGAGCCTTGCCTGCGGGCCAGTTCGTCGGTGAACGTGACGACCACACATACCGGTAGCTCGGTGTTCAAGACCTGCGCGAGCATGCCGAGAGATCGACGAAGGGTCGTCGCATCGAGGGTGACGATCAGTCCGTTCGGGGTGCTGGTGACCGGGTCGTCCTGATCGAGAACGTCTGCGACGATCTGCTCGTCGGGGCTGATCGCATCGAGGCTGTAGGTGCCGGGGAGGTCTTCGATGAGAACGTCGCGGTCACCTACCCTTGTTCGCCCCTCGTACCGGGCAACCGTGATTCCGGGATAGTTCCCCGTCTTCGCGCGGAGTCCGGTGAGCGCGTTGAACAGTGTGGTCTTGCCGGAATTCGGGCTTCCGACCAATGCGATACGAGTGTCGGTTCCGATCGATCCCGCGTCTGACGGTTCGCTGGCCCCGTGAGGGCCGCAGGTCACGTGGTGATCGCGACGTGGATGCAGCGCGCCTGAACCCGTCTGAGAGCGATGTCGTAACCGGCGATCCGAAATACGACGGGGTCAGCCATCGGCGCTTTGCGCAGCATTTCGACCTCTGCGCCGGGCGCGAAGCCGAGATCGAACATCCGGCGCGCGGATGCTGGATCGAGCTCGTCACATACATCGACTATGTGCGCGGTCTGACCCTTCCGCATGTCGGCGAGCGTGGTGACAGCGTTGCCCGTCGAGTAGGTCGGAAGGCTCAGGGCCGGCTCGACCGAGATGCGCCGAGCTTCGAGTTGCGTTGTCATGATGGACATCGGCAGGGCCCCTCCTCGAAACGACTGTCATGCACTGACAGAGCAGCACAGGCTCACCTTGGTGAACATAGGCAACCATATCCTCGTATTGCCGGTATCGCCAGTAATCGAGGTCACAACATCTCCGGTCCGGGCTTCAGGGTGGGTGCTGGTGCCTGCCGCCGCCTGGGAATCAGCAACGTGGTCAGCGTTCCCAGGCCAAGCAATGCAGCGCAGGCGTATCCGGTGAGGGTCACGGAATGACTCATTGCTTCTCGCGCTGCGCCGGCCGCACCGATCGCCGCGGACGCGTCGAGAGCGGCAATGGCACCACCTGCAGAATCAGACACGGCATCACTGATCGCACCGCCTGGATCTGCGATGCCGCGTTCGGCGAGTCGATTGGTGGTTCCGCTGCTCAGGGAAGTGAAGAACAGCGTCGTCAACGCCGCGATGCCGAGTGCGGAACCGAGTTGTCTGGCAGTGCCCTGGATACCCGAACCCACACCTGCTCTATCGGAGGGAACGTCTGCCAACACCACATTGGTGACCTGAGCGGTCGCGAAGCCGACTCCCACGCCGTAGAGCAACAGTGTCGCGCAAATGACGATTCCGCTCGTCGAGGGCGACGCGACCAGGCCGAGGGCGAGCACGCCGAGACCTTCGAGAATCAGTCCGATCCTGACCAGTCCGAGCGGGGTGAACCGGCCGAGCAGCGAGAAGCTGGCTCCGCTCGCGACGAACGCACCGACTGCCATCACCGCAACCGTCGCACCGGCCTGGAACACCGAGTACCCGAGTGCGAACTGCAGCCACAGGGGAAGTACGGCAAGTATTCCGAACTCTGCGAGCCCGATCACCACGGTCGCGCAGTTTCCACCACTGAACGACTTGATCTGGAACAGCGACAGATCCATCAGTGGCTCGCGCCCGGAGTCGGCGAGAACACGTTGCCGGGCAACGAACGCCACCAGAGCAGTGGCAGAAAGCGCAAGGGCCAACGGCACAGGGGAGAGGGCTCCGATGCCAGGGCCGTCGGCTCCGACGGACGTCCACCACCCGTAGTGCCGACCTTCGATGACTCCGAATGCAACCAGAGCCGTTCCGCCCGAGACGAGTACGGCGCTCCAGAGATCGATACCACGTGCACTACGGTCGGCCTCTTCGACGTAGAGGATTATTCCGATGACGACCGCCGCGGCGACCACGAGATTGATTCCGAAGGCCCAGCGCCATGAGATCTCTCCGAGAAGGCCTCCGAGTAACGGGCCCAGCGCAGCACCGCCGCCGATCACCGACCCCCACACGGCGAACGCCTTGGCCCTGGCCTCCCCGGTGAACATGGAGTTCAGGAGCGCCAACGACGCGGGCATGATGAGCGCGCCGCCGACGCCCTGGGCGCTTCTGCCCGCGATGAGCACCACTCCCGATGGTGCCAGTGCAGCGGCGAGGCTGGCCGCTGCGAACACCGCCGTTCCCGTCAGGAACATCCTTCGGGCACCGACGATATCGGCGACTTTTCCGGCCACCAGCAACAGCGCTGCCAGCACGATGGCATAGGACTCCTGAATCCATTGCGCCGAGATCGAGTCGATGCTCAGATCGGTCACGATCGGGGGAACGATCACGTTCACGATGGTGAAGTCGATGACGACCAGAGTGACGCCGAGGGCAATGGCGATCAGGCCGAGCCAGTCATTGCGAGCCGCAGTATCGGGGGACGAGGTGCCCGAGCTGACCGGTGATGTCATGAAGGAGCCTTCCAGTGGCGATGGATGTTCTGTCTCGCCACTGTTTCGTCGATTCAGGACGACTTCGGTCCTCGATACCGAACCGTATGTCGTTGTGTGCGTCGGCAACCGGGTCGACTCGAAACTTCTCCTCGATGCTCCTTGCGCCGGGCCCAAAGCTGACTCGGCCGTACTGTCGCGGAGCGTCGGTGATCGGCCGGGGCTTGTGAAGTGTCCGATTCAGTATGCGGTGGGCCGCATCTCGTTCCGAGCAGTCCGTGCGTGGGCGATCGATCACCGCACGCAGTCTGGAGATTCGATATGCGGGGGCGGTGGCCATCGGCGGTGGGTATCGCGCGGTCCGAAGCGACGGGAACATATCCTGATCCGATGGAGTCCTCCGACAGTGCCATCCGCGTGATGTTCACCCTGAGAGCTCTCTTCGATCCGCGATTGCTCTTCGCCCTACCCGACCCCGGCGTGCGGTGGAGACGGTTCGGACTGGGGCGATCATGACGAACGACGATCGGCAGGCGAATCCGCCCACAGTGCGGCCGAGACGGGCGGCACCGCGCGAGGATGCGGTCGAATTTACTCCCAGCGGGGTGCCTGTTCCCGAGCGCGATTTCTTCATCGAGGAGTTCCGTGGGGTCACCATCGTGGTCGCGCTTCCCGTGTTGAGTTCGGCTGCGCTGGAGACGGTGGCACGCACGGTCGGTGAGTTCGGTACGCGAGATACCCGGTTCATCTTCGTGGTTCCGACCGACGGCGTTCCGTCGACCACCGCCGCAGTCCGTGGTCGAGCCTTGGAGGGTTCGACGGTGTGGAACGACGAGACGGTCGCCGATCTATGGCTCGCTACCGCGGACTCGGAATGCGTCGTGGTCGGGGCCGAGGCTTCCGCTGTGGCGCGCACTGCCGGGTTCGTTTCTGCGAGCGTCCGAGCATCGAAGACTGTGCTGACCGATCCGGGCGGCGGCTGGGGGAGTCCGCCTCGAAGCTTCGCCGATATCGACGTGCACCGCGAACGTCTTGCCAGTCACCTGGCCGAACGGGGGCTCGACGACTTTCTGCCAGCGGCACAAGAGGCACTTGCCGGCGGCGCATACAGCGTAAACCTTTGTCGGGCTGAGGATCTCGAGTTCGAGCTGCTTACTTTCGACGGCCGGGGAACCGTCCTGACTCAAGGGCGGTATCTTCACCTGGCCGCGCTTCAGGTGGATGATTTTCCTGCGATCGAGGCGTTGGTGGCGCAAGGGGTGCATGAGGGGGTTCTCAAGCCGCGCAGTCGAATCGAGATTGCCAGGATGGCCGTCGGCGGGCTCGGTGCACGGGTCCTACGTACCGGACACCTCGCCGGCATCGTCGGCCTCGAGGTGGACCGTTACGCCGGAACAGGATTCGGCGAGGTCTCCGGTTTGATCACAGTCGCCGAGTTCTCCGGGCTCGGCGCAGGCGGTCTGCTGATGGACGGACTGGTCGAGATCTGCCGCACGCGAGGGATCGCCAACCTCTTCGCGGTGACCGTCAGTGCTGAGGCTGCAGAGTTCTTCACTCGACGCGGATTCAGGGAAGTCGGCCGCCAGGACGTGCCTGCGGCGAAGTGGGAAGGTTACGACGCCGATCGACTCGAGGTCGCTCGCTGTTTTCTCCGATCCGCCTAGCTGGGCCACCATCGTCTGGGCCACCATCGTCTGGGCCACCGCGCCGGTCGGCCTCAGCGGCGGGTGGGTGGTGGTCCACCCGCCGCTGTGCGCGATAGGTCCTACGGGCTACTTCACGTCGTAGCGATCGGCCATCATCACCTTGTCCCACACCGCGACGAAGTCGCGCACGAAGCGAGCGTGGCCGTCGCTTCCGGCGTAGACCTCGGCCACGGCGCGCAATTGCTGGTTCGACCCGAAGAGCAGGTCGTTCCGCGTGGCACGGTAGACCGTCTCCCCGCTCTCGCGATTGTCGAGTGTGAAAGCCACTCCGGCGTCGCCGACTTTCGACCAGTCGTAGTCCATGCTCATCAGCGTCGTGAAGAAGTCGGTACTCAGTGTCCCGACACGGTCGGTGAACACGCCGTTTTCGGACCCGTCATGGTTGCAGCCCAGCACGCGCAGTCCGCCGGTGAGTGCGACCCACTCCGGGGCGGACAGGTTGAGCAACATCGCACGATCGAGGAACATCTGCTCCGGAGCCACCTTCGGTGCCACCCGCGCGGAGTCATCCATGACGAAGTTGCGAAATCCGTCGACGACGGGTGCCAACCATTCGAAGGTGGGCACATCGGTCTGCTCCTGCGTTGCGTCGACGCGGCCCGGCGTGAAGGGAACCTCGATCTCGTGACCGGCCGACTTGGCGGCCTGCTCCACTGCGACGCAGCCACCGAGGACGATCACATCGGCGAGGCTGACCTTCGTGGAACCGGCGGAGTTGAAGTCGTCGACGACGCTGCGGAGCGCGGCGATCACGGGCACGGTACGGCGGTTCACCGCCCAGTCCTTCTGCGGTGCCAGCGTGAGGCGAGCACCATTCGCTCCGCCGCGCTTGTCGGTGTCGCGGTAGGTCACGGCCGAGGAGAACGCCGTGAACGCGAGGTCGGACACCGATACCCCGGACCCGAGGATCGACTGCTTCAGGGTGGCGATCTCGGCGGCACCGACCACATCGTGATCCCACGCGGGCAGTGGGTCCTGCCATGGCATGTCCTCGGCCGCGACTTCTGGGCCCAGGTAGCGCGACTTCGGGCCCATGTCGCGGTGGGTCAATTTGTACCAAGCCTTCGAGAACTCCTGTGTGAAGTAGTCGAAGTCCGCGAGAAACTGCTCACAGATGCCGCGGTAGACGGGATCGACTTTCAGCGCGATATCGCTGGTCATCATCATCAGCGGATGGGTGACGCCCGCGAGATGCGCGTCGGGCGTGGTGGGAGCACCGGGGTCGGTCGGCTTCCACTGCAGCGCTCCGGCCGGGCTCTCGGTCTTCTCCCACTCGAAGGCGAACAGGTTTTCCAGGTACGTGTTGTCCCACTGCGTCGGATTGGGCGTCCAGGAGCCTTCGATGCCGTTGGTCATCGTGTACTCGGCGAAGCCCTTTCCGACGGGGTTCGCCCAGCCGAGGCCTTGAGCCTCCATCGGTGCGATCTCCGGCGGCGGACCGACCTTGTCGGCCGGAACTTGGCCGTGACTCTTGCCGAACGCGTGGCCGCCGGCGATCAGCGCGACGGTCTCCACGTCGTTCATCGCCATCCGGCCGAAGGTGATTCGGATGTCCACCGCGGAGTCGGCCGGGTTCCCGTTCTCGTTCGGGCCTTCCGGATTGACGTAGATCAGAGCTTGATGCGACGCAGCCAACGGCTGCTCGAGCTCGTAGTTCGCATCACCGGGCTCGCCGGTCCACCGCTGGCTGCGCATCACCATCGCGTCGAACGAGTCGGGGTTGCTGTTCTCGATGTACTCGGGACCCCAGTAGGTGGCGTCGTCGGCCTCCCAGGCGTCGCGGCGTCCGCCACCGAAGCCGTAGGTGGGAAATCCCATGATCTCGAGCGCGCAGTTGCCGGTGAGGACCATCAGATCCGCCCAGGACAGGGCATTGCCGTACTTCTGCTTGATCGGCCAGATCAGTCGACGCGACTTGTCGGTGTTTCCGTTGTCCCACCATGAATTGATCGGTGCGAATCGCTGAAGTGCCTGGCCGGCTCCGCCGCGGCCGTCGGCGATGCGGTAGGTGCCCGCCGCGTGCCAGGCCATCCGAATCATCTGGGGCGCATAATTGCCGTAGTCCGACGGCCACCAGGACACCGACGTGGTCAAGAAGTGCTTGATGTCGGCCTTGAGTTCGTCGAGGTCGATCGCGTTGAACGCGGCTTCGTAGTCGAAATCGGCCAGTGGGTTCGCAGCAGTACCGTCACGGTGAAGCTGTTCGACCCGAAGCCGGTCCGGGTACCAGTCCGACAGCGTCGGTTTGGAGGTCGCCGCGCCGCCGATCGTGTTTCCGCCGAAGGGGCACTTCCCCTCGAGCACGTCGTTGTATTCGTTGTAGACGGTCATTGGCGCTGCAGCCTTTCCGTAGAGACAGGGTTCCGTGACGTTCCGAGCGAAGGCACTACCCTTGCCGAGCCGTACCTTCGACACTACTTACCGCCGACGCGATCGCGCTCAGTCCTGGAGCATCGATCAGGACTGCGCTCGCGGAGCTGCCATCACAGGGGCGACACAGACGTTTACCCCGTAACCCTGCAGATCAAGACCGGTTGTGTTCCCCGGTGCTCGCCGTCTATCGGCTCGTCGATATCGGTCGTCCAAACCGAACACCGAACTGCACGTCGCAGCTCGGCATCGGCCTGGTTGATGTCTTCGATCCGGAATCCGATGCCGGAGTCCACGCGGAGTCTCAGGGTTCGCTTGCGGACAGCGTCCGTGTCATGTTCGGTCGCGAGAGTCCTCGCTTGGGTTAAGAAATCGCGATCGCCAGGTCCCGCGGTATCTCGTAGACTTCCTGCCTACGCACCCTGACGCCCGGATCGATGAATTCGACTCCTTCCCGAAGTCGGCCCCGGCAGATCGATACGAACGGCGAATCGGATCGACCGTCAACGACGTCCGCTGACGCGAAAAGACCACCAGCAGTGTATGAATCCATATGAGGCGGTGACCGCCGAGCCTCTGGATTCCGGTACGACAGACGATTGCTCCGAACACGCCAGGATGCTGCGCGACGGTGAGAGGGCGTGGTCTCACGGGCACGGGCCGGGGGCTGTGTCAGGCGATCGAGACGCCGCCGTCGACGAAGAGCTCGCTGCCCGTCATGCCCGAGCTCTGGTCGGAAACCAAGAACAGTACGGCGGCGGCGATCTCCTCGGGGCGCAGCACCCGACCGAGTGGTACCCCGACGGCGATCTGTTCCAGCAGCCCGGCTGGGTCGTTCGGGGCCAGTCCCGTCAGCCCCGGCGTCTCGGTCGGACCGGGGACGACGGTGTTGATGCGGATACCCCGTGGCGCAAGTTCCGCCGCCCACGTGCGGGTCATCGTCGCGACCGCTGCCTTGGATGCGCCGTAGAGGCCGAAGATCGGCTCTGTCCCCGATCCCGCGGTCGACCCGGTGACAATGATCGCGGCATCGGGATTCAGGAAAGGCAGCGTCCCTTGCACCGTGAGGGTCGTGCCGCGCACATTGGTCGCGAAGACGGCGTCGACGTCCGCCGCGGTCACATCGGCCAACGGCTTCATCTCCCCGATGCCGGCGTTGACGTGCACAGCGTCGAGCCCGGAACCGCGGGCCTCGACCGCTGCGAACAAGTTCGTCACGTCGGCGGGGGCAGACGCGTCCGCGCGCACGACGGTCACCGCGTTGCCGAGCTCCGCCGCGACGGCGTCGAGCTGCGCTTGGCGGCGTCCGGTGACGAAGACGTGCGCGCCCTCCTCGACGAACCGGCGGACAACCGCCAGCCCGATCCCTGACGTCCCGCCGGTCACGAGGGCCGTCTTGCCACCGAGTGTTGCGTTCATGAGAAGCTCCGTTCGAGTTATGGACTGATCAGTCTTGAATGTACGCCGTAATGGACTGTACGGTCAAGAACTCCTATCGAGGGCTGTATCGAGCGTGTGGTGCCTGTGCGTGTCGCCATCGAGCTGACTGTCTACCCATGTGGCGGAGAGCGTGGAAAGCCCAGGGGGGTAGCCGAGCCCTGTGCAGTAGCGTCGAACGACGCTCTGGATCGTTGTATTCGACACGGGCTCACGGCGCGACGACGGGAACGATGCCAAACCGTCGTGGTCCAAGACTGATCGTTTCGAGCAGACGTGACTCGCTGATTCGGAATCCGTACGCATCAGCAGTGTCGAAGAGAACCGAAACGATATGCCGCTCGCCGCATCTTCCAGGGAAGGGGTGAAAGGCTGAACCTGCGGTCCGCCTACCCGAGGTCCGTTCCACTGGATAACGGCGGTATCAGGATGGGTCGTATTCGTCGATCGCCGGGCCGATGCTTGAGGTACAGCATTTTCTGAATACAGTGATCGATGTATCGTGGGTCGGGTGGAGACCCTCGTTCATACCGATGCGCTTGCGCGGTTCGGTTATGCGCTCTCTGATGCCACTCGCACTCAGATTTTGTTGATCCTGCGCAAGGTGCCGCAGTATCCGTCCGATCTGGCCGAGTCGATTGGTGTGTCACGACAGATCCTGTCCAATCACCTTGCGTGCCTGCGGGGTTGTGGTCTGGTGGTCGCAGTTCCAGAGGGGCGTCGGAGTCGTTATGAGCTTGCCGATGTGCGTATCGGACATGCTTTGGATGATCTGTTGGGACTGGTTCTGGCGGTCGATCCGTCCTGCTGCGCCGAGCACGGATGTGCGTGCTGATGTCCTCCGAACTCGGCCTTCCCAGTGTGCGTCCCATCCTCGACGATGATCGGCGTCGGCTGCTGTCGCGTCGCATTCGGTGGTTCGTGGCGGCGACGATCGGCTATAACGTCGTCGAGGCGATCATCGCGCTCTCCGAGGGCTCTCGGGTTTCCTCTGCGGCGCTGATCGGTTTCGGATTGGATTCGGTGATCGAGGTGTCGTCCGCGGCTGCGGTGTCCTGGCAGTTCGCTGGAGCAGATCCCGAGGCTCGCGAGAAAGTCGCGTTGCGGGTCATCGCGTTCTCGTTCTTCGGCCTGGCGCTGTTCGTGAGCGTCGATGCGATCCGATCTTTGTTCGGTGGCGAAGAGACTCAGTATTCGACTGTCGGCATCGTGCTCGCCGGTGTCAGCCTCGCAGTGATGCCGGTGCTGTCGTGGGCGCAGCGCCGCGCCGGCCGCGAGCTGGGATCGTTGTCCGCAGTCGCTGATTCCAAGCAAACTCTGCTGTGCACATACCTGTCGGCGGTGCTGCTGGTGGGACTGGTACTCAATAGCACTCTTGGTTGGTCCTGGGCTGATCCGGTTGCGGCACTCGTCATCGCTGTGATCGCCGCTAGGGAAGGCATCGACGCATGGAGGGGTGATCCATGCTGCGCGACTCCGGCGACGACCGGAAGCGTTGCAGTTCAGGCTCATTGCGAGTGCTGCGGCGGTAAATGAAGCGCGATTTGTCCTAGTGGTGCTGTGGTCGGCGCGGGCTGCGTGGAGATTCATGACCTGGGTCGAGTAGCCCAGAAGGTCCGCCAGCGAAGCGGGATCGATTTCCTTGGCGAGGTCGTGCAGTGCAGCGTGTCGGACGGCTTGGATGTGTATCCCGAGGCCGCGTGTTCGCTGCATGAGTGCTTGTTCGGTGAGTGGTGCCCGGCGCGGGTGCCGGGGAACAGCCATGGGGTGCGGTGATTCATCGTGTGATGGTTGCCGCTGTCGGCGAGGTGCTGGTCGAAGAGGGGGAGTAGGGGCTCGGGGATCGGAGCGGGGAGGGGTCCGATCCGGATCGTCGTCTGCTCCGGGTGTCGCGTCGACGTCGCCGAGGGCGAGTTCGGAGATCCTTTCTCCCGCCTTTCGATAGGGTCCGTTCATGGCACTGGCGGACTATCGGCAGGTGGATCGATCATGAAGAATCAACGCTGGTTCGGAAACAGCCGGTTCGAGCTCTGGCTGAGTGCGATCATTTTGGTGTGCCTGGTCGGTGCGGTTGGCCCTTCTGTCGTTGGAGACGTCGTTTCTGTTCAGTCGCCTTGGAACTGGGCCATGCTGGTGATCTGGGTATGTGTCGTTGTCTCGTTCGTTCACACATTCGTCAAAGAATGGCGCGGTCGTCACTCGAGCGAGGTTGCGCTGCCTCATCCGGATGTGTCGGTCGCTGATGTCGAGCGCATCGTTTCCAGCGAACCCAACTGAGTTACGGCGGTCAAAGCGCTGCGGCAACAGCACCCTGGTCTGAACCTCAAGGATGCCCTCGACCTTGTCGATGCAGCTCGTGCGGCGCGGGGTCCTGAACCGGGGCTCTGACCGCCGAGAGGCTACGTTTCTCCTGGTCCGATCGCTGGGTAGCTGCCCATCGGGACGCCCGAGCGAGCAGCGTGGATGTTCATCGCCTTGTTGCTGTATCCGAGTAAGTCGGCGAGCGTTGCGGCGTCGAGTTCCTTGGTCAGGTCGTGGAGCACGGCGTTGCGCACCGCAAGGATACTGATGCCGAAGACCTGTCTGAGTGTATTCAGAAAGGTCTGCTCGGTGATGTGACGCCCGGCACGTGTTCCTGGGAACAACCACGGGGGTTGTTGGTGGTGCGCTGGTTGGCGCGTGAGGTCAAGTATTCGTGGAAGAGGGGGAGTAACGGTTCGGGCACTGGCGCAGGATGTTCACCGAGGTGAAGACTGATTCCCGTGGGTGTGACTTCTATTTGCTCCGTGCGCATTTCGGCGATCCGGCGGACCGGCAGCGCATGCAGTGCAGCGATCCGGTTGTTGAGCACCACGGCCTCCGACCCCAGGCCAGTTCGAATCAGTGCCAAGCTTTCGTGAGACGAGGCGAGCGGTGTTTGGGGAGCCTCGCGGTATCAGGTGATAGCGCTTGCCGATCCCGGTCGGTCTTCGCTCACCAGCTTCGACGCAACGCCTAGGTGTGGCCGCGGCACGAGCGCGCCGAAGGTATCTATTCAGCTCAGACGAATTTTGGCACAGTACGGGGCCGTTGATGTGCCACCGGTTGGGGTGGAGCCCTTCGCCATTGCCACCGCGCTGTTGCGACCGAACCTGGGGGACCCTGGCAGTACCCGTACTGCGGGGATCTCCTTGGGCTCGGGAATGCCGCCTAGCTTGATAGGAGAGAAGCAACGAAGCCGAGAAACGAAGAAGGGCGACCAGTGGTAAACAACCAATTCGCAACGCAGAATGAGCTTTTCGATCTAAGTGGCAAGCGCTGTCTCGTCACTGGTGGCACCAGGGGCATCGGGATGATGATCGCGCGCGGGCTTCTCCAGGCGGGCGCTCACGTGGTCATCAGCTCACGCAGCGAGGAGGCGTGCGCTCAGGCGCAGGAACAGTTGTCCGATTTCGGCGACGTCTGGGCTGTCCCCGCCGATCTGTCCCGGCACGAGGAGTGTGACCGCCTCGCTCACCTCGTCACGGCCGATTTTGGGAGTCTCGACATCCTCGTCAACAACGCGGGCGCAATGTGGGACGAGCCGTTGGAGACGTTCCCGGACGCTGCCTGGGATACGGTGATCGACCTCAACCTGAAGTCACCATTTTGGCTGGTGCAGGCGTTGCTGCCGGGACTTCGCAACGCTGGGACCGCCGACGATCCCGCGCGGATCATCAACATCGGCAGCATCGCCGCCATCCACATCCCTGCGCGGCCCAACTACTCGTACTCCAGCAGCAAGGCTGCGCTGCATCAACTCACCAGAGTGCTAGCCAAGGAGCTGGGCCCGCAACACATCACGGTGAACGCGGTGGCACCGGGGCCGTTCCCGTCGACAATGATGGCTGCAACCCTCGACGAGTTCGGCGACGCGATCGCGGCGTCGGCCCCGCTGCGCCGGATCGGCCGCGACGACGACATGGCGGGTGCCGCCGTCTTCCTCGCCAGCCGGGCCGGCGCTTACCTGACGGGCACCGTCATCCCCGTCGACGGAGGGATCGCAACGACCGCGTGAGCCGGTGGCACCGACACCGACCGCTCTGGTAGGGGCTGAGGCTTCGGGGGATCGGCGGCACCCCCTTCGGTTTCGGGTGCGTGCCTAAAATGAGTGGATGGCCGTCACGCTTGATCTGCGCACCGAGATCCGAGAGTTCCTGAGGTCGCGTCGCGCCCGCATCGCACCCGAAAATGCTGGCTTGCCCGCCTACGGTGGTAGACGTCGGGTCGAGGGTCTGCGTCGAGAGGAGGTAGCGCTACTGGCTGGGGTGTCGGTCGAGTATTACGTGCGCATCGAGCGCGGCAGCCTGGCTGGTACCTCGGAGGGCGTGCTCGACGCGCTTGCCACGGCCTTGCAGCTCAACGAAGCGGAGCACGATCACCTGTTGCATCTCGCACGCCAGTCCGGGACGCCCGGTAGTCGACCACACTGCACACCTCCCGCGACAGTGCGTCCGGCGCTGCAGGAGGTACTCGATGCCATTACCGCAGCGCCTGCGTTGATCCGCAATGGGCGCCACGACGTGCTCGCCATGAATCACCTTGGTCGCGCGCTGTATTCACCGGTGTTGGCTGACCCGCGACGGCCAGCCAACACGGCGCGATTCGTGTACAAGCATCCCATCGAGGCCGAGAGGTTCTTCGTCGACTACGACCAGGCGACACGAAATACGGCCGCGATGCTGCGCATGGAGGCGGGCCATCATCCCCACGACGAGGAGCTCATCGCCCTAGTGGGCGAGTTATCGACGTGCAGCGAGCTTTTCCGGCGGCAGTGGGCAACTCGGGACGTGCGACTGAAGGGGCATGGAAGCAAGCATGTGAACCATCCGGTGGTGGGCCGGCTCGACCTGAACTTCGAGTCCATGGATCTGCCCACCGACCCTGGCCTGCAGTTGAACGTGTACACCGCACCGGCAGAAGGACCGGCCGCTGACAGTCTGGCCCGGTTGGCGTCGTGGGCCAGCGACGAGACGTTGGAGGCCGAGCTCCGGGCCTGAGGTGGATGACCACGTTCTTGGCTGAAATCCGCGATACCAGGATGGGTCGAATTCGTCGACGCTGGGCG
>NZ_CAPS01000076.1 GCF_000333955.1 Rhodococcus sp. AW25M09
AGGGTGCTTCCCGTCCGTGGCAAGTCCGATGGCGCTGCGAATCCACGTTCAGGGTTGCTCCGACGAGTACCCGGATCGCAGTTCTGCGCGCTCGGATCTCCTCGATTCGGTGACCGAGAGCGAAGGGTGGGTCCGTGCATTGCTCGGTGATCACTGGGCGAGTTATGCCTACGAGTTGGTACGAGTTCGGAAACTTGGCGCACAATCGAAATCACGAGGTGGTTGCGGGAGCGTCTGCCACCTGCGTGCCAAGGACTGACTGGTCCGCCGCACGATTCACCGAGAGCGATCGTGAGGCACACGGTGTCGAGTTGGAAGAAGGATCTCGGGAGCGGGCTGATCGTGTCGGGGCTTCGGACGCATTTGCCTGCGGTGTTCTGCACCTTTCGATTTGTGCTCATGACTGTTCGCGTGAGCACCACCAGGTGGTGCGTCCGCCGACAGTTCCGCGTGACATCGGCGCACCGCACCGGGGACAGGTCGCATTCGCTTTGCGAAAAGGAATTATCTCCCCGGTGTGCACGCCACCCTTCTTGATCGCAGCTCGGATGGCCCGCCGCAGCACCACTCGAAGCTCGTCGAGTTCCTCGGTCGTGAGCGTCTTTGCTCGCCTGGACGGTGCTTGCTCGCTCTGCCACAGCACTTCGTCGGCAAGAAGATTGCCCACGCCTGCGATTGCGGCCTGATCCAGCAGTCTCGCCTTCAGAGGTGCAGCGCTGGAACCGATTCGGTGACGGAACTCGTCGCGTGTGATCTCGGCGGCATCGGGCCCCAGCGCATCGATGTCGGGTTCGAGCCGAACTCGACCGAGACGACGCTTGTCGAACAGTCGAAGCTGGCCACCGTCGTCGAACGTCATGGAAAATCGCGTCCATTCCGGCTTGTCGGTGGGCCGCTCGCCGACATGAGGGTCACCGCCGCCGTACCGTGACGTGCTGTCGCCGTCCGGTGCAGTGACGATCACCCGTCCACCCATACCCAGGTGAATGCCCAGCGTCGGGCCGCTCGATCCGTCGGCCGTGACGGTCTCGCACCACATCGCCTTGCCGCGGCGGCACGCCTCGGTGAGTTGCCCGCCCTTCAGCGCGTGCGCAATCTCGCCGGGCATGTGCGGGCGACACTCGAAAGTGTCCGCGTCGTCGATGTCGACGATGACGCGACCGAGCGCCTTCTCTACGACCTGTCGGGCATTTTCGACCTCGGGGAGTTCGGGCATGAGTCGGGAGTACCCGATCGACGGACAATAATCGGTGATACCGCGGACAACATCGACAACGACCGATGCTGGTTCGGTGTTCTCGGCTACGGCGTCTCGGTCGCGTCGGAACTCAGAGGGCCCAGTTCGGCGTCGAGCACTTTCTGTACGACGCGCATCGCAGCCAGCGCGGCCGGTGCTCCGCAGTAGCCGGCTGTGTGAATGACAGCTTCGGTGATCTCCGTTCTCGTGAGGCCATTGCGGAGAGCCCCCCGAACGTGGCCGGCAAGTTCTTCGTGGGCGCGCAGCGCGATGAGGATCCCGAGATTGAGCAGACTGCGACTGCGGTGATCGAGGCCGGGACGCGTCCACACCCCTCCCCACACGGTGTCGGTCACGAAATCCTGAAGTGCAGCGGAGTCGGTGTTCTCGGCGTTGGCGAATGCGCGCTCGACGTACTCCGCGCCCATCACATCTCTTCGAACCTCGAGTCCATCCTGGAAGCGCGGACCTCTGCTCTGGTTCGTGGACTCGTCGTCGATCATGATGTTCCCTCTCGTCCGCTGCGGTGTCGTCAGATCATCGCAGGCGTCGATCGGAGAGGTCATGATTGCGCAGCGACTCGTGGCCTGCCGATGACGGGAGAAATCACCGGCGACCGTTTCCGTCACGTGGAAATGTCGTCCGACGTCGACGGCTCCGGCTGACTCGAGCCGGTACGAAAATTGCGACCTTCGGGCGGGGCGACGCCCGGCTCACGTGTCGCTCCCATGAACGCGCTACCGCCGACCGCACTTTCGATCCCGTGGAAGCGTCCGCTTCGCATACGCGAGCGAAGTACGCGGGCGACGGCGACGAAGCCAACAAGAACCGCGGCGAAGCCCACGACAAGTATCAATGCAGCGTCCATTGCTTCCTCCCGTGTGCGTCCGTCCTCCTACCGTCGAACATAAAAGCGTCGCCGTCAACGTCTGGCGCTACTCTCTGCTGTCCCGATCAGTCGATGCGAGGTAGTTCAGTAGCTCCGATGAGCTCCTCAGCGCTGAAGGTTCGGTCCGTCGTCGCTGGAGAGGGGGTGGTCACGGGACGGTTGCTCTACGCGAGTTGCTTCCAGGAACAGCTGCAGAAAACTCGAGTGCGATGTGCTTTCCCCCATGACATTCTTCGAGCGAGGCTCCTCGGATGGCTCGGGCATGGCGATTCGCATCCCTCCTGGATCGGCTGTTCGGAGAACTCACGTCGTGTCCGACTTCACCTCGAATAGTCTCAGAATTTGAATAGTCAAACAACTGAGACAGTCCCGACCGGCACGTAGATCCGACGGCCTGGATGGCGGCCCACTACCTCGGATCGGCAGCGGTATGGTTCCCGAGAGCTGCAGCATTGCCGAGAATGGGGTTTCCGGGGATGAGTTCGCGTCCGACGTTCGAGGCGTATTTTCTCGCCAGTCGTGTTCGGAGGCAGCAACTCTCACTGTCGCACCGACGATGCGGTGCAGGCCTACGGGAAGACTCCCGGGCACGCCACATCGACGTCGGTACTGCTGGAGACCGTGGCCTCGTACTCGCCCGACGTCGACGCTGCCGAGCGCCTGTGGGCTATCGATGCTCGGTCTGTCACGTCCCCGCAGCGGTGGGTGGTTCGATCAACATCCTCTTGATCACTTTTCCGGTGGCAGTTCGGGGGAGCTCATCCAGAAACGTGATGTCTCGTGGAACGCAGAAGCGGCTCAAGCGGTTTTTGATGTAGGCGCGCACCATGTCTGCGTCGAGGCCCGCCGCACCGCGGCCGACGACGAACGCGGCAAGACGTTGCCCGTACTCGCTGTCGGGGACACCGACCACAGCGACCTCGCCGACCTGAGGAAGGTTGGCGATGGCGTCCTCGACCGGGCCCGGAAAGACGTTCTCGCCACCGGAAATGATCATCTCGTCGTCCCTGCCGCAAACGAAAAGCCGTCCGTTGCAGTCGACGAAACCGAGATCGCCGGTGTCCATCATCGCGGCACCCCGTGCTGACGCGGTCGGCGGCGGTTCGGCATTGGTGTAGCCGTCGAACAGCATGTCGTTGCCGACGAAGATGCGGCCGAGGCTCCCCACCGGTACGACGCTGCCGTCGGCATCGAGCACCGCAACCGTCGTGCCGAGCGGCGGCCGTCCCGCAGTGCCAGGGGCCGCGCGCAGATCGTCAGGGGTGGCGATAGTGGCCCACGAAACCTCGGTGGAACCGTAGAAGTTGTACAGGATATCGCCGAAGACGTCCATGAAGCGGCTGACGGTCGATCCGGTCAACGCAGAGCCGCTGCAGGCGACGACGCGCAGACTGGAGGTGTCGTAACGGGAGCGCACCGCCTCGGGCAGATCGAGGATGCGTTGCAACATGATCGGTACGGCGATCAACGAGGTGCATCGATTTTCCTCGATTGCGCGTAGGCAGTCTTCGGCATCGAATCGTTCCTGGAGCACCACCGTTGCTCGCAACGAAGTGCTGATCTGCAGTGCTGCGAGTCCCCAGCTGTGGAACATGGGTGCTGCGATGAGCATCCGCTCGCCCGTTCGAAGCGGCATCCGAGACAGCATTGCAGCGATGGTTCCGAAGCCCCTCGGCGTGGGGCGTAGCGCGCCCTTCGGCGAGCCACTGGTCCCTGACGTCAACACGACGACCGACCCGGGACGAGCCGGACGCGCGAATGTTGCCGACGGGGGCGCGACGAAATGCTCGAGGGTGCGTCGACGCGGGATGGCGGTATGAGAGGAGAGACTGACACGGGTGACGTCGTCGCCGAGGTAGCGAACCATCGAGTCGAATTCGTCGTCGACGAACACCATTCGAAGTTCGTGACGGGCGGCGATGGCCTCGATCTGGCGCGAGGCCAAGCCGGTGTTGAGCAGCACCACCTCGACTCCGAGCATGCCGCACGCGACTGTGCATTCGATCATGGCGGAGTGGTTGCGAGCCAGAATTCCTACGGTGCTACCGGGACGGATACCGGATGCATCCAGACCTGCTGCGATGCGATGTGACCGATGGTGGATCTCCGCGAACGTGCGGGTTCCTCTGTCGTCGATCACGGCGATCTCGTCCGGTGACTTCGCCGTAGCGGCCGCGAAGCCTCCCCCCAGAGTGAAGCCCCACTTCGACAGCGAGTTCAACTGCCGGTACGCGCGGTCGGGACGTGCCGCGCGGACGACGCCCGTGGCCACCATCGTCTTCAGGATGGCCAGTTGTAGCGACCGAGAGTCTCCGCTGTTCGAAACGATCGACGTAGCGGTACCCGACAGAGAATTCTCGAGTTTGTGCAGACCGCCCTTGACCCAGTCGATGACCGCGCGGTTGTTTTCGGGTTGCGGCGCGTAGGCCCCGCCGAGACCCGCTCGGAACATGGTGACATCGATCTTCGTCTCGCTCGCGGATTTTGCGGTGAGGGTGAATCTGATGAATCCACCGGACTCGGGGTGTTCGATGGTGATGATCGTTCGGTTACGCCGATTCACCACGAGTTCGAGGTTGTGTTCGACACCGCCGACTCCGCATCGATACCCGGCTGCCGAATCACGAAGCGTGCAGTATTCGAGGCCCGGGAGGTAGCGAGGGAACATTTCGACGGCACTCAAGACCCCGCAGACCTGCTCCATGCCGTGCTCGAAGACCACACTGCAATCGATGACGTCCGAGACCATGTCCCACCCCTTGTACCCGCCGAGACGACATCAACGCCGCTCCAATACCGACCAGGAGATGGCGGCGTGCACTTGGAACGGGTCATCCGCCTGGATGAACCCGTCATGTTATCCCCCAAGTGCGGTTCGTGGGGGAAATCGTACGAAATTCGAACTCCGCTATCCGAGCTTCGTCCAACGGCCGAACTCGAAGTCAGGGACGCGTCGGTACGAAGACGCATCCCCAGCTTCGAGTTCGGGACGGAGTTACTTGCTCAGGTTGGGGTTCGAGGTAGCGGTGTTGTCATCGAGGACCGGATCCCAGACATCTCCTGGCAGGTCACCGGGCAGATGACTGTTGCCGCGGCCGACGAACTTGTCGTCGCGACCCTCGCGTCGCATCGCCTCGAAGTCTGCCAATGCCCCGAATGCCCACTTGCCCAGCAGTGCAATGGCCACCAGGTTGACCGTCGCCATGGCAGCCATAGCGACGTCCGCCAGAGCCCACACCGTCGTCAGTGCCGACAGGGAGCCGAAGCCGATAGCCGCAAGGACGATGGTCCGCAGGACATTGAGAAGCTTGCCCTCGACGCCGAGGAAGTTGAGGTTGATCTCCGCGTACGAGTAGTTGCCCAGGATCGACGAGAACGCGAACGTGAAGATCAACAGCGTCATAGGAATCGTCGTCCATGTTCCCAGCTGAGCGGAGATCGAATCCTGGGTCAGCACCGCACCCGCCACGCCGCCCGGATCGGCGACGTCGTACACACCCGAGACCAGGATGATGAACGCTGTTGCCGTACAGATGACGATGGTGTCGAAGAAGACTCCGAGGGACTGAATCAGGCCCTGCTTCACCGGATGCGACACCGTGGCGGTCGCCGCGGCATTGGGTGCGCTTCCCATTCCGGCCTCGTTGGAGAACAAGCCACGCTTGACGCCGTTGAGCATGGCAGCCAAGATTCCGCCCGTCGTTCCGCCGATTGCCTCGTTCAGGCCGAAGGCGCTGGACACGATCTGACTGAACACCGTGGGGATCTCACCGACGTTCATCGCCACGATCACCAATGCGAGCAGCACGTAGATCACGGCCATGACAGGCAAGAGATACTCGGCTACCCGAGCGATTCGCCGAACGCCACCGAAGAGAATCGGAGCCGAGAGCACCACGAGGAAGACTGCGATCCAGCCTGCATCGATGTTCATCGTGGACGAGAAGGACTCGGTGATCGTGTTGGCCTGAACCATGTTGAACGCGAATCCGAAAGCGAAGATCAGCAGGCACGCGAAGACGATTCCCCAGCGGCGCGAACCCAGACCGAGCTGGATGTAGTAGGCGGGGCCACCTCGGAAGCTCCCGTCCGGATTACGCACCTTGTACATCTGCGCCAACGTCGCCTCGATGAAGGCTGTCGCCATGCCGACTACGGCGACCAGCCACATCCAGAAGATGGCGCCCGGTCCACCGAGGGTGATCGCGATGGCGACGCCTGCGATGTTTCCTGTGCCCACTCTGGATGCAAGACCGACACAGAATGCCTGGAACGCCGAGATGCCGCCTTCGGCATCCGAGCGAGACCCACCGATTGCCTTGAACATCGACGGCAGCAGTCGAACTTGAACGAATTTGGTGCGGACTGTGAAATACAGCCCGACGCCGATCAACAAGTAGATGAGAAAAACGCTGTAGAGGCGATCTGCCAAGAAGTCGATCACTGAACTGACGGTATCCACGGTGCCATCCTGGAGTGCTCGGTGTGTGGGTGCGTCGACAGCACGTTACTCGTAGATTGTCGAAAGTTTGCACTGAACAAAGACACCGAAGCTCGTGTTCGGTGGCTGCGTCAACGGTTCATGGCTTCCCAGATCTCGCAGAACGGAACTCGACGCTCCAGAATGCGTTCTGCCGCACGGTGTCCCGACTTCATCGCAGCGGTCACCGTCGCGGGATCATCCGTCCAGGTGGCCTCACCCGCGAGATGCAGTACACCGCCGATCGGCGTGGCGAGATCGTCGTGATCGCGGGGACGTGAGCCCACCGTCATGTACGAATACGAACCGTACGAGAACGGATCGTCCTGCCATCGAGTGACATACACGCTGTCCGGTGGAACGACGCGTTCGCCGTACATGCCGCGCAGCGCCTCGACGATCGAGTCACTGATTCTCTCGTCCGACCAATGCCTGGTCTGCTGTGCGCACGGCCCCGCTGCGAACGTCAGCAGCGTGGGCAACCCGTGCGGCTGGGTCACGTCGTACCAGGAGTGCCACCAGCGCCCGGCCTCGCCCTGCCGCCGCACGGCGTAGACATTCTCGTCCCAGAATTTGATCGGAAATCGAAGGAAAACTTTCTCGAACGCGTTCATCGCAAGTCGGTCCAGCGCACCCGAAACAGGCTCCGGCAGCGGAGGTTCGATGATGAAGTCCGCCGACTCGAGTACCCCGATCGGGACTGTCACGACGGCGCGATCGGCCGAGAACGAATGAGACCCGGCCCGTACGAGAACTCCGTCGTCGCTCCAACGGACGTGTGTCACCACGTGCTGTAGTCGAACGTCCAGGCCCTCGGTCAAACGTACGGCGAGCTCGTCGTAGCCGTCGGGGAACACGACTTCGTCGCCTTCGATGGCATCGTCGTCCAACCCGTGTGCGTCGAGATCGCCCTGGCCTACCCCCAGCTGTTCTTCGGCTCGGTGGGCGAGGAACTCGCGCACTCGATCGAGTCGGCCGGCATCCCAATCCAACTGCGTCAGAGTCGCTTCCACTGCATCGCCGAATGACACTCCTGGGGATGACTCGGCAATCGTCGCGGCGAACGCTTCGTCGAAGTAGTGGACATCGGCGGCGAACCGTGCGGCTGCGTTCTCGCTCAACCTGGTTCCGTCGGGGGAGTAGTAGGCAATGGGGCGGCCATCCGGTTGGTAGCTGCCCACGGTGAACTCGGCAGTGCCGATACCGAACGCCTGCACGGCGTCGGCAAGAGGATTGTTCTCTATCCCGTGAATCCACGAAGCGCCGACGTCGAAAGTTCTCCCGTCGGCGCGTACCGTCCACACCCGGCCGCCGACGCGGTCGCGCGCTTCCAGAACGACGACGCGCTGACCAGCACGGTGCAGAATTCGGGCAGCCGTGGAACCGCAAATTCCTGCTCCCACAACGAGGGTGTCGAATCGTGTCATCGTCGCTCCGATCTCACGCCGGGGGTGTGCTCAGTTTCCTCGACCGGAGTTCCCTCTGCCGGAGTTGCCGTTACCCGCGTTGCCGTTGCCGGATTTGTCTTTGTTCTTGTCCTTGTTCTTGTCCTTGTCGTTTCCGTTCCCAGGGTTTCCGTTTTCCGGTGGCGGGGCCGGTGCGACGGGTTCGATGAGCACCGGATTCGACAGGGGTGCCGGAGCAGATTCGGGTGGGTTCGAGAACGCCGGAATCACGGGCTGCGGTGTCGGTGCGGGCGTCGTGGGCGAATCGGTCGTCGACTCCACGAGCGTCGGTGCGATCGGAGACGTGGGCACCTCGCCCGTTCCGCCGCCCGTGTCGGTCGCCAGCCACACGACGCCCGCTCCGAGTGCGACGAAGAGAACAGCCGCTGTCGGCACGATCCATCGTCGGCGCGGCGATTCCTGGGAAGCGAGCGGCGGAACACCTTCGCTGGTCGATCCGTCGGTGGGTTGGACAGCCATTGCAGTAGTCGGGGGGAGGGGCGTGGCGCTTCGTGCGAGCCCGCGCAATCGCTGTGCGACAGCAGGTGCACCCGGCCGATCCTCCGGCCGCCTCGATGTCATCGCCGTCAGCAACGAGTGCCACTCCGGTCCCAGTTCCTCGGGGACAGCGGGATCACGATGCAGCCTTGCCACCGCTGCCGCCACCGCACTGCCCTCGAATACCATTGTCCCGGTCAGGCATTCGATGAGAACAAGACCCAGTGTGTAGATGTCGGCCGGTGGGCCGGCGGCAGTTCCGGTTGCCTGCTCCGGGCTCAGATAATGCGCAGTGCCGACAGTGGTGCCGTGCTCGGTGAGCCGTTCGGCGTCGACTATGCGGGCGATACCGAAGTCGGCGAGTTTTGCGCACTGTCCCACACCGACGTCCGGCGACTGCGCGATGAGGATGTTGGCCGGTTTGATGTCGCGGTGCACCACACCCCGGTCGTGAATGTAGGCAAGGGCGTCCGCCAACTCGCATCCGATGAGCGCCACGTGGTCGCTCCGGAGGGGTAGGCCCTCGCGATAAGAACCGAGCGTCGGCCCGTCGATCAGTTCCATCACCAGGTACGGAACCGGTACTCCCGTTGCATCCGCTGCCGTCCCTGCGTCGTGCAATGTAACGAGACCCGGGTGCGACAGTGACGCGAGAGTCCGGATTTCGGCGTCGATGCGATTGGCGGTGTCAGCGGGTTCGCCGTGGCGGAAGATCTTCACTGCGACGGATCTGCCGAGCATCACGTCGTGGGCGTGCACGACATCTGCCATTCCGCCGCGCCCCAGAACGGTGCCCAGGCGATATCGACCCGCGAAAAGGTGATCGTGATCGGCCCGAGGACGAATGTCCGTTCCCACCATGATTCACCGCCGTTCGTCGACTACTTCGAGCACCTTATCGTCAAAGGACGGACCCCAAGAGCGCAGTCCGGTATCGAGACCACCGCTCCGTCGGGCATGATGATTCACCGGGTGGGGGCAGTTGGAGCAGCATCGAGGAAGGTCCCACCATGCGTCCCTATTCGACGACTGCGCAGATCTCACCGATGTCGATCGACATCACGTCCGCCTACCAGCCGATCGTCTCTCTGGACGACCGCACCGTGGTGGGGTACGAAGCCCTCGTCCGGACCTGCGGTGACGGTCCGTCGATGACGCCGCCAGAACTGCTGCTGGCTGCACGAGCGCAGGGAATCACCGCCGAGTTCGACTGGCGGTGCAGAGCAAGCGCGCTGCGCGGTGCTGTCGAGGCCGGCTATCCCGAGCGGCTGGCGCTGTTCGTCAATGCCGAGCCCACTGCACTCGATGCGCCGCCTCCACAGGATTGCTTGTCGCTGTTCGCCGAAGCGTCACGACTGTCGATCGTCGTCGAAATCACCGAACGAGACCTGATGGGAGATCCGGCCGGTCTGCTGAGGGCGGCCGAGCATGCGCGAAACATGGGATGGCGGGTCGCCATCGACGATGTGGGTGCAGATTCATCCAGCCTGGCGCTGATCCCGTTGCTGCGGCCCGACGTGATCAAGCTCGACATGGCACTCGTGCAAGGGCGTTCGACCGACGAGACCGCCGCCATCGTCGCCGCCGTCGCCGCCGAGGCAGAACGAACCGGTGCCCTGGTGCTGGCAGAGGGAATCGAAACCGATCGACACGAGAGCTTCGCGCACTCCATGGGTGCCGTTCTGGGACAGGGATACCTCTACGGCGCACCGGCGTCCCTGCCGGATTTCGGCGTGGTCACCGAACCTGTTCACTCGCTCGATCTGAGCGCAGCCGTCACGGTGCGCGCCCCGGTGGCCGTCACGCCCTACGGTCTGACCCATCCACTCGGTGCCGCCAGGCAGGCCGACTCGACCTTGCTCGACGCCATCGAGAACAGCCTGCTGCGCAGTGCATACGGTACCGGCTCGTCGACCGTGGTACTGGCGACGCACAGCTCTTCTACGGGCGTTACCCCTGCCCGCGCGGCAATCTACGAGGATCTGGTGGCACGCACCGCGCTCACGGCTGTGTTCGACTCGCACGCTGCACCGGCAGAGCGCAGCTTCCGTACGGTGATCGTGGGCGCAGATGAGCCATTGGCGATGGAACGTTCGATCATCGTTCTCGCTCCGATGTCGAGCGTGGCACTGATCGCAGTCGAGCGTGGTGCGGGAGACGACGGCAGATTGCTGTACGACTACCGCCTCACCTACGACCGCCATGTGGTCCTCGATGCAGCAACGGTGCTGTTGCGGCGAATACCCGATCGGTCCGCGATCTGAGCCGACTGTCCTCGGTCAAGATCACGTAAATTCTGATCTGAATTGCAGTAAAGCCCATCGCCTGCGGTCCAACTGCTGTTCACTCCAATACATGAGCCCTCACCCCCACTCAACAGACTTTCTGGCCGCGGACGGAGGCACGCTCAGCTCGATCGAGACAGCGATCAACAACGCATTCGATCCGATCTCCGCCGCAGTGTCGAACTTCGTCTTCTTCACCGTGGACATCGGCGGTGCCGCGGTGCCCTTGATCGTGCTGTGGCTGATCCTCGGCGCCATCATCTTCACGGTCACCTTCAAATTCATTCAGTTCCGCGGAATCAAGAGATCCTTGATTCTGGTGAGTGGCAAAGAAGACGAGGCCGACGCGCCTGGAGAAGTGAGCCACTTCAGAGCCCTCACCGCCGCGGTGTCGGGAACCGTCGGACTCGGCAACATCGCCGGCGTCGCGGTAGCAGTGACGCTCGGCGGACCCGGTGCCACCCTCTGGATGATTCTCGCAGGCCTACTGGGCATGGCGTCGAAATTCGTCGAGTGCACCCTCGGTGTGAAGTACCGAGACATCAACGAGGACGGCACCGTCTCGGGCGGACCGATGAAATACCTCACCAAGGGGCTGGCAGAGCGGGGTCTGGCAAAGCTCGGCAAGGTCATGGCGGTCTTCTACGCCATCATCATCACCTTCTTCGCCATCAGTGGTGGCAATATGTTCCAGGCCAATCAGACGTTCGCGCAGGTTCGCTCCGTCACCGGCGGTGAGGACGGGTTCCTCGGTTCCGATGGGGCCAAGGCCATATTCGGTCTTGTCATCGCGTCGATCATCGGTCTGGTCATCATCGGCGGAATGAAGTCGATTTCGGCGGTGACAGCGAAGCTGGTCCCGTCCATGGCGCTGGTCTACATCGTCGCCTGCGCTGTCGTCATCGGCGTCAACTTCCGCTCGGTCCCGACGGCATTCACCGCGATATTCGAGGGCGCGTTCTCGCCCGAGGGTGTGGCAGGCGGAGTGCTCGGTGTGATGATCATCGGCTTCCAGCGCGCCGCATTCTCCAACGAAGCAGGGCTGGGATCGGCCTCAATTGCACACTCGGCCGTCAAAACCCGACACCCGGTCACCGAGGGCTTCGTGGCCATGCTCGAGCCGTTCATCGACACGGTTGTCATCTGTACCGCAACGGCATTGACCATCGTCATCGCCAACACTGTCACCTGGCAGGACCAGCGGGCGATCGTCGCCGAGACGGGCGCGCTTCCCGCCGGCGGCGTGACGCTCACCTCCGACGCCTTCGAAACCGTGCTCCCGTGGTTCCCGTACGTGCTGACGATCGCGGTCGCGCTGTTCGCGCTGTCGACGGCAATAACCTGGGCCTACTACGGACTGCAGGCCTGGACGTCGTTGTTCGGACGCAGCCGTTTCTCACGCACCTTCTTCAACATCATGTTCTGCGCGTTCACCGTCATCGGAACCGTGCTCTCGCTCGGCTCGGTGTTGGACTTCGCCGATGCCACCCTGTTCCTGCTGGCCTTGGTCAACATCACCGGCCTGTACCTGCTGCTGCCGGTGGTCAAGCGTGAACTCTCCGAATACATGGCGATGCGCCGGGGTGAGCCGGACAAGGTCGACGCCGAGGCCTGACCGGCAAACGAATCGGGACGACAGACCGGCTGCCGAGAACACGAGGTCCTCGGCAGCAGGCCGGTCGGACAGGCGGGTGCGATGAAGATCGATTTCAAGAAAGCACTCGACTCGTACTCCGCGCGGCACAACGTCTTTCGCACTCTTGTTGTTCCGTCGCTGGCCTATCTGATGATCGATGGCCGTGGCGATCCGAACACCGCGCCGGAGTATGCGGAAGCAATTGCCGCGCTCTATCCCGTGGCCTACGCACTGAAGTTCGCCAGCAAGAAGAATATGGACCGTGACTACGTCGTCATGCCGCTCGAGGCGCTGTGGCGGGCCGACGACATGGCGTCGTTCACCACCGAGCGCAACAAAGCGCAGTGGAATTGGACCGCCATGATCATGGTGCCCGACTGGATCGATCGCGCGATGTTCGAGGCGGCAGTCGCGGCTGCGCGT
Source organism: Rhodococcus sp. AW25M09 (assembly GCF_000333955.1). Lineage (GTDB taxonomy): Bacteria > Actinomycetota > Actinomycetes > Mycobacteriales > Mycobacteriaceae > Rhodococcoides. Next base: position 12,894 of record NZ_CAPS01000076.1, read on the forward strand.
GCCAAGCGCGAATACGCCGCGCTGAACAGGATCCGTTTCGAGAATCTGGACGAGGGACTGTGCGTGCAAACGCTGCACGTCGGTTCCTACGACGACGAGACGCGCGTACTGGCCGACATGCATGACGAATACATTCCGAATGCAGGATTGACGATGACCGGTAACCATCACGAGGTCTACCTGAGTGATCCGCGCCGAGTGCCCGCGGCGAAACTGCGCACCATCCTCCGTCAACCGGTCGCGCAGCGCGCGGAGCCTACGACGCTCTGAGACGATGTCCGTCATGACCAACGCGGTGCGTCCGGTGTCGTTCACGGCCGGAACCCTCACCTTGCTCGGTGCGCTCTACTTTGCGCAGGGGCTGCCCTTCGGCTTCTTCACCCAGGCGCTCCCGGTGGTACTCCGTGAGTCGGGCTTCTCGCTGGTGAAGATCAGTGCCACCGGTGTGCTGTTCGCGCCCTGGGCACTGAAGTTCCTCTGGGCACCGTACATAGATCGCTACGGATCCAGGCGGCGGTGGCTGCTCTCGCTCCAATGTTCGGCCGCCGCGGTGGCACTGGCGCTGTCGTTTCTGGACCTGTCATCGACGTTGCGCTGGTTGTTCGTCGGCATCTTCGTCATGAACGTCATCTCGGCCACGCAGGATATCGCGACCGACGGCATCGCCGTGCGTACGCTGACCGCGGCGCAGCGCGGGCTCGGCAACGGTCTGCAAGTCGGTGCCTACCGGATCGGAATGGTGTGCGGCGGGGGACTGCTGTTGTGGCTGTTCACCTTTGCCGGGTGGCGGGTGCTGTTCGTCGCTATGGCACTGCTCATCGTGCTCACGACGATCCCGGTGTGGTGGATGCGCAGCCAACTGGACGCGGCAGATGCAGCTGTCGATCGGCATGCCGAGTCCGAGACACCGGTGCGGCTTGCTGTTGCTTGGTGGTCCCGGCTGCGCAGGCCCGGCATGGCGGTGTTCATCCTGCTGATCATCGGGTTCAAGTTCGGTAATTCGATGGGCTCGGCTCTCGTGGGGCCGTTCCTGTCGGACAGCGGACTGTCACTTGCACAGATCGCGTTGGTCGAGGGCGGCCTGTCGTCGGTCGCTGCGCTCGGTGGGGCAGCACTGGGAGCCTGGTTGTCCTTTCGGCACGGGCGACGTCACGCGCTGCTGGTCGGGGGAGTGAGCCAAACCCTCAGCCTCGCACTGTACGTCGTTGCGTCGTTCGGCATCGGTGGATTTCCGCTGTTGGTCACGGCCAACATCACCGAGCACGTACTCGGTGGGGCGGCCACGGTCGCGGTCTTCGCGCTGATGATGGACGCATCCGAGAAGCGTTTCGCAGGAAGCGATTACACGCTGATGGCGTGCGCGGTGGTCTTTGCGCAAGGTGCCGCGGGTCTAGCGGCCGGTGTGGTGGGTGACCTGTTCGGTTACACGGCGATGTTCGGCTCCGCACTCGTACTGTCCGGAATCGGCTGTGCAATGCTGCTCTTCGCACTCGACCGAGGCTGGGGGCCAGAAGGCCTACAGCAGCCGATTCCACCGAAGACTCTCGCCGGCTAGAGGCGACCGCGAAGACGGGGAGTCGTAACCCCTCAGTGCGAACCCGTTCGAAGTGGTCATGTGGGCGTGCATGATCTTGTCCTGATCACGAGGTCAGATCGAGGCGTCGGTGTCCGAGAGAAGGGCACGCAGAGCGCGAACGTGACTCCGATAGGCGCTCTTGCCGTTTCTCGTCAGCGAGAGCCAGACCCTGCGCGAGTCGGTGTGCGATCGCTGCTGCACGACGTATCCGGCGTCGACGAGGGCAGCGACCTGCTTGCTCAGTGCGGATGCGCTCAACCCGCTGTGTTCCTTGACGATCGAGAGTTCGAGCGTCGTCGCGGCAGCCAGCAGTGCGCAGATTCGCAGCCGATGCGCGGGATGAATGATGGGATCGAGATCGTCCGTCATCGGCGCGTGCTGCGGTAGTGGACGAACGAGCCGATCGAATAGGTGGTCGCTGCCGCTACCGCGAGCAGTACCAGCGCCCAGGCGGGAAGGGGCGGGTCCGCGAATGCCAGCGCGACCACTACGAACGCAGCCGACAGTGCGACCGAGGCGAGAAAACCTCGGCTGGTGGGCAGGGCCCACGGTGTTCCCATGCGGTAGCCGGTGATCACGTTGACGGCGATGGTAGCGAACGCCAGAGTCAGTAGTGCGACGACGCGACCGACGTCGCCGAGCAGCGGCGTGAGTGCTATCGCCCCGACGAGCAGCGCGTTGACCGGATAGAGCCATACCGGCCATGGAGTATCGCGCACCGCGCGCTGTACTCGGTCGATGTCGTCGAGAGCGGTTCGTGCTTCGGACGAAGTGGGCTTGCCGATGTTTTCCATAGTGGAAACTGTATTGGATAGTTTCCACTGTGGCAACAATATTGCGGAGTTCAGTTTTCGGTATCGAGATCCACGGGCCGGGGGACCTCCGCATCCCACCGAGCCTGACGTTCGTCGTCGGACTGTTCCCACCACGGCGTTCCCCGCTCGCCCAGAGCGACCTTGCTTGCCTGCACACCGGCGCGGGCCTCCGGCGCACCGGATGTTCGTTTGACCTCCCTGCGCCAGGCCATGAGGATCGATCGCAACTCTGCGTTGCGCTGCTCTGGGATATCGGGATCCGTTGCGCGCCAACGTCGACCCTTGATGACGACGTACCGGCCGTCCTCGGTGCGTCCCGGTTCTTCGGCCATGAGTCCACACTGCCATGTGTCAGCTGCGTAGGTGCACTGCGGCCGCCCGTCCTTGGCGAATCCGACCGACGCAGCCCACCGTGCATTCACCGGTGTCGATCATTCCGAACACGGAAGCTGCGACGGTTGAATGCATGATCTACGATTCCCGGACCCGTACCGCGAATTGGAGAGGACGTACACATGCGCACCCTGATCGTGACCGCATTCGTTTCGCTCGACGGTGTGATGGAAGCGCCCGGCGGCGAAGCCGGCTATCGCAACTCCGGGTGGACGTTCGAGGGCATCGAATTCGACCCGGCCGTCTACGAGATCAAGGGCCGCGAGCAGGAAGAGGCCACGGCGCTGCTACTCGGCCGCACGTCGTACGAGGCATTCGCGCCGATCTGGCCCACCATGGACGACTTCGCCGGATACAACGCGATGCCCAGGTACGTGGTGTCGAGTACGCTCGAACAGGACGATTCTCGTTGGCCCGCAACCATCTTGCGCAGCATCGACGATGTCGCCGAGCTCAGGAACACCGACGGTGGGCCTATCTCGGTACAGGGCAGCGCCACGCTCGGTCGGAGTCTGGCCGACGCCGGGCTCGTCGACCGATACCACCTACTGGTATTCCCGCTCCTGCTCGGTGCGGGAAAACGATTGTTCAGTGCGGCCGACAAGGACACCACGCATCTGAAGCTGATCGAACACGAGGTCTACGGCAACGGAATTCAGAAGCAGGTGTTCGACGTTCGTCGATGAAGGAGCACTCGTGATCGAGGTGTCAGACGTCGTCGCTTCGAATGGTGCGTCGGCGTACCGAGACCAGCTGCAGCTCGGGCCGCGAGGCCGCGACGCGTTCGATTCGATCGAGAACATCGGTGACATGCTCGAGGTCGCCCGCCACGACCGATGCACCGATACCTGCTCGCCTGTGTAGTTCGCGATGGTCGGTCTCTGCGACAGAGACAGCGAACTTGCGCTGCATCTCGGAGATCACCGGCCGAATCACCGAACGCTTCTCCTTGAGGGAGTGCACATCGCCGAGGAGAAAGTCGAATTCTATCCATCCAATCCACATAGACCGTCCATCTTAGCGCTGGGAGGACCACCTCCCGATGCGGGCCGCACGACCCGCATCGGGAACGTCGCTAGCGCTCGCTGACCAGACCGAGTGCCACGAGATCGGACAGATACTTCTCGATGAGTTCGCGCCCCAGGTGTGGAATCTCACCGATGGCAGCTGCGAATTCGTCCGCCGGCAGAATGGCACCGGACGACGGGTGTTGGGGACGCGCGTACGAGTGAATGAGGGGAAGCAGCGAGTGCGACCGCTGCTTGTCCGGTAGCGACTCGACCGCTGTGCTGAAACGCTGGAACCACTCGTCGTAGTTCTCGACGATCTCGATGTCGCGACCGGCCTCACGGAGCCAGTCGACGAACGTGTCCAGCGAGATGTTGTCATCGTGTGGGTTGAGAATGTCGAAGGTTCGGTAGCCCGACAGGTCGTCGCCCGCGATCGTCGTGATGGCAGCAGCGCTGAAATCTGCAGGGAGCCCGTCGTAGTGGGCCAGTGGCCGTCCTTGCTCATCGGTCGGTGCGCCGGTGCCGGTGGCGTAGAACGTCCGTGGAGCCAAACCGGTGGCCACCACCGACAGGATCAGCCGGGTGAAGACATCCGGAACGTTGAGCTGTCCCGACCATCTGCTGTGCGCCAGGATCATATCGGAGCGGAAGACCGACACCGGTAGATCGAACTCGTCGAACGCATTGCGCAACAACACTTCACCGGCCCACTTGGAGTTGCCGTAGCCGTTGGCGTAAGAGTCGTCGACCGCGCGCGACGGGCTGTCCGTGCGGATGTCGCCGTTCTCTCGGAAGTTATCGACGCCCACTGCAACGGCTACCGTCGACAGGTAAGTGATCGGTTTGACGTGATGGGTGCGCGCAAGCCGGATCACCTCGCCCGTTCCGACGACGTTGGGGCCGAAGAGATGCTCGTACGGGAGTGCATGATTGACCAGCGCGGCGGGGTGGACGATGCGATCGACCCGCTCGGACAGCCTCGCGAAGGCATCTTCGGCCAACCCGAACCGAGGCGTGCCGAGATCGCCTGCCACGACCTCGAGGGCGGCGTCGGCCAACGTCCGGTAGCGATCGGACAGTTCTGCGTCGCCGCTGTCGAAGGCCGCGTCGAGTCGAGCTCGCGCGTCGGAGTCGGAGCGTCCGCGCACCAGGCAGATCACCCTGCCGCCGGCCTCGGCTATGCGCTCGAGCCACTCCAGGCACAGGAAGCGGCCGAGATATCCGTTGGCACCGGTCAACAGAACCGTGTCGGTTCGGTTCCCAGGCTTGGGAAGATGGCGCGCGGCATCGAGTAGAGCATCGTCGAGAAACGCAGACAGGCTCAGGTCGGAGGCGTGGGCTACGGTTGCGTCGCGACCGTGGACCGATGCGAAGGTTGCGGTGTCGGAATCGCTGTCGCGGGCCGAGGTGATGTACTCGGCCAGTGCATTCAGGTCCATGGCAGGCCCGGTAATGACACCGACCGGTACATCGACATCGTAGATGTCTCGCAACAGTGTCGAGAACGTCAACGCCGACAACGAATCTCCGCCGAGATCGCTGAAGTGGGCATCGGGCCTGATGTCGGAGGTCTCGCATCCGAGCAGGGCCTGTGCGGCGTCCCCGACCGTGGTCAGCACGGGGGCGTCGGCACCGCTGCGTCGAAGCTCGCGCAGGCGCTCGTTCTGACCCGACTCGAGTTCTGCGTAGCGGCGCTCGAGCTCGGCACCATAGCGTTCGACGAGTTTGGGTCGCAGTTGCTTGCCTGCACCGGACAGCAGTCCGTTTTGCTGCGTGAACGGTTGACGCTCGATCGTCACCTCACGCGGAATCTCGTACGAGTTCAACGATTCCGCCCGTGCGATGTGCTGCAGCGATTCGATGATCGAACCGGCCGTCGTATTCTGTTGAGCCGGAACGACGACAGCCAGCAGGTAGGAGCGTTGGCTGTTGCCGTAGACAAAGATCTGATCGACCAGGTCGCTCGTACCGAACAGTGCTTCGAGGCGTGCCAGCGCCACGAACTCGCCCTGAGCCAGCTTCAGAACGTTCTTGCGGCGATCGACATAGGCGAGCCGGTCCGGCTCGATCTCGGCGACGACATCGCCCGTGCGATAGAAGCCCTCGGAGTCGAAGACGTCGGCGGTGACGTCGGGACGTTTGTAGTAGCCGGGAATGATGGACGCCGTCTTGAGGAGTAGTTCGCCACGCGGATGCGGAGTGTCGGTGGAGAAGTAGCCGAGCTCGGGCACGTCGTCGAGCTTGTATTCGATCACCGGTGGCCGCGCAACGACGCCGTCGTGCAACACCATTCCGGCCTCGGTCGAGCCGTAGTTGTCACGAACCCGCACATCGAGCAACTCCGTGACGAACTCCTTGACCTCAGGGGCGATCGGTGCGGTGCCGACCATCGCCGCCAGGATGCGTCCGCCGAAGATTGCTGTCCTGTTGCGCTCCAACACCGCCCGACGCGTCTGCTCGTCGTCGCCCCCGGCAGAGCGTTCTGTCTCCCGATCGATCTCGGCGAGCACGGTGTGTCGAATCATCTCGCACACACGCGGAATCAGCAGTGCCAACGTGGGTCGAGCAAGCGCGAAATCGTCGAACAGTGTCGACAGGTCGCTGGCTCCTGCGAAGTGCACGGTCCCGCCTGCGGCCAGAGTCGAGAACACGAGTCCGCGCCCGGCCAGGTGACTCATCGGAAGATAGTCGAGGGTGATGACGGGAAAGGCCGGCTGGTCGGTAGCTTCTGAGGAGGCGCCGGTGTGGTGCCAGGCACCGGTCCACGCACCGCAGACGATTCGCTCGGTGTGCATCGCACCTTTCGGGGTGCCGGTGCTACCCGAGGTGTAGATCAGCGTTGCGAGTCGGTCGGGATCCTCGGCGTCGGGTAGAGGAACCTCCGGAAGCTGTGCGCCGTCGCGGATCATGTCGGTGAGTGGTTGGACGACGACGCCCACTGGTTCGGCGTCCTCGCGGGCGGCCGACATGGTGTGCGCGTGAGCGTCGATCGCTCCGTCGTAGTCGAGCACGATGATTCGGCGAATGGACCGGCAATGCGCTGCAACCTGAACCGCCACGGACAGATTGTCGACACCGGCTGCGAGAACGACCGGTTCGACCTCGCTTGCGATCGCGGCCAGCTGGCCGGCGGAGGCACCGGCCTGCAGAGGGACGGCGACTGCGCCCAATCGGATAGTGGCCAATTCGGCGATCACGTAATCGACGCCGGCGAATCCCAGGGTTGCGAAGAAGTCCCCTGGGGCGATGCCGAGTTCGTCGTGCTTCAGTGCCGAGGCCAGGGCGCCTGCATCGGTCCAGGCCTGACCGTAGGTGATGGTCTCGAACTGCGGGAGCAGGTGGAGGGTGTGGGCGTCGTCGATCTCTCGGCCGCGGCGGCCGAGTGCCGGTCGATCCGAGTAGCGCGTCATGATCTCGGCGACCACGCGGGCGAGGTTGGGCGACAACTCCTGCGCTGCGTCGGCCACCGCGCTGACGGGCTCGGCGGCCCGAAACTCACGGTCGGTCTCGTGCAGGTCCTGGTATCTACTGCGCTGCCTGCTGTCACGATCCTGTTCGCTGTCGACGGTCAGTGTGTGCGTCATGCTCGACTCCCTCCGACGATGCGCGCCGAACCTGTCCGGGCGATCGCGATTGTCCAGTAAATATCGTTATCAAAGGTAAGTATATGCCGGAGCCTGTGGTTCCAATCGTGATGCTCCTCATAGTCCGATCGATCTTCGATAGCCGTTCGCGGACCGCAGGACTGCGGACGAGGCTCGACGGGGCCGTCGAAATCGGACTTGTATGGTGAGGTCGTAGTCACACGAGAAGCCTGCGGAACGACTCGGCTACTGGTGCAACCTTTGTGATCGGAGAAGTGAATGTCGGATGTCCTTTCGCGCCGCGACCTAGATTTTCTGCTGTACGAGTGGCTGGACGTGGCTGGGTTGACCGCTCGTCCGCGCTTCGCAGAACACTCCCGCGAGACCTTCGATGCGGTGCTGGACCTCAGTGCGGACATCGCCCGCAAACACTTCGCGCCGCACAACAAGAAGGCGGATGCGCATGAGCCGACGATGAATCCGGACGGCTCGGTCGAGCTGATTCCCGAGGTCAAGGAAGCACTGGACGTGTATGCGTCGGCAGGTCTGATCGCCGGGCAATTCGACGAGTCGATCGGCGGTATGCAACTACCGACGACGGTCTCTCGAGCGGCAATGGCATTTTTTCAAGCCGCGAACGCCGGGACCTCGTCCTATCCGTTTCTCACGATGGCCAATGCCAACCTGATCGCGACACACGGCACACCTGATCAGGTGCGCGACTACGTTCGGCCCATGCTCGACGGACGCTGGTTCGGAACCATGTGCCTGTCGGAGCCGCAGGCCGGATCGTCGCTGGCGGACATCACAACGAAAGCGGTACCGCAGGACGACGGCAGCTTCCGTATCACCGGTACCAAGATGTGGATCTCCGGTGGCGATCACGAACTCACCGAGAACATCGTCCATCTGGTACTTGCGAAGACCCCCGGAGGCCCGCCCGGGGTCAAGGGAATTTCCCTGTTCATCGTGCCCAAGTTCCTCCCGGACGGTGACGGCGGTATCGGCGAGCGCAACGACATCGTGTTGGCCGGCCTCAATCACAAGATGGGCAACCGCGGTACCACCAACACCCTGCTGGCGTTCGGCGACGGAACCCATTCTCCCGCTGGGCAACCCGGGGCGATCGGATTTCTCGTAGCCGAAGAGAACCGCGGATTGTCGTACATGTTCCACATGATGAACGAAGCCCGAATCGGCGTCGGCTTTCTTGCCATTGCGCTCGGCTATGTCGGTTACCTGAAGTCGGTCGAGTACGCGAAGACGCGTACTCAGGGACGACCGCTCGGCGCAAAGGATCCGGCAGCGCCCCCGGTCGCGTTGATCGAGCACGCCGACGTCCGCCGAATGTTGTTGGCGCAGAAATCGTATGTCGAAGGCGCGCTGGCGCTCGGGCTCTACTGCTCACGTCTGGTCGATCATCAGGATTCGGCGTCCGACGATGCGGAAGCAGCGCGATCGACGCTGCTGCTCGATGTACTGACGCCGATCGCCAAGAGCTGGCCTTCGCAGTGGTGTCTCGAAGCCAACAGTCTGGCTATCCAGGTGCACGGCGGCTACGGATACACCCGCGACTACGACGTGGAACAGCATTACCGCGACAACCGTCTCAACCCGATTCATGAAGGTACACACGGCATTCAGGGGTTGGACCTGCTCGGCCGCAAGGTGGTCATGCAGAACGGTGCGGGACTGGCGCTGCTCGGGGAGCAGATCTCCGAAACCGTCGAACGAGCGCGCGCCGCAGGCGATGACGCTGCCCGATACGGAGCGGAACTGCATGCCGAATTCGCCAGAATCGTCGAGGTCACCGCGGCAGTGTGGGGGACCGGCGATGCAGCCGTAGCCCTGGCCAACTCCACGGCGTACCTCGAGGCGATGGGGCACATCGTCATTGCCTGGATGTGGCTGGAGCAACTACTGGCCGTCGGTACCGAAACCGGAGACTTCTACGACGGAAAACGTTCTGCGGCCAAATACTTCTTTGTCTACGAGCTGCCGAAGGTGAAGGTTCAGCTCGATCTGCTGGCGCGACTGGACCGCACCACCCTCGATATGTCACCCGCCTGGTTCTGAGTACGAGCTACAAGGAGATTCACACCCATGTCGATCTTGGACAAATTTCGCCTCGACGGTCGAGTCGTCATCGTGACCGGCGCATCCTCCGGATTGGGCGTCGCCTTCGCGAAGGCAGCCGCCGAGGCCGGAGCGGACGTGGTACTCGCCGCACGGAGAGTGGACAAGTTGGCGCAGACCGCGGAGTTGATCGACAGTGTCGGAGGACGGTCGATCACGGTCGCAACCGATGTGGTCGACCCCGACCAGTGCACCGCGATGGTCGATGCCGCGGTGGCAGAGTTCGGCAAGGTCGACGTGCTGATCAACAACGCCGGCGTGGGTACCGCTTACCCGGCGACTCGGGAGACACCCGAGCAGTTCCGCTCGGTGATCGACATCAACTTGAACGGGTCGTACTGGGCGGCCCAGGCATGTGGCCGGGTGATGGCACCCGGCAGTTCGATCGTGAACATCTCCAGCGTGCTCGGACTCACCACCGCGGGCCTACCGCAGGCTGCGTACAGTGCCAGCAAGGCTGCCATCATCGGTCTCACTCGCGACCTCGCACAGCAGTGGGGAACACGGAAAGGCATCAGAGTCAACGCCATTGCGCCAGGCTTCTTCCGAAGCGAGATGACGGACTCCTACCAGCCCGGGTACCTGGATTCGATGGCCTCACGAATGATCCTCGGCCGCAAGGGCGATCCCGAGGAACTGGCCGCCACTGCGATCTGGCTCGCCTCCGACGCCGGGGGATACGTGACCGGTCAGACCATTGCTGTCGACGGCGGAATCACGATCACCTGACGGCTGTTACACGGCCGTCGTCACGGCGATGCCTTCGCGAATCAGCCTGCGCGCAATGACGAGTGCGTCGTCGGTGTCGAGGCCTGGCAGCGAGTCCAGACGGCAGGGTGTACCGCGCGCAATCTGTTCGAGAGCATCGGCGCACTGGGTCGGCATCGTCACGGTCTTGTTGCGCAGCACTATCGATACGCCGTCCGTCCCGCGCACGATGCGAGCGATGACGCCGGCCCGGAGCCGAATGGAATCCTCGCCTCGCAATGCCCCCATGGCGGCCACACTCTGCAGAGGCCGCACCGGTGCCGGTCGGACGAGATCGTCGTACCGATCGGCGACGCGGTCGGCGAGGCGGCGAACCGCGTCGGGATCTCGGTCGATCTCGTCGAGGGCGGTGCGCATGGCATCGAGAACTCGGTGGACGTGGGGTACGACGGACTCTGGATCGGTTGGATCGAATCCGGCGGGTAGCGGAGCACGCACACTCTCGACGTCACCGAGGGCTTTCAGCGCGTGATGAGCGATGTCGTAGTCATTGAACGACGCGACCCCGACTGTCAGGTGAATGGTGGTATCTCCGAGGGCCTGAGCCGAGTGAATCCACCCGCGAGGAAGGTAGAGCACGTCCCCGGGTTCGAGCACGACATCCAGTGCGGGAGAGTTCGACGCCTGCTCTTCGACGGCCGAACGCCGGTCGGACCACGGCTGATTGTTGAGTGGATGGACGTGTACCGGCGAGTGAACGATCCACCGCTTGGTGCCTGCGATCTGAACAACGAACACGTCGTGCACGTCGTAGTGAGGCGAAAAGCCCTGTGACGCTGCCGGTGTGACGTACGAATTCACCTGGGCGGGATGGCCTAGCTCGCGAACGAGGTCACCGACGAAATGGATCAGCGGTGGCCACAAGCGGTGCAGACCCTGCAAAACGAGGGTATTCCCGGCCGCGAACGATTCCAGCACCGCACCCGAGTCGATCTGGTCGGTCACCTCTGCTCCGAACCCACCGGAGGCCGTGAAGTGCGTTTTGTCCACCAGCCGGCCGTCCTTGGCCATGCGCACGAACGGTGTGCGTACTCCGCGTTCGGCAATCAGCTCGTCCACCGCATCGAGCGTCATCAGATCATCGAACGTCTCCGGTAGGTCAGCGGACCGCGTCAGCCTGGGAGCGATACCCCAGAACCGATCTGCGAATGTCTCGAGGTCGAGGCCGGTGAGACGACGGAGCGCGGACCGGTGATCCGATCCGCGCTCGTCGCTCGACTCAGTGATCAAGCGCTGCCGTCCGCACCGCCGTCGTGTCCGTTGGGGTTGGATCCGCCGTCGGCCGGGCCTTCGCCCGCTCCGGCGGGACCGTCGGCTCCGCCGTCGTGACCGTCAGGGTTCGATCCGCCGTCGGCCGGGCCTTCGCCCCCTCCGGCGGTGCCGTCGGCTCCGCCGTCGTGGCCGCCGGGGTTGGATCCGCCGTCTGCTGGGCCTTCGCCTGCGGCTCCGCCCGAAGTGGTGATGTCGTCGTCGTTGATGCTCATCGAGGTCCTTCCAGTCGTGGAGGTTCGTGTGCCCGCGCAGTGCGAGAACACCGAGGGTATTGACGCAAACTCTGTTCTTCAAACAGCGTCGGATCGAGAATTTCAGACCGATTCGTGCGGGTCCTCTTCGAGTCCGACGGTTCGACACTAGACCTCGGGGTCGGCCGTGGGACCATGGAACGATGGAGCGATCCCCGGCGCAGCACGTGGTGCTGCTCGACGACGAAGGCCGCGCTGTCGGCACACAGGACAAGACCACCGTCCACACGCTTTCGACCCCACTGCATCTGGCATTTTCCAGTTACGTGGTCAGGTCCGACGGTGCGGTTCTCCTTACACGGAGAGCATCGACCAAGACGACCTGGCCCGGGGTGCTGACCAACAGCTGTTGCGGCCACCCGGCACCGGGTGAGGATCTCGGCGATGCAGTGCTGCGACGAATCGGCGAGGAACTGGGGCTGCATGCGAGTTCGGCCGAATTGGTACTTCCGCACTTTCGGTATCGGGCCGTCATGGACAACGGAATCGTGGAGAACGAGATCTGTCCCGTGTATCGCGTCAGGGTGGACGAGCACGCGTCGCTCGATCCCGATCCGCTCGAAGTCGAGGAGACTCGATGGGTGTCGTGGCCAGAATTCTCTGCCGGCGTGCTCGACGGCAGCATCGACGTATCACCGTGGTGCCGAACGCAAGTGGAGCAATTGACCGCTGTGGCCGACGAGCCGCTGGCCTGGCCGAGTGCGGCCGACGATCTGCTGCCTCCCGCCGCCCGCCGTGCCGACACCCACTGATATCGCCGGGCCTGTGGTGTTCGTGCTGTGAATGCCGACGCTTCCGGTGACCGGGCCGAGGACCGTCTCGAGCGGAGTTCCATCGCGCGTGAACTTGCGCGTTTCGCTCATCGCACCGCCGAAACCGACGGACTGCGCGCCGCTGCGGTAGCTGTTGCCGTGGGCGGAGCACCGGGGGACAGACGGATGCTGTTGACGAAGCGGCCGGATCGATTGCGCGCACATCCCGGTCAGTACGCCCTGCCCGGCGGCGGCGTGGATCCGGGCGAGTCCAGCGTGCAGGCGTGCCTTCGGGAACTGGACGAGGAGTTGGGTCTTCGCGCCGCGCCCGCCGACGTACTCGGCAGGCTGGACGACTACGTCACTCGATCCGGCTACGTCATCACGCCGTTCGTGGTGTGGGTAGGGGACTATTCGTCCTCGTTGCGCCCCAGCGAGGACGAGGTAGCCGAGGTGTTCGAGGTGACGGTCGACGAATTGGACGTCGATGCCCAGTTCGTCTCGATTCCCGAATCGCCTCGTCCCGTCATCAGATGGCCGTACCGTACCGGTGCCATCCATGCTCCGACCGGTGCGATCGTCCACCAATTCCGGGAGGTGGCGTTGCATGGTCGCCACACCCGGGTCGCGGACTTCGAGCAGCCCGTGTTCGCATGGCGCTAACGTGGCCGCAGACACGGTGCCGACGGCCCGCGTGCGCACGAAGAGCAGTACGACAGGAGGTGATCGGTGATGACGGACAACCGTGAAGTCGAGGTGTCCGATCGCATCGCCACCGTTCCCAACCTGCTCAGCGCCATTCGACTCGCCGGCGTTCCCTTGTTTCTGTACCTCCTGCTGGGTCCCGAAGCGGACGGCTGGGCGCTGGTCATCCTGCTCGTCAGCGGTGGAACCGATTGGCTCGACGGCAAGCTCGCTCGCATGCTGGGTCAGGCCTCCAAGTTGGGTGCCGTTCTCGATCCGCTGGTCGATCGGCTCTACGTCGTCAGCACGCTGGTTGCCTTCGTGCTGCGCGGAATCATCCCGTGGTGGGTCGCTGCGATACTGATCGGGCGCGACGTCGTGCTCGGGTTGACGATGTTCGTCTATCGACGTCGTTCCCTCCCGCCGCCGGACGTCATCTACCTCGGCAAGGCCGCAACTTTCGTCGTCATGATTGCGTTGCCGGTGCTGCTGGTCTCCACCGGTACCGGTTCGGTGGCCGACGCCGCGGGTCCACTCGGGTACGCCCTGCTCATCTGGGGCACCGCGCTCTACACCTGGACCGGACTGCTGTACCTCGGCAAGGCCATCGCCGTTGCCAAGGCAGTCGATCCGACAGTGGCCGGCATGTGACGGCGGAGCCCGCGCAGCGACCACCGGAAGGGCCCAGGAGAAATCCCGTCCCGTCGTTGTTGACGTCGTTGCTGACCGATCACCTCGATCCCGGGTACGCGGCTGCGGCCGGAGAACGCTCCGCGCAACACACTCGGAAGCCTCGGATGCCTGCGGCGATCTGGCTGCTGTCCGGGGCCGTCGTCATCGGCCTGATATTCGGTATCGCGTTTTCCCAATTGGCATCCGGTGCCGCTGTCGACCGCGCCGGTGCCGATGCGTCAGCGGCTGTCCGTGCCGCCCAGGACCGCGGCGAAGAATTGGAATCGACACGAGACGAGCTGGCCGAGCAGGTGGCGTCGGAGCGTGATCGCGCCTTGCAGTCCGACGCATCGGGTAGCGCCCTCCTCGACCGATTGAGTGCCGTCGAATCCGCCGCCGGCATCGACACGGTCACCGGTCCCGGCCTTTCGGTCGCCGTCACCGAGCCGGCGGCCCAGGGTGATTCTTCGGATCGGTCGGTTCGCACAGGCTCCGGCGCAGCCGTGCTCGATCGAGACATTGCGTCCATCGTCAACTCGTTGTGGGCCAGCGGTGCAGAGGCGGTGTCCGTGAACGGAATCCGAGTCGGACCGAACGTGACGATCAGGCAAGCCGGAGGGGCCATGCTCGTCGACAACCGCCCGATCGACTCGCCTTACCAGGTCGACGCGATCGGACCGCCGCAGCGGATCCAGGTCCAGTTCGTCGTCAGCGATGCGTATCTGAGGATGAGTACGGTGGCGCAGTTGTACGGAGTCGGGTTCTCGGTGCGCCCGGCCGCCGATCTCGAACTCGGACCCGCCGTTGTGAGAGAGTCGTTCGAGGCACAGGAGGCTGGTCCACCATGACGGAACACGATTCGACGAACGCCGTACCGGCCGAATTCGACGTGGAGGCAGCAGCGGATGCACCGATCACCACCGCTCACGGTGCATACGCCATCGCCGCGCTCGCCGCGCTGATCGCGGGGGTCGTCATCGGTACGGTCGCAGGCCCGCAGGTTCCCGCTGTCGTGGCGCCGTATTTGCCCATCGCGGTCGTCGCCGCGATAGACGCGGTTTTCGGTGGTGTCCGCGCATTCCTCGACGGAATTTTCGACGCCAAGGTGTTCGTCGTCTCGTTCGTGTTCAACGTCTTGGTCGCCGCGCTGATCGTGTGGCTCGGCGACCAGCTCGGAGTGGGAACTCAGCTGTCCACCGCCATCGTCGTCGTTCTCGGAATTCGCATTTTCGGCAACGCTGCTGCTCTGCGCCGCCGTCTGTTCGGTGCATAGAACATGACCGACGGCAGGGGACGACACGGTTGGCGCGCTCGACGCGGAACAGATCGACGCAGGCGCGGAACGGCGTTCGGCATTCTCGCGCTCGCACTGCTCTGCGTCCTCGGAATCGGTATCGCCACGCAGGTACGAGAAACGAGTACCTCCGACAACCTCGAGAGCTCTCGGCCGGAGGACCTGCTGGTCCTGTTGGACTCGCTGACCAGGCGTGAGGCGTCGATTCGCGACGAGATCAGCACCCTGCAGAGCACCTTGGCGACGCTGAACCAGTCCGGTTCGGGGTCCGAGGCAGCGATGGCGCAAGCGCAGGAACGATTGTCCGCGTTGTCGATTCAAGTTGGTACCGTACCTGCTCAGGGGCCGGGGATTACCCTGGTGATCGAGGATCCGAACTCGGGCGTCGGATCCGCGGTACTGCTCGACGCCATGCAGGAGTTGCGTGCTGCCGGTGCCGAGGCGCTCCAGATCGACGGCGGCGGCAATTCCGTCCGCATCGGCGTCGACTCGTGGTTCGCCGGATCCGCAGGGCGGGTGGTGGTCGACGGTCGAGAACTGCAAGCCCCGTACACCTTCACGGCCATCGGCGACCCGCCCACGTTGGCGTCGGCACTCGACATTCCCGGCGGCGTCCTCGATACGGTGACTCGCAACGGCGCTACGTCGAGCATCGCGCAGTCGGACCTGGTCACGGTCTCCGCCTTGCGGGATCCGCGACCGCGTCAATACGCTCAGCCCGGTAACTGACCGCCCGATCGCCCGGGCCATGATCGAAGGGAATGCCGCGTTGAGCGACATCGAAGCACCAGCTGATCTGTATTACACGCCCGAGCACGAATGGGTGCACCGCACGGGTCCCGCGACGGTGCGGATCGGAATCACCGATTTCGCGCAGGCGCAGCTCGGCGATGTGGTGTTCGTTCAGCTCCCGGCGGTCGGCGATACCGTTACTGCCGGCGAGTCGCTCGGCGAGGTCGAATCGACCAAGAGCGTGTCCGACGTCTTCAGCCCACTGACTGCGAAAGTGACTGGCGTGAACCAGGATCTGGACGGTGAGCCGGACAAGGTGAACTCCGGACCGTATACCGGCGGCTGGCTGATCGACCTCGAGGTTTCGTCGGCGGAGGAGTTGGACGCGGCACTGGCACAGATGCTCGATGCTGCCGGATATGCTCTCATCACGGCCGAGTGATCGGCCGACTGTCGACACCGGCCAACCGGCCACACGGTCCCCGCTGCGCAGGGTACGGTCGACACCGAGCGATTACCCTGTCGGGGCGAAGGTCCAGCAAGCTGTACGACAGCTACGCGACACCGAACGTCAAGCAACACCAGATGTGAAGACCATGTACTGCGTTACCCGCGGCGCTCTCTGCCCGGGTGAACGGACTGAGAAGGAGTAACGGTGAGCCAGAACGACAACGACAGCAACTACGGGGAGTCGCCGGCCGAGACCACCTCGGTCTTCCGTGCCGATTTCCTCCAGGAGCTGGACAACTCCGCGGCCGCCCAGAGCACCGAAGCTCCGGTATCGGGCGTCGAGGGATTGCCTGTCGGTGCTGCTCTGCTCGTCGTCAAGCGTGGCCCCAATGCCGGATCGCGATTTCTGCTCGACCAGCCGACCACCTCTGCCGGACGCCACCCCGACAGTGACATTTTCCTCGACGATGTCACGGTCAGCCGTCGGCACGCCGAGTTTCGGCAGGACGAGGACGAGTTTCAGGTTGTCGACGTCGGCAGCCTCAACGGCACCTACGTCAATCGGGAGCCGGTCGACTCCGCGGTACTGGCCAACGGCGACGAAGTGCAGATCGGCAAGTTCCGGTTGGTGTTCCTTACCGGACCGCGGGGCGACAACGGATCTCAGGTCGGCGACGCGTCTGCGGGTGCAGGAAGCCAGTGACCGCCGTCGGGCAGCAGTCCAACGGGGGGATGTCGATTGGCTCCGTCCTCGATCGACTACGGCCCGACTTTCCGGATGTGACCATCTCGAAGATCAGATTCCTCGAAGCCGAGGGTCTGATCTCTCCGGAGCGCACCCCGTCGGGATACCGGCGGTTCTCCATTGCAGACTGCGAGCGGCTGCGGTTCGTCCTGACCGCACAGCGTGATCAGTACCTACCGCTCAAAGTGATCAAGGAACAACTCGAAGCCATCGATCATGGCGTCGCCACAGTCGAGCGGGCCGACGCGTCCGTCAAGAGACCTCGGTCATTGACGGTCGCCGCCGGCGAGGTGTCTCCGGAGGAGTTCCTGCCGGATCGAGAGGTCCGTATCAGCAAAGCCGACCTTCTCGCACAGGCCGGTATCGAGGATGCGTTTCTGACCGAGCTGTTGCGCAGCGGTTTGATCACGCCCGGGCAGGCCGGCTTCTACGACGACGGAGCTGTGACGCTCGCGCGAACGGCACATGCAATGTTGCAGTTCGGTCTCGAGGTGCGTCACCTGCGTGCGTTCAAACTCGCGGCAGATCGGGAAGCCGGCCTGGTAGCGCAGATCGCCGCGCCGGTTGCCAAGGGCCGAGACGCCGGTGCACGTGATCGTGCAGAAGAAATGATTCGTGAGTTGGCTGCGCTGTCGTTGACTCTGCACACCTGCCTGGTCAAAGCGGCGGTGCGCGGTGCGCTCGACCGGTGACGCGTGCTCGTGTCGGTGCGAATTCAAATAGACTCGGCTGCGACGAGCTGAACCAGCAGATCACAGCCCGGATTTCTCGAGGTGAGAGGCAGACACGATGAGTGAGATGCGTGTGGTCGGTATTCGTGTCGAACAGCCGCAGAATCAGCCCGTGTTGCTGCTGCGTGAGGCAGACGGCGACAGGTACCTCCCGATCTGGATCGGTCAAACCGAGGCTGCGGCAATCGCTTTGGAGCAGCAGGGGGTGCAACCCGCTCGGCCACTCACCCATGATCTCGTCAAGAATTTGATCTCGGCGCTGGGGCACGAGCTCAAAGAGGTGCGCATCGTGGATCTGCAGGAGGGCACTTTCTACGCCGACCTCGTGTTCGACAAGGACGTCCGAGTCTCAGCTCGGCCGTCGGACTCCGTAGCCATCGCGCTGCGGGCAGGGGTGCCGATCTTCGCCGAGGAGCCCGTGCTGGCAGAGGCCGGCCTGATCATGCCCGACGAGCGCGAGGACGAGGTCGAGAAGTTCAAGGAGTTCCTCGATTCGGTGTCGCCGGACGACTTCAAGGCCACCGACGGGTAACGGAAGAGTCTCAACCTCAACTTTAGGTTCAGGTTTACGGCGCGTTGCGTTGAATCTGCGCGATCGTCCCCATAACGTCTGTGCCAGTGAAGCTCATCGCCGCCGCTGGTCGGATCTGTTGCAGTTCACGTCTCTTCAACACCTGTCGAGGCGTAGTCTGGCCTGGTACACGGCATGAATTCACGCGAGTACACCGGGGCTCGAGTTACGTCCCGGACGGATCGCAGTACTGACGATCCGAACGCAGTGAGACATCCGAGAGGGAGCAGTCAGTGGGAGATCAGCCGCAGCAGCATCACGGCAGCCGAGAGTCCGATGCCGCAGGCCGGACCGAGGACACGCCCGTCGATGCCGATGCTCGGGTAGACACCCCCGACCAGGCGTCGAACAGCCGGGTCGACTCACCTCAGGACATTCAGCCGGGATTGTTCCCCGACGACTCCGTCCCCGACGAACTCGTGGGCTACCGGGTGCCCAGTGCCTGCCAGATCGCAGGCATCACCTATCGTCAGCTCGACTACTGGGCCCGCACCGGCCTCGTCGTCCCGTCGATTCGAGGCGCAGCCGGGTCTGGAAGCCAGCGGCTGTACTCCTTCAAGGACATGCTGGTACTCAAGATCGTCAAGCGGTTGCTCGATACGGGTATCTCGCTGCAGAACATCCGCGTCGCCGTCGATCACCTCCGTCAGCGCGGCGTGGGCGACCTCGCCAACATCACCCTGTTCTCGGACGGCACCACCGTGTACGAGTGCACCTCCGCAGAGGAAGTGGTGGACCTGCTCCAGGGCGGTCAGGGTGTATTCGGGATAGCCGTGAACGGTGCAATGCGCGAGCTCACCGGCACGATCGCAGACTTTCCGGCCGAACGAGCAGACGGCGGAGAAAGCCAACCGAGCCCCGAGGACGAGCTGGCGTCACGGCGCAAGAATCGCGCGAGCCGCAAGACCGGCTAGACTTTCCTACGTCGCGCCCGCGCGGGAGAGTTCCGAGGCATCCAGTCTCGGACGCCGAAGGAGCAACACCTCCCCGTCAATCTCTCAGGCACACGGACCGTGTGGGCTTCGACAACTCTGGAAAGTGGTGGGAGCACCCACCCGCCCAAGGGGAAAGGTGCCGGCGCGTAAGAACAACGCGCCGTGTTCGACCGAATCTCTCAGGCGCACGCGTCAGCGGGCACACGACAGAGGGGGAGGAGCGGCCGGAGCGTATGCCTCGGTCGTCCGACGCCTCGTCTTTCCGGCACCTGGGAGCACATCGTGACCGATCGAACCACCTCGCCCGTCCGTACTTTCGTCGACCGCCACATCGGACCCGACACCTCCGAGCTGGTCCGCATCCTCGACACCATCGGCGTCGAGAGTCTCGACGAGCTGGCTCGTAAGGCAGTGCCCTCGTCGATCCTCGACACCGTGGTGGACGGCGTCCCGAACGGATTGGCGACGCTACCGCCTGCGTTGAGTGAGCACGAGGCGCTCGCCGCGCTGGCCGATCTCGCGGCACAGAACACCGTGTCGACGTCCATGATCGGCCTCGGCTACTACGACACGTTGACTCCACCGGTGTTGACCCGAGGCATTCTGGAGAATCCCGCCTGGTACACCGCGTACACGCCGTACCAGCCCGAAATCAGTCAGGGTCGACTCGAGGCGTTGCTGAACTTCCAGACCATGGTCGCCGACCTCACCGGCATGGACGTGGCCAATGCGTCGATGCTGGACGAGTCCACCGCGGCGGCCGAATCGATGACGTTGATGCGACGCGCGAACAAAGCATCGAAGTCGCCTCGGATGCTCGTCGACTCCGATATCTTTCCGCAGACCGAAGCCGTGCTGGCAACTCGCGCCGAGCCGTTGGGGATCGAGCTGGTGTATGCCGATCTGACCGACGGCCTGCCGGACGGAGAGTTCTTCGGCGTGTTGCTGCAGCTGCCGGGTGCATCCGGCCGGCTGGTCGATCACACGGCCACCATCGAGGCCGCACACGAGCGTGGCGCGTTGGTGGCCGTGGGCGTGGACCTGCTGGCCGCAACCGTCGTGATTCCGCCCGGAGAAATCGGTGCCGATGTCTGCTTCGGCACCACCCAGAGATTCGGTGTTCCGATGGGATACGGCGGACCGCACGCCGGATACCTCGCGGTGCGGTCCGGTCAATCCCGTCAGCTTCCCGGCCGACTTGTCGGAGTCTCGCTCGACGCGGACGGGCACAGCGCCTACCGATTGGCGCTGCAAACCCGTGAGCAACACATCCGCCGCGAAAAGGCGACCTCCAACATCTGCACCGCTCAGGTCCTGCTGGCCATCGTCGCAGCGATGTATGCCAGCTATCACGGCGCGGACGGCTTGCGTGCCATAGCAACTCGCGTCAACACGCACGCTCGATCCGTAGCGGCAGGCCTACGGGCGGCAGGTATCGAGGTGGTACACACCGAATTCTTCGATACCGTCCTCGCGTCGGTCCCCGGTCGGGCGCAGGCTGTTACCGACAGCGCACAACAGCGCGGTATCAATCTGCGACTCGTCGACGCCGATCACGTCGCCATCGCGTGCGACGAGGCAACCTCGGCCGAGCACGTCGCCGGCGTGCTTGCCGCCTTCGGTGCCGAGGTCGTAGAAGCAGGGGTTATCGAGGTAGGGGCCGAATTCTTGCCCGCGAACATGACTCGCACCTCGGAGTACCTCACGCACCCCGCGTTCACTCGGTACCGCACCGAGACGTCCATGCTTCGCTACCTCCGCGCATTGTCCGACAAAGACATTGCACTGGACCGCAGCATGATTCCGCTGGGTTCGTGCACGATGAAGCTGAACGCGACCGCGGAGATGGAGTCCATCACCTGGCCCCAGTTCGCCCGCCAGCACCCCTTCGCTCCGGCGTCGGACGTACCCGGCCTGCGGCGTGTGATCGACGACCTCGAACGGTGGCTCGTCGACATCACCGGTTACGACGCGGTGAGTCTGCAGCCGAATGCGGGAAGCCAGGGCGAATACGCGGGTCTGCTTGCCATCCGCCAATATCACCTCGGTAACGGTGATGCCCAGCGAGTCGTCTGCCTGATCCCGTCGAGCGCACACGGCACCAACGCGGCCTCGGCTGTGATGGTGGGCATGCGCGTCGTGGTGGTGGCGTGCCGCACCAACGGCGACGTCGACGTCGACGATTTGCGCGCCAAAATCGCCGAGCACGCCGATACGCTCGCGGCGATCATGATCACCTATCCCTCCACGCACGGTGTCTACGAGCACGAGATCTCCGAGATCTGTGCTGCGGTCCACGACGCAGGCGGTCAGGTGTACGTCGACGGCGCGAACCTCAACGCTCTCGTGGGGCTCGCACGCCCCGGCCGATTCGGCGGCGACGTCAGCCACCTGAATCTGCACAAGACCTTCTGTATTCCGCACGGCGGTGGCGGTCCCGGCGTCGGACCCATCGGTGTTCGGTCACACCTGCAGCCGTATCTACCGGGCCACCCGCTGGCTCCGGAGCTCGGCTCGGGTCCGACGGTCTCCGGTGCCCCGTACGGTAGCGCCTCGATCCTGACCATCACCTGGGCATACATCGCGATGATGGGTGCGACGGGCCTGCGGCAGGCGACGTTGACGGCGATCGCGTCGGCCAACTACATCGCCCGTCGCCTCGACGAGTACTTCCCCGTTCTGTACACCGGCGACAACGGCATGGTCGCCCACGAGTGCATCCTCGACCTGAGAGGTTTGACCAAGGACACCGGCGTTACCGTCGACGATGTTGCGAAAAGGTTGGCCGACTATGGATTCCACGCGCCGACGATGAGCTTTCCGGTGCCGGGAACCCTGATGGTGGAGCCCACCGAGAGCGAGAATCTGGAAGAGATAGATGCGTTCTGCGATGCGATGATCGCCATCCGACGCGAGATCGATCGCGTCGGATCCGGCGAGTGGACCGTCGAGGACAATCCGCTGCGCGGTGCGCCGCACACCGCCCGGTGTCTGGTCTCCGAGTGGGACCACCCGTACTCGCGGGAGCTGGCGGCCTACCCAGCGGGTTACGACCGTCCCAAGGTGTGGCCGGCGGTACGGCGCATCGACGGCGCGCACGGCGACCGCAACCTGGTGTGCTCGTGCCCGCCGATCGAGGCCTTCGCCTGATCCCGTTCGCTCGGGCCGATTCGCCTGGTCCGAGGAGCGGTGTGGTCAGCCCCGCGTGAGCTCGAGCATCGAGATCTCGGGCGGGGCGGCCACCCGCACCGGCGGACCCCACGCGCCGGCACCGCGAGTGGTGTACAACGTGGTGTTGCCGATCGTGTCCAGTCCTTCGATACTCGGCTGCTGTAGTGGCACCAGGTAGCGCAGTGGCCAGATCTGGCCTGCATGTGTATGACCCGATACCTGTATGTCGACTCCGAAGTCCGATGCCTCGAGTGCCTGCTTCGGCTGATGTGCCATCAGCAGTACGAAGCGGTCGGGAGCGATCCCGTCCAATGCCGAGGTGAGGTCGGGTTCGTACGGGGCGGGGGCGGTGGCGTCGTTGATGCCGGCAATGTCGATCGAGGCATCACCACGGGTGATCGTCGTTCGTTCGTTGCGCAGCACATCGATGCCGAGAGTCGACCAGAAATCGAGCCACTCTCCGCCGTCGCCGGCGTAGAACTCGTGATTGCCACTGACGGCGAACACCCCCAACGGCGCTTGGAGTTCGCGCAGCGGATCGAGGTCCGCCCCGACCAGGTCGACAGTGCCGTCGATGAGATCGCCGTCGAGCAGCACCACGTCCGGATTCTGGGCGTTGACCGAATCGACGACCTTGCGCACGAACCCTGCACCTCGGGAGGGACCGGCGTGAATATCGGAGACCAACGCCACTCGGAGGCCGTCGAATTCGGCCGGTAGTCCAGAGAGCGAAACTGCAGTATCGGTCACTCGCGGAGTCGCGGCTTCGAAAAGTCCGTACCCCACCGCCACAACGCTCAGAACTGCAACCATCGCGGAGCCGACCCTCGACACACGCAACCGGACGCCGGCGGAATCACGGTGCCGCACTGCGAAAACCAACCGGACAACAGTGCAGACCAATCCGACGAGCACCGTCCCCAGGAACAGATACAGCACCACGGCGAGCCAGGTGAGACCGACGAAGCCCGGACCACGAGCCCAGGACGGATCGAACACTACGCCGCTGCCGAACCCGATCACCGCGCACAGTCCCAGCAGCACCATCAGCACATCTGCGGACCGTTTCAGTCGGGTCGACGTCTCGGTGACGGAGAGAAACCGCCAGTGCAGGAACAGGGTGAGGAGCAGTAGGAAGACGCCCACAAAAAGTACACGAGACATGTTC
The DNA here is from genome assembly GCF_000333955.1 of Rhodococcus sp. AW25M09. Lineage (GTDB taxonomy): Bacteria > Actinomycetota > Actinomycetes > Mycobacteriales > Mycobacteriaceae > Rhodococcoides. The sequence goes on from NZ_CAPS01000076.1 coordinate 36,604, forward strand.
TAGTACAGCAACTTTCCGAGTCGATCGATGAGGTCAGGTGAATCCGACGTCGGCACGGTCGACACAGTGCCCCCGGTCTCGGCGGTGACGTCGGCGAATGCGGAGGCGTCGGTGCCGTCCCCGATCAGCACGACGTCGACCTGGACCGGCCGCGCCGGATCGGACGCCGCGGTCAAGTCGGTGAGCAGTTGCGCCGCGGACAAGGGTGAATCGTCGGAACCGTCGGTGATCAGCACGACGGAGTTGACCCGTCCCGGCACGTATCCGGCCACGGCGTCGGCATACGCGACCAACACCGATGCGTACGTGTACGAACCGGATTCCGGAGTCAACGCCGCAGCATTGGCATCCAGCGCGGCGAGCCTGGGAGTAGTTCCGACCGGAACGTTCATCGGGCCCGTCGGAACTTCTACCCGGAACGGCCGCGCGTTGTCGAGATCCTCGCTGAAACTCCAGAGGCCGAGCTCGGTGGAGTCGGGTACTCGCTGAAACTGCGCGCTCAGTGCGCGCACCGTGTTCTGCAAGCGTGTCGCACCGCCCTCGGTGGTGCCCATCGACTCGGAGACGTCGAGTAGGACGGTAGCGCGTCGAGGCAGGACCGGATTGCGCAGCACTGCAAGCAGTGCGTCGGTCACCGGGCCCGGTGGAGGGGCGAGCACACCGTCGTCTTCGACGTCGTCGACGGTGAAGCCTGCATCCCGAAATGTCTGAGCACCGTCCGGCTGGCGAACGAATTCGACGAAGGCGGATGCCGCTCGGGTGGATGTCTCATCGCCGGCGAGCACTACGGCGGGATGGTCGGCCACAGGCGTAGGGCCCTGTGGCCGAACGGCGGTCAGGGTCGAGGAATCGGTGGATGCCAATTGCTGTTCGGTGACCGGGACGGCATGGATGGGTGCGCCGGGGCCCGATGCGTTCTCGAGGGTGGCGAGCGCGTCGTACGTGGTGGAGGTGGACAGTGCGCCGCCTCCGGTGTCGGTGACGGCCAACTCCGACATCGCCGACACCAACTCTTTCGACGATGCCTGCTCGACGGTGAGTGCGGTGGCCGGATCACCGCGAACCCCGGCTGCGATCGCCGCAACGGCGAGAGTGGTTGCGCCGGTATCGGAGCCGGCCGGTAAGGCGAGACGAAGCCCGCCCCACTCGGGCAAGCCGAGAGCCTGCGAGTCTCGCTGCAGCCGAACGAGATCAGCCCAGCTCGAGCCGATCGCGTCCACTGCGTCGGCCACCGGGGCGGGCGCTGCGAGAACGATCGGACTCGACGCGACGGACCGCGGAGTTCCGTCGATGGCTCCGCGTTCGGTCACGGCCTCGACATCGGCCGTCGATTGCGGTATCCACAGGCCCGGCCGGTCACCGAGTGCTGTATCCCAGTTGTCGATACCGGAGTTCAAGTTCGACCGCACCTCGCTGGAGGCCGTCGCTCGAACCTGCACCGTCACACAGTGATCGCGCACCACCGGTGCAGTTTCGTTGAACCGGTCGGCCAACTTCTCGATGGGTCCGGAGATGTCGGGATCGGCGGCCACAGTGAGCACCGCCGATCCCTCCACACACTGCCCGGCAGCTTCGACCCCTTGATCGGAGATTCGATTGCGAAGCTGAAACCATCCGAACACGGCCGCGACGATCACCGCGATCGCCAGCACGACGATCACGGGTCCGGCGGCTATCGAACGCCCGCGCCCTGTGTTCCGATGTTCACCCACGTGGTCGACAAGTCCGTCAGCTGTTGACGGCCTTGTACTCCCGTCGACGGCGATGCAGGATCGGCTCGGTGTAGCCATTGGGCTGATCGGTGCCCTGGAAGATCAGGTCGCTTGCAGCCTGGAATGCAATGTTGGTGTCGAAGTCGGGAGCCAACGGCTTGTACGTCGGATCCGATTCGTTCTGACGGTCCACCACCGGAGCCATCCGCTTCAACGATTCGCGCACCTGCTCTTCGGTGACGATGCCGTGACGCAGCCAGTTGGCGATGAACTGGCTCGAAATGCGAAGCGTCGCACGGTCTTCCATGAGTGCGATGTCGTTGATGTCGGGCACCTTCGAGCACCCGACACCGTGGTCGATCCAGCGCACGACGTAGCCCAGGATCGACTGTGAGTTGTTGTCGAGCTCGTTGCGCTTGTCCTCGTCGGTCCAATCGGTGGACGGTGCGAGGGGAATTTCGAGAATATCGTCGACCGAGGCGCGCTTGGCCTTGGCGATCTCGTGCTGACGGGCGAATACATCGACCTTGTGATAGTGCAAGGCGTGCAACGTTGCAGCGGTGGGGGAGGGAACCCACGCGGTGTTTGCACCGGCCTTGGGATGACCAATCTTCTGTTCGAGCATGTCGTGCATCAGATCCGGCATGGCCCACATGCCTTTACCGATCTGCGCCTTGCCCTCGAGCCCGGCCGCCAATCCGGTGTCGACGTTGAAGTCCTCGTAGGCGGAGATCCATTTCTCGCCCTTCATCGCTCCCTTGCGCACCACGGGACCTGCCTCCATGGACGTGTGGATCTCGTCGCCGGTGCGGTCGAGGAAGCCGGTGTTGATGAACACGACGCGTTCGGACGCGGCCTGGATGCATGCCTTCAGGTTGACCGTCGTGCGGCGTTCCTCGTCCATGATGCCGACTTTGAGCGTGTTGTTCGGCAGACCGAGAACCTGCTCGACGCGGCCGAACAACTCGGCAGTGAAAGCAACCTCGTCCGGTCCGTGCATCTTCGGCTTGACGATGTAGAGCGAACCCGTGCGCGAGTTGGACAGCACGTTGTCCTCGGCCAGCGAATGCATCCCGGCGAGCGAGGTGAACAGTGCGTCGAGAATGCCTTCGGGAACCTCGTTGCCGTCGGCATCGAGAATCGCGTCGGATGTCATGAGGTGCCCGACGTTGCGGACGAAGAGCAGCGAGCGACCGTGCAGAGTCAGTTCCGAACCGTCGACCGAGGTGTAGGTGCGATCCTCGTTCAGCGTGCGAGTGAATGTCTTGCCACCCTTGGCGACCTCCTCGGTGAGATCGCCCTTCATCAGCCCAAGCCAATTTCGGTAGCCCAGAACCTTGTCGTCGGCATCGACTGCAGCGACGGAATCCTCGAAGTCCATGATGGTCGTGATGGCCGATTCGAGCAGCACGTCCTTGACGCCCGCGCCGTCGGTCTTGCCGATCGGGCTCTCGGAATCGATCTGAATTTCGAAGTGCAAGCCGTTGTGCACGAACAGGATCGCCGACGGTGCGTCGGGGGTGCCCTGGTAACCGAGCAACTGCGACGGGTCCTGCAGGCCGACGATGTTGCCATCGGAAAGCGTCACCGTCAGCGATGCTGCGTCGACGACGTATCCGGTGGTACCGACATGCGAGCCGGAGCTCAGCGGCAGCGCCTCGTCCAGGAAATCACGCGCGAACGCGATGACCTTGTCGCCGCGGACCTTGTTGTAGCTCGATCCCTTCTCGGCACCGTCGGTCTCGGGGACCGCATCCGTTCCGTACAGCGCGTCGTACAACGAGCCCCACCGGGCGTTGGACGCATTGATCGCGAATCGGGCATTGAGCACCGGCACCACGAGTTGCGGCCCCGCGGTGGTGGTGATCTCGGTGTCCACGTCTGCCGTGGTGATCTGGAAGTCGGCGGGCTCGTCGAGCAGGTAGCCGATGTCTTTCAGGAATGCCTTGTACGCAGCGCGGTCGTAGTCGGGGCCGGCATGTTCGCCGTGCCAGGCATCGACCTTGCCCTGGATTTCGTCACGAACGGCCAGCAACGACTTGTTCTCGGGAGCGAGATCGGCGATCAGCGACGCGGCACCGTTCCAGAAGGATTCGGAATCGACACCGGTACCCGGCAGCGCCTCCTCCTCGACGAAATCGAATAGGACCTTGGCGACTTGAAGTCCACCAGCCTGCACACGATCGGTCATGAATTCCTCACTCTTTTCGGTCACGGACACCGGTGACGGTGTCCCCACGACAACGATGGCCATGTTACTCGGCGGTAAGTCCGATTCCGAACTCGCCGTTGGTCAGTAAATTCTGGCATCGAGCGATCAACGCCGAGCGTAGCGGTGCCGCTTCGGCAGACAGTTCACCCTGCGCGCGCACGTACTCCGCTCGACCGGCCGCAGTCTCGATTCGAATGGGTTCGAGTCCATACTCGCTCAGGTCGTACGGACTCGCACGCATATCGATCGTTCGCGCGTGCAGAGCCAGCTCGAAGCAATCGGTCAGAAACTCGGAATCGATCAGCGGTCCGATCTTGTAGCACCATTTGTACAGATCCATGGACGCATGAATACAACCGGGCTGCTCGGACCTCAGCCGCGACTCCGACGACAGCGGCAGGGAGTTGCGCGGTGCGGCGTCGGGGGTGAAGAACCGGAAGGCGTCGTAGTGGGTGCACCGTAACGTCATCGAGTCGACCACTTCATCTGTTCCGTCGGGACCGAGTCGTAGAGGCACCTGCTCGTGCCGCTGCGCCGAGCCGCCACCGCGGTAGACCATGGCCCACTCGTGCAGCCCGAAACAGCCCAGCGCCGCTGGTCGTTCGCGGGTGGCAGCGAGAAGGCCGAGAGTGAACTCGATACTCGATCGGCGTCGCTCCACCAGATCCGACCGCACCCGAAAGCCCGTTCCCTGGGCCGTTTCCACCTGTTCGTAGGACGCGAACTCGGCGTAATCGCGCGCACGTTCACCGGTCAGAACGACGCCGTGGCCCGGATTCCATCGGCGCAGTTGACCCGGCCGATGGCTGTAGTAGGTGAACAGGAAATCCAGGACCGGATGGACGCCGCCATGTCCTCGATCGGTCAGATAGTCACCGACGAGATTTTCGACCCGCGCCGCATGCGCAGCCTGCCGGGTGGTCCACTCCGCTTCGGTCAGCGACGTCGCGCCGGGCATTCACACGTTCCGTGGGGGAGCGGTCGAGGAGGTCGGTGCGACGCTGGGCGCCGATTGACCCGGCCGAGGACCTGCCACCCTGTGCGTGCCGTCTCGAACGGTACCGACGAACTCCTCGACCAGGTCCTCGAGCGCGACGATGCCGACGGTTGCACCCGTCGCGTCGTGCACGGCTCCGAGGTGGCTGCTGGCGCGCCGCAATTTGGTCAGAGCGTCGTCGAGAACCGTGTCGATGGAGACCACAGGAAGCGCCCTGACGTCACTTCGCGGGATGACCGTGTCGGGTCCGGCCGACTCGTCGGCCATGTCGTCGAGTACGTCCTTGAGATGCAGGTATCCAACCAGGGCACCCGCCGCATCTTGTACTGGATAGCGCGAGAAGCCGGTCTCGATGACGGCACGTTCGACGGAGCCGAGTGTCGGTCCGAGAGTGTGATCGGGGCCGGACAACTCGATACTCCGAACCTGATGGTAGGGAATCAGGACCTCGCCGACCGTCCGACCGGACGTTTCGAGGGCTTGCCGCAGTCGGCGATGTTCCTCCGCGTCGATCAGCCCTTCGGATCGCGATTCGCCGATCATCTGCGACAGCTCCACAGCCGAGACCGACGAGCTCAGTTCGTCCTTCGGCTCGATACGCAGCATCCGCAGAGTTAGGTTGGCGCACAGGTTGTAGAACCAGATCAGGGGTAGCGCCACCTTGATGAACATCAGATGGATCGGTACCAGGACCATGGCGGTGCTTTCCGGACCAGCGATCGCGATGTTCTTGGGAACCATCTCGCCGATGAGGATGTGCAGAACGACTACGAGAGTCAGGGCGATCGCAAAGGCGATCGGGTGCAGGAACGACTCCGGAATCCCTATCGCCTCGAGCGGAACCTCGATCAGATGCGCTACTGCCGGCTCGGCCACGCGGCCCAGCAGAATCGAGCAGATCGTGATGCCGAGTTGAGCGGCCGCGAGCATCTGCGAGAGATTCTGACCGGCCTCGATGACACTCTGCGCGCGCTTCTTGCCTTGCGCGAGCAAGGCCTCGAGTCGATCGCGACGAGCGGAGATCAGTGCGAATTCGGCTCCGACGAAGAATGCATTACCTGCCAGCAAGAGAACTGCGAGACCCACTCCGAAGACATCACCCATCGATCTCTCCCTCCGATCTCATCCGGCCCACGGTTTCGGCGTCCACCGGCAAGATCAGCACCCGGTCTATGCGGCGGCCGTCCATCCGGATCACTCTGGCCACCCAGCCACCGTCCGCCTCGAGCGGATCCTCGCTGGCAGGGGGAGGCAAGAGGACGAAGTCTCCCTCGGTCGGGATGCGCCCCAACTCGGTCAGAACCAACCCGCCTATGGTTTCGTACTCACCCTCGGGAGCGGAATACCCCGTCGCCGAAGCGACTTCGTCGATACGCAACAGGCCGGCGCAGTCCCACCCTTCACCCGAACGCGAAACGTCGAGTTCTGGCTCGTCGTGCTCGTCGCGGACGTCACCGACGATCTCCTCGATGAGGTCCTCCATCGTGACCATGCCCGCGGTGCCGCCGTACTCGTCGACGACGAGCGCCACCTGCATACCGTCGGCGCGCACGCGTTCCATCACGGCGTCGCCGTCGAGGCTCGACGGTACGACCGGAACATCGCGTGCCAGGGACTCGACCGTGGTCGAACGACGCTGCGCACCTGGGACGGTGAACGCATGCTTGATGTGGACGACACCGACGGTGTCGTCCAGATCGCCGTCGACCACGGGAAAGCGCGAGAAGCCGGTGCGCGCGGCCGTTTCGATCAGATCGGCCACGGTCGCGTCGGTGGCGAGCGTCTCTATCTTCACTCGCGGTGTCATCAGTTCCTCCGCGGTGCGATCGCCGAACTGCAACGATCGATCCACCAGTCGGGCCGTGTTCTCGTCTATGGATCCCTGTTGGGCCGACGTACGAACGAGTGAGCCCAGCTCTTGTGGCGATCGAGCCGACCTGAGCTCCTCGGCCGGCTCGATCCCGAGCCGGCGAACGAGCCAGTTGGCGGAGCCGTTGAGCCCGTTGATCGCCCACTTGAAGATCAGCGAGAAACCGGCCATTGCTCCGGCGGTGACACGGGCGGTCGACATGGGTTTTGCTATGGCGATGTTCTTCGGGACCAGTTCACCGAAGATCATCGAGAACGAGGTGGCGAGAATCAGCGCGACCGCAAGCGAGATGCCCGACGCAAGCGTGTCCGAAGCGCCGAGCGCCCCGGCCACCGGTCGAATGAATCCTGCCAGCACCGGCTCTGCGAGATAACCGGTGATCAGCGTGGTGATGGTGATGCCGAGCTGCGCGCCGGACAGCTGAAAAGACAGCGTCTTGTGGGCGTGCAGGACCTGGCGCGAGCGCATGTCGCCGTTCTCGGCCTGCGACTCGACTGCACTGCGTTCGAGAGCAGTGAGCGAGAACTCGGCGGCAACGAACAGTGCGGTACCTGCCGTCAAGGCTACGAATCCGAGCAGACTGACGATCGTGATGAGCGTGGCCACGTGTCAACTCCGCCTGAGCCGGGGCCGTCGGAGTTGGGACAAGAGCATCGCGCCGCCGGAGTGGGCGGGGTTGCCGAACATGATATCGCCGGGTTTCTCTCCCGGCTCGATAGAGGAGCCCTCCGACGTGGAACCGTCGTCGTGCTGCTCAGAGGTTGCCGCATCGGCAACCGAAATAGTGGGTGCCTCGGGCACCTGATTCCCTTCTGTCTGGTTCGCGCTGTGGCCCCACCCGGTGGAGGAGCCGACTGTTCTGCCTCGCATCCGAACAGGTGAAGCTCGTTGTCGGATGAGTGGCGAACACGAACATCTGCGTGTGCTGTGGACGAGTCTAACCGTGCCTGCTCGTCACCATCCGGAGGGCAGGGGCCGCCCCTCGGCGAATCCGGCAGCGGACTGGACACCCAGAACCGCTCGCTGTGCCAACTCCGGGAGACTGCGCGCTCCCGCGTAGGTGCAGGTGCTGCGAACTCCGGCACAGATGTGATCGATCAGATCCTCGACACCCGGGCGATCCGGATCCAGGCGCATACGTGAACTGGAAATACCCTCTTCGAATAGGGCCTTGCGGGCCCGGTCGAAGGCACCGTCGGTGGCGGTGCGGGCGGCAACCGCTCGCTTGGACGCCATGCCGAAGCTCTCCTTGTAACGATTGCCCGCCGCGTCGACCCGAAGGTCGCCCGGCGACTCGTAGGTGCCGGCGAACCAGGACCCGATCATCACGTTCGCCGCACCAGCGGCCAGCGCGAGTGCAACGTCACGGGGATGGCGCACGCCACCGTCGGCCCATACCGAAGCGCCGAGTTCGGCGGCTGCAGAAGAACACTCCGCAACAGCCGAGAACTGTGGGCGCCCGACGCCGGTCATCATCCGCGTCGTGCACATCGCGCCGGGACCTACGCCGACCTTGACGATGTCCGCGCCCGCCCGCACCAGATCCCGGGTGCCCTGCGCAGACACGACGTTGCCGGCAGCGAGCGGCACTCCGAGATCGAGCGCGCGCACCGCAGCGAGGGCTTCGAGCATCTTCTCCTGATGCCCGTGAGCGGTGTCCATGACCAGAACGTCGGCTCCGGCCTCGACCAGAGCGGTCGCCTTCTCCGCAACGTTGCCGTTGATGCCGACGGCGGCGGCGATCCGCAGTCGACCCGACGCGTCGACTGCGGGTGCATAGATGCCGGTGCGGACCGCGCCGGTCCGGGTCACGACACCCGCCAGCGAACCGTCGTCCTCGACGACGACCGCCAGGGGGGCGTGCGCCGCCTCGATGAGCTCGAAGACTTCCTTGGGCGATGCATGGCGCGGCACACGAACGAAGTCGGCGGACGCCACCGAACTGACTCGAGCGAAGCGGTCGACGTCGGCGCACGCGCTTTCGGTGACCACACCGACAGGTTTGCCGTGCTCGACGATCACGACGCATTGATGCGCCCGCTTGTGCACCAGCGCCAATGCATCGGATACGGATGCATTCGGAGCGAGCACTACCGGGGTGTCCGCAATCAGGTCTCGGCTCTTGACGAATGCAACGGTCTCGGCAACTGCGTCGGTCGGCAGATCCTGAGGGATGACCGCTATGGCTCCGCGCCGAGCGACGGTCTCGGCCATCCGACGTCCCGACACAGCGGTCATGTTCGACACGACTATCGGGATGGTCGTTCCGGACCCGTCGACCGTACTGAGATCGACATCGAAGCGCGACGTGACATCGGTTCGATTGGGGACCAAGAAGACGTCGTCGTAGGTGAGATCGTAGGGCGGTCGGTGACCATCGAGGAACTGCACGTTGATCGAGACTACCGGTCGGGGTGGATCGGTGGGTTCGACGCCCCGTCCGCAGTCTGCGGGTCGGTGCCGACCGACGCCTGGGCACGCGAGAGCCGAACCGTCGTGACGAGCATGACGGCCACCGCCACGGCGATGATGGCGAGTGCGCTGCCGTCGGTTCGGATTCGCTCGTCCAGAACCGTGACACCGATGAATGCCGCGCCGAGAGGTTCGCAGATCGTGACGGCCGGCATCGACGCGGACAGCGGCCCGACCTGGAATGCGCGTTGCTGCAAGTAGAACCCCAGAACGCCGCAGCCGACCAGGGCGTAGGTCTGCCACGCCGCCAGCGCGCCGAGCAACTCGGTGTCCACGAGGTCGGTGACGAACTTCGTCAGAGCTGCAGCCAGACCGAACAGCAATCCTCCTGCCGCGCCGAGTAGTAACGCTCGCACGCCGGGAGCCGTGGCAACCAACCCGCCGACGGCCGCTCCGCCGATCACGACGGCCGCGACGATCAGCGGGAAGATCCAGTCGGAGAGGGGAGCGTCGGTGTTCCCCTCGCTCGGATCGCCGACGACGAGGAACACAGCCAGCGCTGCCGCCAGCAGGAATGCGAGCGCCCAGGTCGAGCGAGGGAGGGAGCGGCCCGCCAATTTTGCCGACATGGGTAGTGCGAACAGCAGGGCCGTGACGAGCAACGGCTGCACGACCAGCACCGAACCGACCCACAGTGCGGCGATCTGCACCGCATATCCGCCCCCGTCACCGAGTACGCCGACCCACCACCGCGGGCTACGGATGAGGGCCGACAACAGCGACGTGCCCTCGGGCACGGATGCTGCGGCGCTCTGCTGCGCTACCGAAGCACATGCGAACAGGAAGGCCGAGACGAGCGCGAGCCCGATCGACAACCAGGGCGAGTTCACCCGCGTCGTCCTCGGCGCTCGCCCCGCCTGCCCCCGGTCGGCCCGCTTCGCTCGCGCCGGGACGGTGCTGATCCTCGTGCCCCCCGTGCTGCCCGGGTACCGCGCTCGGACGCGGATGTCTGGGGAGACTCGGGCAGGGGACGACCGAGGGGCGTTCTGGCTCCCGTCATTCGACGCCACGAGGTCGGATCGGTCTCGGTGTCGACCACCGTGGCCGAGACGCCGGCTTCGTCGGCCATGGCACACACGAGATCCAGTTGGTCGGCGGTAGCCAACGTCACGACCGTGCCGCTGGCACCGGCCCGCGCGGTGCGGCCCGCCCGATGCAGGTAATCCTTGGAATCCACCGGGGGATCGACGTGCACCACCAGCGTGATGTCGTCGACGTGAACGCCACGGGCAGCGACATCGGTTGCGATCAGTGCGGGCGAACTGCCGTCACCGAAAGCGGCCAGCGCACGCGTACGGTGTGCCTGAGTCTTGTTGCCGTGCAACGACGCCGCCGAAACGCCCTGTTTGCGGCACTCGTCGGTGAGTCGATCGACGGCATGGGTCGTACGCAGGAACAACACCGTGCGGCCGTCTCTGTTGGCGAGCGCGGCAGCTACCTCGGTCTTGTGGGCACGATCGACCCGAAACACGTAGTGCGCTATGTCGGGTTCACTCACCGACTCGGCGAGGGAGTGTTCGGCCGGATCGGTCAGAAACTTCTCGACGAGGCGGTCGACGTCCTGATCCAGGGTTGCCGAGAACAACAGCCTCTGACCGTCGGCGGGCGTCGCGGCAAGGAGCGATTCGACCTGAGGCAGAAATCCCATGTCCACCATCCGGTCCGCCTCGTCGATCACGGTCACCTGAACCTGGTCCAACGCGATCGACCGTCGCTCGAGCAGGTCGTTCAGCCGGCCCGGGGTGGCGACCACGATGTCGATACCACGCTGAATATCGCGCATGTTGCGTTCGAGCGGAACGCCTCCGACGAGACCGACGGTGCGCAGGCCGAAGGTGGCACCGTGGAGGTCGAGTACCTCATGGATCTGGAGCGCGAGTTCTCGAGTGGGGGCGAGCACGAGGCCGCGCGGTGCACCCGGCTCGCTGCGACGGCCGGCCAGCCGCACGAGCAGTGGAAGTCCGAACGCGAGGGTCTTCCCCGATCCGGTCGGGGCGCGTCCGAGGACGTCGCGGCCGGCGAGCGCATCGGGTACGGCAGCGATCTGGATAGGAAATGGCTCGGACACGCCCGCACGGTCGAGAGAGTGCACGAGAACTACCGGCAGTCCCAGGTCTGCGAATGATGGAGCGGATTGACCCGGCATGGTGGTGACCTTACCGCTGCGTCACTCACACCCCGGAGACTTCTTGTCGGTACGCAGAAACTTCTTGTCGGTACGCAGGAACTATTTGTCGGTACGCAGAAACTTCTTGTCGGTACCCGAGGCAATACTTCGGATAGAACGCACGTTCGAAGAGCGTTCGAGACCGCAACCGCCGAGGGGGCGGTTGCATGCCGAGTTGGGGGAGCTATGTGCAAGATGTGTCAGGGGCTGAGTCTCGATGAGTACATCCGAGAGGTGAGGCGCTCGATCGAAGAATTCGGGTGGGCCTTGCAGTACGTCGAATCGGAAATCGACAGCGATGGAATTCACCCGGCGTTCTGTTACACCGTGGGTCTGACCGATTTCGGCAGCCCGGAGATCGTGGTGACGGGGCGAGGGCCGCACGAGTCCTCGCGGATACTGAATGCGCTCGGCACTTCGGTGGCCTCGGGAATGCTGGAGATCGAGGCTGGAATGGGTTGCTCAGCAGCAGGATTCGAGTTGTTCACCATCGACGTACCGGATTGCTCCGACATCCTCCATGCCGCGTCGGACGTCTACGGTAAGGGGCGCTTCGGTGCAGTTCAGACCGTCTGGAGAGACCTGGAGGGCTCGCTGCCCTGGGAAGGCATCCCCTCGACGGTGGTACAGCCGATCTTCGGTCCGCTGCCATTCTGATCCAACTCGTCTGCACACTCCGGTGGCGCTGCACGATCCGCGCAGCGCCACCGGAGTAGTGCGAACTACGTCAGGCTTCGACCTCGGAACGATCGCCGCCCCACAGAGTGTGGAACTTTCCTTCCGAGTCGGTTCGCTCGTACGTGTGCGCCCCGAAGAAGTCGCGCTGGCCCTGCGTCAGCGCAGCGGGCAGCCGCTCGGCCCGCAGAGCGTCGTAGTACGAGAGCGAGGATGCGAACGCCGGAACCGGAATACCCAACGATGCCGCAGTGATCACGACGCGACGCCAGCTGTCGATGGCGTCCTCGATTGCATCACGGAAATACGGTGCCAGGATCAAGCTGGGGAGTTCGGCGTCGTCGTCGTAGGCATCCTTGATGCGGTTGAGGAACCGCGCCCGGATGATGCACCCACCGCGCCAGATCGTGGCGAGGTCGCCGGGATGCAGGTTCCAGTCGTACTCGGTGCTGCCCGCGGCGATCTGATCGAAACCCTGCGCGTAGGCGACGATCTTCGACGCGTACAGGGCTCGGCTGATGTCGTGCGTGAACTGCTCCGCGTCGGCCGGTTTGTCAGCGAGTGTTCCCGAGGCCAGCCCAACGGCCGCCTTGCGCTGAGCCCGCGACCCCGAGAGGGCCCGCGCGAAGACGGCCTCGGCGATACCGGTGACGGGGACGCCGAGATCGAGGGCTGCCTTGACGGTCCAGCGGCCGGTGCCTTTTTGCTCTGCAGCGTCGACGATCACGTCCACCAGCGGCTGACCGGTCTTGGCATCGACCTGCCGAAGCACCTCGGCGGTGATCTCGACCAGGTAGCTCTCCAGATCGCCCTTGTTCCATTCGGTGAACACGTCGGCAACCTGCTCAGGGGTGTAGCCCAGGGCATCGCGGAACAGGTTGTACGCCTCGCCGATGAGCTGCATGTCGGCGTATTCGATGCCGTTGTGCACCATCTTGACGAAGTGGCCCGAGCCGTCCGGTCCGATGTGAGTGCAGCACGGAGTGCCGTCCACATGCGCTGAAATGGATTCCAGCAGTGGGCCGAGTGCCTTGTAGGACTCGGCCGGACCACCGGGCATGATCGACGGGCCGTTGAGTGCGCCCTCCTCGCCGCCCGAGATGCCCGCACCGACGAAGAGCAGCCCGCGCTCCTTCATGGCCGCCTCACGGCGGATGGTGTCGGTGTAGAGCGCGTTGCCACCGTCGATGATGATGTCGCCGTCTTCCATCGCGTCGGCGAGTTCCTCGATGACTGCGTCGGTCGGATCTCCCGCCTTGACCATGATGAGGACCCGGCGCGGCTTCGCGAGTGCGGCCACGAATTCGTCGATGGTTTCGGTGCGGATGAACGTGCCCTCGGTACCGTGCTCGTCGATCAGCGCATCGGTTTTCGCGATGCTGCGGTTGTGCAACGCAACGGTATGACCGTGGTGGGCAAAGTTACGGGCGATGTTGGAGCCCATGACTGCGAGTCCGGTGACTCCGATCTGAGCCAGTTCTGTCTCTTCTGCTGCTGAAGTCATACCAACAGCTTTCCCTGCCGAGCGAACTCGCGCGAGCCAACCCCCCCAGATTCGCTCGAACCCGTCCTGGCACAACGACAACGAGGTGTCGCATTCGTCGAGAATGCGACACCTCGTTGCGGTCGAAATGTTCTGGCCGGTTCACGACCTCACAGTGAAGAGCAGATCAGTGGCTGCGAGCCGGACCCTCGAAACCGTCGTACGAGCGGCGATCGGTGCGGCTGCGGAAGCCCCCCGAGCGATGCTCGTCCTGGCGAGGAGCAGACGCGGGTCGGCGATTGTCGGAACCCCGGTTGTCCGAACCGCGACCTTCGTAGCTGCGGCCCTCGGAGCCGCGGTACGAGCTCGAGTCGGAGCGACGGGGGCGGTCACCCTGGTAGCCCTCGCTGGAGCGGGGGTTGGAGCCCTGGTATCCGCCGCTGCTGCGGGGGTTGGAGCCCTGGTATCCGCCGGTGCGGGGACGATCTCCCTGGTAGCCCTCGCTGCTGCGGGGGTTCGAACCCTGGTATCCGCCGCTGCTGCGGGGGTTGGAGCCCTGGTATCCGCCGCTGCTGCGCGGGTTGGAACCCTGGTATCCGCCGCTGCTGCGGGGGTTCGAACCCTGGTATCCACCGGTGCGCGGACGGCTGTTGCGGTCACGAGGTGCAGACTCGGCGCGCAACGGCTCACCGGTCGGCTTCTTCGCGCCGGTGATGCTGTTGAGCTCGGCCGAACCGGGCGAGACGTTGACGGCGGTGGCCTTGACGCCGGCCATACCGGTCAGACGAAGGACCTGACGGCGCTGGTTGGGGAGCACGATCGCGACGACGGTGCCCTTTTCGCCTGCGCGTGCAGTGCGCCCTGCACGGTGCAGGTAATCCTTGTGGTCGGCGGGCGGATCGACGTGCACGACCAGGTCGATGCCGTCGACGTGGATGCCGCGCGCGGCAACGTCGGTGGCGACGAGAACAGGAGTGCGGCCGTTCTTGAAGCGTTCGAGCACGCGGGTGCGCTGATTCTGCGCTTTGCCGCCGTGCAGTGACTCCGCCGCGATGCCGAGCGCACGCAGGCGATCGGTGATGCCGTCGCAGCCCAGCTTGGTGCGCGCGAACATGATGGTGCGACCGCCTTCACGGGCACCGATCTCGGAGAGAACAAGATCTTTCTGACCGCGGTCGACCATGAGGACGTAGTGGTCCATGGTCCGGACGCTGGCTTTGCCGTCCTGGGTGGAGTGCTCGACGTGATCGGGCAGGAACTGGCGTACCAGCGACTGCACCTCACGGTCGAGAGTGGCCGAGAACAGCATGCGCTGACCGTCTGCCGGAGTGTCGGCGAGGACAGCACGCACCTCGGGCAGGAAGCCCATGTCGGCCATCTGGTCCGCCTCGTCGAGCGCGGTGATCTCGATCGAGTCGAGGATGCAGGTGCCCTGACGAAGGTGATCGGCGAGGCGGCCCGGGGTGGCGACGAGGACGTCGACGCCGCGTCGCAGCTGCTCGACCTGCTTGTTGAACGGAGTACCGCCAACGGCGGGCATGACTCGCAGGCCCTGCGCATTGGCGTAGGGGGCGAGAGACTCGACGACCTGGAACGCGAGCTCGCGAGTGGGAACCAGCACGAGCGAACGCGGGCGCTTGGCGGCCGGGCGGTCGGTGTGCAGCGACAGACGCTGCAGAATCGGCAGACCGAACGCGAGGGTCTTGCCCGAACCTGTCTGCGCGCGACCGAGAACGTTCTTGCCGGCAATGGCGTCGGGCAGCGCCTTCTCCTGGATGGGGGAGGGCACGGTGATCGAGTTACGAGCGAGGGCGGCGACAACGGCCTCGGGAAGTCCGAGATCGGCGAAGGTGAACGCCGGTGCAGCTACAGCCGTGGAATCGGACGTAGTGGAATCAGACGTGGTGGAAACGGGTGTGTTGGAAACAGCGTGGGTCACGCAGTAAAGCCTCTCCGGATTGCGGGCACGCCAATAAGCCCGAAGCTGAGAGCACCCGACAACCGGGGAACACGAAAAACAGCCAGAACACATTGAGACGAGCCAGGGCACTGTCACCTGGCCATCGATATGCAGACGAGAGCTACATAAAGTGGGGCTGTTTGTGCCATTTCGATTGCTAGGTCGCGATGGCGACCGAGTTCCACTGTACGGTACCGGCCGCACATTGTTCACCCTGAGTCGGTGTGACCTGTGCGACCCCGACCGTATCCAAGGCTTATCCGAAGAGTCTGCTCAGTTCCTCGAGCCAGGGCATCGCCACGTAGATCGTCGGAAGAACGAGGATCACCACAGCGGTCCCGTAGGCAACTGCGGCGATGCGCACGTCGCGGCCGGGACCGCTCAAGCGTTGTACGCGAATGAGGGTGTGCGGACCGCCTGCCGCCATTGCACCTCTCGGTGCAGTAGAACCGGCACAGGTGACCAACGCCCGGGCCAGTGGGGTGGGCCCGGTGACCTTCACCGCTGAATCGTCGGCGAGAAGTTCGACCAACAGCTGCACGCTGCCCAGGGCCGACTTGCTTCGCACGATTCTCGGAAAAGCCTCGTTCACCGCGGTGAATGCCTCGAGGACCAGGTCGTGGCGGGCACGCAGGTGCGAGCGCTCGTGGCTGAGGATGGCGGTGACTTCTGCCTCGGAGAGTTTGACGAGCGTTCCCCGGCTCAGCACAACCCTCTGCCGCAGACCGGGAAGGCAGTACGCGATCGGCTCGGCCGCGTCGAGTACGCGGATGTCTGCGTCTCGAAGACCGCGAAAAGGGTTCTCGCTCGTGTTGTTTCGGTCCAGGAGATCTACCAGCATGCGGTGTCGTGAGCGCCGACGGCGGGTTCGGACCGCTACCTGAACAAAGGAGAACATCAACTTGGCACCGATTCCGAGCGTGATCGCGAGGACGACCACGTAGAAAAGCCACAACGGCAGGCCGAGCGCGTCGATCTCGTCGGTGGGTGCAGTGGTGGGGCGGCCGTCCGGTCCGGGAACCAGCAGTAGTCCGCCGATCGCAAGGCCGGAGCTGAACGCCGAGAGTACGGCTGCGAGTGCAATGGCTTGCCACAGCACGAGGGCGGCGCGGGGGGAGCGGTACGGCCAGCTGGCGCGGGCGAGCACCGCGGGAACCGGCCCCGCCAAAATCAGTGCGAGTACCGCGAATGCCAGCGCAGTCGTCGAGTTCATATCCTCACTTACTACGGCGAGCGTCGGTCCCTCGAACGGCCTTCTTCAGCCGAAGTGGGCTCTGTGCTCGATTGTGCCACTTCCAGAGCGGCTAGTGCCTCACGGAGGGCGGCCGCTTCGTCTGCGCCCACCTGCCCGACGAAGTGCACGAGCGCTGCCGCCCGCCCGCCCGACGCCGGGGCCTGAGACAAAGCGTCGACCATGAGGCTCGCTACCAACTCGTCGCGTCCGTGCAGCGGCGCGTAGCGGTGCGCTCGATCATCGCGTTGCTGAACGACCAACTTCTTCTTCGCCAGCCGCTGCAGCACTGTCATCACGGTCGTGTAAGCGAGCTCGCGATGCGTTGCCAGCGCCTCGTGGACCTGCCGGACGGTCTGGGGATCCGACGACTCCCACAAATGGTCCATCACTGCGCGCTCTAGTTCACCAAGACCAGCCATTCCACCGAGTCTACGGCTAGTCCGACGCGTATGCGTACTACCCGTAGTAGTAACGACTCTTCGGTCGGTGTGGGGTCCGTCATAGTTGTCGTTGCATCGAATGGGCGGGTCTCGACTTCGGGAATCTCGGGGCGAATATTGTTCACCCGTGATCGTGTCGCCCCGCGGCCCGACTTTCGAGAAGTGAGTGGAGACATCACGTGGATTGGTTCGATTCACTGTCGTTGATCGACGGCCCGGTACCGGTGATCGTGTCCGTTCTCGGCGCTCTCGGTGGCGTTTGGCTGCTCGTGTCGACGTCGCGGCGCTACGCCACCCGTGCGTTGCCGATCGCTGCCACGGCGGCGATCGTCGTCACCGCGGTCGGCTACATGGTGGTGGAGAAGGTGTGGAGACCGTTTCCGGACCCGATCGCCACCTCGATCTACGTGTGGATAGGAGTGGGGCTGGCCGCCGTGTTCGCAGTGGTTCCTCGGCTGATCGCCGCGCGTGGGGTGCTGGGCAGGATTGTCTCGGTGCTGGCAGCTCTTCTCGTGGTTGCGGCGTCGGCCTTGCACGTCAACCTGGAGTTCGACGCGTATCCCACCGTGGGAAATGCGCTGGGAGTCGAGTCGGCAGCCCGCATTCAGTTCTCGAATGTGCCGGCTGCGGTGGAGCAGACCGTGACCGGTGTGCCTCTGGATTCCGTCTGGACCGTGCCCGCCGGTGTGCCGGCCGCCGGAAAGATCACTTCTGCGGCCGTTCCCGGCACGAAATCGAACTTTTCCGCCCGAGACGCTCAGATCTACCTACCGCCCGCGTACTTCGCCGATCCTCGTCCACTGCTACCGGTTCTCGTGCTGCTCGCCGGTCAGCCGGGTGCACCGGAGGACTGGTTCAACGGCGGAAAGCTCGCCCTGACGATGGACAATTTTGCCCGTGATCATGCCGGTCTTGCGCCGGTGGTGGTCGTCGCCGACGGCACGGGGTCGTCCATTGCAAATCCGCTGTGTGTCGATTCGCCGCTGGGCAACGTGGACACGTATCTCTCCCAGGACGTGCCGGCCTGGATCGACAGTGCCCTGCAGGTGGACGAAAATCGTGCCCACTGGGCCATCGGCGGATTGTCGTACGGCGGTACGTGTTCGATCCAGATGGCGACCAATCATCCCGACGTCTATCCCACGTTCCTCGACCTGTCCGGTCAACGTGAGCCCACCCTCGGCGATCGAGATCGCACGGTGCAACAAGTATTCGGCGGCGATTCTGCAGCGTTCACCGCCATCAATCCTCTCGACCTGTTGAAATCGCGTCAGTACCCCGACTCGGCCGGTATTTTCGTCGTGGGCGCGGACGACAAGGATTACAAACCCGGCCAACAAGAGATGTACGACGCGGCCAAGGCCGCCGGAATGGATGTGCAGTACGTGGAGGTACCGGGCGGACACAGCTTCGAGGTGTGGTCGGAGGGCCTTCGTCGTGAGCTCCCATGGCTGGCAACGAGAACAGGATTGATTTCGTGAACGCGACCGATCCGGAACAACCGGCTGCTGCGACCGCGTCGACGCTGTCGGACGACGGGCACGACCCTGTCGGACCGTCGTGGCTGTCGAAGCGAGCGACAGCCCTCGCGGTGGTTGCATCCGCGGTGATGCGCCAGCTCCGGCGGGTGTGGTCACTCATCCTGTTCGGTGTCGTGGGAGCCCCGGTCAGTCTCGCCTTGCTCGCGGTCGTGTGGGCGACGGGCATCACTGCGGCCGTCATGGACGACCGCGGCGAGCTGGACAAGTACTTCGCCGTGGGCATAATGCCGTTCGAGCACTGGCACCTGTGGACGCCGCTGACCTCGGGGCTGGCGGCACCCAACATCGCCGGTTGTGTCGTGGCGACGATCGCGGTTCTGCTCGCCGCTGCGCCGATCGAACGCCGCATCGGGTCCCGTCGTTTCGCCGTTGCGGCATTCGTCACCCAAGTGGCCGGTTCACTGCTCGGTCTCGGTCTCGCGGCTCTGGCCAAGACTTTCGACGCCGATTGGGGCTTCCGGTTGCACGTCGGTACCGCCGTCGGTCCGACGACCTGGATCTTCGGGGTGGTGCTGGTCGCCACGTCGCGAATGGATACGTTGTGGCGCAGGCGGATCCGCGTCGGCGTGCTGGCCTTGCTGGTGACGTTGGCCCTGTTCGGTGGTCACTTGCAGGACGTGATCCGACTGGCTGCTGCAGTCGTCGGGCTGGTAGCTGGGCCGTGGATCGTGGGCCGTTCGGCGCGTGGTCCTCGATTGGCGGGCACTCAACGTGAAGGGCGCGTGTTGGTGGCGCTGATCGTCGCCGCGAGTGCCCTGGGCCCGGTGCTGGCAGCCCTGAGCCCCAACGCGGTCGGTCCTTTCGCCGTACTTCGCGACGTGGTTCGAGGAGTTCCGTACACAGCGGCAGAGGTGCGCGAAATCTGCGCCGATGCGACTACCGACCCGGAGGAATGCCGGCGCGGTCTGCTCGATCTCAGGCTCGGAGGCGTGGGTCCGACCATCCTGAGCATCATGCCGTCGCTGTTCTTACTGGTGGTCAGCGACGGACTCCGACGGGGCAGGCGCTTCGCCTGGGCGATGGCGTTCGTCTCCCAGGTGATTCTGCTCGCACTGTCGCTGGCCAACTTCGCCATTCGGTTCTTGGAGGCCGGTGACGACCAGACACTGTTCTACGGACTGGAATCACCGACCGCATATCGCACCGCCGTGCCGTTTCTGCTGCCACTGATCGTGTTGGTGGTCCTGATCGTCACCCGTCGGTTCTTCGATGTATCGGCACCATCGGGTACTTATCGACGATGGACGGCGTCGGTGATCGGCGTCGGCGTCGGACTGGCCCTGGTCTATTCGATCGGTGGGTATCTGGCGCGTGGTGGTTTTGCCGATTCGCCATCGTTCGGTGGCCTGTTGGCGGACTTCCCGCAGCGCTTGGTTCCGCCGGTGTATCTGCAGTGGCTCGAACCCGCTCTGTTGCCGCAGAGCATCCCCACCACTTTGCTGTTCGAGTGGACCGGAGTGCTGTTCTGGGTGGTGGTATGCGTTCTGGCCGTGAGTACCTTCCTGACTCCGGTGTACGGGCCGGAGACCGACGCCACCGAACAAGCGCGCGGAATGCTCATGGCCAGCAGTGGATCGGCGCTGTCGTGGATGACGACCTGGCGCGGAAACAGGTACTGGTTCGGTCCCGACGGCCGCAGCTATGTCGCCTACCGCGTCATCTCCGGGGTTGCGCTGACGACCGGAGATCCCGTCGGTCCGCGAGAGTCGTTGCGCGAGAATGTCGTCGACTTCGCAGAATTTGCATCGAAGAACGGGTGGATTCCGTGCTTCTACTCCGTCACTTCCGATGTTCGCCGCATCACCGATTCCCTCGGATGGGGCGGAATTCAGGTCGGTGAGGAGACGGTGTTGGACTTGGACGGAATTGCGTTCACCGGCAAACGATTCCAGGATGTGCGGACTGCGCTCAACCGTGCGAAGAAAGCGGGCGTCGCCGCCGAATGGATTCGTTTCCCGTCGGCACCGCTGGCCATCACCGACCAGATCACCGCGATTTCCGAGGAATGGGTCGCAGACAAGGGCATGCCCGAGATGGGTTTCACCCTCGGTGGTCTCGAGGAGGTCGACGACGAGAACGTCCGGTGCCTGATCGCCGTCGACGAGCACCGGACCGTGCACGGCGTGACCTCGTGGATGCCGGTGTACGAGGACGGACTGATCGTCGGATGGACGCTCGACTTCATGCGGCGTCGCTCGGAAGGCTTCCGGCCCACGATGGAATTCCTCATCGCGTCGGCTGCTCTGCTGTGCGAGCAGGAGGGTGCCCGGTTCCTCAGCTTGTCGGGCGCGCCGCTGGCCAAGGTCGACGAGAAGCAACCCGAGCACGTCTCCAGTGCGGAGCAATCGACCCTGTCGGGGCTGCTCGAGCGACTGTTGGACGTGCTCGGGCGAACTCTCGAACCCGTCTACGGTTTCCGTTCGCTGCTGGCGTTCAAATCCAAGTTCCAGCCTCGCTACGAGTCCATGCACATGACGTTCGCAGATCCGGCTGCGCTGCCCAGTATCGGGAACGCGATCGGGCGGGCCTACCTCCCGGACGTGTCGATCGGGCAGGGTTTCAAGCTGGTGCGCACCATGATCGAGCGGTGACGAGGGCTGCGGGTTCCCGGCGGATCAACCGGCGGCGGAGCGATTCCGGGACTTCACCGGCCCGCCCACCGACCCGTACACGTGCCGCGTACCGATCGGAACGACAAGGGGACGATCCGACATGGGATCGTCGATCACGGCGGCCTCCAGCCCGAACACGTCGAGCAGCAGTTGCTCCGAGATGACGTCCTGAGGCCGGCCGGCGGTGACGATTCGTCCCTGCTTCATCACGATCAATCTGTCGCTGTAGCGGAGTGCCAGGTTGAGGTCGTGCAACACCATGACGATCGTGCGGCCGAGTTCGTCGTGCAGGCGATCGACGAGGTCGAGAACCTCGATGGAGTGGGCCAGATCCAGGTAGGTGGTGGGTTCGTCGAGCAGCAGAATATCGGTGCCCTGAGCCAACGCCATCGAGATCCACGCACGCTGCCGTTGCCCTCCGGACAGCTCGTCGACCGGTCGGTCGGCGAGCTCGCCGATGCCGGTCAGTTCGAGTGCATTCGCCACCTCGGACTCGTCGTCCGAGCTCCACTGCCTGATCCACGATTGGTGCGGATGACGACCTCGTGAGACGAGGTCTGCAACTGTCAGTCCTTCGGGAGCGGTCGGTGCCTGCGGGAGCATTCCCAGGGTGCGGGCGACCTCCTTGGTCTTCATGGAGGAGATTGCCCGACCGTCGAGCATCACACCGCCGGTCTTGGGCCTGAGGAGTCGACCCAGAGAACGCAGCAGAGTGGACTTTCCGCAGCCGTTCGGACCGATCACAGTCGTGATCACTCCGGTGTGTATCTCGAGGTCCAGATGTTCGACGATGGTGCGATCGCCGTAACCGAGGCTGAGATCTTCCGCGATCAGACGCGAGGTGTGGCTGGTGGTCATACGGAAGCCTTTCGGTTACTGCGAACGAGAAGGTACAGAAGGAACGGTCCGCCGAGGGCCGAGGTGACGATGCCGACAGGCAGTTCCACCGGCAGAATCGTGCGAGCGATGAGATCGCTGGCCACGACCAGCAGCCCACCGAGCAGTGCTGACGCGATGATCGGTGGGCCGGGGGTCCGCAGGATCCGGAGGGCGATCTGAGGAGCTGCCAACGCGACGAATCCGATGGGGCCTGCCGCGGCAGTGGCGATCGCGGCGAGAGCGACGGCAGCGAGCAGCATCATTGCCTGACTGTGTTGCAGGCGCACACCGAGTGATCGCGCGTTGTCATCGCCCAGACGCAGTGCGCCGAGCGTGAACGTCGCGGCGACGGTGCCGCCGCCGACGAGAACGAGTGCGATAGCCACCGGCCACACCGACGCCCAGTCGGCGCCGTTGAGCGAGCCGTTGAGCCAGACCTGAGCGCGCGAAACGTCGTTGATGTCGGCGCTGATCAGCAGCCAACCGATCATTGCGGTGAGCATCGCGTTGACGGCGATTCCCACCAGAATGAGCCGGAAGCCGTCGACACCCTTGCGCCAGGCCAGGGTATAGATCGCGATCGCGGTAAGCAGGCCGCCGATCAGCGCCGCCAGCGGTAGACCGAGGGTGGCGAGCAGACCGCTGAAGCTGCCGCCTCCGCCGAGGACGATCAACGCGACGGCTGCGGCACTGGAACCGGCGGTGATGCCGAGGATGTCGGGGCTGGCGAGCGCGTTGCGGGAGATCGACTGGGTGATCGCGCCGGAGATTCCGAGCGCCGCGCCGACGAGCAGGCCGGTCAGAGATCGCGGCAGACGCAGGTCCATCACGATGAACCGCTCGATCCTCGTCCCACCGCCGAGCAGTACATCGAGCACCTGCGCTATCGACATCGGAAAGTCGCCACGTCCGATGTTCACACACATGATCAGTACCAGGGCCGCGGCCAGTAGGGCGGTCGCGATGACCATGAAAGGTCGTCGGACCAGAGAGATCGGACCCAGGCGAAATGCGGGCCGGCCGCGAACGACGCCCCTACTCGGCGGTGGTGTGGCGGAGTTCAGATCCGTGGTCACAGGCCGACCAACTTCCGGCGTCGGACGAGGGCGATGAAGAACGGCGCTCCGAACAGGGCCAGAACGATGCCCACCTGGAGCTCTCCCGGGCGCACGACAACGCGTCCGATCACGTCGGCGACCAGCAACATCACACCGCCCATGAGACCGGCATAGGGGACCAGCCAGCGGTAGTCGGGACCGGTCACCGCGCGCGCAACATGTGGAACGACGAGGCCGATGAAGGCAATGGGCCCGCATGCTGCGGTCGCTGCGCCGGTCAGCAGAGTGATGGCCAGGATTCCGACGGTTCGGGTGACCGCGATGTTGGTTCCGAGTGACCGTGCAACGTCCTCACCGAGGCTGATGACGTTCAGGCCGGGAGTGCTCGCGAGTGCAATGAGGACTCCGACCACAAGAAATGGCAGGACCTGCCACAGCACGTCCAGGCCA
The DNA here is from genome assembly GCF_000333955.1 of Rhodococcus sp. AW25M09. Classification (GTDB taxonomy): domain Bacteria; phylum Actinomycetota; class Actinomycetes; order Mycobacteriales; family Mycobacteriaceae; genus Rhodococcoides. The sequence continues at coordinate 60,366 of NZ_CAPS01000076.1, forward strand.
CGACCGGCGACGGATCCGACCACCCAGAAGCGGTAGCCGTCGAGGCTGGTCTGGTCGAGCAGCACGACGGCGTTGGTCATCGCCGACAGGAAGAATGCGACGCCTGCTCCCGCCAGGGCCAGATTGATCGGACTCGATCTACCCGACCCGATCGACGACAGCCCGAATACGACGATGCTCGCTACGGCGGAACCGGCGAAGGCAAACCACAGGTACTGACTCGGTGAGGTGAACCGGAACAGGTAGATGGCCATCACGACGAAGAAGGCCGCACCGGAATTGAGGCCGAGCAAGCTGGCGTCGGCCAGGGGGTTGCGGGTGTGTCCCTGGATGAGGGCACCGGCGATACCGAGTGCTGTACCGACGACCAGGGCGAGCACCGTGCGAGGCATTCGCAATGTGCGCACGATGATGTCGGTGTCGGTGCCCGTCGAGTCGATGAGAGCGTGGGCGATCTCTGCGAACGTCAGTGGGCGCGCGCCGATGGCAATGCTGGCGAGGATGCCTGCCACGAGAGCGACGACCAGGACTGCCAGGCCGAGCATCCTCCGCCGCCGAACGGCGGCCACCGAACCGTCCGTGGGAATCGGCTCGAATCCCTGGTTGGAAGCGGTCCTTTCGCGGACGACCTCGGACGATGCAGCGCCCATCCCGAACTGACGACGAAGGGCTCGGCGCGCGCCGATGGGCCCCTTGGTGGCGCTGTCGCGCAGCGTGAGTCCCAGCCAGCGTCGACCGGTGCTCTGACCTTCGTTGCCGTCGCGGTAACCGCGGTTCCAGACGAACAGGGCCGTCGCGATGCAGACCGCAATGGTTCCGAACACGAATCTGTCCGCCTGGCCGCCACCGTTGTCGTCGCGCAGAGCGCCGACGATCGACCACCCGACGAGCAGCGGAATCAACACGATCAGGGTGTCGACAGCCGCAGCAGCGATGCGGGAGCTCCACGGCGGCGGCCCGGTGGGCACGTCCTCGGTCCCGTACTGCTCGCCGCGAGTTCGGCGAGCGACATGGGAGCCGCTGAGTGGAGTTGCAGTCACTGTGGTCCGGACTCCTCGCTGTGTCGGTGGTACACGGATTAGGTTACGGAACCCTTGCCCCCAACGTGAGACGAGGTAAGGGTAGCGGTACCTGACCGCCGCGATGTCTGGTTAGGCTAACCTATGTCAGAGTCGGGGGCGAGACGAGTCCGCCCATCACGAATTTCGAGGAGCGATCACGTGTCAGTGGCAACTGCGGTATTCACGGGCTGGTCCGATGTGCAGCGATTCGCCAATCGAACCGGCGGGACCGCGCTGCTGAACGGTTCGTGTGCGACCTTGCGCGCACTCAATCCCGAGTACCCGCGGATGTACGCGGTGGCAGCGATGGCGAACGAGGGTAAACGGCGGTGGTGGCAGTTGGCGGTCGGTGTCGGAGCCGGACGCATCGAGCAGATGTACCAGAGGTCGCTCGAGGATCTGGGCTTGCCGGAGGGGGCCGCAGTTCAGGTGGCGACGGCCTTGATTCATGCGGTGGTGGGCCGAGTGTCTGCGCTGCTGGTCGTGGAAGCACGTGCCTGGGATCCGGGTATCGACAATCTGTGGATTCACATGGACAGCGACGGTGGGATCGATTGGGCCGGGGTCGCGTCACCGATTCTCCGAGTGCTGCCGGATGACCCGGCGTCGGGTGAGGCCGGCACGGTCACGCTGCCGTGTGAGCAGGCTCTGCTGATTTGGACTGCGCATCGCTGCACGACGTCACTCGGCGCGGTGTTCAGCGCGATATCGGAGCGCGCTCCGTTGGATGAGCGAGTGTTCTGGGCTCTGGTCGGCGATGCAATCCTGGGCGCCTCGACGCACGTACCGATTCTGGCCGGGGCGAGCGCCTCGGCCGGTGCGCGCCGGGGCCAGATGCTGCTCGACGCCATGGTTGCCGCGGGTGCTCCCGTGCGCTCACGCGTCGGGGCTGCGGGGCGCCAGAGGCTTCGCGCCTCGTGAAGACCTTGCGCTTCAGATGAGGTATGCCTATGCTAATTTTCTACCGACGGACCGAGTCGGAGTCCTGAGGGCTGCAGTGACTCTCGGTCCTTGCCACGGTGGGCCTCTCGTTCCTCGCGAGCGAGAGGCCCACCTATTTTTGTGAGCTGTGCGTCGTGTATCTCTGATGGAGCGCCGACTCACCGGTCGGCCGACTTGTTTCGATGCGACCGGAGGCAGCGCAATGACGGAATCGAACGGCACCACGGAACAGAAGCCCTTCGACGCCATGACGCCGGAACAGTTGACCGAGCTGTGTCAACGAGGATTCGACGGAGTCGTCGGTCTGAAGTACCTCGCTGTATCCGGTGACGACGTGCGTGCAGAGTGGGACGTGACTCCGCAGCTGCATCAACCCGCCGGAATCATGCACGGCGGAGTCCTGTGTGCGGTGGTGGAATCGGTGGCCAGCATCGCCGGGACGGCTTGGTTCGGGTCACGAGGACACGTCGTCGGTGTCAACAACAGCACCGATTTCCTCCGAGCCACACGATCGGGAACCCTGACCGCACACGGACAACCGATTCACCGCGGACGCACGCAGCAGCTGTGGCAGGTGGACATCACCGACGACGGTGGACGCCTGATTGCACAAGGGAAAGTCCGGCTGGCAAATATCGAAAACACTGCACATCTGGGACAGTGATGCCTATGACGGGACGTAGCGACAACGAAGAATCCTTCGTCGAGTCGGGGGACACCGCGCTGACCCCCGGCGCATTCGATCGCCTCGAGTCACTCTTCGGTCCGATCGACGATCAACTCGCCCAGCAGTATCCAGGTGACCGAATCGGCGGGCAGCCCTCTCACACCGTGTACGTCTCGGCGTCGGACGCGTCGGCGGATGTGCCCGCCCTGTGGGGCGCTGCCGCCCTGGCAATTCTGGATGCGCACCCCGATGCGTTCGCCGAACTCGACACCGCTGACGCGTCCGCCCTCGTGCGTGACCGGTTGAACAGTGCGCCCATCCAGGACCTCAGGTTCGATTTCGAGGACGGTTACGGGTGGCGGTCGGACGCCGTCGAAGACCGTCACGCAACCGCAGCGGGTGCAGCGCTGTCGGCGTTGGCGAAAGATCCCGCCGGCCCGACCTGGCTCGGCATTCGCGCCAAAGGGCTTGCCGCACACGAGCGTCGGCGCGGGATTCGAACCCTCGAGCTCGTGTTGGACGGTGCCGGGGGAGTGCCCGACGGGTTCGTGTTCACCGTGCCCAAGCTCCGTGCCGTCGATCAGGTGGCCGCTGTTGTCGCGTTGTGCGAGGAACTCGAGCGCGCGCACGGCCTACCCGATCGCGCCCTGCGGTTCGAGTTGCAGATCGAAAGCCCTCAGGCGGTGATCGGGGCCGACGGCACGACGACGCTTGCGCGGGCGATTACCCGGTCCGACGGTCGCTGCACATCGCTGCACTACGGGACCTACGACTACAGCGCCGCGTGCGGGATCACCTCTGCGCAGCAGTCGCTGGCTCATCCGGTCGCCGATCACGCGAAGAACGTCATGCTGGTGGCAGCCGCGCAGACCGGGGTATGGGTGTGCGACGGCTCGACTCAGGTCGTGCCGACCGGTGACGCCGAGCAGGTTGCGGTGTCCGCGCGGCGGCACTTCGAGCTGGTGACGAGATCCCTCGAACGCGGCTTTTACCAGGGTTGGGACATGCATCCCGGGCACCTGGTGACGCGGTGGTTGGCCACCTTCGGATTCTTTCGCCACGCCATGCCGGTCGCGGCCGCCCGATTGGGTAGCTACCTCGATCGTCAGGGCGGTGCGGTGATGGACGAGCCCGCCACCGCACAGGCACTGGCCGGTGTGCTGGTGCGGGGCCTGGATTCGGGCGCGTTCGGCATCTCGGAGCTACAGGACGTCGCCTCCGCAATCGACCGCGATGTCCTGCGGGGACTGCTCGATCGTTCGGTGACCGTGCCCCTCGGGTGAGGTGCCGCGGCGCGCTCCGCTGCCGGGCGGTCGCCGGCGTGTCAGAATTGCCGAGCATCATCACCGATCGGGACGGAGAACTCCAATGCGGTTGTCTCCGCACGAGCAGGACCGACTGCTCGTCAGCTATGCGGCCGAACTTGCGCGGCGTCGTCAGGCTCGCGGCCTCCAGCTCAATCACCCGGAGGCGATCGCGGTCATCACCGACCATCTCCTCGAGGGTGCCCGTGACGGTCGATCCGTCGCGGACCTGATGTCCTCGGGACGCGAAATACTCAGCGCCGACGATGTCCTCGGCGGCGTGCCGGAGCTCCTTCCCGAAGTGATGGTCGAAGCGACTTTTCCCGACGGCACGAAGCTGATCACGGTGCACGAGCCGATCTCGCCGAAGCGAGGCGACGGTCACCTGATTCCCGGCGAGATCATCACGGTCGCAGGCGACATCGAGATCAACGAGGGTGTCGAGTCGATCACCGTCACAGTCGTGAACGCAGGCGATCGGCCGGTCCAGGTCGGCAGTCACGTGCATTTCCCGCAGTCCAACGAAGCCCTGCAGTTCGATCGCGAGCGTGCCCACGGCCATCGCCTCGACATCCCGGCCGGCACCGCAGTACGTTTCGAGCCCGGCATCGAACAGTCCGTCCAGCTCGTGCCGCTCGGTGGCACCCGCGAGGTCCACGGATTGAGCATGACACCTCCCGGAAAGTTGGACAGCTGATGGCGCGGATGAGCCGAAGTCGATATGCCCAGTTGTTCGGACCCACCACGGGTGATCGAATCCGATTGGCAGACACAGATCTTCTGATAGAGGTCACCGAGGATCGCAGTGGTGGCCCCGGCAACGCCGGCGAGGAAGCAGTGTTCGGCGGTGGCAAAGTAATTCGCGAGTCGATGGGTCAGTCGCGCGCGTCCCGCGCCGACGGTGCGCCGGACACCGTGATCACCGGGGTTGTCGTCGTCGACTACTGGGGGATCATCAAGGCAGATCTCGGTATCCGCGACGGACGCATCGTGGCATTGGGCAAGGCCGGCAATCCCGACACCATGACCGGGGTGCACCCTGATCTGGTCATCGGCCCGTCGACCGAGATCATCGCGGGCAACGGCAAGATCGTCACCGCTGGTGGAATCGACTGTCACGTCCACCTCATCTGCCCACAGATCAAAGAAGAGGCTCTCGGCGGCGGCATCACCACCGTCATCGCCGGAGGCACCGGCCCTGCCGAAGGAAGCAAGGCCACCACCGTCACCCCCGGTGCCTGGCATCTGTCCCGAATGCTCGAGTCTCTCGACGACTGGCCGATGAACATAGTGCTCCTCGGTAAGGGCAACACGGTCAACCCCGATGCGATGTGGGAGCAATTGCGCGCGGGCGCATCAGGATTCAAGTTGCACGAGGACTGGGGTTCGACGCCAGCCGCGATCGACGCGTGCCTGCGGGTATGCGAGGATGCCGGTGTCCAGGCTGCACTGCACTCGGACACCTTGAACGAGGCCGGATTCGTCGAGACCACTCTGGCCGCCATCAAGGGCCGCGGAATCCACGCGTACCACACCGAGGGCGCGGGCGGCGGGCACGCACCGGACATCATCACCGTTGCGGCCCAGAGCCACGTGCTGCCCAGCTCGACCAATCCGACGCGTCCACACACCGTCAACACGCTGGACGAACACCTCGACATGCTCATGGTGTGCCATCACCTCAGTCCATCGATCCCGGAGGATCTGGCCTTCGCCGAAAGTCGGATTCGACCGTCGACCATCGCCGCCGAGGACCTGCTGCACGACATGGGCGCCATCTCGATGATCGGGAGCGATGCGCAGGCGATGGGTCGAATCGGCGAGGTCGTTCTGCGTACCTGGCAGACGGCCCACGTGATGAAGTCTCGTCGCGGCTTCCTGGCCGGCGACAACGGAGCCGACAACAACCGTGTCATGCGCTATGTCGCGAAGTACACCATCTGCCCGGCCGTCGCACACGGACTGGACGCAGAGATCGGCTCGGTCGAACCGGGCAAACTCGCCGACCTGGTGTTGTGGGACCCGGCGTTCTTCGGCGTCCGTCCCCATATGGTCATCAAGGGCGGCATGATCGCCTGGGCGGCAATGGGCGATGCGAACGCATCCATTCCGACTCCACAACCCGAGCTTCCGCGGCCGATGTTCGGGGCCTCGCCCAAGGCGGCGGCAGCCACGTCGCTGCACTTCGTTGCTCCGCAGGCGATCGAGGACGGACTTGCCGGACGCCTGAACTGCGATCGCCGGTTGGTGCCGGTCAAGAACGTGCGTCATATCAGAAAATCCGATATGGCTCTCAACGACGCTCTGCCCAACATCGAAGTGGATCCGGACACCTTCACGGTGCGCATCGACGGCGAAGTGTGGAAAGAGCAGCCGGCGACCGAACTGCCGATGGCGCAGCGGTACTTCCTCTTCTGATGACGGCTGCTCCACACCCGACTGCCGACATCCCGTCGACTGCCCGCCTGCAGGTGACAACTCTTCTCTCACTGGCGGATTCACGTCTTCCTACCGGCGGTCACGTGCATTCCGGCGGAGTAGAGGAAGCGATCGCCTCGGGCTTCGTTCGGGACATCGCGACACTCGAGGCGTTCTTGCGACGCCGTATCCGGACCTCCGGTGCCACCACGGCTTCGGTGGCAGCGGCAATCGTGCGCGGCTCGCTCGCAACGGCCGAGGCGGACGCCGAGTGCGACGCGAGAACACCGTCGCCGGCCGCCAGGTCCGCCTCACGGGCACAGGGTCGCGGTTTGCTTCGCTTGGCCAAGTCGGCCTGGCCGCAGCATGATTGGACGGCGATCGGCCGAAAACCGCACCTGGCGGTTGCTGCCGGGCACGTCGGAATCGCGGCCGGACTGTCGGTTGCCGACACGGCCGCGGTGCAGGTGTACATCACCATGACCGGCTCGGCGATTGCGGCCCAACGTCTGTTGGCGCTCGATCCGGCCGAGGTTGCCGCATGCACCATCCGATTGGGTGACTACTGCGACGATGTGACCGCCGCTGTGTGCGAGTGCCTACCGGAATTGATGGAAATGTCGGATCCATTGCTGGACATGTTCGCCGAAGCCCACGCCGTCCGCGATCGTCCGCTGTTCGTATCCTGAAATTTCGACCGACTGTTTCGACCGACTGTTTCGACCGACTGTTTCGACCGACTAGGAGATGTCATGCCCCCGCACCTGATCGACGGTGAGCCCCACGACCACGGGCTGGATCGCCCCAAACGTGCGCGGGTGGCAGGAGACGCGCTGCGAGTGGGAATCGGGGGGCCTGTCGGTTCCGGCAAGACCGCGTTGGTTGCCGCCCTGTGCCGGCAGCTACGCGACGAACTGTCGTTGGCCGTTCTCACCAACGATATCTACACCACCGAGGATGCCGACTTCTTGCGACGCCACGCCGTGCTGCCGGACGAACGAATCACGGCCGTGCAGACCGGCGGCTGCCCGCACACCGCAATTCGCGACGACATCACCGCCAACCTCGACGCCATCGACGATCTGATCGAGAACAACCCCCCGCTGGATCTGATTCTCGTCGAGTCCGGCGGAGACAATCTCACCGCTACGTTCTCGTCCGGTCTGATCGACGTACAGATCTTCGTCGTCGATGTCGCAGGGGGAGACAAGGTGCCCCGCAAGGGTGGACCCGGCGTCACGTTCTCCGATCTTCTGGTCGTCAACAAGACCGATCTGGCTCCGTATGTCGGAGCCGATTTGGGAGTGATGGAGCGCGACGCGGCACAGGTGCGCGAGGGCCGGCCGACTGCGCTGATTTCCCTCACCGACGATCCGGCGGCAACCACTGTTCTCGCGTGGGTGCGTGAGCAACTGAAGGTCGTCGCCGACGCCGACGCGCATGCCCACACGCACTGAGCGTCGATGCACACCGAGCTCTGTATCGATGCGAGTCGCCATCGCAGCCCCCGTATCACCTCGGTGGGTGGACTCGCCGGCCGACAGACGGGCCCGGACACCGTCCATCTGATCGGAACGGCCGCAACGCCTCTCGGTGGTGACACCATCACCGTGCGAATTTCCGTGGCCGCGGGCGCGCATCTGGAGGTCCGCAGTGTCGCGGCGTCGTTGGCGATGCCCGGCGCACTGCAGCGTCACTCGTCGGCGCAGTGGCACTTCGAGATCGGAGCGGGTGCGTCGCTGGTGTTCGACCCCGAGCCGATGGTCGTCGTCTCCGATGCCTCGCATTCGGTAGTCAACACGGTTGTACTACAGGAGGATTCGACGTTGTGGCTACGTGAGAGGACGCAGATCGGGCGTTTCGACGAGGCGTCGGGTCGATGGAGCAGTTCGTTGCGATGCGACTTGGGAGGCAACCCGTTGCTGCGCCATCGAGTGGAACTGGGCGAGGGATCGGTTGCACACGACGCGTTGTCGGCACCGCTGTCGATGTCGAGCACCTTGCAGTACCCCGACACTCGTGCGTCCGAGGTCGATCTGCCCGGCGGGTCTGTTCGATTGGCTCTGGCCGGAGGCGGTTCGCTGATTACATCGGTGGGACACCGCTTGCAGCCCGCCGCGCGGTAACTGTGAGACCGGCACAGTCGTCGTGCGCCTTTTGCACCCCCATGGGGGTGCAAAAGGCGCACGACGGAGGAGTCAGCCGGCAGCTTTCTCGCGTTCCGCTGCGTCTTTCTCGCATTCCGCTGCGTCCTCGGCCTTGTCCACATCGATGGCGTTCGAGCGTTCGAGGGAGTTGATCTGCTCGATGGCCAAGCGGGCGAACACCTGCTGTTCGGTCGATGCCATCTGAGCTCGGCCCTTACCGAGGAACGTCACGAACCAGGAGATGACGGTCGTGATTCGACTGCGGTAGCCCACGAGGTAGTAGAGGTGCAAAGCCAGCCACATGAGCCATGCGATGAATCCGCCGAACTCGAGCTTGCCGACCTTGGCTACCGCATTGAACCTGGACACCGTAGCCATCGAACCCTTGTCGAAGTACTTGAACGGTGCCCGCTGGGTGGGGTCGTCCTCACCCTTGACCGACGCCTTGATCAACTTGGCGGCGTACGTCGCTCCCTGGATGGCACCCTGCGCCATGCCGGGTACGTCCTTGACCGCCATCAGGTCGCCGATCACGAACACGTTCGGGTGGCCCTTGACCGTCAGGTCCGGTTCGACGAGAACACGACCGGCGCGGTCGGTTTCCGACCCGGACTGATCGGCGAGCTGCTTACCCAGGGGGCTGCCCTGGACACCTGCGGACCAGACCTTGCACTGCGCCTCGATGCGACGCGTCGAACCGTCCTTCTCCTTGACGGTCAAGCCGTCGTTGTCGACGTCGGTGACCATCGCATTGAGCTGGATTTCGACGCCGAGCTTCTCGAGCCGTTCGGCGGCCTTGCGTCCGAGTTTCTCGCCCATGGGGGGCAATACGGCCGGCGCGGCATCGAGCAGGATGACACGGGCGTCGCGTGGATCGATGTTGCGGAAAGCTCCGTCGAGGGTGCGGTCGGCGAGCTCGGCAATCTGACCGGCCAGCTCCACACCGGTGGGGCCCGCGCCGACGACGACGAAGGTCATCAGCCGGTCCTTCTCCTCTTGGTCGTTCGAGAGCTCTGCCTGCTCGAAAGCGCCGAGGATGCGTCCGCGCAATTCGAGCGCGTCGTCGATGGTCTTCATGCCGGGCGCGAACTCGGCGAAGTGATCGTTGCCGAAGTAGGACTGCTGTGCGCCCGCCGCCACGATCAAGCTGTCGAAGGGAGTGACGGTGATGCGCTCGAGCAACTTGGACGTCACCGTCTTGGTGTCGAGGTCGATGTTCAACACGTCGCCCAACAGCACCTCGGCGTTCTTCTGCTTGCGCAGAATGACGCGGGTCGTCGGAGCGATCTCGCCGACGGACAGAATGCCGGTCGCGACCTGGTACAGGAGTGGCTGGAAGAGGTGGTGTGTCGTCTTGGCGACGAGGGTGATGTCGACGTCGGCCTTCTTGAGCGCCTTGACGCCGAACAGACCTCCGAACCCGGAACCGATGACGACGACACGGTGACGCTTCGATTCGAGCGGTTGGATGCTCATTACCTGCTCCCTAACGATTGCGGTGTAGGGACAACGGTAGTCGCCATCCATCGCGGCGTCTCGGCAAGGTGTCTGTACCGGTCCAGTCGGTAGATCGCAGCGGAAGACTACCGACTGCTCGCTGCCCGCTTCGCCAGTTCGACGGTCGCGGCCCGCAGGTCGGCAGCCGAGTCGACAGGCGTGGCATAACCGACTCTGGTGTACGCAATCCCGCGGGGCGTGAGCACCTTCAGATCCAATCCGTAGCGATCGGCAGCCGTGCATTCGACGGAGGTGGCATCGGGGTAGCCGCCCAGCTCGCGCGCCATCGCGGCCAGGGACGTCGCATGGTCGGCGTTGAGGTGCTCGATTGCGTATGCAGCGGTCGGCGACACCGGATCGGGTGCGGCCGCGGCATATGCCTGCCCAGCGGCCGAATCCATGCGGCCGTATCCGCCGACCCACCGGACCCGATGCACGCGCAGGACCCACAGCGTGAAATCGCTGTAGTCGAGGTAGTACTTCGCTGCGGGTACCCCTGCCAGATGCGCTTCGCGGGCGGCGGCCAGCTCGTCGCCCTCGGGACGTTCGACCACACCGGCCAGCGTGATTCGGCCTGAAGCCAGCGGATCGGTCTGCGACTGCGGTGCCACGATCGACAGACTCACTCGCTGGTCGCCGTCGAGGTTGCGGCCGTGCTCGGCCATCCGCGACACACAGAGAACCGGAGCACCGTCGAGCAATCCGTACGTGACGAACGACGCCCAGGGATCGCCGTCCGAAGTCAGGCTGGCAAGAGTCGCGATGTTGGTGGACGCCGCGATTGTGCGCGCTTCCTCGGCTGCAGAGGGTCGGCGATCGTCGACCACCGGAGACAGGGGAGGGGGAACGGACGGGGCGTCACCGGGGTTGCCGTGATCGAGTGCCATGGGCGAAAGTCTACGTTCGGCCCAGGATCAGATGGTGCACGTGCAACGCGTCAAGGGAATGCAATGTCTTCGGTCGGCACTGCCGCGGCGATTCGGCCTGGTGCGGTCTGGTTGTCCCAGTACATGTTGGTGTGCGCGATGACCTGCTCGGGCAGGGGAGCGCCCCACTGGGTCAAATCCTCCGCCGTGTGTGCATCGCTCACGAGAGTGACGTCGTATCCGCGGACGAGGGCTCCGTGGAGAGTGGACCTGACACAGAAATCCGTATGTGCGCCGGCGACGACGACGTGCCCGGCTTCGGCGGCGGCCAGCGCGTCCTCCAAGGTCGTGTCCTCGAAGGCGTCTCCGTGCTTCTTGTGGACGACCGGATCGGTCGGAACGACAGGCAGCACGTCGAGCAACTTCCATCCGTCCGTCCCGAAGTTCAGCTCGTCGTCGGCAGAGTGCTGCACCCAGATCACCGGGGTGCTCGTCTCCCGCGCGCGGGAGACCAGGGCGACGATGTTGTCGACGACGCTTTCTCGCTCGTGTGCATTGACCATGACGTCGTTCTGGACGTCGATGATCAACAGTGCGGTGGCAGGACGGTGGGGCAGCGTGGTCATGAACTCGTTCTTCGATGTCTGCGGATGTGGATCAGCTCCCGACGTACGCGGCCAAGTGCTGAGCCGTCAGGGTGGAACCGTCCGCTACCAGATCGGTTGGCGTTCCCTCGAACACCACGAGACCGCCGTCGTGCCCAGCACCGGGGCCCAGATCGATGATCCAGTCGGCATGCGCCATGACGGCTTGGTGATGCTCGATCACGATCACCGATTTGCCCGAGTCGACCAACCGATCGAGTAGGCCCAGCAGCTTGTCCACGTCTGCGAGGTGAAGTCCGGTGGTGGGTTCGTCGAGCACGTAGATTCCGCCCTTGCCTGCCATGTGCGTCGCCAGTTTGAGGCGCTGGCGTTCGCCTCCGGACAGAGTGGTCAAGGGTTGGCCGATCTTCAGGTAGCCCAGTCCGACGTCGCTGAGCCGCTGCAGAATCTTGTGCGCCGGCAGCAGCTTCGCCGCTCCGTCGGAGAAGAACTCCTCGGCCTCGGCCACCGACATGGACAGCACCTCGTCGATGTTGCGACCGCCGAAGTGGTACTCGAGTACCGAAGCCTGGAACCGCTTGCCCTCACATTCCTCGCACATCGTGGCCACCCCGGCCATCATCGCGAGGTCGCTGTAGATGACGCCCGCCCCGTTGCACGTCGGGCACGCGCCTTCCGAGTTGGAGCTGAACAGGGCGGGCTTGACGCCGTTTTCCTTGGCGAAGGCCTTGCGGATCGGTTCGAGTAGGCCGGTGTACGTCGCGGGGTTGCTCCGCCGCGATCCACGAATGGCACCCTGGTCGACCGACACCACATCCTCGCTCCCCGTGAGAGACCCGTGGATCAGTGAACTCTTGCCCGACCCCGCGACACCGGTGATCACGACCAGCACTCCGAGTGGAACGTCGACGTCCACGTCGCGCAGGTTGTGCGAGTGCGCACCGCGAATTTCGATTACCTCCGAGAACTCGCGAGTCGAGTCCTTCAGTGACGCTCGATCGTCGACATGACGGCCGGTCACGGTGTCGCTGCCTCGCAATCCCTCGACGGTGCCCTCGAAACACACGTGCCCGCCTGCACTTCCGGCACCGGGACCCAGATCGACGACGTGGTCCGCGATGAAGATCGTCTCCGGCTTGTGCTCCACCACCAGAACTGTGTTTCCCTTGTCCCGCAACTGCAGGAGCAGGTTGTTCATCCGCTCGATGTCGTGGGGGTGCAGGCCGCTCGTCGGCTCGTCGAACACGTACGTCACGTCGGTCAGCGAGGATCCGAGGTGTCGAATCATCTTGGTGCGTTGCGCCTCTCCGCCGGACAATGTTCCCGACGAACGATCCAGGCTTAGGTAGCCGAGTCCGATGTCCACGAACGAGTCGAGGGTCTCGCTCAGCGTCGTCAGCAACGGTGCCACCGATGGTTCTTTCAGACCCTCGACCCACTCGGCCAGGTCGCTGATCTGCATCGAACATGCGTCGGCGATGTTGATGCCCTTGATCCTCGAAGACCGAGCGCCCTCGTTGAGCCGGGTGCCGTCGCAGTCGGGGCAGGTGGTGAAGGTGATCGCGCGCTCGACGAATGCGCGGATATGTGGCTGCATGGCCTCGACGTCCTTGGACAGGAACGACTTCTGGATCTGCGGCACGAGCCCGGAGTAGGTCAGGTTGATGCCCTCGACCTTGATCTTCGTCGGCTCGCGGTAGAGCAGATCGTCGAGCTGCTTCTTCGTGTACTTCGCGATCGGCTTGTCGGGGTCGAAATATCCGCAGCCGCGAAAGATTCGGCCGTACCAGCCCTCCATGCTGTAGCCGGGTATCGTGATTGCGCCTTCGTTGAGGGACTTGCTCGCGTCGTACAGCGCGGTGAGATCGAAGTCGCTGACGGAGCCTCGCCCCTCGCAACGAGGGCACATGCCGCCGGTAACCGAGAAGGACCTCTTCTCGGTGGTCTGACGGCCGCCCTTGTCCACCTTGTATGCGCCGGCCCCCGAAACCGACGCGACGTTGAACGAAAACGCCTGCGCAGAGCCGACATACGGCGTGCCGACTCGGCTGAACAGTATGCGGAGCATGGCATTGGCGTCGGTGGCAGTGCCGACGGTGGAGTGGGGATTGGCTCCCATGCGCTGCTGGTCGACGATGATGGCGGTGGTGAGTCCGTCCATGACGTCGACATCGGGGCGAGCAAGTGTGGGCATGAAGCCCTGAACGAATGCGCTGTAGGTCTCGTTGATCATCCGCTGCGATTCCGCCGCGATGGTATTGAAGACCAGCGAGCTCTTTCCTGAGCCGGACACGCCGGTGAACACCGTGAGCCGCCGCTTGGGCAGGTCGACACTGATGTCCTGGAGATTGTTCTGCCGCGCGCCCTGCACACGAATCAGATCGTGGCTGTCGGCGGCGTGTGGTGCCGTGTCGTGAGCGACCTTCTTGGTAGCCATGCTCGCGGTGTCTCCCTGATCGTTCGCGGCAATCGAGACCGGAGGCGTCGATTGCACCGAGGTATGTGTGCGATCACGCTAGTCCCACCGGGATGAGCACGCTTCTCGATTCCTGATCGATTCCCGTCAGGCGCAATGCGTCTTCGAGACGTCTCAGATCGGCTGCCGACGATTCGAGCAGGGGGCGGCGCACCGTCGCATCGGAGAGAACACCGATGCTGACCAATGCAGCTTTGGCCATGATTGCTCCTTGTGTCGTGCGCATGACGGCGTCGGTCAACGGCAGAAGGGACCGCTGGATAGCGTTCGCACGATCCAGATCGCCTACTCGGACCGCAGCGATCAGCTCGGCATAGCGGTCGGCCACAACGTTTCCGGTGACGCTGACCAATCCTGTTGCGCCACAGGCGAGATAGGGCAGCGCAAGCTCATCGATTCCGCAGTAGTAGGCGAGTGTTGTCGAGGCCATGACGGTCATGGCCTCGTACAGGTCGCCCTTCGCGTCCTTGACGCCGAGGACCGAGGGGTGCCGAGAGAGCTCGATCAACGTCGGCCCCTCGATGACGACGCCCGTGCGCACCGGAACGTCGTACACCATGACGGGGAGCTGCCCGGCATCGGCGATGTCGAGAATGTGCGCCACTATCCCGTCCTGGGTGGGGCGGGAGTAGTACGGAGCGGTGACCAGTAGCGCATCGGCGCCGGCGGCCGCAGCGGACCGAGCCATCTCGATACCCGCCGAGGTGTCGTTGGTCCCGACTCCTGCGATCACCTTCAGTGCGTGGTTCGAGTGACTTCGGGTTTGCTCGATCAGATCCCGCATCTCCAGGGCGGTCAGTGTCGGCGCTTCACCGGTGGTGCCGGCGACGACGACGCCGTCGCAGCCGGTCGACACCAAGTGTGCGAGCAGAGCTTCGACGCCCCCTCGGCTCACTGTTCCGTCCGGGTGCATCGGGGTCGCCATGGCGACGAGGTTGGTGCCGAAGATCGACGGGGCCGCAGTAGTGATGGTCACCAGGACAGTGTGGATCGTTCGATACATCAGGTCCAGCGATGTATTTTCTGCAATATTGCGTAGGGTTGCTTGATGATCGATGTAGGTGCGTTGCAGGCGCTGCGCGCGGTGGCCACTCTCGGCACGCTGGCGAGGGCAGCCGAGGAACTCGGCTACACCTCGTCGGCGATCTCTCAGCAGATCAAGCGACTGGAACGGCAGATCGGTACGCCGGTGCTGGCGCAGGCCGGCCGGGGCGTCGTACTCACCCCGGCCGGTCGGGCCGTGGTCGAATCGGCAGACGAGGTGTTCCATGCTCTCGAACGCTGCGTCGAGTCGGCCAGGTCCGCGGACGAGGGCGTCGCACGTGGAGTTGTCCGCCTCGTCGGCTTCTCGACGGCCCTACGCGGTGTGGTCGCGCCCGCTCTGAGCCGTCTGCGCCGGCGGTATCCCGATCTGACGGTGCACGTCAGTGAAGAGGATCCCGATCGTGCTCTGCACAGCGTGCATGCCGGGACTGCCGACCTTGCGTTGGTACACGATGCGGACGGTGTACCCGCAGCGGCACCGCCCTCGATCGTCCGACGATCGATCCTCACCGACTACGGCGACGTGATCATGAAGCGAAGTCACCCACTCGCCGACCGCGAGTCTGCCTTGACTCACACGGATCTCGCCCGCTACCCGTGGGTGACCAGTCCCGCCGGAACGGTGTGCCAGCAGTGGTTTCGTCGGTTGTTCGCCGACACTCCCACCGAGGTCGATGTTCGCCATCTCGTCGACGATTTCTCACGCAACTCGCACTGGTCGAAGGTGACGATGTTCTCGCGCTCGT
>NZ_CAPS01000075.1 GCF_000333955.1 Rhodococcus sp. AW25M09
GTGAAGCGACAAAAACCAGCATCAGGGTTCCAGCGACGGCATAAGTGACCACCCGCCCGCGGAGCGCGCCGCCGATCGAGCGTTGCAGCAAACTGACCAACGTGAGGAGGCGGAGCAGTCGTAGTGGGCGCAGTACCGGCAGTGCGACAATCGCGAGTTCGTGCAGATGCCGAACGAACCAGCGTGTGCGTTGCTCCGCAAGAGCCAGTCGCACCAGGTAGTCGATCCCGAACAACGCCCAGATCGCGAGGATTGCGTACTCGGCGACGCGTGCGCCCGTGCCAGTCGGTTGGCTCAGCACAGTCCAGGTGTAGATCGCCAGGAACGTCAGAGCCGATCCGGCGAGGGGCCATTCGGTTGCTCGCTCCCACTGCCGATAGTTCATGAGCCGGGACTGTACTGCGTGTCGATCGGATCGCCCGTGTCCGAGATTCACATACTGAATGCCCCACTGAAGTCGAGGGGTGCCGTTTCGAGGTGTCGTCCGCGGGCAGTGGCGTCGACGAGTTCGCCGTCGTGGACAACGACCTCGCCGCCCACCAGGACCGTGACGGGTTTTCCTCGGAGTTGCTGTCCCTCGTAGGGGGTGTAGTCGGTGGCCATGTGCAGTGTCTGCGTGGTCACCGTCCATTCGAGTTCCGGATCCCAGATCGCGATGTCGGCATCGGAGCCCGGCATCAGCGATCCCTTGCGGGGATACAGGCCGTTGGTGCGGGCTGGGTTCGCCGACGTCAACTCGACGAATCTGCTTGCAGTGAGCCCCAATCCGTCTACGTAGTGTGAGTAGATCACTGGAAGACGCGTTTCGACGCCGGGCAGACCGTTGGGCATATGCCGCACGTCGTGGCTGTGCACCTGCTTCTGTGCAGTGTCGTAGCAGCAGTGGTCGGAGCCGATGGTGGTAATGGCTCCGGTGAACAGGTGACGCCCGAGTGCCTCGACCACCTCAGCCGAGCGCAGCGGCGGACAACAGACAAATCGTTCCGGTTGCTCGCCCGCGTAGAGGGAGTCGTCCAGGATCAGATGGTGAGCAACCGATTCGGTGAAGGCAACCAGCCCTCGCTTACGGGCATCGGCGACGAGTTCGACGGCCGCCGGAGTCGATTGGTGCACGAAATACACCGGTGCATCTTGCGACTCGGCTATCGCAAGTATTGCTGCAACCGAAGCGGTTTCCGCGAGTTCCGGACGCGTCTGCGACATGTGCGCCGCGTCGACACCATCCGAGGCCGCCGCGAGGTTCTGCGCGTCGGTCACGATTGCGTCGGACTCGCAATGGATGATGACCATTCCGCCGAGATCGCGAGTGGTCTGCATCGTGTTGAGAATGGTGTGCTCGTTCGCCATCGTCTCACCCGCATAGGTGGTGAACATCTTGACCGTCCGAATACCAGCGTCCGCCATGGTCTTCAGTTGGTCGGCGGTGGTGTCGTCCCACTCGACGACACACGCATGCAAGGCCGAATCGCACAGTCCACTGGATGCTTTTGCCCGTTGTACCTCGGCGGCGTCCAGTGGCTGCTGACCGGGACGGGGAATGGCGAAGTCGATGATCGTGGTGGTGCCGCCGAACACGGCCGCCGTCGTGCATTCGAGATACGAATCGAGGGATGTGAACTCGCCGGAGGTGAACCCGACGTGGCAATGCGGATCGACTCCTCCCGGCATGACCAGTTTGCCCGTTGCGTCGATGACCACGGCCGATGCGTCGACCTCGCTTCCCGGCGTGAGCACGGCGACGACGCGGCCGTCGTCGATGAGAAGGTCTGCCGGAGCAGCCCAATGGGATTCGACGACGGTGCCGCCGCGCACGACCTTCATCGGGTGCTTGCCAGGTAGGTCAACCATCCGCCGCGATCACTGATGTCGGTGACTCCCGCGGCCGTCAAGTAGCTCTCGCGCATCCGCATCGACAGGGAGCCTGAGCCGTCTGCCAACTCGATGACGCCGAGTTCGAGTTCCTTCGGTTCTCTGGGAAGTAGTTCTTCGCGGAGTACGTCGTACTCGACCTCGTAGAGTTCACCCGGGACGACGAATCCACCGGATGTGACCGGGTGCAGGCCGGGAAACTCGTCGCGCACCGAGAAGAATCGATATTTCGGCGCGGTGTCGACTTTTCCGGCGAATCGCGCGTTGTGCAGCGCGTCGTTCAGGGTGCCGCCGGACATTGCCTGCCCGTTGACGAACATCGTGACCAGTGCCATGCGAAGCCTGCTTTCAGTGCGTAGTGAGGTGGACCAGGCGGTCGGGGGAGAACGCCGAGATGTCGAGTTCCGTTTCTCTACCGTGCACGAGCTCGGTGAGGACGTGGCCCCACAACGGTGCGAACGTGAACGAGTACGTGCCGCCGGCGACGAAGAGGCCGGGGGCTGCGTCGAGTTCGCCGATGACCGGCATTTCGTCGGGTGTCGTGACGACCGGGCCGGTCCAGGTATCGAGCAATTGGTTCCGGCCGAGCGCCGGGAGGATTCGACGCACCTGCGCCAGGTTGCCGTCGGTGCTGTCGAGTCGTGTCGATGCGGCGTCGGTCTCGTGGAATTTGCCTGCGGGCCAACCGCCGCCGAGGACGAGACGGCCCGTACGGTCCTGCTTGATCGACATCCCTTCTCCGACGTGCTGTACCAACACCTCGAGTGTGCGGGGAGCGGCCTTCAGTGAGTGCATCTGCAGCGCGGTCGGGACGAGATCGAGGGATACCCCCGCCAATGCGGCGATCGGTGCCATCCACGGACCGGCTACGTCGATCACGGCGGGAGCGATCCAGTTTTCCTCCCCGGCGCGCACATTCCACATATCACCGTTGCGGGTCAATCCGGTCACCGGCGTCGACGGATGGACTGTGGCACCCTCGGCGACTGCCTGTCGCAGCATCGCGGGCCCCGCCAGATCCGGTTCGGCGAAACCATCCCACGCACACCAGGTCGCGGATTCGATGGTCGGGCCGAGCAGTGGCAGAGCTCGCCGTGCCTCGTCGCCTCCGAGGACCTCGGTAGGGATGCCCGCCGCCTTTTCCCACCCGGCCTTGGTCACCAGCGCCGCCACCTGCTCGTCGGTTTCTGCCACCATGAAGCCGCCGCAGCGGTTCAGTCCGAGCCCGGGCACTGTCTCGGCGAGCGTGTTCCACAGCGTGCTGGTCGATTTCTGCAGTGGCAGCAACTGTTCGACGTCGACGGCGGTGCCCTGCCCGGGCCGACGGGTATGGATGGTCTGGATGTGGAGGTTGCCCGCCGTCGTGCCGGAGCCTGCGGTGTTGGGAACGCTGCGGTCCAGGACAGCGACTCGAGAGCCCGCCCGGGTCAGAGCGAGAGCGGTTGCAGCACCTACTATTCCGGCTCCGATGACGACGACGTCCACCTCAGTGCGCACGGACCGCTCCTACCGTCGTGTAGGCCTCGTCGATTCCCGATTCGACGATGACGGATCGAAGTGCGTCGAGTGTGTTGGCCTCGGTGACCGGCAGCAGTGGTTCGCGTACCGCGCCTCCCGGTTGGCCGAGTAGGTTCATCACGGCCTTCAACTGTGGAATGGGGGAGGCGAAGATGCCGCTGTAATCCGAGGCGATGAGCCGGCCCGAGAACGCGCGGTATCGGTCGACCCACACGCGCGCGGTGTCGGCGTCACGTGCGGCGACGGCCTCGTAGAACGGAACCGCAAAGGGTGCGCCGACGCCACCGCCGTCGATGTTTCCGTCGCCGCCCAGTTCGAGCAGCGTGGCAAGGCCGCGCCGATGCAAGAAGCTGCCGAAGACGCGGACACGATCGGATACGGCCTCGACGGTGTCCAGCATGGCGAGCCAGTCACCCGTGCTGTCCTTGATGGCGACGACGTTCTCCAGATCGGCCAGTCGTGAGAACAGGCCGGGCGAGGTGCCCATGTCGACGGCCACGCCGCGCGGCCAGTTGTAGACCATGAACGGCAAAGATGTTGCGGTGCTGACGGTTCGGTAGTACTGCATGGTCTCCTCGGCCGAGGTGTGCACGTACGGGGGAGGGGTCGCGAGTGCTCCGTCCGCGCCGACGGACGCGGCGTGCTTCGCGAACGCCGAGGACTGCGCAGCGGTGTACGCACTGACACCGATGACGACCGGAAAGCGGCCCGCGACTGCATCGATCGAGGCTTCTGCGACGGTCCTGCGCTCGTCGTCGTTCTGGCTGAACCACTCGCCTGTGCTGCCGTTGACGAGAACACCGTGGACACCCGACCGGGCGTAGAGGTTCATCAAGTCGGCGATAGCCTCGGTATCGACTTCTCCCGACTGGGTGAACGGAGTTGGGGCGGCTGGCCAGTAGCCGGACCATGCGACATCATCGCGATTCATGAGAATTGCCTTTCGGGCTTCGGGCGATCGCCGCCGCGTCACGCCAGCATTTATGGGATCGATTGCATAGACTGCCTTCAGGGTGGTCGTACCGTCAAGCCGGAAACGTACTTGTAACGCGGCCGCGGTCGAATAAGCCTGTCCGAGGCATGCATCGAGAGAACGGGAGAACCAATGGCGGTCACTTTGATCGACGTTGCGAGCGCTGCGGGAGTATCGCGGAGCACGGCATCACGCGCGTTGAGTGGATCGTCGCTGATCTCACCGGAGACACGCGCGGCGGTCGAGGACGCCGCACGTGTGCTCGGGTACAGGCCGAACAGGGCCGCGAGCGCTCTGCGCTCCAATCGATCGCACTTGATCGGTCTGGTCATGAACAACCTGCTCAACGCGACCTTCCACACTGTCGCGGAGGTCGTGCAGAAGAGGGCGGCGGCCAGTGGATTTCAGGTCCTGCTGTGCATCACCGATGCCGATCCGGCACGAGAGGACGACGTCCTGGCCATGCTGGGGGAGCACGGCGTCGACGGCACGATCGTCATCGGCAGTGGCCGAAGTGCGGCCGCCTCGAACGCACTTTTGGCGCAGGGGCGCGCCGTGGTCAACCTCATCCGGTCGGTCAAGGGAAGTTCGGCGTCGACGGTTCTGGCGGACGACGTCACGGGTGCTCGGGACGCCACCGCACACCTGGTCGAGCTGGGCCACCGCCGCATCGGCTACATCGGCGGCACCGAGGATGCGACGTCCGGACGAGAGCGCTTCGAGGGCTACTGCTCGGCGCTGACGGACGCCGGCATCGCAATCGACGATTCCATAGTCCGTAAGGGGCCCTTCAGCACCGAGTTCGGTGCCGATGCGATCAACTCGCTGCTCGATGCACCCGAGGCGATGACAGCGCTGTACGCGGCCAACCACGAGGCGGTGTTCGGGATCCTGCCCACTCTCGTCGGCAGAGGCGTATCGGTGCCGAACGAGTTGTCACTGATCTGCCACGAGGACATGCCGTGGCTCGCGATGTGGCAGCCGGCGATCACCGTCGTCGACAACGGTGCAGCTCAACTCGCCAACGTGGCCATGGACATTCTGTTTCAGCAGATCAAGGGCTCGGTCGAACCCGACGGTCGGACATACCGAATCGGTGCTCGTCTCGTGGAGCGAAACTCGTGTGCCGCACTGTGACCGGTGACATGCAATCGGCGAATCTCGCCGCGCGATCAAGTGTGAACGGTTAACAATTGATGTACCGCGTGTCAGCAGTGTTAACCGCGTTGACGCTACCGAATTCGTCTGCGACGCTTTATGCAATCGATCCCATACGGATCGGCACTTCTCGAATCACTCCGGATCAATCGCTGCTCGGCCGCATCGAAAACTATGCGCCGCAGTCGATATCGAAAGGCTCGCTCAATGCGCAAGATCATGGGAATCGCCGCTGCTGCCGTCGTGGCCGCAAGCCTCACCGCCTGTAGCTCCTCCACCGACTCGGCTGCCGCGCCGACGGATTGCACACCCACTCTGGGAGCGTCGGATCTCGCCGAAGAGGGGGTCCTGACGATGGCCACCAATGCAACGCTTCCGCCCATGCAGTACGTCGACCCGAACGGCGATGTGATCGGCATGCGTATCGACCTCGGCAAGGAGATCGCCAAGCGCCTGTGCCTGACGCCGAAGTTCGTCAACATCGAGTTCGAGGCGCAGATACCCGGCGTGCAGTCCGGCCGATGGGACATGATCGACACGGGAATGTTCTACACGCCAGCCCGGGCCGAGACGATCGATCTGGTGCCGTACGAGGTGCAGGCCGTCTCCATCTCGGTGCCGTCGGGCAACCCGGAATCGATCTCCTCCGTGGACGATCTGGCAGGCAAGACCATCGGCGTCGAGGCGCCCGGATACGAGTTCGACACGTTGACCGACCTCGCCGAACAGTTCGAGAACGAAGGCAAGCCGGCGTTGACGGTCCAGACCTTCAAGACCAACGCCGATGCATACCAGGCACTTTCGGCAGGCCAGCTCGACGGTACCTCCATCGTCGAATCGGTCACCTCGTTCTATCAGGAAGACGGTCGCTTCGAGACCGCAGTCGGCGGCATCAACGAGGCACCGCTGGCGATGGGATTCGCCAAGGGAAGCCCATCGTCGGCCGCGGTGGCGGGTGTGTTGTCAGAGATGCGGAGCGACGGCTACCTGCCCGACCTGTTCGAGCAGTACGACGTCACCGGATACGACGGGGATATCGCAGTCAGTACCGGCCCGCTCGAAAGCTGATCGACATCGAAACGAATCGAAAGGCAGCCACATGTGGTCCTGGGACGCATTCTTCTCCATCCTGACGAGCACCCAATTGCTCGAAGGCGCGTGGGTCACCATCTGGCTCACTGCGGTCAGCATGATTCTCGGACTTGCTCTCGCCGTGGTGGTCGCGTCGGCGCGATCGTCCAAGTTCTTGCCGCTGCGAGCGATCTCCGGGTTCTACGTGTGGCTGATGCGCGGCACGCCGCTTCTGGTTCAACTGGTGATCATCTACACCGGATTGCCTCAGGTCGGTATCAAACTCGGAGTGATCGAGGCCGCGCTACTCGGCCTGGTTCTCAACGAGGCCGCATACCTCTCGGAAATAGTCCGGTCCGGACTGCTCTCGGTTCCCACCGGACAGACCGAAGCCGCACGGGCACTGGGTATGTCGCCCACGAAGGTCTTCCGTGTCGTGGTTCTTCCGCAGGCGCTTCGGGTGATGATTCCGCCGCTGGGGAACAGCTTCAACGGTCTGCTCAAGACTACGACGCTGGTATCGGTCATTTCGGTGCAGGAGTTGCTGCGACGCACCCAGTTCTTGGTTCAGGTCAACTTCCGGGTCCTCGAGGGACTGTGTGCGGCTGCGTTGTACTTCCTGCTGCTGACCACTCTGTGGGGGTTGATCCAGAAGATGATCGAAGTACGCGTCGGACGGGGATACGACCGCAACTACCGCCGCAAGGGCGGACCGTCGGCTCGGAAACTCGACGACAGTGCACTGGAAGCTGAGGCTGTGAACCGATGACGAGTACATCGATGCCGACCACGAAGCCCGCGAAGGCTACGACGATGGTCGAGGTCAGGAACATGACGAAGGCGTACAACGATCTCGTCGTGCTCGACGATATCGACTTCACGGTCGACAAAGGGGAAGTGGTGCTTCTTCTCGGACCGTCAGGCAGCGGAAAGAGCACGTTGTTGCGCACACTGAACTGCCTCGAAACGATCGAGTCGGGGACCGTTCGGGTGTGCGGGGAAATGATGGGCTTCTCGGAGGGTGCGAAACGAACTCCGTTGTCAGAGGTGCAGATCGCGAAGCAACGGCATCACACCGGGATGGTGTTTCAGAGCTTCAATCTGTTTCCGATGATGACTGCGCTCGACAACGTCGCGTCGGGCCCGCGCCACGTTCTCGGGACGAACAAGGACAAGGCTCGTCGCCAGGCCCAGGAATTACTCGATCTCGTCGGCCTCGCGGACAAGGGTGACAACTACCCCTCGCAGTTGTCCGGTGGCCAGCAGCAGCGCGTCGCGATTGCACGCGCACTTGCGATGAAACCGGAAGTGATGCTGTTCGACGAGCCCACTTCTGCGCTCGATCCCGAGATGGTCAACGAAGTTCTCGACGTCATGCTTCGACTGCGCGACGAGGGCATGACGATGGTGGTGGTCAGCCACGAAATGGGCTTCGCGAAAGCCGCGGCAGACCGGGTCGTCTTCATGAGCGATGGCAAAATAGTGGAGGAAGCGCCTCCCCGCGAGTTCTTCGACAGTCCCAAAAATGCTCGTACGCAACAGTTCTTGAGTCGCATTCTCTGACAGCTCAGAAGCAGTACGAGTGTTGAGGTTGAGCTCGGGGCACTGAGAGGTCGGTAGGTCGAATGAATGAATGTCGAGCAAGGGCGACTTTCGCCGCGGCGGTTGTGCATAGGCTGCATGGTTGAAGTCCGTTTTGTCCGACAGGAGCGTGTTAACGTGAATTCACCCATTCTCGTCAAGGGCCAAAACATTTCTCTACCGGACGACGTGACCGAGTTGAATGTCGTTGTGTCCTGGGTCGACCCCGAGCGAGATCTCGATGCGTCTGCGTTGCTGGTGAGTTCGATGGGGCACGTTCGGTCCGACGCAGACTTCGTCTTCTACAACCAGCCGCAGTCCGCGGATGCAGCAGTGCGATACCTCGGCAGCAGTCACACCGATGAAGGCAAACAAGAGCGAGTGTCCATTCACCTCGATTCTCTTGCAGCAGAAATCGACAAAGTAGTCATCGCGGGAAGCTCCGAAGACTGCTCATTGGGAGATTTCGGAAAGCTTTCCCTGCAGGTGAGGGATCAATCCGGTTCGGTGTTGGGGGAGTTCCTCACTGCCGACGCAACCTCGGAACGCGCGTTGGTGTTCGGCGAGGTGTATCGACGAGATGGTACATGGAAGCTCAGGGCGGTCGGGCAGGGCTGGGAATCCGGATTGAGTGGATTGGCAAAGGATTTCGGCGTCGACGTTGACGACAATGAGCCGGAGGATTCATCGGCCGAGGTGGTCGTTGTCGAGGTTGCCGAGGCACATGTACAGGCCATGGACGCGACCGGCGACATCGTCGACGTGTCGATCGCCGATGTCGAACCGCGCAAACGCGGGGTCCGCACCAAGAAGCCGATTCCCAAGAAAGCCACCCCGCCTCAGTTCACCTTGGCAGGAGGCGAGGGCTGGCAGACGGCTCGCCTGTTCTCGGTCTATGGCGTCGGATCGGGCGAGGAGCAGGAGAAGAGAGCCACCTCGGCTCTGATCGCAACGATGCAGGCGGTTCGTCCGTTTGCTCGGGCAATTTGTGCACGTGCCGGAGCACCCTCCGGTCCCTTCGAGGGCTACCTCGAGGTGCAGTTCGCCAAGGGGGAGAGCAAGGTCATTCCCGATGGTGTATTCAGGGTATCGCGCGCCGGTCAGGTCTGGACAGCGTTGCTGGAAGTAAAGACGGGTACCGGCAAGCTCCACAAGGAGCAGCTCGAGAACTACCTGGACGTTGCCAAACGGCACAGGTACGACGTCGTTCTGAGTCTGTCCAACGACATACCTGCCTCCGCTGGCGAGCTTCCGGTCCAGGTCAACAAGACCAAGCTGAACAAAGTGTCACTGCGGCATATTTCGTGGTCCGAGGTCATCCACGAGGCCCGAATGTTGTTGTCACACGGTGATCTTGCGGATCCGCTTCAGGTATGGATCCTCGGTGAACTCGTCCGCTACCTCACGCACCCGAAGTCCGGTGCGACGGAGTTCGTCGACATGGGTCGGCACTGGGTCGTAGTCCGCGATTCGGTCACCGCAGGCACCCTCCGAGCCAGTGACGTCAAGGCACTGTCGGTTGCGAACACGTGGGCATCGCTGTCGCGGCACTTGGCTCTGCGGATGACTGCCGATCTCGGGGTGCCGGTCAAACATCATCTCCCGAGAAAACTGAGCACCGATCCTCAGTTGCGCAACGAGAACATCGTCGAAAATCTTGTCGCCTCGGGTTGTCTCTCCGCAACATTGCGCGTCCCGGATGCGGCCGGTGACATCACCGTCGAAGCAGATATGCGTACCAACAAGATTCAGTGCAGCACCTCGATCGACGCGCCGACCGACGGGACCTCGTTTCGACGAGCATCGTGGCTTCTCAAGCAGCTCAAGAACGCTCCGGCAGACATCCTGGTCGAGGCGGTGTTCGCAGACTCGAGCGAGATCTCGTGCGAGAACCTGGCCACGGTTCGGGCAGACACGAAATCGCTGACGGCAGGCCGCATCAGCGAGTTGCAGTACTTCACGTTGACCTCGCCTACGAAGATGGGCAGCAAACGCTCCGGCTCCGCAGCCAGCTTCATAGTCAGCGTGACGGACGGTCTCGACGGCTTCTACCGGGACGTGGTGCAACCCTTGAAACCGTGGGTTCCTTCTGCACCTGAAGGGCCTTCCTCCGTGACCCTGGACGATTGAGTTGCCCCTGTCTGGTGGTCTGAATGTGCGGTCCGGTGTCTTGACACCATCGATGTGTGTTGTGGCCACCGAGGTGGTGATACGCACGCACATGCACGGTCGCGCGTCGAGGTCGCCAGGTTCAGCCCTTCTCGACGGCGCAGACTCCGTGCTGCGTGATGAGTTGCTCCTGGCAGCGCACTCCGTCGTCGGTGCGGCATCGGTGGGAAAGACTGTCGCGCGAATGCTGTTTCTGGAGCAGAGTCCACTGGCACTGCGACACTTGAATTTGCAACTGCTGCTTCGTATGGGCTGCCTGGCTCTCAGCGTTTTCGGTGATCGGCGGGGACGAATCGATTCCTTGGCACCGAGCTGGACGGCTCTACTCGAGCAATCGATCCTGACGGCGTTGAACGAAAACGGTGATTATGCCTGCCAATACTACGATCTGCCCCAGAGCCAGTGATATCGGGAGCACGATGAGCTCCCACCCGGTGGAACCGAAACCCAACGCCCACACAACGACTGCGACGGCTATCGCGACGGTCACGATGTGGCCGCCGGTCATAGCCGTCTTGGCGGCGATATTCTGCCCACTACCAACGGTGAACAAGCCGGTCACAGCACCGATCGCTGACGAGGGGATACCGACGAGTGTGGGCACCAACACCATGATCTCCATCAGCGGGCCGGTCTCGATCACTCCCGTGGAGATGAGTTGCGGCGCAACGTAGGCCCAGATGAGCAGCGCGCACACCACAGTGACGATGGAGGTACCGAAAAGGGTTCGCACTCGGACAAAGTAGCTCGAGCCGCGTGGTCAGCACTGCAGCATCACTGCAGCCGTTGTCGGTTGTATCGTTTCGGCACGCCGCCCCGGGTCAGTGGGACGGCGCCGCCAGCTCGACGGAGTTGCCGATCGAATTCACCAATATCGGTGATCGAGCGTGCAGTCTCGACGTCTGTTCGGGCTCCTGGTGCGGTGGCCGAGTGAGTTCGTTGTCGCCGTGATGATTGAGGAAGCCGATCAGTGGGCACCTGGAAGACATGACAGAGAATTCCAAGGTCACAGTTGAACGCACCATCGAAGCACCCGTCGACGCAGTATTCGACGTGCTCTCCAATCCCGAGCGGCACCAGGCCCTCGACGGATCCGGATTCGTCCGCAGCGTGGACCACGCCGATCGGATTCAGAAGGTCGGCGAGAAGTTCACGATGAACATGCAGGGCGATCACATGGGCGGCGAGTACCAGACCGACAATCACGTGACCGGCTACATCAAGGACAAGCTGCTTGCCTGGAAGACCGCACCCGCCGGCAACGAGCCTCCCGGTTGGGAGTGGCTGTGGGAGCTGGAGTCGCAGGGGCCTAACGAAACCTTGGTACGGCACACCTACGACTGGTCCAAGGTCACGGACAAGAAGCTGCTCGAGCAGATCAAGTTCCCGCTGGTCACCGAGGATCAACTGAACGACACACTGTCTCGACTCGCAGCAGAATCTGCATCCTGATCGACCGAGACAGCCTGGTCGTCATGTAGTCGATCAGCCGAAAAAAGCTGCAGAATCCAAGCTGTCGATGAGCCGCCACCGTGGCGGTAAGGTATTCGACGCGGTGGCGGCAAGTACATCGACTCCGCGGACAGCCAATGCAATTGCCGGTGTCTGATCGGTTATCAGACTGATGGCGTAGGTGGCCGCGGTGGCGTGGAGACATGGCTCGACTCTTCCTGAACATGTGCACGAAGTATCGACGGTCTCTGGCACCGGTGCCATTTTTCGCGACACTAGTTCAGCGTGGACCTCGTCGGGGAGGTCACCGCTGGACGCGCCGCTCGGTGGGTGGTGTGCGAGGACGCAAAGCACCGACTTCCCTTCCGTCGCGGTAAAACGCGGGAGAGATATTATGACTGTCTCGACCTTCTTACCTGCGGACACGACGCAGCGGAACTGACCGATTTCGTTGTGCTCCACAACAACTGCATCGTTGCGCACAAGGCCACGGGCCCGCGGAAGCATTGGATTCGGTCGGGTGACTGCGAGAGGTTCGACACGCCGAACCCAATCTTTGCCCCATGGGGTGGACCCGAAAGCTGCAGGCTGAGATGCACTGACCATCAGCGTGTCACCGCCCTCAGCGACAGGGTTTCACGCAGGGTCGAGCCGCGAGTGCCATTTCGTTGTTGCCCTCCGTCAATCCTGCGATCGCTTTCTTGCGCGTATGGAGTGCGGAAATGTGCTCCTCGATCGTCCCTTCTGTGGTCAGTGCCATGACCGTCACCCGCGACTTCTGCCCGATGCGATGGACTCGGTCGGTGGCCTGTGCTTCGACCGCGGGATTCCACCACCGGTCGTAGTGGATCACCGTGCTGGCGCGGGTGAGATTGAGGCCGTATCCCGCAGCCCTCAAGCTGAGGACCATGACGGGCGAGGCGTCGCTGTTCTGGAACTCGTCGACCATCTTGTCCCTCTTGTCCAGGTCGAGACCACCGTGAAAAAACGGAATGGGGGCTCGCGTGATGCGTGCGAGGTGGTCCGCGAGCATTTCGCCGGTTCGGCGGTACTGGGTGAAGACGAGGGCGGTCTGCGACGATTCGGCGAGCTCTTCGACTATCTCGGTGAGCCTGTCGAGTTTGCCGGACCGGTCCGGCAGTCGAGACAGGTCCCCATCGACGAGACCCGGATGGTTGCAGATCAGTTTGAGCGAGGTCAGCAACGCCAGCACTGCTGTGCCTCGGCCGCGGCTCGTTCCGAAACCGGTATCGAACGCTTCCTCTACAGCCGAGTTGTACAGCCTCGCTTGCTCGGACGTGATGGGGCACAGGACATCGATGTGTTGCTTCGCTGGAAGATCGGTCGCCACTTCGGCTTTGGTCCGACGGAGGACGACTGGCGCGATTGAGTGGGACAGCTGCGCGAGAGCAGTTGCCGAACCACCGTGCTCGATGGGTGCAGAGAAACGACGGGTGAAACGAGCCCGGGTACCGAGCAAACCGGGATTGGTGAGATCGACCAGCGCCCAGAGTTCGTCCATCCGGTTTTCGACCGGTGTGCCGGTGAGTGCAATGCGCGTCGTGGCCTTCAGTTGCCGCGCGGCCCGGGCAATTTTGGTGCGCGAGTTCTTCATGACGTGAGCCTCGTCGAAGAAGACTGTGTTCCAGGATATTTCGCTCAGAAGGTCTGCCTCGGTGCGTAGCGTGGGATATCCCGTCACAGTCACCGATCCGTGGTCGGAGCACTGTTCGAGAGTGCGAGACGGTCCGCGATACACGTTGACGACCAGTTCGCCGGCTGAAAATTTCTCGATCTCTCGGCGCCAGTTGCTGATCAGAGACGTTGGGCATACGACCAGATAGTTGCCTTCTCCGCGCCTGCCCCCGACGATCATGTGCGCGATGGCCTGGAGGGTTTTACCCAGACCCATCTCGTCGGCGAGGATTCCTCCGCCGCCGATCTCCTTGACGGTCGGTACCCAGGACGCACCGTGCAGTTGATAAGGGCGAGGGGTGAAGGTCGACGCGCTGTCGATCAGTCGGTCTTGCATGCGCAGGCTGGCGAAGAGGGCGTCGACGGCCCCGTGTGCGGTCAGCATGCTCGATCCGCCGGCATTGGGAACAGCATGCGCCACAGGCGGAAGCGCGTCGCGTAGTGATGTGGGAACCGCGCGACCGTCGCGTAGTTCCTCGACATGGTCGAGGATGGCGAGCCAACCGCGTGCCGAGGAGCTGTGATCGACGCTGCCCGCCGAGTCCAGTGCCGATCCAAGTTCGGTGCTGTGTGCCTGGACCAGCCACGCGTACACGGTGCGCACAGTGATGGTTCCGTCTTCAGCTGGGACGGCAAGTTCTATCGGCGTGGTTTCTGTGGGGAGCGGTTGTTTGTCGGAGTTGCGCCACACGGCGAAACAGTGCCGATGCGGCAAGTAGGTCACCTGCGGAGAGTCGTTTCTGTCGAATGTCGACAGCATGCATCCTCCAGTCGAGTCCATCGCCTCGGCCGAGTCCGAAGCTGCCCACACAGTACGTCGTAAACTGGCGATTTGCTGCGTCCGATCGCGCTTGACATTTGCGAAAAATACTGTCCTACAGCGCTATCGAGCTTCCTCAGTCAACCGAAGATTCCCAGGAGCAGGCTCGGCATGTGTACCGTGACGGGCGTGGAAGCCGTCCTGACTGTGCGGTCCGCTGTGATGCTCGGGGTCTGGTCGTCGGTCGTTCTGGTTCACTACGAAGCCAACCTGTCCGAACAGACGTGCCACTGGCCGGCCCGCAGAGCTAGGGCGTCGACATGCTGACATCATTCAGAAAGAATGTCTCCGCCCGCTGAGGGCACGAGCGGCCCGGCTCGCCGGGCGCTCGACATCGCTGAGATCGCCGACGAGGTCGCGTCGCGCTACGCCGAGCAGATTGCAGACTATCGAGATCTGTTGCGGCACATCGCCGAATACGGCGGTCCGGACGGTCCGGATTCGCGTTGGCCGGTGCATGCCAATCCGGTCGACGGGCCGTCTCTCACGGTTCCAGGGTTGCGCGTTCACCTGAGACACAGCTATCACGATGGGG
>NZ_CAPS01000074.1 GCF_000333955.1 Rhodococcus sp. AW25M09
GTTGTAAGAAGGGGACCCACTTGGTGGGTCCCCTTTTTGCGTTTTACCCGAAAGTCGAAAGGACGCCCGTGTCGGAAGACAACAACGATCGTCGCCCCTCCAGAGGGGACGGCGGCAACCGCCCGAGCGAATCCCGCGATCGCAATCCCCGTGCTCAGGATCGTCGCGGCGATCCTCGTCGTTCGGACGGTCCTCCCCGCCGTCGCGGTGGAGAGGGCGGGTTCTCCGGAGACCGGCGCGGCAACAGCACCTCTTCGGATCGTCGACCACCCCGTCCCGACGAGCCGGATCTGCCCGACGAGGTCGAGGCAGGTCAGCTCGAGCCGGCAGTCCGTCGAGATCTGCTGAGCCTGGACAAGAACAACGCAACCGCAGTTGCTCGTCACCTGGTGATGACCAGCCGGTTGCTCGACGACGATCCACAGCTGGCGCTGCTACATGCACGTGCAGCTCGTCAACGAGCGGGCCGCATCGCTGTCGTTCGCGAGACAGCGGGTATCGCCGCCTATCACGCCGGTGAGTGGGCCGAAGCTCTGTCCGAGCTACGTGCCGCCCGAAGAATGGCCGGTGGCCCCGGGCTGATCGCCGTCATGGCCGACTGCGAGCGTGGACTCGGTCGACCCGAGCGTGCTATCGAACTCGGGCGCAGCGACGAGGCTCGTGAATTGAACGGCGAACAAGCGTCGGAGCTGCGGATCGTCGTGGCGGGTGCGCGGATGGATCTCGATCAGTACGACCAAGCCGTCGTCACTCTGCAGACCCCCGACCTCGACGCGTCTCGTTCCGGAACCGCAGCAGCTCGGCTCTTCTACGTCTATGCCGATGCGCTGGTCGCGGCTGGTCGCGTCGACGAGGGCGTGAAGTGGTTCCTCAATGCCGCCGCGGCCGATGTCGATGGTGAGACCGACGCGGAAGAACGAGTCGAGGAGCTGTCCGGAGGCAGTCAGTGACGTTGTTGCGTGACGCCCACGACGTCCTGCTGCTCGACCTCGACGGCACGGTGTACGCCGGTAAGGACCCCATTCCAGGTGCAGTGGAGGCGCTGTCGGGTGGTTCCGAAAAGCAGTACTTCGTGACCAACAATGCGAGCCGGGCACCCGAGGAAGTTGCCGAGCATCTTCGCAATCTCGGCTTCGATACCAGTGCAGAGTTCGTCGTCACCAGTTCCGAGGCAGCTGCACGGGTGCTCGCGGGCAGGCTGGACCCGGGCTCGCGCGTCCTCGTGGTCGGCACCGATGCACTGGCGAACGAGATCACCAAGGTCGGTCTCGAGCCGGTCCGATCTGCCGACGACCATCCTGTGGCGGTGGTGCAAGGGCATTCGGTCGATACCGGATGGGCAATGCTTGCCGAAGCGGTACTCGCCGTCCGCGCGGGTGCCCTGTGGGTGGCAACCAATATCGATGCGACGCTGCCGACCGAGCGTGGCCTCGTTCTGGGGAACGGCTCGATGGTGGCAGCGGTACGCAATGCCACCGACATCGAGCCGATCGTGGCGGGCAAGCCGGCCGCGCCGATCATGCACGATGCCATCGAGCGCAGTGGTGCACGCTCGGCGTTGGTCGTCGGGGATCGTCTCGACACCGATATCGCCGGTGCGAACGAGACGAAACTGCCGTCGCTGTTGGTGCTGACCGGTGTCAGTACCGCAGCCGAGTTGTTGCGCGCTCCTCGCCATCTCCGTCCCACCCACATCGGCTCCGATCTCGGTGTTCTGAACAGGGACGAGGCCGCGTCCAGCGTCGGCGAGAAAGACGGTTGGACGGTCGATATCGACGACGAGGTGATGTCGGTGCGATTCGACGGAGATACGACACCGGACGCATTCGAAGGTGCACTCGCCGTGCTGCACGTTGCGTGGTCGGGCTCCGAGTTCTCGGAGGTTCGCTTCGAGGGAGGTCGCCTCGGCGATCTGCGTTCCCTTCTCGGGTGCTGACGCAGCGTCCGGAGAGCGGCCGCGATCGGACAGTCGTCGGACCCATCCGATAGCGTGGGAGGCGATGAGCACGTCGATTCCGCTACCTGGACAGCACCGGCCGAGCGGTGCCGGCGATGAGTCGTCGGCAGATCCCGACGCTATTCGAGCCGAGGTCACCTCATTGCTGAGTCAGCTCGCAATCGGTTCGACGAGCGAAGCAGAGGTCGAGGCCGTGGACTCGGACGCTCTGTCGCGGGATGCCAATCTGCTGGACCGGGCGCACGAGGTTCTCGTTCGTGCCCTAACGACCGTCGACAAGTCCTGACGTGGCTCGTCGCGCACGGGTCGATGCCGAACTGGTTCGTCGTGGACTGGCGAGGTCTCGCGAGCATGCCTCCGAGTTGATCGAGGCCGGTCGGGTGAAGATCGCCGGAACTGTGGCCTCGAAACCGGCAACCGCGGTGGAGCCGGGTACGCCCCTTCTGGTTGCCGAAGAAGACAACGAGATCAGTTGGGCCTCCCGCGGTGCCCACAAGCTACTCGGTGCCCTCGAGGCATTCGAGCCGCTAGGGCTGACCGTCGAAGATGCTCGTTGCCTGGATGCCGGAGCGTCCACCGGTGGGTTCACCGACGTTCTGCTCAGTCGAGGAGTGCGTGAGGTGGTTGCCGTCGATGTCGGGTACGGCCAGCTGGTGTGGCGGCTCCAGTCCGACGATCGCGTGCACGTCGTCGACCGCACCAACGTCCGGTCCATCGATGCGGAGATGATCGGGGGACCGGTCGAGGTGATCGTCGCCGACCTGTCGTTCATCTCGTTGAAGCTCGTTCTTCCCGCATTTGTCGCATGCTCGAAGCCCGGCACCAACATGGTGTTGATGGTCAAACCACAATTCGAGGTCGGCAAGGATCGCGTGGGTGCCGGAGGAGTGGTGCGAGATCCTGCGTTGCGGACCGAGGCCGTCGAGGATGTGGCGAACGCGGCCGTCGGCTTGAATCTCACTGTCCAGGCAGTTGCGGCAAGCCCGCTGCCGGGGCCGTCGGGCAACGTCGAGTACTTTTTGTGGCTGAAGGCAGGCGCAGGTGAAGACTCGCCGCGCGCCGACATCCCGGAACTCGTCCGGCTCGCGATCGAGGAAGGACCACAGTGACTCCGTCCCATGCGGCACCGGAACTGGAGTCGACTCGAGAAATACTTCTCGTCGCCCATCCTGGTCGGCCGGACATCGCCGAGACCGCTCGCCGGGTGGGCAAGGTGTTCGACGAAGCGGGCATCTGCCTGCGCGTACTGGTCGACGAAGTCGAACCCTCCAAGATCGAGGCGTCCGATTCGGAGGAGCACGACCACGTATTCGTCGCGGACATGAAGCTCAACGTCGTGGAATTCGGTCCCGACGCGGCCGCCGGCTGCGAGATGGTCCTGGTTCTCGGGGGCGACGGCACCTTTCTACGCGCAGCCGAACTTGCGCAGGCAGCGGCTATCCCGGTCCTGGGCATCAATCTCGGCCACGTCGGGTTTCTCGCGGAGGCCGAAGCCGACCATCTCGAAGATGCCCTGGCCCGTGTCGTAGCCGGTGATTACCGCATCGAGCAACGCATGACCTTGGACATTGCCGTTCGTGTCGGCGACCGGGTGGTCGAACGCGGATGGGCTCTGAACGAAGCAAGCATCGAGAACGGGTCTCGGCTCGGAGTGCTCGAGGTGGTGCTCGAGGTTGACGGACGCCCGGTGTCGGCGTTCGGGTGCGACGGTGTGTTGATCTCGACGCCGACCGGTTCGACTGCATACGCATTCTCTGCCGGTGGTCCGGTGGTGTGGCCGGAACTCGAAGCGATTCTGGTCATTCCGAGCAACGCGCATGCCCTGTTCGCGCGGCCACTGGTGACCAGTCCGGAATCGATAGTCGCGGTCGAGATCGATGCGGGCGGACACGCGGGATTCGTATTCTGCGACGGCAGGCGCACATTGAGCCTTCCGGCCGGTGCTCGCGTCGAGGTGGTGCGGGGAGCATCACCGATCAAATGGGTTCGGCTCGACTCGGCTCCGTTCGCCGATCGCATGGTCAAGAAATTCGAACTGCCCGTGACCGGGTGGCGGGGGAGAGCGAGGTAAGCATGCTCGAAGAGATTCGGATCGACAGCCTCGGAGTCATTTCCGGTGCCAGCGCACAGTTTCACGAGGGATTGACCGTCCTCACCGGTGAGACCGGTGCCGGTAAGACCATGGTGGTCACCAGTCTGCACCTGTTGTCGGGTGCACGCGCCGATGCAGGCCGAGTTCGGCTCGGCGCGCAGCGCGCTGTTGTCGAGGGCCGATTCAGCACCGATACCGCGTCGGAGCAGGTGGTCGACGATGTCGACAAGGTACTCGAATCCTCGGGGGGCCAACGCGACGAGGACAATTCGATCATCGCCGTGCGTACCGTCAACTCGGACGGTCGTTCTCGGGCGCACCTCGGTGGGCGGAGTGTGCCCGCGTCGGTGCTGTCCAACTTCACCGACACTTTGCTGACAGTGCACGGTCAGAACGACCAACTTCGTCTGCTGCGGCCCGATCAGCAGCTCGGGGCCCTCGACCGATTCGCCGGTGATTCGGTGTCGTCACTGGTCGCGAAGTATCGCACCGCCCGCAAGACGTGGCTCGATGCCCGCAACGAGCTGATCGACCGCACCGAGCGCAGCCGCGAATTGGCGCAGGAAGCCGATCGCCTCCAGTTCGGCCTGCAGGAAATCGATTCGCTGGCACCGGAACCGGGTGAGGATCGTTCCGTCGCCGAGGATGTGCGCCGTTTGGGCGACCTCGACTCGCTGCGCGAGACAGCAGAAGGCGCCGCCGCCGCACTTGTCGGGAGTACCGAGGAGGCGTCGGACACGATGTCCGCGCTGTATCTGTTGGGCGAGGCGCGGTCTCGTCTCGAACATGCCGACGATGGGGCCTTGACAGAGCTGCTGCCGCGGTTGAACGACGCGATGGCGATCGTGGGCGATATCGGCGCAGACCTGACCTCGTATCTGACGGATCTGCCGTCCGATCCGGGCGCGCTCGACGCGATCTTGAACCGGCAGGCCGAGTTGAAGTCGTTGACACGGAAGTACGCCGCCGACGTCGACGGGGTGATCGCCTGGGCGGAGGATGCCCGCGAGCGCCTCTCGCACATCGATACCTCGGCCGATGCGCTGGCCGAGTTGAACGCCACGGTCGAGGCGGCTGCAGTCGATGTTGCTGCGGCAGCGGCCAAACTCAGTGCGGCCCGCGCCAAGGCGTCGGTGAAACTGTCGAAGGCCGTCAGCGTGGAGCTGGCCGGTTTGGCGATGGGCAAGGCCAAGCTGCAGATCGATGTTCGTGCCCTGCCGGCCGGCCCGTCCGATACGGCTCCGATCGTCGTCGACGGCACCGAACTGCACGCGGGCAGCAACGGCGTCGACGAGGTCGAGTTTCGCCTCTCTGCCCACGACGGTGCCCAGGCTCTACCCATCAGCAAAAGTGCGTCCGGAGGTGAGCTGTCCCGCGTGATGCTGGCCCTCGAAGTGGTGTTGGCGGGCTCCGACAAGGGCGCGACCATGGTGTTCGACGAGGTCGACGCCGGGGTGGGTGGTCGTGCTGCCGTCGAGGTCGGTCGTCGGTTGGGACGGTTGGCTCGCACTCATCAGGTCATCGTCGTCACCCACTTGCCGCAGGTCGCGGCGTTCGCCGACACACACCTGGTGGTCGACAAGACCGATGCGAAGAAAGGCGCGGCGAACAGCGGGGTGCGGACGCTGTCGTCGTCGGAACGCGTTGTCGAGCTCGCGAGAATGCTCGCAGGTCTGGACGACACGGAGACCGGTCGTGCGCACGCCGAAGAGCTACTGGCCACGGCAAACGCCGAGCGAGCCGCCCTGTAAGTGTTGTTGCTGATGTGATCAGTGTGGTAGTTGTTTCGGCGCGCCTCCATCGCCGGGCGTGTCGATCGGGTCATCATGGTTTACATGAAGATGCCGGCTCTGCTGTCACGTAGCCAGGATTCGCTGCCCGGAATCACCGGGATCGCGCGAGTCGATCGCAACACGGCCAAGCTGCTCAAACGGGTCGGTCCGGGCGACATCGTCGTGCTCGACGAGCTCGATCTGGACCGACTGACCGCGGATGCGCTCGTCGAGGCGGGGGTGCTCGCGGTCGTCAATGCGTCGCCGTCGATCTCCGGGCGCTATCCCAACCTCGGTCCCGAGGCCATCGTGGCCAACGGGATCATCTTGATCGACTCGGCCGGCACCGAGATCTTCAAGAAGATCAAGGACGGCAGCAAGGTTCGGCTCAACGACGGTGGCGTCTACACCGGCGATCGGCGCCTCGCCAAAGGCGAAGAGCAGAGCGAAGCCGAGATCTCGGACAAGATGATCGAGGCCAAGACCGGACTCGTCGATCACCTGGAAGCGTTCTCGGGCAACACCATCGAGTTCATCCGGAGCGAGAGCCCGCTGCTCATCGACGGTGTCGGCGTGCCGGACATCGATATCGATCTCAAAGGCCGTCACGTCGTGATCGTCGCCGACGGACCCGGCCATGCCGAGGATCTGAAGAACCTCAAGCCGTTCATCAAGGAGTACTCGCCCGTCATCATCGGCGTCGGAGCGGGTGCCGATACCGCGATGAAGGCCGGCCACCGACCCGATCTGATCGTCGGCGATCCCGAGGACGTCACGGCGCAGACCCTCAAATGTGGTGCAGAGGTCGTACTTCCGGCCGATTCCGACGGGCACGCGCAGGGTCTCGAACGCATTCAGGATCTCGGGATCGGTGCCATGACGTTCCCGGCCTCCGGGGCCGCTGCCGATCTTGCTCTGCTGTTGGCCGACCATCACGGTGCCTCGCTGATCGTGTCTGTCGGCAGCCCGGCCAGTCTCGACGAATTCTTCGATCGTGGTCGACGCAACACCAACCCGGCCGCGTTCATGACGCGTCTGAAGGTCGGTGCCAAGCTGGTCGACGCGAAAGCCGTTGCCACGCTCTACCGCAGCCGGGTCTCCGGCGGTGCCATCGCTCTGCTGATCCTGGCGGCTCTCGTGGCTGTCATCGTGGCGCTGGCCGTATCCAATATCGGCGGTGAAGGGCTGGATTGGGCGATCGATCTGTGGAATCGGTTCGCACTGTGGTTCCAGGGGTTGCTTCCGTGATTTCGCTTCGCCAACATGCCATTTCGCTGGCCGCGGTATTCGTTGCTCTGGCCATCGGCATAGTTCTCGGTTCGGGTCTGCTCTCGAGTGGACTCGTGTCCGGTTTACGCGACGACAAGTCCGGTCTCCAGAACCAGGTGGACGAGCTGCAGGCGACCAACAATCGACTCGGCGAGCAGCTCAATTCGGCCGATGGGTTCGATGCCGCGGTATCCGGTCGGATTCTTCGAGACACGTTGGTCGATCGAAGCGTCGTGGTCATCACTACTCCGGACGCCGATCCTGGTGACGTCGACGGGGTCACGCAGTCGATCGACGCGTCAGGGGCTTCGGTCACCGGGCGCGTGTCGCTGACCGATGCGTTCGTCTCCGCAGCGAACGGCGACGATCTGCGTACACGCCTCACCAACGTCATTCCCGCAGGCGTACAGCTGCGCACGGGTGCGGTGGATCAGGGAAGCCTGGCGGGCGACCTGCTGGGTTCGGTGTTGCTGCTCGACGCGGAGACGGCACAACCGCAGTCCACTCCCGAGGAACTCTCACTGGCGTTGGAGACATTGCGCAGCGGTGGGTTCATCGCGTACGACAACGGTGCTGTCGCGCCCGCCCAGCTGGCAGTGATCGTCACCGGTTCCGGCACCGCGGACGTCGAGGACGGCAATCGCGGTGCCATCGTGGCGCGCTTCGCCGGTGCTCTCGATTCACGGGGTGCAGGTGCGGTGCTCGCGGGCCGATCCGGTGCTGCCGAGGGCAACGGACCCATTGCCGTCGTGCGCGCCGACTCTGCCCTGTCGTCCGCACTCAGCACCGTCGACAACGTCGATCGTGAGGCAGGACGGATCACCACCGTTCTCGCCCTGGCGGAGCAGCTGGACGGGGCGTCGGGCCGGTACGGCACCGGACCCAACGCGAACGCCGTGACCGTCGGAGCGCCTGCACGCTGATCGGTGCGCGGAACGAGCGTGTCGTTGGCGGTGAGGTAGGTACTGGTGTTACCGTGAAGTCCCGTGGGTAGCAGGCCCAATTTCCACGCTTCACCTCTCTTATCAGCCCCCTGATAGGAGCAAGCCCTGCAGACTCGTCACGGGAGCCTCATTGTCACGCCTTCAGTCGCGTTCCGACACCAAGCACATCTTCGTCAGCGGAGGCGTCGCGTCTTCGCTCGGAAAAGGCCTGACGGCATCCAGCCTCGGCCAGCTACTGACCGCACGCGGACTCCGCGTGACCATGCAGAAGCTCGATCCCTACCTCAATGTCGATCCCGGCACCATGAACCCGTTCCAGCACGGTGAAGTGTTCGTCACCGAGGACGGCTCCGAAACCGACCTCGACGTCGGCCACTACGAGCGGTTCCTCGACCGCGACCTCTCCGGGTTCGCCAACGTCACCACCGGCCAGGTCTATTCGACGGTCATCGCCAAGGAGCGCCGCGGCGAGTACCTGGGCGACACCGTTCAGGTCATCCCGCACATCACCGACGAGATCAAGCGTCGCATTCTGGCGATGAACGGACCGGATCTGCAGGGGCACCAGCCGGACGTCGTGATCACCGAAATCGGCGGCACGGTGGGCGATATCGAGTCGCAGCCGTTCCTCGAGGCAGCGCGTCAGGTGCGCCACGACGTCGGCCGCAACAACGTGTTCTTCCTGCACGTGTCGCTGGTTCCGTTCCTGGCCCCGTCCGGTGAACTCAAGACCAAGCCCACCCAGCATTCCGTCGCCGCACTGCGCAGCATCGGTATCCAGCCCGACGCCTTGATCCTGCGCTGTGATCGCGACGTCCCGCCCGGGCTCAAGAACAAGATCGCGCTGATGTGCGACGTCGATGTCGACGGTTGCATCTCCACGCCCGACGCACCGTCGATCTACGACATTCCCAAGGTGCTGCACAAAGAAGGTCTGGACGCGTACGTCGTCCGCCAGCTCGGGTTGCCGTTCCGCGATGTCGACTGGACCATCTGGGGCGGATTGCTCGAGCGCGTGCACCAGCCGCGGGAAACCGTGCGCGTCGGCCTCGTCGGCAAGTACGTGGACCTGCCCGACGCGTATCTCTCGGTCACCGAGGCGCTGCGTGCGGGTGGATTCGCTCATCGCGCGAAGGTCGAGATCAAGTGGGTGCCGTCCGACGAGTGCTCGACGCCCGCGGGGGCACAGGCTGCGCTCGGTGATGTCGATGCCGTGCTCATTCCGGGCGGCTTCGGTATCCGCGGTATCGAGGGCAAGCTCGGTGCCATCGAGTTCGCACGTACGCGCAAGATTCCGCTGCTGGGACTGTGCCTCGGATTGCAGTGTGTCGTCATCGAGGCGGCTCGTTCGGTCGGACTGACCGAAGCCAACTCGGCCGAGTTCGATCCGGACACCAAGGATCCGGTGATCTCCACGATGGCCGATCAGGAAGACGCCGTCGCCGGTGACGCCGATCTCGGCGGCACGATGCGCCTCGGTGCCTACCCGGCGACCCTGCAGAAGGGCTCGATTGTGGCGGCGTCGTACGGGACCGAGAACGTCTCGGAGCGGCACCGTCATCGCTACGAGGTCAACAACGACTACCGGGATCGAATTGCGAAGAGCGGGTTGGTCTTCAGCGGTACTTCTCCGGACGGGCACCTGGTCGAATTCGTCGAATTGCCTGCGTCGATGCACCCGTTCTTCGTCGCCACCCAGGCTCATCCGGAACTCAAGAGTCGGCCGACCCGTCCGCATCCGCTGTTCGCGTCGTTGATCAATGCGGCGTTGAAGTACAAGGCCGCCGAGCGTCTGCCGGTCGACGTGCATGGAGACGCCGTTCCGGCGGAGGAGTCGGACGCTATCGCCGACACCGCCGGATGAGCGAGCCCAGGCACGAGTTCACCACCCTCGACTCGACGGTGCCGTATTCCGGTGCCATCCTCGCGCTTCGGCTCGATCAGGTGGCGATGCCGAACGGTCGACGGGCCGAGCGTGAGGTGATCGAGCATCACGGCGCCGTAGGCATTCTGGCCGTCGACGATCAGGATCGCGTGGCGATGATCGAGCAGTACCGGCATCCGGTCGGTCGTCGCCTCTGGGAGTTGCCTGCCGGTCTGTTGGACGAGCCGGGGGAGCAGCCGGTGCTGGCAGCTCAACGCGAGCTCGCCGAGGAAACCGGGCTGGCGGCCGGCACCTGGTCGGTGTTGGTGGACGTGCTGGCCTCACCCGGGTTCACCGACGAGGCCGTGCGGATCTTTCTCGCGCAGAACCTGACCCGAGTCGATCGACCGGAAGCGCACGACGAGGAAGCAGACATCGAGCTTTCCTTCGTGCCGATGGACGAGGCGGTTCGGCGTGCGCTGGCGGGGGAGATCGTCAATGCCTCTGCCGTGGCGGGCATTCTCGCGTTCTCCGCGGCCCGTGCCGCCGGCACCGAGCTACGCCCCGCCGACGCCCCGTGGTCCGATCTGCCCACCGCATTCGAGAAGCGGAAGAGTTCACGAAAGTAGCCGCCGTGATCGACCGGCAGATTTCGACGTACCTCGACCATCTGGTGGTCGAGCGCGGGTCGGCACCGAACACGGTGTCCTCGTACCGTCGTGATCTAACGCGGTACGAGCGGTTTCTGAGCGGCTACGGCATCACCGATCTGGCCGAGGTCGCCGAGAACGACATCACCGAGTTCGTGCTGTATCTGCGGCGTGGAGACGACGAGTTCACTGCTCTGGCAGCGAGTTCGGCGGCGCGAACGTTGATCGCCGTGCGGGGTCTGCACCGATTCGCGCTCGCGGAAGGAATGGTCGAGCGAAACGTCGCGAGTGAGGTCAAGCCGCCGCAACCGGCAAAACGGTTGCCGAAGTCTCTCCCCGTCGACCAAGTTGTGGCACTGCTCGAATCGGCGTCGGTCGCCGGGCCCGATGCTCCGCGTGGGCTGCGCGATCGAGCGCTGCTGGAGCTGCTCTATTCCACCGGCGCCCGAATCTCCGAGGCAGTCGGGCTGGATGTGGACGATATCGACACCGAGGCACGCTCGGTGCTGCTGCGCGGCAAGGGCGGTAAGCATCGCATCGTCCCGGTCGGGCGGCCCGCGATCGAGGCGATCGACGCCTACCTGGTGCGTGGACGACCCGGGCTCGTGGCCCGGTCGAACCCGGCGCTGTTCCTCAACGTGCGCGGCGGCAGGCTGTCTCGGCAGAGCGCGTGGCAGGTGCTGCAGGACTCGGCCGAACGGGCCGGAATCACCTCCGGCGTCTCACCGCACGTTCTTCGGCACTCCTTCGCCACGCATCTGCTCGACGGCGGCGCCGATGTGCGCGTGGTGCAGGAGCTGTTGGGTCATGCCTCGGTGACCACGACACAGATCTACACTCTCGTCACCGTCACCACGCTGCGTGAGGTGTGGGCGGGAGCGCATCCGAGGGCGCGATAGCACGAGGTCGACTCCCGACTGTCAGCGTGTCCATTGACAGTGCTGCCGCCTCGAGCGGTAGCGTTTGCAGGATCTACTCGAAGACGAACGGGACAGGGGAGCGCTGGAACGTGTCGACACCGCAGCCGCCAGCGGCGGAGTCAGCCTCGGATCATGCACATCTCGACGGCGCTCTTTTCCACACGCGCCAACCGGAATCCAGTCGCGAGACCCGCGACGTCATCCCCGCAGCGAACGAATTGGGGCCGACCGGTCGCAAGACACGCACGGTTCCGGATCCGCAGCCATTGGCCAGTCATGGTCCGGCGAAGATCATTGCGATGTGCAACCAGAAGGGTGGCGTCGGCAAGACGACGTCGACCATCAATCTCGGTGCCTCGTTGGCCGGCTACGGCCGCCGCGTACTTCTTGTCGACCTCGACCCGCAGGGCGCACTGTCCGCCGGATTGGGCGTCGCACATCACGAACTCGATCTGACGGTCTACAACCTTCTGGTCGAAGCGAAAGTCTCGGCCGACGACATCATCATGCGGACTCGCGTCGAGAACCTCGATCTGATGCCCAGCAATATCGACCTCTCGGCCGCCGAGATCCAGCTGGTGACCGAGGTGGGCCGTGAGCAGACGCTCGGTCGAGTACTGCACCCGATTCTGGATCGCTACGACTACGTCCTGATCGATTGCCAGCCGTCCCTCGGTCTGCTGACGGTCAATGCGCTCACGTGTGCCGACCAAGTGCTGATCCCGATGGAGTGCGAGTACTTCAGCCTCCGTGGCCTGGCGTTGCTCAACGACACCGTCGAGAAGGTGCGCGACCGCCTCAATCCGCGGCTGAAGCTGGCCGGCATCGTGGTGACGATGTTCGACGCCCGCACGCTGCACTCACGCGAAGTGATGACGCGCGTGGTCGAGGTGTTCGGAGACGTCGTGTACGACACGGTGATCACCCGTACGGTCCGGTTCCCGGAAACCAGTGTGGCGGGCGAGCCGATCACCACGTGGGCTCCGAAATCCGGCGGCGCGCAGGCGTACCGCGCTCTGGCGCGCGAGGTGATCTACCGGTCGGGTCCGTGACCGTCGACGCTGCCGACGAGGCCCCGATCGAGGTTCCCGCCGATGCGGATCCGTCGAAATTTCGGGTGCGGTTGCTCAACTTCGAGGGGCCGTTCGATTTGCTGCTGTCGCTGATCAGCCAGCACCGGATGGATGTCACCGAGGTGGCGCTGCACACCGTCACCGACGACTTCATCTCGTTCACCAAATCGCTCGGTGCCGATGTCGGGCTCGATCAGACCACCGAATTCTTGGTCGTTGCTGCGACGTTGCTCGATTTGAAGGCGGCTCGATTGCTGCCCTCGGGCGATGTCGAGGATGCCGAGGACCTGGCGTTGCTCGAAGTGCGAGATCTGCTCTTCGCGCGGTTGCTGCAGTATCGCGCTTACAAGCAGGTCGCTCTGCTCTTCGGTGAGCTGGAAGCTGCTGCGCTGCGGCGGTATCCGCGATCGGTGTCGGTGGAAGACAGGTATGCAGATCTGATTCCCGAGGTGCTGCTCGGCGTCAACCCTGCCAGGTTCGCAGACATCGCCGCGGCCGCGTTTCGGCCCAAGCCGATTCCGCAGGTGGGGCTCGATCACATCCATCAGCACGCGGTATCGATTCCCGAGCAGGCGGAGTGGCTGCTCGAGAAGCTGCAGGGACGCGGACTGAACCAATGGGCGTCGTTCTCGGAGTTGGTGCAGGACTGCGAGGTGCAGGTCGAAATAATTGCGCGATTCCTGGCGTTGCTGGAGCTGTTCCGGCAACAGGTGATCGCATTCGAGCAACCGGAGCCACTCGGCGATCTTCGAGTGAGTTGGACCGGCAAGGACGAAGGACCCATCGTGGTCACGGAAGAGGACTACGCATGAGCAGCAACTCGGAACTGAGTGACTCGGTACCGAGCGAGCCCGAACTCGAGCTCGAGGATGTCGACGAGTCCGATGAGCTGGACGACGTCACTCTCGCATCGGCGCTGGAAGCGGTGTTGCTGATCGTCGACACCCCGGCCTCGGACGAGCAACTTGCCTCGGCGGTGGGTTCGTCGGTGGCTCGCGTGCGCTCGGCGTTGAAAGAGATGGCCGCTGGACTGACCGAACGCATGAGTGGAATCGACTTGCGCTACGCCGGTGACGGGTGGCGTTTCTACACCCGAACCGCCTATGCGCCGTACGTCGAAAGGCTGCTTCTGGACGGCGCTCGGTCCAAGCTCACACGTGCAGCATTGGAAACCCTGGCCGTCATCGCATATCGTCAACCGTTGACCCGCGCACGAGTCAGCGCCGTACGTGGAGTCAATGTCGATGGAGTGATGCGTACGTTGCTCGCCCGTGGACTGATCTCCGAAGCAGGAACGGACCCGGAGACGACCGGCACGATGTACTGCACCACCGAGCTATTTCTCGAACGGCTCGGACTCGCATCGCTGAGTGATCTACCCGAACTGGCACCGCTGTTGCCAGGTGTGGACCTGATCGACGAGATCAGTGACAGCATGGACACCGACCCGAGAATGACCCGCTCCACCAAGAACCGCGGATCGAAACCCGATCCGGCAGCCGAGCTCGACTCGGACGACTGATAGGTAAGACAAGTGAACAAGCCCGCTCGCCGTGATGGCACACCGGACCGTAACAAGAGACAAGATCCACGCAGGAAGCCGACCGCAGGTAGGTCGGACACTCCGCGTGACGCGCGCCGCGGAGATCGCACCCGCGACGCAGCACCGCGTGAC
The DNA here is from genome assembly GCF_000333955.1 of Rhodococcus sp. AW25M09. Lineage (GTDB taxonomy): Bacteria > Actinomycetota > Actinomycetes > Mycobacteriales > Mycobacteriaceae > Rhodococcoides. The sequence goes on from NZ_CAPS01000074.1 coordinate 14,217, forward strand.
GGCGCTCCCCGCGCCGGTGCTCCTAGAACCGGAGCCCCTAGAACCGGAGCCCCTAGAACCGGAGCCCCTCGCACCGGGGGACCTCGTGCAGGTGCACCCCGGACCGGCGGTCGACCGGATCCCCGAAGAGGCGTCGACCAGGCAGAATCGTTCGAGTACAAGCCTGCCGACACCGGCGTCAACGACCGCAGCAACGACGCGGTTCCCCGTAAGAAGCCCTCGCGCCCCAAGCCGCCGAAGCCGCAGAAGAAGCAGGTTCCGTCGACCACGATCAGCAACGCCAAGCCGGCGAAGCATCAGCACACCGACTCCTCGCCCCGCAAGCATGTGCCTGCCGGTGAAGGTGTTCGCCTGCAGAAGGTGCTCGCGCAGGCCGGCGTCGCATCGCGTCGCGCGGCCGAGGAACTGATCGCCGACGGCCGTGTCGAGGTCGACGGACGCATCGTCACCGAACAGGGCATCCGCATCGATCCCAACATCGCCGTGGTCCGTGTCGACGGCACCCGCGTGGTCGTCAAGGAAGAGCTTGTCCACCTCGCGATGAACAAGCCGCGTGGATGGCAGTGCACGATGTCCGACGATCTCGGGCGTCCCTGCGTCGGCGACATTGTCTCCGAGCGCGTCCAGGCGGGGCAGCGACTGTTCCACGTCGGCCGCCTCGATGCCGACACCGAAGGGTTGTTGCTCTTCACCAACGACGGTGATCTTGCTCACCGGTTGATGCACCCGTCGTTCGAGGTGTCCAAGACCTACCTCGCGACCTTGTTCGGCACCATTCCCCGCACGCTCGGCAAGCAGCTGCGTGAGGGTGTCACTCTCGACGACGGCCCGGTGAAGGTCGACGGCTTCCAGCTGCTCGATATCTCGGACGGAAAGTCGCTCGTCAAGGTCACCCTGCACGAGGGCCGCAAGCACATCGTGCGTCGGTTGTTCGACAAGGTCGGATTCCCGGTCGGTCGCCTCGTGCGTACCGATGTCGGCAACATAGTGCTCGGCGATCAGCGTCCCGGAACACTGCGTGTTCTCGGTCGCGGCGAGATCGGCAAGCTCTACGAAGCGGTAGGCCTGTGATGGGTGCGCTGGTCGTGGCGATGGATGGCCCGTCCGGCACCGGCAAGTCGTCGGTATCGCGCCGGCTCGCGTCGGCGCTGGAAGCGAAGTACCTCGACACCGGTGCGATGTATCGCGTCGCGACGGTGTGGGTGCTGCGTTCGGGCGTAGAGCCCACCGACGCCGATTCAGTCGCGAAAGCTGTTGCAGCGCTGCCGCTCGAGATCGGATCGGATCCGCTGTCGGAGACCGTTCTGCTCGACGGCGAGGACGTCAGCGGCGAGATCCGCGGCGACGCCGTGACCAGAGCAGTCTCGGCGGTGTCGGCAGTGCCGGCAGTGCGCGAATTGCTGGTGCAGATGCAGCGGGACCTGGCGAACTCATCGACGCGAATCGTGGTGGAGGGCCGCGACATCGGCACCGTCGTACTGCCCGACGCAGAGGTGAAGGTGTTCCTGACTGCCTCCCCGGAAGCGCGGGCCGAGCGTCGCAACAAACAGAACATCGAACAAGGTCGCGGCGACGACTACGAATCCGTGCTCGCCGACGTGCAACGCCGCGACCATGCAGATTCGACAAGAGCAGTGTCCCCGCTTCGTCCCGCCGAGGATTCGGTGATCGTCGATACCAGCGAGCTGGATCTCGACGGTGTGATGGAGCGCTTGCTGCTCGTGGTGAACGACAGAACTGGAGCAGTGCAGTGAGCGAAGAATTCTTCTCCGGCGCAGCGGAAACCGCGGGCGACGGAATATGGAGTGACGAGGGCGAGTGGGAGTACGTCGATCTCAACGAGGGCGAAGACGGCGAAGATGCCGTTGCCGTACCGACCCTCGCCGTGGTGGGCCGTCCGAACGTCGGTAAGTCGACGCTCGTCAACCGCATCATCGGACGACGCGAGGCCGTGGTCGAGGATGTCCCCGGTGTCACCCGCGACCGGGTGTCGTACGAGGCCAACTGGAGCGGTCGACGCTTCCTGGTGCAGGACACCGGCGGTTGGGAGCCCGACGCCAAGGGCTTGCAGCAATCTGTTGCGCGTCAGGCCGAATTGGCGATGAACACCGCCGACGCAATTCTGTTGGTCGTCGACGCGCGAGTCGGTTCGACGACGACGGACGAGGCAGTCGCACGAGTGCTGCGCCGGTCGAAGACTCCGGTTCTGTTGGTGGCCAACAAGGTCGACGACGGCCGCACCGAGTCCGAGGTTGCTGCACTGTGGTCGCTCGGGCTGGGGGAGCCGCTCTCGGTTTCGGCAACCCACGGCCGCGGTACCGGCGATCTCCTGGACCGCGTTCTCGAGGCGCTGCCCGAGACTCCGCGGGAAGGCATCCCCGGTGGGGGGCCCAGGCGCGTCGCTCTGGTCGGCAAGCCGAACGTGGGCAAGTCCTCGTTGATCAACAAGCTCTCGGGCGATGAGCGCTCGGTGGTGCACGATGTTGCCGGAACCACCGTCGACCCGGTCGACTCGTTGGTCGAATTGGGCGGCAAGACATGGCGTTTCGTCGATACCGCCGGGCTGCGCAAGCGCGTCAGCCATGCCAGTGGTGCCGAGTTTTACGCATCGCTGCGCACCAAGTCCGCGATCGAGGCCGCCGAGGTCGCGATTTTGCTTCTCGATGCCTCCGAGGTGATCTCGGAGCAGGACATGCGCGTGCTCAGCATGGTCGCCGACGCCGGCCGCGCGCTGGTGTTGGCGTTCAACAAGTGGGATCTGGTGGACGACGATCGTCGTCAGCAGCTCGAGAAGGAGATCGATCGCGATCTCGCTCGGGTGCCGTGGGCGCAGCGAGTGAATATCTCGGCGCAGACGGGACGTGCGGTGCAGAAGCTCGTGCCGGCACTGGAGACTGCTCTCGAGTCCTGGGACAAGCGCGTTCCGACCGGCAGGTTGAACACTTGGCTCAAGGAGGTCGTGGCGGCCACTCCGCCGCCCATGCGTGGTGGGCGTCTGCCGCGCATCATGTTCGCGACGCAGGCCAGCACCCGGCCGCCGACGTTCGTGCTGTTCACCACCGGCTTCCTCGAGGCCGGATACCGCCGCTTCATCGAGCGGCGTTTGCGTGAGGAGTTCAACTTCGACGGCAGCCCCGTCCGCGTCTCGGTCCGCATCCGCGAGAAGCGGGAACGGCCGGGTAAGGGCAACAACCGCTGACGTAGTCCCGACCCGCTCCTGAGCAGGCGATTTCCTCTCAGGGGTGGGACTGGGGTAATCTCAGCAAGCGCCTTTCGAGGCGCGGCGGGCTGTGGCGCAGTTTGGTAGCGCACTTGACTGGGGGTCAAGGGGTCGCAGGTTCAATTCCTGTCAGCCCGACACAGAGTGAATCAAAGACGGTTCCGAAGAAATTCGGGGCCGTCTTTTTCGGCTGGGTGCCGCGCGGCTGTCACCGGCCGGTCTGGCTGATTGTGTCGAACTCTACGGGTGTGAACGTGTCGTGGCGTCAAGGATGTCGAACGCGAGAACCCCTTGATGTCGGTGCTCTGTGCGACTCTGCACGGCATGGCGATCTGCATGGCGTGCGATCTGGAAATGCTCGATTCGGTGGGTTGCACTTGGCGGCCCAGTCGAATACCGAACGGGAGGAGAAAGTGTCACGACTGCGGCACCCCGCCGGGAGCGCTTCATCACCCGGGGTGTGACGGCGAGCGGTGCCGGTGTGGCCAGATGCTCTCCTGCGGCAGCGGATGCGCAGTGGACGAGTGCGTACGTGAAGACGGCCACGACTACGTCGACGCGAGCTGCAGGTGGTGCAACGAACCGTTCGGACAGCTCCGCGTGGTGGACGGCCGATGACCCTGCGGCCTGCTGATTGTTGTGCCGGTGGTTCGACTTCGTCCCGGAGGTGGTGAGAACTCCAGGTCGGTTGCGGCAAAACTGTTGCTGCACAAGCGGAACGATGGCAAACCGGCGTGACAGTACCTGGGTGATCTCATCGGTCGATTGCCGAGCACTGAACGGGCGTCGCCGTGGCCACTGCGACCGAGAAGCTACGAGGCGTAGCGGATGCCACCACTCCGGCGACAGCAAGACGCACATCGCATTGCATATGGGCTTTCGCGATCGAATATGCGACTCGCGGGTGTAGAACTGAAGCATGACCCAGCAGTGATGTTTTGCTGCGAGGTTGTCATGCGGACCGTCCGCTACGCGTCGACCATGCCCCGAGCTAGCGCGCCGAAACGACACCTGCGACTCGAAGGAACACGATGTCCGAACTGGCACAGACCCGCCCAGGAATCGACGTACCCGCTCCGCCGGTTTTCGAGTCGGTCGACGACGAACGGCAGCACCGAAAGCAACGACTTGCAGCCGCTTTCCGGCTCTTCAGTCAGTGCGGCTTCGACGAAGGGGTGGCGGGGCATATCACCGCTCGTGACCCAGAGAAGACCGACCACTTCTGGGTCAACCCCTTCGGTATGCATTTCAGCATGATCAAAGCAAGTGATCTGATCCTGGTCGATCACGAGGGTCAGATCGTCGAAGGTAATCGTCCGGTCAACCGTGCTGCTTTCGTCATCCACTCCCAGGTGCACGCGGCTCGACCGGACGTTGTTGCGGCCGCACACGCACATTCGTTGTACGGCAAAGCGTTGTCGAGCTTGCGGATGGGGCTTGCACCACTGACTCAAGACGCCTGCGCGTTCTACGACGACCACGCCGTGTTCGACGACTACACGGGTGTCGTTGCCGAGTTGGAGGAGGGCAGACGAATCGGTGAAGCACTCGGTCAGCGCAAGGCTATTGTGCTCTCGAACCACGGTCTGCTCACAGTCGGTCGGACCGTGGACTCCGCGGCGTGGTGGTTCATCACAATGGAGCGATCCAGTCAGGCGCAGCTCATCGCCATGGCGGCGGGTGAACCGAAACCGTTGGATGACGTGACGGCGAAGCTGACGTACAACCAAGTGGGTCTGGAGTACGCGGGGTGGTTCCAGTTTCAGCCGATGTACGACCGCATCGTCGCGCAGCACCCAGAGTTGGTGGACTGAACGACATCGGCGACCTTGTCTCCGTTTGACCCGCGGAAACTCCACTCGGCGGAGCGGCTTCCTGTCAAAAGTTGCCGACGATCGTAGTTCGACGTCCCATTGCTAGGCCACAAAATCTTGACTGTGCTCGTACAGCGAACGCCGGGCGGTCGCGGACGGGTGGTTTTCAAGAATCGCATCTGCCGGGGGAACTGCTGTCTACAGCGCCACGACGCGTATGTCACCAGTAGAATTTCAACTTGGGTTGCTCTGAAATTGGCCCGACTTCGATCAACGCGTGTCCGTTTGCATTGCGCTGTCGGGTGTCATGGACGCCGCCGTACTGAGCCTCTCGGGCTGCGACGCGAGTTCGGTTCGCAGTGAGGCGATTTGGGCAGTCAGTTCGGCCACCTGTTGCTGCGTCGCGGCCTGGTTGGCGTCGTCCTGTTCGGCGACTTTCTGGACGAGCCATGACGCCAAGGTGGCCGTGACAACACCGAGCAATGCGATCCCTGCCACCATCAGTCCGACGGCGATGAGTCGGCCCGTCGCTGTAGAGGGCGAGTAGTCGCCGTAGCCGACAGTCGTGACGGTCGAAATTGCCCACCACAGGGCGTCGGGGAAGGTCTTGATACTTCCGGCCGGTGCGGCACGTTCGGCGTCGAACATCGCGAGTGAAG
>NZ_CAPS01000073.1 GCF_000333955.1 Rhodococcus sp. AW25M09
GGCTGGGGGACGGCCGCTATCAGCGAGAAGTCGTAGGTCGGCAGACCCTCGTCCGAGCGATCGAACCCGAATACCTCGCACGCGACGCCCAGCTCGAACTGCTCGGCCAGCGGCATCAGCGCAACGACCACTCGTGTCAGCATGCACACGAGTATGGCAGAAAGTCGTCGATATATGGCGTTACTGCCACTCGTGCGGGATCCCCGCAGGTAGGACGCTGAGTGCATGACGATTGTACTTGTAGTTGTGCTGCTGTTTCTGGCCCTCGACGCGTTCGTGGTCGCAGGACTTGCTCCCGACACCCACACGGAGGTGACTCGGTTCGGAGACTTTCGGTTCTGACGCGTCGCTCAGCCGATTCGCCACTCCCGCTTGGCCTCACCGTCCCAACGACGCAGTGCCACAGCCGAGCCGAGCAGATCTTCGATGTTCCTCGACAGCAGGCGCACGGCATCGCCCGCCTCCTCGGGCGTCAATCGCCGGGCCAGCGTCACGTGCGGTGTCCATCGTCCGGGTTGGAGATGATCGAGCGAACGTTCGCCTACGGCCTCGAACATCCTGGCGTGCAGGTCGAGTAGATCGTTCGACGGAACGACCAGGCGAGCAAGGGTGATCGTGCGTCCGCCGAACACGACGAGGCCACCGAGGCGCACCTGGAACGGATCGAAGCGGACGGCCGCGCCGTCGTCCACGGCGTCGGGCATCCAGGAGGCCACCGCCATGGTGATGTGCGGGCGGTTCGACTCACCCCGGTGACGATTCTGGCTCGGAAGTTCGGCGTCGGACAGTGCCGCCCACTCGCGGCGAACCGCGGCATCGAGGCCGGCGTCGAGAAGAAGTTCTGCAGACTGCACCATGGAGGCCATGATGTCGCAGACGGACGGTCGCAATGCAACGACGCTTCGGATCGGGGCGATGACCGGTGACGGCATCGGCCACGAGATCGTGCCCGCTACGTTTCGGGTGGTCGACGCAGCACTGGCGGCCGTCGGTGGTCGAGCGGTCGACTGGGTTCACCTACCGCTGGGCCTCGGTGCCATCGAGGAGTACGGAACGCCGATACCCGAGAGCACCCTCAGCGAATTGAGCGAACTCGAGTGCTGGATTCTGGGACCTCATGACAGCGCGTCGTATCCGGAGCCGTTCCGCTCGCAGCTGACTCCCGGCGGACGGATCCGTAAGGACTTCGACCTGTTCGCCAATATTCGCCCGGCGAAGACCCTCACCGGGGTGCGGGCCGTATCGCCGCGGATGGACCTGGTCGTGGTGCGGGAGAACACCGAGGGTTTCTACGCCGACCGGAACATGTTCGTCGGCAGTGGGGAGTTCATGCCGACTCCCGACGTGGCCCTGGCGGTCGGAGTGTTCACCCGACGGGCGTGCGAACGCATTGCGCACGAGGCGTTCTCGCTGGCAGACCGACGCCGCAGAAAGCTGACCATCGTGCACAAGACCAACGTGCTGTCGATGACCACGGGACTGTTTCGTGATGCGTGCCGGTCGGTGGGGGAGCAATTTCCCCATGTCGAGATCAGCGAGGAGCATGTGGATGCGTTGGCTGCGCACCTGGTCCGGCGAGGTGAAGACTACGACGTCATCGTCGCCGAGAACATGTTCGGCGACATTCTCTCCGACCTCACGGGTGAGCTGTCCGGGTCGTTGGGCACAGCGCCGTCGATCAATTCGTCGGAATCGCAGGCCATGGCGCAGGCCTCACACGGTTCGGCCCCGGACATCGCAGGTAAGAATCGTGCCAACCCGACGGCGCTGTTTCTCTCGGCTGCGATGCTGCTCGAGTGGCTGGCGGATCGGCACCACGACGAACTGCCGGCCCATGCCGCCGATCGCATCCGGCATGCTGTCGATGCCACCGTCGAATCCGGAGTCGCGACGGCCGACCTCGGTGGGCAGGCGTCGACCAGTGCATTCACCGAGGCCGTCGAAGCCCGAGTGCACCGTCGTTGATCGGAGCGTTGTCGGTCAGAGCGGCTTGCGGCTGCTGAAGATCGCGGTGCCGGGAAAGAGTTGCCCACGTAGCGGGCTCCACTGCCCCCATTCCCGGTCGAGCCATTCCGGCCAGTCCGGCTCGACGATGTCTCGCACCTCGAGGCCTGCGGCGACCAACTCGCGTACGCGGTCACCGATCGTGCGGTGATGCTCGACGTAATTCGGCGTCCCATCCCCGTCGTACTCGACGTACGGGGTTCGATCGAAGTACGGAATCGTCGCGGTCAGCCCACCCACTCCCGGATCGTCGGGGAAGACCCACCGCATCGGATGATTGACGGCGAACACCCAGATTCCGCCCGGTCGCAGTACCCGTGCGACTTCTCTCATGACGTTGGCCGAGTCCGCGACGAACGGAACCGCGCCGAACGCCGAGCACACGATGTCGAACCGTTCGTCGGCGAACGGCAACGACTCGGCACTGGCCTGAACCAGTGGAACCGTGGAACTGCCCTCCGTCATGGCGTCGAGCCCACGTTGCAACATGCCCATGGAGATGTCGAGACCGATGGCCCGGGCACCCTGGGCCCCCAGCCAGCGGGCGCACGGTGCCGAGCCGCAGCCCACTTCGAGTACGTCCTTGTCTGCAACGTCCCCCAAGAGGTGGACGTCGCCCTCGTGCAGTCCCTCCGGACACCAGACGAACTCCCCGGATGAGGTCGAGACGCCCAGAAATGCGCCGTGCGTACGGTGGTAGTTGTCGGCATCGAGGTCCCACCAGTGTCGGCTGGCTCGGTCGCTCGAGGCCGAATCGACTCTGCCGCGGCCGGGAGTGGTCGGTGGGACGGAAACATCGTTCACACGCCGACTCTAACCGGGTTTGTGCTGGTACTGCGGCATCGCGTACCCTGTTCATCGCGAGTGTGTTCACGCTGCGCCCAGGTCGGGTTTCCCGGCGTCGGCGCTGCGGAGTCGGTGGCAGTTTCGCCGAAAGTGCTCGTGTTGCACATGTTCTACAGGTCCGACCGAACATCCATCAACCGATACCCAACCCGTCCGGAGCAACTCAACACATGCCCTCAACCACAACCTCACCGCAGGTAGCCGTCAACGACATCGGCTCCGCAGAGGATTTTCTCGCCGCCATCGACGCCACGATCAAGTACTTCAACGATGGTGACATCGTCGAGGGCACCATCGTCAAGGTCGATCGTGACGAGGTTCTGCTCGACATCGGTTACAAGACCGAAGGCGTCATCCCTTCCCGTGAGCTCTCCATCAAGCACGACGTCGACCCCAATGAGGTCGTCTCCGTGGGCGATGAGGTCGAAGCCCTCGTTCTCACCAAGGAGGACAAGGAAGGCCGCCTGATCCTGTCCAAGAAGCGAGCTCAGTACGAGCGCGCCTGGGGCACCATCGAAGAGCTCAAGGAGAAGGACGAGGCCGTCAAGGGCACCGTCATCGAGGTCGTCAAGGGTGGACTCATCCTCGATATCGGCCTCCGTGGCTTCCTTCCCGCCTCGCTCGTCGAGATGCGTCGAGTCCGCGACCTCCAGCCGTACGTCGGCAAGGAGATCGAGGCCAAGATCATCGAACTCGACAAGAACCGCAACAATGTGGTCCTGTCGCGTCGCGCATGGCTCGAGCAGACTCAGTCCGAGGTTCGCAGCGAGTTCCTGCACCAGTTGCAGAAGGGCCAGGTCCGCAAGGGCGTCGTGTCCTCCATCGTCAACTTCGGTGCCTTCGTGGACCTCGGTGGCGTCGACGGCCTCGTGCACGTCTCGGAGCTGTCCTGGAAGCACATCGATCACCCGTCCGAGGTTGTCGAGGTCGGTACCGAGGTCACCGTCGAGGTTCTCGACGTCGACCTGGACCGCGAGCGTGTTTCGCTGTCGCTCAAGGCAACTCAGGAAGATCCGTGGCGCCAGTTCGCTCGCACCCACGCGATCGGCCAGATCGTGCCCGGCAAGGTCACCAAGCTGGTTCCCTTCGGTGCATTCGTGCGCGTCGAAGAGGGCATCGAGGGCCTCGTGCACATCTCCGAGCTGGCCGAGCGCCACGTGGAGGTTCCGGACCAGGTCGTGGGTGTCGGCGACGACGCACTCGTCAAGGTCATCGACATCGATCTCGAGCGTCGCCGGATTTCGCTGAGCCTCAAGCAGGCCAACGAGGACTACGCAGAAGAGTTCGATCCGTCCAAGTACGGCATGGCCGACTCGTACGACGAGGGTGGCAACTACATCTTCCCCGAGGGCTTCGACTCCGAGACCAACGAATGGCTCGAAGGTTACGAGAAGCAGCGTGAAGAGTGGGAAGGTCGCTACGCCGAGGCAGAGCGTCGCCACAAGATGCACACCGCTCAGATGGAGAAGACGGCCAAGGACGAAGCTGCCGAAGCCGCCAACACCAACTACTCCTCCGAGTCGGGTCAGGTCCCCCGCCGATGCAGAAGGCGATGCTCCCGCAGCGTCGGCTCCCGCGTCGACCGGTGGATCGCTGGCCAGCGATGCGCAGCTCGCTGCACTTCGCGAGAAGCTGTCGGGCAACGCCTGATAAAAGATGTCCACCCGTGAGGGTGTGACCTCGGCCCCGGTTCTCTTCGTGAGAACCGGGGCTTTCTCGTTCGAATGTGTACCGGCACAGCCCAGCAGAGACAACAATGGACCCGGTTCTGCTGAACCGGGCCCATGTTCGAGGGGGGAGTGCGAACTACGCGGCGGTGGCTGGACTCCACTGGCCGACGCTCGCTGTGCGCTTGCGCATGGAGGCGAAGCTGTGGCGGGCGGGGGTCAGAAGGTTGGTGAACCAGTTTCGCCGGTGGTCGGCCAACGCCGAGGCAACTTCCGGGATGAGAATGCAATGAACGCCTGCATCCATGCCAAGGCGGTGCCGACCCGGTTGGATCTGATTGCTTCGCATGGGTGTCCTTTTCGATAGCAGTGGGTCGGCACATCGTGGTCGCGCTCGTCGAAGATAACCGACACACCTCCGAAAACGGTGCATTTGGGGCTGGTGTGCTTCGGCGTGTTCGAGTGTCAGACTGGGTGCATGCTGAGACTGGGACTGACAGGTGGAATAGGCGCCGGAAAATCGACCGTGGCGACGGTATTGACCGAACTGGGGGGAGTTCTCGTCGATTCCGATGTGCTCGCCCGTGAAGTCGTGGAGCCGGGAACACCTGGGCTGCAACAACTGACGGAGACCTTCGGTACCGATATTCTTGCGCCCGATGGCTCACTGGACCGTCCGGCGTTGGCCGCCAAGGCATTCGGCGACGAGGAATCTCGCAAGAAGCTCAACGCCATCGTCCATCCGTTGGTCGGTAAACGCACTGCCGAGATCATCGACGGCGCGGCACGCGATGCCGTAGTGGTGCAGGACATCCCGCTCTTGGTCGAAGGGTCGATGGGCCCGTTCTTTCAGCTGGTGGTGGTCGTCTGGGTCGATGCCGAGGAGCGAGTACGCCGACTCACCGGTCAACGAAACATGTCGGAGGCGGACGCACGCGCGCGCATCGCAGCGCAGGCGACCGACGACGCGCGTCGAGTTGCAGCAGACGTCTGGATCGACAACACCGGAGCACCGGGCAGCGTCGACGAGCAGGTTCGGGCCCTGTGGAACGAGCGCTTGATTCCCTTCGAGCGCAACATCAGAGAAAGAGTTGTCGCCCGGACGCATCCGGAACTGGCGACGGCCGATCCGGCGTGGGAATCGCAGGCCCGCCGAATCATCGGGCGTCTCGCACTGGCATGTGGGGACAAGGCCGTGCGGATCGACCATGTCGGTTCCACCGCCGTGCCCGGACTCGACGCCAAGAACGTGATCGATATTCAGATCACGGTCCGCGGACTCGACGACGCCGATGCGGTCGGCGATCAATTGTGCGCGGCAGGGTTCCCCGGAGTCGAGGCAAGCAACTCCGACGAGCCGAAGCCCGCGTACGGAATCGGCGGTGAGGCCGATCCGGCAGTGTGGGGCAAGCGCTTTCACGGCAGCGCAGACCCCGGTCGACCGGCAAATGTGCATCTACGAGTGGACGGTTGGCCGAACCAGAAGTTCGCTCTGCTGTTCCGTGACTGGCTCCGGGCCGAGACAGGTACAGCGACGGAATACGCGGGAATCAAGAGACGTGCCTCCGAGGCCGCAGCAGGAATCACGGACTATCGTTCGGCGATCGAGGCGTACGAGAACGCGAAGGCACCATGGTTCGACGTGGCATACCGTCGGGCGTGGCAGTGGGCGGCGGATACCGGATGGTCCTCCTGACGGCTCGGTCTCGAACCGGACAGCGGTTCAAGTTGCCACATCTCGGGGTAGACGGGCAGCTATGACGCCACGTAAGTCGACTGCCGATGCACAGCCCCACGACGATGGGGAGAGTCCGGACGGACTCGGAGGCGGCCCGACGGCGTCTCGGTTCGAGGCCTTTCGCGCATTGGCGCAGGCCAGAGCCCGTGGCGAGATGGTGTTTCTTCCGCGTCACCTCACTGGTCACGAGCGGCGCAGACACGTGCGTCAGACCATTCGGGAGGACCACGAGACTCGGATTGCGAACAAGGACGAAGAAGCCGTTGCCAAGTTCGACAAACTACACAAGAGCGTCTTCTCGTTCTTTCGTGGAACGTGCCTGCTGTTCTACCGCGATATGGCGGGAGAAGACGCGTGGATGCCCACGGTTCTGACCCTCGGCGATGTGCACCCGGAGAACTTCGGCGTGATGCCGAGCGTGGACAACGTGCCGATATTCGGTCCGAACGATTTCGACGAGTCCTTCTACGCGCCGTTCACTTGGGATCTCAAGCGAGGGGCGACGGCGTTCATGATCGGTGCGGGGGCCGAGGGCGGACAGGGCCGAAAGAAGCAGCGGAAGATCGCTGCGAGTTTCGTGCGCGGCTATATCGATGCCATGGAGCAGCTCGCCGCCGACTCCAGCGAGCAATACCAGCAGATGCGCCAGGACAACGCGCCGAAACTGATCCGAAAGCTGATCGAGGATTCGTTGGAGGATCGATCGCATTGGTTGGCCAGGAAATATCACGACGAGTACAGCTGGGGTTTTCGAGCCGACGACGAGCATGTGCCGATCACGCACCGGGTGCCCGAGTTCCAGGAGGCGCTGGAGCGATTCATCGCGGACAAAGGTGTCGAGATACCGGACCGCGCCGGCAATCTTGCGGTCAAGGATGTGTGCAAACGGCTCGGACAGGGCACCGCATCGCTGGGCCTGCCGCGCTACTACCTCAAGGTGGAGGGTCCGCGTCAGGACGGCTCCGACGACATCATCATCGAGTTCAAGCATGCGCGTCGCTCTGCCCTGGACGGTCTGACACCGCCGTGCGAGTACGTCGTCGACGGTGACGCCGGCCGTATCTCGCACGCTCAGGGGGTATTGCTGGTCGGTGGTGACCGCTTCTACGGTGCAGCCGAGGTAGATGGCGTTGCTTTCATGGTGCGCGAGCGTGCACCGTTTCGCGACGACATCGATCTCGACGACCTGTCCGGAAAACAATGGAAGACGTACGCCAGGATCTGCGGCGGCTCCCTTGCGCAGGCTCATGCGCTCTCCGACGAGGCCGGCTTGGTCGACCATGACATCGAACCCGAGATCCTGGCGGCCATCGGCAGCCGCGAGCTGTTCGTCGAAGACATCGTTGCCTTCGCCGACGATGCAGCACAGCGGGTACGCGCCGATCACGAGCACTTCCGTGCGGACCATGAGTTGGGAGCGTTTCGGTTCATCGACCGGGTATTCCGGTGATGGACGAATCAGGTTGGCTTACCGTTCCATTCGGTCGGCATCCCGACGGACGCGAGCCACGCATTCAGATCGTAATCGTGCCGCGTCAGCCCTTCGATGGCCGTGATCGATCTGGCCAGCGCACGCTCGGCCGTCGGGGTGTCGAGATGCTGCGCCACCCGCGCGTCGAACAATTCGTCGACGTCCAATAAGTCGTAGCCACGGCCGGTGCGAACGCTGAGGTCGAGGTAGTGGTCGATCGATGTCCACTCGGTGGTGCCGGATGCGTATTCGCCGATGTCGACGTAGTAGTCCTGGTCGCGGGCATTCTCGGGAACGTAGTGGAAGACAGACGCTCGCAGTCCCAGGGACGGCAGCAGCCAGGACTCCAGGTAGTGGAAGTGCGGGTGATCCGACGGTCTGGCCATGTACAGCCCCCACGGCTCGACGCGGTATTCGTCGACGGCGCGCACGAAACCCTTGGGGTCGACGTTCGTCTTGGCGACGAGGTCGAAGGTCTCGTGCTTGGGGGCATGAACGACGGCGTGCGCACCGGCTGACGTGTGAGCGACCATGCCTGTAGAAGCTACCGGGAACTGGCCTCCCGGGTCTGCCCGACGGAACTTGTCGGTGGTCGCGTCTACGCTTGTGAAATGGCGTTTGCATCCGAACATCCCGTTGTCGCGCACTCCGAACATCGTCCGGTGGGCGCAATCGAGCGCACGGGGCCGGCATTCGAGGTCGTCAGCGAACACACACCGGCGGGCGATCAGCCGACCGCCATCGCCGAGCTAGAACGGCGGATCAAGGCAGACGAGAAGGACATCGTGTTGCTCGGTGCCACCGGTACCGGCAAATCGGCCACCACTGCCTGGCTCATCGAGAAGCTGCAGCGCCCAACCCTGGTGATGGCTCCCAACAAGACGTTGGCGGCGCAGTTGGCGAACGAGCTACGAGACATGTTGCCCAACAACGCAGTCGAGTATTTCGTCTCGTACTACGACTACTACCAGCCCGAGGCGTACATCGCGCAGACCGATACTTACATCGAGAAGGATTCGTCCGTCAATGACGATGTCGAGCGTCTGCGGCACTCGGCGACGGCATCTCTGCTCTCGCGCCGCGACGTGGTCGTGGTGGCGTCGGTGTCGTGCATCTACGGTCTCGGTACCCCGCAGTCGTACGTCGATCGGTCGATCGAGCTGGAGGTCAACGTCGAAGTGCAGCGTGACGCGCTGCTCCGGCTGCTTGTGGATGTGCAGTACACCCGCAACGACATGGCCTTCACCCGCGGATCGTTCCGGGTTCGCGGTGACACCGTCGAGATCATTCCGTCCTACGAGGAGCTGGCGATTCGCATCGAGTTCTTCGGCGACGAGATCGAAGCGCTGTACTACCTGCATCCCCTCACCGGCGACATCGTTCGACAGGTCGATTCGGTCCGCATCTTCCCGGCCACGCACTACGTTGCCGGGCCGGAGCGGATGGAACGAGCCGTCAAGGACATCGAAGCCGAGCTCGAAGCACGTCTGGCCGAGCTGGAGGGCAAGGGCAAACTACTCGAGGCGCAGCGGCTACGGATGCGGACACAGTACGACCTGGAGATGATCAAGCAGGTCGGGTTCTGCTCGGGTATCGAGAACTACTCGCGGCACATCGACGGTCGCGGCGCGGGTACCGCGCCGGCAACCCTGATCGATTACTTTCCCGAGGACTTTCTCATGGTCATCGATGAGTCGCACGTGACCGTGCCGCAGATCGGGGCCATGTACGAGGGCGACATGTCGCGCAAGCGCAACCTCGTCGACTTCGGGTTCCGCCTGCCGTCCGCGACCGACAACCGACCTCTGACGTGGGAGGAGTTCACCCAGCGAATCGGCCAGACGGTCTACCTCTCGGCAACGCCGGGAAAGTACGAGTTGGGGCAGACCGGGGGAGAGTTCGTCGAGCAGGTGATCCGCCCCACCGGACTCGTCGATCCTCAGGTCGTCATCAAGCCGACCAAGGGACAGATCGACGACTTGGTTCATCAGATCCGAGAGCGCGCCGAGAAGGACGAGCGTGTTTTGGTGACCACTCTGACCAAGAAGATGTCGGAGGATCTGACCGACTACCTGCTCGAACTGGGTATTCGCGTCCGATACCTGCACTCCGACATCGATACGCTGCGCCGCGTCGAGTTGCTCCGGCAGCTTCGGCTGGGCGAGTACGACGTACTGGTGGGCATCAACCTGCTGCGGGAGGGTCTCGACCTTCCTGAGGTCTCGCTGGTGGCCATTCTCGATGCCGACAAGGAGGGCTTCCTCCGCAGCGGTACCAGCCTCATTCAGACCATCGGTCGCGCCGCGCGAAACGTCTCCGGCGAAGTCCACATGTACGCCGACAAGATGACCGACTCGATGACCTACGCGATCGAGGAAACCGATCGTCGGCGTGAGAAGCAGATCGCGTACAACAAGGAGCGGGGCGTCGATCCGCAGCCGCTGCGCAAGAAGATCGCTGACATCCTCGACCAGGTGTATCAGGAAGCCGACGACACCGATTCCGTCGTCGAAGTCGGTGGATCCGGTCGAAATGCCAGCCGCGGCCGGCGGGCACAGGGGGAGGCCGGCAGGTCGGTGAGCTCGGGGGTCTACGAGGGGCAGGACGTCTCCTCCATGCCGAGAGCCGAACTGGCCGACCTGATCAAGAACATGACCGACCAGATGATGAATGCGGCACGCGAGTTGAAGTTCGAGCTCGCAGGTCGCCTCAGAGACGAGATCCAGGATCTCAAGAAGGAACTCCGCGGCATGGACGCTGCCGGTCTGAAGTAGACGGCTCGATGTTCGATACGGTTCAGCGATGGATGCAACCAATGCTGGCCGGACCTCTCGAGCTCTCGAACTCCTTCACTCGACAACCTATTTCGTTCCCGAGACGCAGGAAGCGCTCGTCGCTGCCGGGTTGCCGCCTCGAGCCTGCTATTTCGCGGGGCGCGCTGCTCCCCTCGGCACGGTCGGCGCAGGCGTTGTCGCCGCCACCTTCTACAACTACAACCGTGAACTGATCGCACCGTTGATCCCGGCGGCCTGGGAGATCGCATCACCTGACGCGATCATGTCGATCCGCTACGACACCCTCGATGCAGCCTTCGGTCGACTGCTCGGACCCGAGGTGCTGACGTCCGCGGACATGGCCGAGGCCGCAGAGCTCGCATCGATCGCGGCCCGCGGAATCCCCGGTGACGACGGTCGGCCTCTGTATGCGGCGTATGCCGAGCTGGAGTGGCCGACAGCACCGCATCTGGTGCTCTGGCATGCCTTGACTCTGATCCGCGAGTACCGCGGCGACGGCCACATCGCCGCGCTGCAGACGGCAGGTCTGAACGGTCTCGACGCACTGATCACACACACCGCCACCGGGTACGGATTCGACAAGGAATTCGCGCGTAAGCAGCGGGGCTGGTCGACGGAGCAATGGGATTCAGCTGTCTTGTCCCTGTCCGACCGAGAATTGCTCTCGGCCGACGGTTCGCTGTCCCCGGACGGCAAAGATCTGCGCAAGCTCGTCGAGGACATCACCAACGACGTGGCCGTTGCGCCGTGGGCGGCGCTCGGCGAGGACGGTGCGGCTCGGCTGGTCTCGCTCGCGACACCGTGGCGCGATGCGATCATCGGCCACGGCGTGTTTCCAGCGGGCGTTTTCGGACCTGCAATCGCCAAGAAGTAGATCGGGTCAGCTGGTGATGTCCTTGGTGGCGAAACGCCGCCACGCGATCAAGCCGAACACTGCCGCGTAGCTCACGGCAGAGAACGAGCCGACCACCATGTCGTTCCAGTCGATACTCGTTCCGAAGGAGTCGATCCACGAATTCGCGTAGTGCCCGGGCAGGTAATTGCGAAGCGATCCCAGTGCCGTGATCTGGTCGAGAATCTGCATGAGGATGGACGTCATGACCGCGCCGCCGACGGCCCCGAGAGGGGCGTCGGTGAGCACCGACAGCAGCATCGCCAGGCCGGCGACCCACAGCAGGTTAATACCGATGTAGGCGACCGCGATCAGCAGCCGTATCAGCGAGGTGCCGTACGGCAGTCCCTCACCCAATGGAGTGATCAGCGACTCGGCTCCGTACATCACGGTGCCGATCAGCAGGGATGCACCTACGAGCACGACGAGTGCCGCACCGGACAAGGTAGCCGACACCAGCGCCTTCTGCGTGAGCAGCCGGCTCCTGGGCACGGGGATGGCCAGCAGGTATCGCAGACTCGACCAGGAAGCCTCGCTGGCCACCGAGTCGCCGAAGAACAGCGCCACCACCACGATCAGCAAAAATCCCACCGACATGAACAGCGCGAACACCGTGAAATTCATGCCACCCCGCGTGCCGAGTTCGATCAGCCCACCGGCGTCGGAGTCGGCACTCGAGCTGCCGACCGTGAAGGCGATGGCCAGAATGACCGGAAGCAGGGCCAAGAACCCGATCGCCAACTGAGTGCGCCGTCGTCCGAGCTGTCTGCGCAGCTCTGTTCGGAAGGGCAGTGTGCTTCCGCCGGAATAGCCGGCAGCGCGTCCGTCCGAGTGCGTGGTACTCATGAGCGATCCTTGCTGGTATCGGGCTCGAGAATGACAGAGCCCGGGGTATCCCGATGGACGAGGTCGAGAAACACGTCCTCGAGTCGTGTCGATTGCGAGAAGCCGCGTACCGAGACGCCAGCGGTCACGAGTTCCTCGATGACCACGGCGGAGTCGGCGTCGGTCAGATCGACGGTCACCGTTCCGTCGTCGACTATCGCAGCGCCGTCGTGGCCGGCGGCACCGAGTACCGACAGTGTGCGGGCGGCGTCGTCGACTCTGATCTCCGTTTGCCCGCCTGCTGCAGTCAGTTCGCGGACAGTGCCCGAGCTGATGACCGAACCGCGGTTCATGACGACGACATGGGTGCAGGTCTGCTCCACCTCGGCGAGCAGGTGACTCGACACCAGCACCGTCCTTCCCGTTTTCGCGTAGTTGATCAGGACGTCACGCATCGTCCTGATCTGCGGCGGGTCGAGTCCGTTGGTCGGCTCGTCGAGCACCATCAGGTCCGGCAGACCCAGCATTGCCTGGGCGATTGCGAGCCGCTGCCGCATACCTTGGCTGTACGACTTGACCTTGCGTTCGATCGCTGCGCCGAGGTCCGCGATCTCCAGCGCTTCGTCCAGGTGGGCTTCCTCGATCGGACGCCCGGTTGCCTCCCAGTACAGCCGTAGATTTTGCGTTCCGGTCAGGTGGGGGAGAAAGCCGGATCCTTCGACGAACGAGCCCAGCCTGGACAGCACCGGTGCGCCCGGGGTCACTTTGTGACCGAAGACGCGAATATCACCGCCGGTGGGGGTGATCAAACCCATCAGCATGCGCAGCGTGGTGGTCTTTCCGGCACCGTTCGGCCCGAGCAGCCCCAGAACTTGGCCCTGCTTCACTTCGAAGCTGACGCCGTCGACGGCGCGGAAGCCGTTGGAGTAGGTCTTGGCCAAGTCCGTGATCACCAGGGGAGTGTCGATCAGGTCCTCGTCGACCTCGGCGACCGTACGGCGTCTGGTGCGTACGGCTCCGGCCGCGATGGCGCACCCCACCACGAGTACCACCACTCCGATGCCGATCAGCGGTGCCACCGGAACGGTGCTGTTCGCGCTTGCCACTGCGGAGACGGTCGGCAGCTCGATCGCGTTGTCGGTCATGGCCACACTGAACCGAGCGGGTTCGAGCGGAACGGCATAGGCCTGGTCCGTGGTGGAGACACTGAGTTCGAGTCGATGACCCTGCTGGACGGTGTAACTGATGCCGGGAAGGACCACGGTCACGTCCACGGGGTCGATGCCCTCGGTATCGGGCAGACGTACAGCCGAGACAGCGCCACCGGGAAGAGTTCTGGTTCCGTTCGGCGAGACATCGTAGAGCTTCGCGAACAGCACCGATTGGCCCGGTGCAGCCAGCGAGGCCACCCGTAGATTCACTCGCGGTGCACCGGTGATCGTCACCGACGACTCGAGGGGATCGCTGCCGAAGGTGGCCGACTGTCCCGGCAGGTCCGCCGTCAATGCTGCGCCGGCCCCGGTCGATCCCAGCGCCCCGAGCACCGACCCCAGGCCGGGCACCGAGGAAATAGCTGACGGTGATGCCCCGGGCGGACGGATTATCGACTGATTCTCGGTAGCGGCGGTGAAGTCCACCGATCGGGTTCGAGTCGGGTCCGAGTCCGAGGTCAGTCCGGGATAGTCGGGCGCGGTCATCCGTCTGTTGCGGTCACCGCGGCGCTCGTCGAGTGCGCTCTGCGTGGAGTACACGAAGGGCGCGGCTCCGCTGCCGGATGAGGAGTCGCGAAGTGTGTTGTCGAAGAAGTCGGCGATGGCTCGATCGCTCGTAGCGTTCGTTCCACCGGCGTCGTGCCCGCCGTCGAACCACCGCACGGTGACGTTGCCGCCGGCAGCCGCGATCTGACGAGCCGTCGCGTCGGCTTGATCCACACCGAACAGCGTGTCCTGGGTGCCCTGAACCAGCAGCGTGGGTGCAGTGATGTTCGATGCCACCGCGACCGGCGAGTGCGCGGTCAGCAGATCCAGTAGCTGTCGACTGGGGATTCCGGTCACGGCGGATTGCGTGTACGCGTCGCAGAACTCGGGTGCAAACCTGCCGCACGCGGATGAGCCGCCCGTGGAGTCGGACGCGGCGGCGTTTCCGTTTCCATTTCCGGGTTCGCCGGGCGGTGCGCTCGCTGCGCCCACTCCGAAGAACACGCCGGCCCAGCCGCGCTTGAGGACGCCCGGCCCGCCGTATCCCGCCGCTGCAGGAGTGGCGATGTTGCCGAGGGCTTGTCGACCCTCGGCGGAGGTGACCCCGTAATTGGGGAACAGCGCCTGACCCAGATCGTTCCACGTGATCGCAGCGGCAATGGAATCGATGCGAGGATCGGTGCCTCCTGCGCTCAGTGCCAGTGCGCCGCCGTACGAGCCACCGGCGACGCCGATGTGCGGGTCGCCGGGAGCGTCCAGTCGTACTTCCGGTTGTTCGGCGAGCCAGTCGATGAGTCCACGCGCGTCCGCGACTTCGCGATCGGGATCGTTGATCGAGATCGAACCTGTACTGGCACCGAACCCGCGAGCGCTGTAGGCGAGTACGGTGTACCCGCGAGACGCGAGATCGCGTGCCTCTCCGTCGACAGAGTCCTTGCTGCCGCCGAATCCATGGGCGAGCAGTACCGTCGGCGCGGGGGTCTCGGCGGGGACGTAGAGCCGTGCGTCGATATCGACGGTCCCGGTCGAACCGGGGCTTTCCGGTAGCGTGATGCGCGCGTCACGCGTGGTTGTGTCAGCGCTCGAATCCTGGGGGAGGAACACGAATGCGAGAGCGGCCACCGCCAGAATTGCGATCAGGGCGGCACCGACGGTGATGGCCCGTCTCGACAGTGGCGGGCGGGGAATCGGCATGCAAACCAATGTATGTGAGTGGCGCGGATCGTGTTGTTCCCCAAGTTCACGTGCCGATCGGCCGCTTCCGGCTAATGTCAGCGCATCAGTCCCCGGACCACGTCTTTCGGTCCTGTGACTTGCACCAATCGAGTTCGACCAGAAGTGTCACATCTGTGTGTGACCGACAAATGGAGGAATGAATGAGCGCCTACCGCACCGTCGTCGTCGGGACCGATGGCTCCGAATCGTCACTGCGGGCAGTGGAGAAGGCCGCGGCTTTGGCGGGAGACGCCGACGCCACTCTGGTGATCGCCTGCGCGTACTACCCGGCCGACCCGAAGGACACGTCCGCTGCCGCCGACGCATTGCGCGAGGACGCCTACCAGATCACCGGATCGGCTCCGACGCGTGAGATTCTGCGCACCGCGCGAGAGCATGCCACGAAGGCCGGTGCCAAGAACATCGAGGAGAAGCCGATCGTCGGTGCACCCGTCGAGTCGCTGCTGGCACTCGTGGACGAAGTCAAGGGCGATCTACTCGTCGTCGGCAACCGCGGTCTGAACTCGTTGACCGGCCGCCTGTTGGGATCGGTGCCGTCCGATGCCGCGCGCAAGTCGACCTGCGATGTGCTGATCGTGCACACTGTCCGCTGATCTTTCGCTGCACGTCCAACGGCCCGCTCCATCGATCCGATGGAGCGGGCCGTTGTCGTCCGCCGCCTCCGGAACTCTAGGCTTCCGACTCGAACGGATGCAGCGCCGAGAGCTCCTTCGGTAGATCGTCGACGTGCACCACCCCCAGCCGCTGGGTGGCCCGGGTGAGCGCCACGTACAGGTCGTTCATACCCTTGGCCGACTCGGCCACGATGACACTCGGTTCGACGATCAAGACCGAGTCGAACTCGAGTCCCTTGGCCTCCTTGACCGTCGATACCGTCACCAGCTCCGACGCCAGATGCCGCAATCGGTCGACGTGTCCGGCTGGAACCAGCACGGCGCTCGAGCCGGGACGCGGGTGATCCGCTACTCGCTTCTCGACCGTGGTGACCAGATCGGCAGCGGCAACCCGGAGGGCCCACGGTTGTACACCGGTGCTCCGGATGGAGCGTGGTTCGGACTGCTCGGGATCGATCGCTGCCAGTACCTCGTGTGCCACTGTCATGATCTCCGACGGCGTTCGATAGTTGACTGTCAGTTCGGTCAACTTCCAGCGCTGAGCCACATACGGTCCGAGAACCGAGCCCCACGACGATGTTCCCGCGGGATCACCCGTTTGTGCAGTATCGCCTACCAGCGTCATCCACCGATTCGGGATGCGCCGCATCACCATTCGCCATGCCATCGCCGATAGTTCCTGGGCCTCGTCGACGATCACGTGCCCGTAGGTCCAGGTGCGGTCACCTGCGGCGCGTTCGGCTGTAGTGAGGCGCTGACCCGAATCCTGACGTCGGGCAAGCTGATCGGCGTCGATGAGGTCGTAGGCCATCAGTATCTCTGGATCGAGCTCGTCCTCGAGATCCTGAGGTGCCGAACCGGTCAGGATGTCCAGTGCGCCCTGGGCGTCGGCAATCTGGCCGCGCCACTGACGTTGCGCTTGTTCAAGTTCGGCGGCGTCGTCGACGCCGAGCAACTCGGCGAGTTCATCGAGCAGGGGAGCATCGGCGGAGGAGAAGCCCCGGCCCCGTCGCACCAGAGACTCGCGCTGCGCCGCGTCGAGGCTCGGTGCGGCAGAGGTGATCTTCTCCGGGGATGCAAACAGGTCTCGGAGAACCTGTTGGGGGGACAGGTCCGGCCACAGCTCGTCGATCGCGGCCATGACGTCCTTGTCTTCTCGCATCTCGTCACGCATGTCCGCGATGTCGTCTGCGCTCAGCAGGCTGGATCCGTCGACGAGGTTCTGCCCGAGCTTCGCCGCGAGTTGGTTGGCCAACTGATCGATGACCGAGGACACGAACAGGGGCCGAGCCAAGTTGTGCGGGCGCCGGGACGAGCGGGCGCGTCCGCGAGCACGAGTGACGATCTTGCGATCGAGCGTGATGTCGTAGGTGTCGAACTTCAGTCGCCGCGGCCGCGCGGGTACTTCCTGCCGGTCGCGTACCGCCTGGGTCAGGATCTCGACCATCGCCAGTGCGCCCTTGACCTCGGTTGCCAGCGGCGAATCCTCACGCTGCGCACGGACTCCCGGGTACAGGTCGCCGATCGTGGACAGCAATACCCCGGTCTCGCCCAGCGAGGGCAGTACCTGTCCGATGTAGTCGAGGAATGTCGCGTTGGGTCCGATGATCAGCACGCCGCTCTTGCCGAGCTGTTGCCTGTAGGTGTAGAGCAGGTAGGCGGCCCGGTGTAGTGCGACTGCGGTTTTGCCGGTTCCCGGCCCGCCCTGAACGACCAGCACGCTGCGGTGCTGCGATCGGATGATGGCGTCTTGCTCGCTCTGGATCGTTTCGACGATGTCGTTCATCTGACCGGTACGCGCAGCATCCAAAGCCGACAGCAATGCGCTTTCACTGGCGACGCCGCCGGCCACGGCAGCGTCACTGGACGATCGCGCAGAGTTCAGATCGAGGAACTCATCGGCGATCGACGTCACTCGGCGACCTCGGGTGCGAATGTGTCTGCGTCGCAATACGTTCTCGGGCGCGGCCGGGGTGGCCAGATAGAACGGCCGGGCCATCGGTGCGCGCCAATCGAGCAGGAGCGTCTCGTAGTCGTTCTTGTCGTCGAGAATCCCGACGCGGCCGATGTAGCGTTCGGGTCGGTCGTCGACCTTGGGATCGAGCGAGTCCGGATCGAGGTCGATGCGCCCGAAGCACAGTCCGTTCTCGGCGGCGTCGTACTTGGCGATGTCCTCGGTGTACATCTGGTTGAACGATTCGCGCTCGCTTCGGGCCTGCGGGGTTCCGCCGGTCTCGAGAAGTACTGCGCGGAGTCTGGTCGCCGCGTACTCGCGTAGTGCGTCGAGCTGGGTGTAGAGCCGCGTCAGGTGCGCCTGCTCGAAGTCTTCTTCGATCGGCACACCGGAGTTGCTCGATGTGTGGCCGTCGTCCGGCAAAGGGTCTCCTCGGGAGTTCGGCCGAGGCGAAGATATCGCCTCGAAATCAGCCAGAGCAGTCTACGCCGCACAACGGCCCTGCCGCAGAACCTCGAGTTCCGGGGCAGAGCCGTTGTGTGCGAACGTTGCTGGTGTGCTCGGCGAAAACTACTTCGCGTACTGCTGAATCTTCTTGTCCAAGTTCTTCTGAGCCTTGGCAACTCGCTTCTCGAGCTTTGCGCGAGCCTGCTCGGTCGCCTTCTCGAGTTCCTTGCTCTGCTTCTCGGCGCGCTTGCGAGCGCGCTTGCCCAACGTATCTGCGCGATCAGCTGCCAGTTCGGCCCAGGTGGCTCCACGCTTGCCGGCCTCGTCGGCGACGACGGAGCCCTTGTCGGCAGCGAGCTCGGCCAACTTGGAACCGCGCTTCTGCGCGACCTCCGCCAACTCGACGCGTCGATCAGCAGCGACCTCGGAAAGCTTGGATCCGCGCTTCTGCGCAAGTTCGGCCAGATCCGACCCACGGTGCGCTGCCTTGTCGGCCAGCTTGGATCCGCGCTTCTGTGCTTCGTCGGCCCAGTCGCTTCCGCGATCGGCGGCGAGTTCGGCCAGTTTGGATCCGCGCTTCTGTGCTTCGTCGGCCCAGTCGCTTCCGCGATCGGCGGCGAGTTCGGCCAGTTTGGATCCGCGCTTCTGGGCTTCGTCGGCCAATTCCGAACCCTTGTCGGCGGCGAAGTGAGCCCAACGGTTCAACGCGGGCTGGGCGACGTCGGCAAGTTCGGAGCCCTTGTCGGCAGCGATGTCTGCAAACTTGCTCAACTTCGGCTGTGCGGCGTCGGCGAACTTGGCCAGTTTCGGCTGCGCTGCGTCGGCGAGATCGGCGCTGCGACTCGCGGCGATGGAGGCGATTTCCTTGACGCGCTCACCGGTCTCGTGTGTGGAGTACCCGGGCAGCGCAGAGGCGACGCTCTCTTGCGCGCGGCGTGCGGCCCGCCGGCTGCGCCACGCCATGGACGGCTTGCCCTCGGTGTCGACGGCTGCGATGAGCAGTCCGCCGAGGAGGCTGAGGTTCTTGAAGAAATGAATGCGCTGTGCGGCCTTGGCTTCCGGATCGGTCTCGTTCCAGAAAGCATGACCGGCGAGCGTCGTCGGGACGAGGCTTCCGGCGAGTGCGACCGATGCGATGCGCGGAGCCTTACCGGTGGCCAACAGAATGCCGCCCGCGACCTGGATGCCACCGTTGATGCGAACCAGCGTCTCGGGGTCCGAGGGCACGCTGGCGGTGACCTCGTTCGGCAGCGCATCCTTGCTCTGCTCGATCAGTGGAGTGGCGACCTGTGCTTTGCCGCTGGGATTGCGGAGCGCGTCGATGCCCCCGGCGATGAAGATCGTAGACATCAACGGACGGGCGATACGGCGGACCAGCATTGACAGCCTCCTGCGTAGTTTCTCGTGTCATCGGCGTACTGAAATCGCACATCGGCTTTGATTTCTACCGGTGTGCGTCCATTTGTCTCATCATTCATACCCCGTGATCGGCGGTCTCAAGCGCGCCGATCGTTACCAGCCTCGTTCGCGCCATTCGGCCAGGTGAGGGCGCTCCGCGCCGAGAGTGGTGTCCTTTCCGTGGCCCGGATACACAACGGTGTCGTCACCGAATCGGTCGAACAGTTTGTTGGTCACGTCGTCGAGCAGGTGGGTGAAATCCGCGGGGTTTGCGGTCTTGCCGACGCCGCCGGGGAAGAGCGAGTCCCCGGTGAAAAGATGGGTGCGTCCGCGGTCGGCCTCGGTCAGCGCCAATGCAATGGAGCCGGGAGTGTGTCCGGCCAGGTGCACAACGTCGAAGGTGAGTTCGCCCACCGACACGGTGTCCTGATCGGCCAGTAGGCGGTCCGGAGTGACGGGCAGCGGCTCGGCGTCGAGTTCGTGGGCTGCAGTCGGCGAGTCCGTGCCACCGGCGATGTCCGCCAGCGCCTGCCAGTGATCGTCGTGTTGGTGTGTCGTCACGATGAGCGAGAGGGTCGGTGCGTTCTCGTCGATGAGCAACGAGAGGCGCTCGGCCTCGTTTGCCGCGTCGATCAGCAGGGAATTGCCCGTGGCGGAACAGACAACGAGGTAGGTGTTGTTGTCCATGGGGCCGACCGACATCTTCGTGATCGTCGCGCCGGGGATGGTCCGCCGCTGTGGCGGTGAACCCTGCGCGACGACGCCGGTGTAGTCGTCGTCGATGACCATGAGGTGCTCGTCCATCTCGAGGACGCTACCGTCGGCAGCGACGTCCGGGGCGTTGGGGTCACGAACGTGGAAAAGTGTGTCGGTGCCCGGACCTACCATTGCTACTCGGTGAGGTTCGATTCTCACCGAGGCAGGTTTTCGACCCGGGGTCCTCGGTTACACGACCCTCGTGGCCGGCAGGTCGGCACCACACGTCATACGCGATTCGAAAGCCGTGCAGCGCTGCGCGCAGCAGCAGCTCGGCTGGACGTGATCGTTCGGAAAGAAGGGAACACAGTGGCGGATCGCCTGATAGTGCGAGGTGCGCGAGAGCACAATCTGCGGGGAGTCGACATCGATCTACCTCGCGATGCGCTCATCGTGTTCACAGGTCTGTCCGGCTCGGGCAAATCGTCTCTCGCTTTCGACACGATCTTCGCCGAGGGTCAGCGTCGCTACGTTGAGTCGCTGTCTGCATACGCGCGGCAGTTCCTCGGCCAGATGGACAAGCCGGACGTGGATTTCATCGAGGGCCTCTCGCCTGCGGTCTCCATCGATCAGAAGTCGACCAACCGCAACCCGCGATCCACCGTGGGCACCATCACCGAGGTCTACGACTATCTGCGCTTGCTGTATGCCCGTGCGGGAACGGCCCACTGCCCGGTGTGCGGTGAACAGATCGCCAAGCAGACGCCGCAGCAGATCGTCGATCAGGTGCTGGACATGGAGGAGGGCCTCAAGTTTCAGGTCCTCGCACCGGTGGTGCGTACCCGGAAGGGCGAATTCGTCGACCTGTTCGACTCGCTCAACACCCAGGGGTACTCACGTGTGCGCGTCGATGGCGTCGTGCACCAGCTCACCAGTCCGCCCGTTCTCAAGAAGCAGGAAAAGCACGACATCGAGGTCGTCGTCGACCGGCTGACTGTCAAGTCCAGCTCCAAGCAGCGACTGACCGACTCGGTGGAGACAGCCTTGCGGCTCGCCGACGGAATCGTGGTCCTGGACTTCGTCGACCGCGACGAGAATGCCGCGGACCGCGAGCGTCGCTTTTCCGAGAAACTCGCGTGCCCAAACGGTCACCCCCTGTCCATCGACGATCTCGAACCGAGATCCTTCTCCTTCAACTCTCCGTACGGTGCCTGCCCGGATTGCGTCGGACTCGGTGTGCGCAAGGAGGTCGACCCCGAGCTCGTCGTTCCCGACGGGGACCTCAGCCTCGCCGATGGTGCGATCGCACCGTGGTCTATGGGTCAGACGTCGGAGTACTTCGGCCGCCTGCTGTCCGGGCTCGCCGATGCGATGGGCTTCGACCTGAATGCCCCGTGGAACAAGTTGCCTGCCAAGGTCAAGCGTGCCGTGCTCGAAGGCAGCGACCACCAGGTGCACGTGAAGTACAAGAACCGCTACGGCCGGACCCGTTCGTACTACGCCGAGTTCGAGGGTGTGATGCCGTTCCTGCATCGCCGCCTCGAGCAGACCGAGTCCGAGCAGATGAAAGAGCGCTACGACGGCTACATGCGCGACGTACCGTGCCCCACCTGCAACGGTGCCCGGCTGCGACCCGAGATCCTGTCGGTGACGATCGCGGCGGGCGACTTCGGTCCGAAGTCGATTGCCGAGGTGTGCGAACTGTCGATCGCCGATACCGCGAACTTCCTCAACAGCCTCACCCTGGGCCGCCGCGAGGAAGCTATCGCCGGTCAGGTCCTCAAGGAAGTGCAGGCGCGCTTGGGGTTCCTGCTCGACGTCGGTCTGGAATACCTCTCGCTGGCTCGAACCGCCGGTTCGCTCTCCGGTGGCGAGGCGCAGCGAATCCGGCTCGCCACTCAGATCGGATCGGGTCTCGTCGGTGTGCTGTATGTGCTCGACGAGCCCTCGATCGGTCTGCACCAACGGGACAATCGTCGATTGATCGACACTCTGACCCGGCTGCGCGACCTCGGCAACACTCTCATCGTCGTCGAGCACGACGAGGACACCATTCGCACCTCGGACTGGATCGTCGACATCGGGCCGTTGGCGGGGGAGCACGGCGGCCGCGTCGTGCACAGCGGCTCGTACGAGGATCTGTTGACCAACGAAGAATCGCTGACCGGTGCCTATCTCTCGGGCCGGATGGAAATACCACTTCCCGACACCCGTCGCGTAATCGACAAGAAGCGTCAGGTCACCGTGGTCGGTGCTCGCGAGCACAACCTGCGCGAGATCGACGTCAGCTTTCCGCTCGGCGTGTTGACCTCGGTCACTGGTGTGTCCGGTTCAGGCAAGTCCACGCTGGTGAACGACATCCTCGCGACCGTGATGGCCAACAAGCTCAACGGAGCTCGGCAGGTTCCCGGTCGGCACACACGGATCAACGGACTCGATCAACTCGACAAGCTCGTTCGTGTCGACCAGTCGCCGATCGGACGCACACCCCGCTCGAACGCCGCCACCTACACGGGAGTCTTCGACAAGATCCGGACGTTGTTCGCGGCCACCACCGAAGCAAAGGTTCGTGGCTACCAGCCCGGGCGGTTCTCGTTCAACGTCAAGGGCGGCCGGTGCGAGGCATGCTCGGGCGATGGCACTCTCAAGATCGAAATGAACTTTTTGCCGGATGTCTACGTTCCCTGCGAGGTCTGCGAGGGTGCGCGGTACAACCGCGAAACGCTCGAAGTCCACTACAAGGGCAAGACCATCGCCCAAGTTCTGGACATGCCGATAGAGGAGGCCGCGGACTTCTTCGAGGCCATCACCTCGATTCACCGCTATCTCAAGACACTCGTCGAGGTCGGTCTCGGGTACGTCCGCCTCGGCCAGCCGGCAACCACTCTGTCCGGTGGTGAGGCGCAGCGTGTGAAGTTGGCCGCGGAACTTCAGAAGCGGTCCACCGGGCGCACGGTCTACATTCTCGACGAACCGACCACGGGCTTGCACTTCGAGGACATTCGTAAGTTGCTCGGTGTCGTGAACGGTCTGGTGGACAAGGGCAATACCGTGATCGTCATCGAGCACAATCTCGACGTCATCAAAGTCTCCGACTGGGTCATCGACATGGGGCCGGAGGGTGGTTCCGGCGGCGGAATGCTTGTCGCGCAAGGTAATCCGGAAGCGGTGGCGGCCGTGCCGGAAAGCTACACGGGCAAGTTCCTACAGGAAGCGCTCACCCGCGAGTCCGTTGTATCTCCGCCGGTGAAGGCGGCCGCGAAGAAGCGCAGGCCGCGTAAGGTCGCGGCGGTCTGATCCAGCTACGGTCAGTCCACGACCGTGAACGACGACGCCGCATCCGGGAATCACCGGATGCGGCGTCGTTGTCGTTGCGACTGTTCCTGCTCAGTGAACCGGTCCGGTGTACTTCTCGCCGGGGCCCTTTCCTGGCTCGTCCGGATGGGCGGATGCTTCCCGAAACGCGCGCTGCAGCGCTTGCAGCCCGTCGCGAATAGGCCCGGCATGCGGTCCGAGGTACTCCACCGATGCGGTGACCAGTCCTGCCAGCGCTGTGATGACGCGCCGCGCCTCGTCGAGGTCCAAGTAGGGGCTTTCGGCGGGATCCGGCTCGGAGAGTCCCAACTTCTCGGCTGCCGAGCTCATCAACATGACCGCCGCGCGGCTGATGACCTCGACCGCGGGGACCTCGGCCAGTTCTCGGACTTCGGGCTCGGTGCCGACAGGGTCGTTCGCCGCGGGATCTGCACCGTCGGGAGTGGGGGAGCTGGTCATGCCTACGAGAATCCCACGCCGCCTGTGGCAACGAGAATCGGGTGTCCAGCAGACGTGGCGATCGGGCTCGATTGTTCGTTTCCGGAATCTGCTGGTAACGTGACTCGACGACCGTCTTCGGCGTGCACTTCTCGATGGAGGGCACCGCACGGAGGCAGCAAGTGGAGCCCGACTCCCACCGGTACGTAGCGTTCAACACGTTACCTCCGGTCCGGTCGCACGAAGGACACCGTTCCCGGTTTCTCGATGTGCTTCCTCCCAGCGAGGAGACTGTACGACGTTAGTTGTCGCGCAGTTCGACCGGTCGACATCGGGCCCTGCTGTCGGTACACACCGAAAGCAGGGTTTTTTCGTCGCAGTAATTTTTTCGCGGCGGGTGTCGAGGATGGACGGCACCGGGCTGTGCCAGTGGCAGGCGGTCGGGTTACACACCACACCGCACTACCTAGGAGGCCCCATCAGCACTGAGACCCGCATCAACGATCGCATCCGAGTTCCCGAGGTCCGGCTTGTCGGACCTGGCGGTGAACAGGTGGGGATCGTGCGTGTTGAAGATGCACTCCGCTTGGCTCTCGAAGCCGACCTCGATCTTGTCGAAGTAGCTCCCGACGCTCGTCCGCCGGTCTGCAAGATCATGGACTACGGGAAGTTCAAGTACGAGGCTGCGCAGAAAGCGCGCGAATCGCGTAAGAACCAGACACTCACCGTCATCAAGGAGCAGAAGCTCCGCCCCAAGATCGACGCGCACGACTACGAGACCAAGAAGCGCAATGTCGTTCGCTTCCTCGAAGCCGGCTCGAAGGTCAAGGTCACCATCATGTTCCGCGGTCGCGAGCAGTCCCGACCCGAGCTCGGCTTCCGTCTGCTGCAGCGCCTGGGCGCGGACGTCGCGGAGCTCGGTTTCGTGGAGACCTCGGCCAAGCAGGACGGCCGAAACATGACGATGGTGTTGGCACCGCACAAGGGTGCCAAGACTCGCGTCAAGGCGCAGGAGAGTGCAGCGGCACCGCCCGCGCAACGTGCACCCGCTCCGGCACCGGAACAGCCCGCCGCCGCAGCTCCCGCCGCCGCAGCCCCGGCTGCCGAGGCACCGGCCGCGGCAGCTCCGGCTACTCCGGCGCAGACCAACTGAGCCTCGCGCTCTGCCAGTAAGACAGCCTCTACACCTACTTCGGTGCACTGACGTTCCGGAGCACTGTTGGGCTGTGCCATGCAACACCGAAGAAGCTATTACAGAAGAAGAGGATTTCATGCCCAAGCAGAAGACCCACAGTGGTGCCAAGAAGCGATTCAAGGTGTCCGGCAGCGGCAAGATCCTGCGCCAGAAGGCCGGCCGTCGCCACCTGCTCGAGCACAAGCCCACCAAGGTGACTCGTCGCCTCGATGGTGTCGCCGTTGTCAAGAAGGCCGACGTACCGCGGATCAAGCGCCTCCTCGGCATCTGATCTCGACCGTTCGCCGACTGATTCCGGTCGGCTTCATCCCATTACCATTCGGGGTTTCACAAACCCCCAGATCGACAGGATTCACCAGTGGCACGCGTAAAAAGGGCCGTCAACGCCCAGAAGAAGCGCCGTTCGATTCTCGAAGCGTCCAAGGGATACCGCGGACAGCGCTCACGTCTGTACACCAAGGCCAAGGAGCAGCAGCTCCACTCGCTCACCTATGCGTACCGGGACCGTCGCGCGCGCAAGGGTGATTTCCGCAAGCTGTGGATCACACGTATCAACGCTGCGGCGCGGGCCAACGACATCACGTACAACCGCTTCGTCCAGGGTCTGAAGGCCGCGGGTGTCGAGGTCGACCGCAAGATCCTCGCCGAGCTGGCTGTGTCGGATGCCGAGGCATTCGCAGGCTTGGTCGCCATCGCCAAGGCCGCATTGCCTGCCGATGTCAACGCTCCTGCCGGAGAAGCAGCCTGAGCGAGTCGAGGTACGACGACTCAACTCCGAAACGACCCGTGGATTCGCTGACCGAGCGAACACCACGGGTCGTTTCGGCCGTCAAGCTCGCGCGAGCGGCAGAGCGCAAGAAGACCGGACAGTTCCTGGCCGAAGGGTTCAATGCCGTCTCCGAGGCAGCGCGGTCCGGGCTGATCCGTGAGCTGTTCTTCACCTCCGATGCCCTCGAGCGGCACCGCACGCTCATCGCGTCCATCGAGGCCGGTGGGGCGCGAATCTTTCCGATCACCGATCGGGCCGCGAAGGCGTTGTCCGACACCGTCACCCCACAGGGACTGATCGCGGTCACCGAGCTGGTCGACGTACCCCTCGACCGTGCCTTGGCTGATACTCCTCGCCTGGTGGCCGTACCGGTGGAGGTAGCCGAGCCGGGCAATGCCGGAACTGTCATCCGCGTCGCGGACGCCGCCGGCGCAGATGCGGTGGTCCTTCTGGGCGATTCGGTCGATCCCCACAACGGCAAGTGCGTTCGGGCGTCGGCCGGCAGCGTGTTCCATCTTCCGATCGCCCGGGAACGGTCTGTCGAGTCCGGTATCGAGGCATTGCGTGGCGCGGGGCTGACGATCGTGGCCACCGCTGCCGACGGCGAGGTGGACCTGGACGACGCCGACCAGTTGCTCGCGCAACCGACTGCGTGGTTGTTCGGCAACGAAGCCCACGGGCTGCCCGAGTCCGTGGCGCGCGCAGCCGATCACCGCATTCGAATCCCTATCCACGGTCGCGCCGAGAGCCTCAACCTGGCAGCGGCCGCGGCGATCTGCCTGTACGCGAGTGCCCGAGCTCAGCGACGCTCGTGAGCCCCGTGCGCACGGTCGCCTAGGATCGATACCTGTCTGCTCCGCGCAGGAGTGAAGCCTGCGCAACGACCCCTCGTTGCAGACACCGACTATTACTCGAGGAGTGCTGCTGTCGTGGCGAAGAAAGATGTCGGACCCGAGCCGGTGGATCCGAGCGTTCTGGAGGAGTCTGCGCTCGGATCCGCGGTGGATTCGGCCGAGCAGGCGTTCGCCGACGCGTCGGATCTCGATGCTCTGACCAAGGTCAAGGCCGATCACGTGGGTGGAAAGGCTCCGCTGGCGCTGGCGCAGCGTGCGCTCGGTGCGCTACCGGGTGAGCAGAAGGCGGACGCGGGCAAACGCGTCAAAGCAGCGCGTGACCGAGTGCAGAAGGCGTTCGACGAGCGACGCGTCGTGCTGTCGGAACAGCGCGACGCGGCCATCCTGGTGGCAGAAACGATCGACGTGACGCTGCCCACCGATCGAGCTCCGGTCGGCGCCCGGCACCCCATCACGATCATCGCCGAGCAGGTGGCAGATGTGTTCGTGGGGATGGGCTGGGAGGTCGAAGAAGGCCCCGAGGTCGAGACCGAGCATTTCAACTTCGATGCGCTCAATTTCCTGCCCGACCATCCGGCGCGCACGATGCAGGACACGTTCCACATCGCACCCGAGGGATCACGCCAGGTATTGCGTACCCATACTTCGCCGGTGCAGGTGCGTTCGATGCTCTCGCGCGAGCTGCCGATCTACGTGGTCTGCCCGGGACGAACGTTTCGCACGGACGAGCTCGATACGACGCACACTCCGGTGTTCCATCAGGTGGAGGGCCTCGCCATCGACAAGGGCCTGACCATGGCGCATCTGCGCGGAACGCTGGATGCGTTCGCGAAAGCGTTGTTCGGCGATGACACCCGCACTCGTATGCGGCCCAATTACTTCCCGTTCACGGAGCCGTCGGCCGAGGTCGACGTGTGGTTCCCGAAGAAGAAGGGCGGGGCAGGTTGGGTCGAGTGGGGTGGCTGCGGAATGGTCAACCCGAAGGTGTTGCAGGCCAGCGGTATCGACCCCGAGGTGTACACCGGTTTCGCGTTCGGCATGGGCCTGGAGCGGACGCTGCAGTTCCGCAACGACATCCCGGACATGCGAGACATCGTCGAAGGCGACGTCAGGTTCACGCTGCCCTTCGGTGTTCAGGCCTGACGCTTCTTCACAACCACCCCACTTCTTCTCGGATACAAGAAAGAGCTGAGTACACGTGCGAGTCCCACAATCCTGGCTGACCGAGGTTCTGCACGCGGGGACGCCCGACTGGGCTGTCTCGCCCGAGGAACTCGACGCCGGTTTCGTACGGGTCGGGTTCGAGGTCGAGGAGCTCGAGGCCCTGGACAATGTGGCCGGACCGCTGGTGGTGGGCCGGGTGAGCTCGATCGAAGAGCTGACCGAGTTCAAGAAGCCGATTCGTTTCTGCCTGGTGGACGTCGGAACCGACGAGCCGCAGGAAATTGTCTGCGGAGCGCGAAATTTCGAAGAGGGCGATCTGATCGTGGCCGCTCTGCCGGGCAGCGTTCTGCCCGGGGGGTTCGCCATCGCATCGCGCAAGACGTACGGCCGCAACTCCAACGGCATGATCTGTTCGACGCTCGAGCTCGGACTCGGCCGAGACCACTCCGGAATTCTGGTGCTGCCCGACGGTACAGCCGACCCGGGTGACGACGCGAAAGCAGTTCTTGGCCTGCAGGATTCGGTCATCGAGCTCAATGTCACCCCAGATCGTGGCTACGCCTTCTCCGTCCGCGGTCTCGCCCGTGAACTGGCGTGCAGTTTCGATCTGCCGTACGTGGACCCGGCGCGCACGGTCGCCACCGAGGTCACCGGTGACGCGTGGTCTGCCACCGTCGAACCGACGTCGGGCGCGTCGCGATTCGCCTTGCGCAAGGTCGTCGGTATCGATCCGACAGCAACGACTCCGTGGTGGATTCAGCGTCGTTTGCTCCTGGCCGGCGTACGCCCCATCTCCGCGGCGGTCGATGTCACCAATTACGTGCTCCACGAACTCGGGCAGCCACTGCACGCCTTCGATGCTGCCAAGCTGGACGGCGGCATAGTCGTGCGCCGTGCGACAGCGGGGGAGAAGCTGACCACGCTGGATGGTGTCGAGCGTTCGCTCGATCCTGAGGACGTCGTCATCGCCGACGGATCGGGAGCGATTTCGCTCGCGGGTGTGATGGGCGGGTTGTCCACCGAGGTCGATGACTCGACCACCGAGGTCGTCCTCGAGGCGGCGTCGTTCGATCCGCTCGCGGTGTTCAGAACCGGGCGTCGGCACAAGCTCTCGAGCGAGGCAAGCAAGCGTTTCGAACGAACCGTGGACTCTGCTCTTCCGGTCGCGGCGCTCGATCGTGCTGCACAGCTACTGGTCGAGATCGCGGGTGGTCGGATCGAGCCCGTGCTGACCGACATCGGGGAGGCAACCGAATACCCCTCGGTCACGATGGACTTCGATCTGCCGGACCGGATTGCCGGTGTGGAGTACCCCAACGGGACCGCGGCTCGACGGTTGACACAGATCGGATGCCGAGTCGAGGTGTCGGTCGACGACGCCGGGCACGGCCAGCTGATCGTCTCGCCGCCGTCCTGGCGACCGGATCTGGTGCAGAGCGCCGACCTGGTAGAAGAGGTGCTGCGGCTCGAGGGACTCGAAAAGATTCCCTCGGTACTACCCTCTGCTCCCGGCGGTCGTGGCCTCACCGCGGAACAGAAGCGACGGCGCGCCGTCGGCAAGGCACTCGCGTTTGCCGGGTACGTCGAGGTGTTGCCCCCAGTGTTTCTCCCCAAGGGTGTTTTCGACACCTGGGGCCTCGCGGCGGACGATTCTCGGCGCGAGACCACCTCGGTGCTCAACCCGCTCGAGGCCGACCGTCCAGAGCTCGCGACGACGGTGCTCCCCGGTCTGCTCGAGATGCTCGGTAGGAACGTCGCCCGCGGTCAGCGAGATGTCTCGCTGTTCGGAATAGCCCAGGTGGTGCTCCGAGACGATGCCACCGCCGCGGTGGAGGCATTGCCGGTCGACCGTCGTCCTACCGACGATCAGATAGCCATGCTTCGCGGTTCGCTGCCTGCGCAGCCGGTGCATGTGGGTCTTGTGCTCACCGGGCAGCGTGAGTTCACGGGTCCGTGGGGGCCGGGACGCGCCGCCGAAGCTGCGGACGCGTTCGCAGCGGTACGCACGGTTGCCGAGGCGGCCGGCGTGAACGTCGATCTTCGAGCTGCACAGCACCTTCCGTGGCATCCGGGTCGGTGTGCCGAGGTTCTGCTCGACGGCGAGGTCGTCGGGTATGCAGGTGAACTGCACCCGGCGGTCCTCGAACGCGCCGGCCTGCCGCCGCGCACGTGTGCCGTCGAGCTCAGTCTGAGTGCTCTCCCCGTGGTCGAATCGCTCCCTGCCCCCGAGGTGTCGCCGTATCCGGCGGTGCTGCAGGACGTAGCCGTAGTGGTCGACGCGTCCGTGCCGGCGGCCTCCGTGGAAGCCGCGCTCACGATCGGCGGCGGCGACTTGCTCGAGTCGATCCGGTTGTTCGACGTCTACGACGGTGAACAGGTCGGCGAAGGACGCAAGTCGCTGGCCTTCGCATTGCGGTTCCGTGGGACCGACGGCACCTTGACCGAGGATCAGGCGACTGCCGCTCGCGACGCAGCGGTGGAGGCTGCATCGAAGGCGGTCGGAGCCCAGCTGCGGAGCTGATCGGTCCACCCCCGGGCAGTCGTGTCCGTAGCGTGGAGTCACGAGTGGTCACGACGACTGGAGTAGCAGATGAGTGAATCCGAAGTTGACGGCACTGCGTCCGACTTGCAGGTGGTGCAGGATGTCCTCGCGGCGGTCGCGGGTCGGCCACAGCTCGCCCCGGTTGCGGCTGCAGCGTCGGCTCTTGCTGCCGAGTTGAGCACCGCCGAGCCCGCTACGCCCGGTCGCACTGTGCCTGATCCCGCATCAGCGCCGGGGACGGTTCCCGATGTCGATGTTCCGAAGGTCACGAAGCCGCGAATCGATCAGCCGCTCGGGGATCCGCCGCCCGGGGCTCCCCTCGGCGGCACTGTGCCGGGGATCATCGAGGCGGAGCTGGTCGATGATCCGCTCGGCGCTGCCGGCGGCGGATCTATCGGCGGCGTGGTCGGTGACTTCACCGATTCCGGCGTGCCGACCTGGGACGGCGTGCGAGACAAGGTGGAGCATCGCTCGGGCACCGCTGCCGGGGCGCAGGAGTTGGACGAGGACTCTCGGGCCGGCCGCGACCTCGACGAGCAGTGGAGCGAACGGCAGGAAGCGGGTCGGCGCAAGCTCGACGAAATCCGCAAGTCCATGGGCGGAAGCTGACACGCCGGGCGGGGTACACCCACCCAGCCATGAATGAGCTTGCATGATGCTGCATAATAAACCGCATGACTATTTCGGAGGCCACGCCGAGGCGTATCGCGGTGGCAGGCGCAAGCGGTTATGCCGGTGGTGAGATTCTTCGGCTTCTGCTCGGGCACCCTGCGGTGCGCGACGGTTCGCTGGTCATCGGATCGCTGACGGCCGGCGGCAATGCCGGTGCCACGCTGGGCGAATTTCATCCGCATCTCTTGCCCCTCGCCGACCGTGTGCTCGGCCCCACCACCGTCGACGAGCTGGCCGGGCACGATGTGGTGTTCCTGGGGCTTCCGCACGGCAAGTCCGCCGAGCTCGCTCTGCAATTGCCCGAGTCGGTGCTGATCATCGATTGCGGCGCCGACTTCCGTCTCACCGACGGCGAGGCGTGGGAGAAGTACTACAACAGCCCGCACGCGGGGAGTTGGCCGTACGGACTGCCCGAGTTGCCGGGCTGCCGTGAGCAGCTGGTCGGCGCAACCCGCATCGCAGTTCCCGGGTGCTATCCGACGGTGTCGTCCCTCGCGCTCGCGCCTGCCGTCGCTGCCGGCATCATCGAGCCTCGCGTCAATATCGTTGCTGTCAGTGGCAGTTCGGGTGCCGGTCGAGCTCCGAAAGCAGAACTTCTGGGCTCGGAGGTGATGGGATCGGTTCGGGCGTACGCCATTGCCGGTGCCCACCGGCACACACCCGAGATCGTGCAGAACCTCTCGGCAGTCGCCGGGAGTGCTGTCACGGTGTCGTTCACGCCGGTTCTTGCGCCGATGCCTCGCGGAATCCTGGCCACGTGCACCGCGATCACCACTGCCACTCAGGAGCAGGCCGTCGAGGTATACGAAAAGGCCTACGCTGCAGAGCCGTTCGTGCATGTGCTTCCTGCCGGGCGACTCCCGCAGACCGGTTCGGTCATGGGATCGAACGCTGTACAGATGAGTGTGTCCGTCGATGCGGACGCGGGCCTGCTGGTCGTGATCGCGGCTATCGACAACTTGGCCAAGGGCACGGCGGGAGCTGCTGTCCAATCCATGAATCTTGCACTGGGAATTACCGAGACCGAGGGTCTCTCTACCGTAGGAGTGGCACCATGAGCAGCCTTCAGGACGAGTCGGAGGCCGTCGGCAAAGTAGCGGGAAAGCTGGTCCGCACTCAAGGTGTCACCTCGCCCGCAGGTTTCCGTGCCGCGGGAATTCCTGCCGGTATCAAGGTCAGTGGTAGGTCGGATCTGGCTCTGGTGTTCAACGAGGGTCCCGATTTCGCGGCGGCGGGTGTGTTCACCCGCAACAAGGTCAAGGCTGCGCCGGTGCTGTGGTCGCAGCAAGTGCTTTCCACCGGACGTTTGCGTGCTGTGATTCTCAATTCCGGTGGTGCCAACGCCTGCACGGGGGCCCCCGTTTCTAGGATGCGCACCGCACGGCAGAGGAAGTTGCGTCAGCACTGAGCAATTGGGGTTCCGAGACGGGGGCGATCGAGGTTGCCGTGTGTTCGACGGGTCTGATCGGTGATCGGCTGCCGATGGACAAGCTGTTGCCCGGTGTGACCGAGGTCGTCCACGAACTGGCGGGCGGAATCTCCGGTGGTACCGATGCGGCGCACGCGATCATGACCACCGATACCGTGCCCAAGCAAGCGGCGATCCATCATGCCGACAAGTGGAACGTCGGCGGCATGGCGAAAGGCGCAGGCATGCTGGCTCCGTCGTTGGCCACGATGCTCAGTGTCATCACCACCGACGCCGTCGCCACCGCGGAACAGCTCGACACGGCGTTGCGGGCGGCGACCCGGTTGTCGTACGACCGGCTCGATGTGGACGGAGCGACCTCGACCAACGACACCGTGTTGTTGCTCTCCTCCGGGGCCAGCGGAGTGGCTCCGTCGCAGGACGAACTCGACGCTGCGGTACTGGCAGTGTGCGAGGACCTTGCCGATCAGATGATGGCCGACGCCGAGGGCGTGACGAAGCGGGTGAAGATCACCGTCTCGGGTGCGGTGTCCGAGGACGATGCTCTGGTCGGCGCGCGGGCTGTTGCCAGGGACAGTTTGACCAAGACTGCGCTGTTCGGTTCGGATCCCAACTGGGGGCGGGTGCTCGCTGCGATCGGCATCGCTCCGATCGAGCTCGATCCCGATCGAATTGCCGTCTCGTTCAACGGTAACGCGGTGTGCATCGACGGCGTGGGCGCGCCGGGGGCGCGGGATGTGGACCTGTCCGGTGTCGACGTTGCGGTGACCATCGATCTCGGTCTCGGCTCCGGTTCGGCCTCCATCCGAACCACGGATCTTTCGCACGCGTACGTCGAAGAGAACTCGGCCTACTCGTCATGACCTCGGCCGCACTGGAACTCACGGCTGCGCAGAAGGCGTTCACGCTGGCAGAGGCCCTGCCCTGGCTGCAGCGCTTCGCGGGCAAGACCGTCGTGGTGAAGTACGGCGGCAACGCCATGATCGACGAGAATCTCAAACGGGCGTTCGCTGCCGACATGGTTTTCCTGCGTACCGTCGGAATCCATCCCGTGGTCGTACACGGTGGTGGCCCGCAGATCTCGGCCATGTTGACCAGGCTCGGGCTGGCCGGTGAGTTCCGCGGCGGCTTCCGAGTCACCACGCCCGAGGTGATGGACGTCGTTCGGATGGTTCTGTTCGGCCAGGTCGGACGTGAACTCGTCGGCCTGATCAACAGTCACGGTCCGTACGCGGTCGGCATCTCCGGTGAGGATGCGCACCTGTTCACCGCGACCCGGCGCACCGTCCTGGTCGACGGCACCGCGACCGATATCGGATTGGTCGGAGACGTCACCTCGGTCGACCCGGCGGCGATCTTCGATCTCATTGCCGCAGGCCGGATCCCGGTGGTGTCGACCATCGCTCCGGACCGGGACGGTGTGGTGCACAACATCAATGCAGACACCGCGGCAGCCGCGCTGGCGAGTGCCATCGGTGCCGAGAAGTTGGTCGTTCTCACCGATGTCGAGGGGCTCTACACCGCGTGGCCCGATCGCAGCTCGTTGGCCTCCGAGATCGATGTGTCTGCACTCGAGACGTTACTGCCCTCGCTCGACGCCGGGATGGTGCCGAAAATGGAAGCGTGCCTGCGTGCCGTGCAAGCGGGTGTGCCGACGGCTCATGTCATCGACGGCCGCGTCGAACATTCCGTCCTGGTGGAACTGTTCACCGGCGAGGGAATCGGCACCATGGTCACCCCCGATCGTCCTTCTACGTCAGGAGTCACGCTATGACCGGCACAGAGGCCACAGTCGATCTGCAACAGCGGTGGTCGAACTCGTTGATGGACAATTACGGGGTGCCGCGCGTGGCGCTCGTCCGGGGCGAGGGTGCGGTGCTGACGGACGCCGACGGCAAGCAGTATCTCGACCTGCTCGCCGGTATCGCCGTCAACATTCTCGGCCACGCGCATCCCGCGGTGATCGAGGCGGTCACCACTCAGCTGTCCACCCTGGGCCACACCTCGAATCTGTATGCGACCGAGCCCGGAATCGCGTTGGCCGAGCAGCTGCTCGCGCACCTCGGTGCCGGGGCAACCGGACGAGTGTTTCTGTGCAACTCCGGGACCGAGGCCAACGAGGCGGCATTCAAGATCGCGCGGCTGACGGGTCGTCCCAACATTGTGGCGGCCGAGAAGTCCTTTCACGGGCGGACGATGGGCGCGCTGGCGCTCACCGGCCAAGCAGACAAGCGAATCCCGTTCGAGCCGATGCCCGCCGGAGTGCAGCACGTGCCGTACGGCGACGTTGCGGCGCTCGAAGCAGCCGTCGATTCCGACACTGCCGCAGTGTTTCTCGAACCCATCATGGGTGAAGGAGGCGTGGTGGTTCCGCCGGAGGGATATCTTCTCGCCGCGCGCGAGATCACCGCGAAGCACGGTGCGTTGCTCGTCCTCGACGAAGTGCAGACCGGTATCGGCCGTACCGGGTGGTTCTACGCCCATCAGTCGGTCGGCATCGTGCCCGATGTCATCACCCTGGCCAAGGGCTTGGGTGGTGGCCTGCCCATCGGTGCCTGCATCGGTATCGGAGCTGCGGGAGAGTTGCTGCATCCGGGCAAGCACGGGACCACCTTCGGTGGAAATCCGGTGTGTGCTGCGGCGGCACTGGCGGTGCTGCGCACCATCGCGGACGAGGATCTGCTCTCGCACGCGGACAGCATCGGCAAGACGATCGCGCACTCCATCGACAATCTCGAACATCCTCTCGTGAGCCATGTCCGGGGTTCGGGGTTGCTTCTCGGCGTGGTGCTCACCGCGGCCGTGGCACCGGCGGCCGAGGCGGCCGCACGCGAGGCAGGCTTCCTCCTCAACGCAGCCCAGCCCGATGTGCTCCGGCTCGCACCACCGTTGATCATCACCGAAGAACAAGCTGCGTCGTTCGTGGCGGCGCTACCGGCAATTCTCGACGCAGCACAGGAGGCTCATCAGCCATGACGGTTCAGCATTTCCTTCGGGACGACGACATCACCCCACAGCAGCAGGGTGAGATCCTCGCCCTGGCAGCCGAACTCAAGCGCGCGCCCTTCTCCAAGCGTCCTCTCGAAGGACCGAAAGGAATCGGTGTCATCTTCGAGAAGAACTCGACGCGCACCCGCTTCTCCTTCGAGATGGGCATCGCGCAATTGGGTGGCCATGCGGTGGTCGTGACGGGCCGCGATACCCAATTGGGTCGTGAGGAGACGCTGCAGGACACCGGCCGGGTGCTCTCGCGCTACGTCGAGGCGGTGGTGTGGCGCACGTTCGGGCAGAAGCGGCTCGAGCAGATGGCCACGGGTGCAACGATTCCGATCGTCAACGCCCTGTCCAACGAGTTCCACCCGTGCCAGGTGCTGGCCGATCTGCAGACCCTGATCGAGCACAAGGGAGATCTCCGGGGCCGCACACTGGCCTACTTCGGTGACGGGGCGAACAACATGTCGCATTCGTTGCTCATCGGCGGAGTGACGGCAGGGCTGAACGTCAGGATCGCCGCTCCCAAGGAGTTCGTCCCACTCGGCTACGTCCTCGACGCCGCCCGTGCGCGAGCCGAGGAGACCGGTGCCACCATCACCATCACCGAGGACCCGGCCGAGGCCGCCTCGGGAGCCGACGCGCTGGTCACCGACACCTGGACGTCGATGGGTCAGGAGAACGACGGGCTCGATCGAGTTGCTCCGTTCCGGCCCTATCGAATCGACTCCGACCTGCTGTCCAAGGCGCAATCGGACGCCGTCGTGCTGCATTGCCTCCCTGCACATCGCGGCGAGGAGATCACCGACGAGGTGCTCGACGGCCCGCAGAGCGTCGTCTGGGACGAGGCCGAGAACCGCCTGCACGCGCAGAAGGCGCTGCTGGTGTGGCTTCTGGAACAGGCGCGACGACCGTGAAAGAAGACGCCACTGCGGTGCCGCTGACCGCATCGACCCGCGCGGGCAGGCAGGCGCGGATCATCGCGTTGCTGGCCACGCACCCGGTGCGCAGTCAACCGCAGTTGGCGTCCTTGCTCGCAGCCGAGGGAATCGACACCACGCAGGCGACGTTGTCGCGTGACCTCGAAGAACTGGGTGCGGTGAAACTGCGCGCCCCCGACGGTGGAGTCGGGGTGTACGTCGTGCCCGAGGACGGCAGCCCCGTCCGCGGAGTATCCGGCGGCACCGACCGCCTGCTGAGATTGCTGGGGGAGCTGTTGGTGTCCACCGATCACAGCGGAAATCAGGCTGTGCTCCGAACGCCACCCGGTGCGGCGCACTACCTCGCCAGCGCACTGGATCGGGCTGCGCTACCCGAGATCGTGGGCACCATCGCCGGCGACGACACGATATTGCTCATCGCGCGCGAACCGCTCACCGGTGGCGAAGTCGCCGACAAGATAGAGAAGCTTGCTCGACGCGGGAACTGAGTACCGGCTACCCATCACGTGCAACAAGAACAACGAAGGAGCTCGAACACCATGGCCGAACGCGTCATCCTCGCCTACTCCGGCGGACTGGACACCTCCGTCGCGATCAGTTGGATCGGGAAGGAGACCGGTAAGGAGGTCGTCGCCGTGGCGATCGATCTCGGCCAGGGCGGTGAAGACATGGAGATCGTGCGTCAGCGAGCACTCGATTGCGGCGCCGTCGAATCCGTCGTCGTCGATGCCAAGAACGAGTTCGCCGAGGAGTACTGCCTGCCGACGGTGCAGTCCAACGCGTTGTACATGGATCGATACCCGCTGGTGTCGGCCATCAGCCGTCCGCTCATCGTCAAGCACCTCGTCGAGAACGCACGGGCCCACGGCGGAACCGTCGTCGCGCACGGATGCACGGGCAAGGGAAACGACCAGGTTCGGTTCGAGGTCGGCTTCAACACCCTCGCCCCCGAACTCGAGGTGCTGGCACCGGTACGTGACTACGCGTGGACCCGCGAGAAGGCCATCAAGTTCGCCGAAGAGAACGACATTCCGATCAACGTGACCACCAAGTCGCCGTTTTCGATCGACCAGAACGTCTGGGGTCGCGCGGTGGAAACCGGTTTCCTCGAGGACTTGTGGAACGCACCCACCAAGGATGTCTACGACTACACCGAGGATCCGACGGTCAACTTCCAGGCCCCGGACGAACTCATCGTCTCGTTCGACAAGGGGCGTCCCGTCGCGATCGACGGTCGTCCGGTCTCGGTACTCGAAGCGATCCAGGAACTCAACACTCGCGCGGGAGCGCAGGGCGTCGGACGCCTCGACGTGGTCGAGGATCGGTTGGTCGGCATCAAGAGTCGTGAGATCTACGAGGCTCCCGGTGCCATGGTGCTCATTCGCGCGCACGAGGAACTCGAGCACGTGACCCTCGAGCGCGAACTGGGTCGCTACAAACGTCACACCGACCAGAAATGGGCCGAATTGGTGTACGACGGTCTGTGGTACTCCCCGCTCAAGGGTGCTCTCGACACGTTCACGGCACACACCCAGGAACACGTCTCCGGCGATATTCGCCTGGTTCTGCACGCCGGCGGCATCATCGTCAACGGTCGTCGCAGTGGCGAATCGCTCTACGACTTCAATCTGGCCACCTACGACGAGGGCGACACGTTCGACCAGTCCGCGGCGAAGGGTTTCGTTCAGCTGCACGGGCTGTCTTCGAAGATCGCTGCGAAGCGGGACCTGGGCCTGTGACGAATTCGGAAAGCTCGCATGGAACCAACGAGGGTTCGCTCTGGGGCGGCAGATTCGCATCGGGGCCGGCCGCGGCGATGGCGGCTCTGAGCAAGTCGACCCACTTCGACTGGGTTCTCGCCCCCTACGACATCCGGGCGTCGATGGCGCACGCCCGAGTGCTCAACGGTGCTGGATTGCTCACCCCGCAGGATCTCGAGACGATGCTCGACGGTTTGCAGCGCCTCGCCGACGATGTCGCCTCGGGTGTGTTCGCGGCAGCCGAATCGGACGAGGACGTGCACGGTGCTCTCGAACGCGGCCTCATCGATCGCGTCGGACCCGAGGTCGGTGGGCGGCTGCGGGCCGGCCGTTCGCGAAACGACCAGGTGGCGACGCTGTTCCGGATGTGGCTACGCGACGCAGTTCGGCGAGTGTCGGTCGGTGTTCTCGATGTGGTCGACGCCCTGGCGACACAGGCCGCGGCGCACCCGACCGCCGTCATGCCGGGCAAGACTCATTCGCAGGCGGCCCAGCCGGTGTTGTTGGCGCACCATCTGCTCGCGCACACCCATCCACTGCTGCGTGATGTGCAGCGGTTCGCCGATTTCGACAAGCGAGCAGCGGTGTCGCCGTACGGTTCCGGCGCTCTCGCCGGTTCGTCTCTCGGATTGAGTCCGGAGAAGATCGCGGCCGAGCTCGGGTTCGACGCGTCCGCCGAAAACTCGATCGACGCCACGTCTTCCCGAGACTTCGCGGCCGAGGCGGCGTTCGTGCTGGCGATGACCGCGGTCGATCTCTCCCGGTTCGCCGAAGAGGTCATCTCGTGGAGTACCCCCGAATACGGCTACGTGACCCTCGCCGACGCCTGGTCGACAGGTAGCTCGATCATGCCGCAGAAGAAGA
The DNA here is from genome assembly GCF_000333955.1 of Rhodococcus sp. AW25M09. Taxonomy (GTDB): domain Bacteria; phylum Actinomycetota; class Actinomycetes; order Mycobacteriales; family Mycobacteriaceae; genus Rhodococcoides. The sequence goes on from NZ_CAPS01000073.1 coordinate 39,215, forward strand.
ACCCGGACGTTGCCGAGCTGACCCGCGGCAAGACGGGGCGATTGATCGGTAATCTGACCGGCTTGCTGGCCACGCTGAAAGCTCAACCGTTGGCCTACAACCGCGATCTTCAGGAAGACAAGGAGCCGGTCTTCGATTCGGTGGCGCAGCTCGAGCTGTTGCTCCCGGCGATCACCGGGTTGACGGCGACCCTCGAGTTCCACACCGATCGCATGGCCGAGCTGGCACCGGCGGGATTCACACTTGCCACCGATATCGCCGAATGGATGGTGCGGCAGGGGATTGCGTTCCGGGTTGCCCACGAGGCGGCCGGAGCGTGCGTCCGAGCGGCCGAGGCGCGTGGCGTCGGGCTGGTCGATCTGACCGACGACGAACTGTCCGCTATCGATCCGGCGCTCACTCCCGATGTTCGCGAGGTGCTGACGGTGGAAGGTTCCATCTCGTCGCGCGATTCGCGCGGTGGGACCGCAGCGGTGCAGGTGGCAAGCCAGCTCGGTGGGGTGCGGGCGTCGGCGTCGGCACTGCGTGCGTGGGCCGAGGTGCCGGTGTTGCGGCACTGAGAGAGCAATCGATATCCACGCCGGTCTCCTCGAGTGTGATGTGAGAGGCTTTCGTCACACGAAGATCGATGCCGGTCGTTCTGTCGGGCCGAACGCAGGAGTGAGTTTGTGGGACTGAATGCAGACGCCGTACGCGGTCCACTACGTCGTGCCATCGCCACGGCGCAGAACGGTCTCGAGGTCATCCGTCTGGGTGGTCTCGAAACCGAGGTGGATCCGTCGCCGTTTCGGGTGATGGACCGAGAGCCGATGTATCGGCTTCGGCGCTACTTCCCCGACGATGTGCCTGCGGACAGCCCTCCGGTGGTGCTCATTCCGCCGATGATGGTCTCCGCGGATGTCTACGACGTCACCACCGACCAGGGGGCCGCCGGAATCCTGCACGGCATGGGTCTCGATCCGTGGGTGGTCGATTTCGGTTCGCCCGATACCGAAGAGGGTGGGTGGAGCCGCACTCTCGCCGACCATGTCGTGGCCATCAGTGAGGTCGTCGACAAGGTGCACGAGTACACCGGACGTGACGTCCATCTCGGTGGGTACTCTCAGGGTGGAATGTTCTGCTACCAGGCGGCCGCCTACCGTGGTGGGCGAAACCTCGCCAGCCTCATCACCTTCGGTGCTCCGGTCGACACGTTGGCCGGATTACCGCTGGGGATCCCGGCTGGCGTGGCCACGCGGGGCGCGGAGTTCCTGGCCGATCACGTGTTCACCCGGCTTGCCGTATCGGGTTGGATGGCGCGGACGGGATTTCAGTTGCTCGATCCGGCGAAGACCGTGCGGTCGAGGTTGGACTTCCTGCGTCAGTTGCACGACCGTGAGGCGCTGTTGCCCCGCGAGCCGCAGCGACGCTTTCTGGCGATGGACGGGTGGGTGGCCTGGTCCGGGCCTGCCGTGGCGGAGTTGTTGAAGCAGTTCGTCGTTCACAATCGCATGATGACCGGCGGGTTCGCCATCAGGGACCGATTGTTGACTCTGGCCGAACTCACGGTGCCGGTGTTGGCCTTCGTCGGCGAGGTCGACGACATCGGTCAACCGTTGGCTGTGCGCGGCATTCAACGCGCTGCGCCGCGCGCCCAGGTCTTCGAAACCACGTTGCGCGCCGGTCACTTCGGCCTGGTGGTCGGCAGCACTGCGGCTGCGCAGACGTGGCCGACCACGGGAAACTGGATTCGGTGGCGCGAGAACCTCGGACCCAAGCCCGAGGCGGTCCGCCCGATGGAGCGTGAGGATCACAGCGACACCGACAGCGGAGTGTCGATCACCAACCGACTGATCCATACGGCCGCCTCCATCGCCGAGGTCGGCGTCGGCGTCGGCCGTGGGCTGGCATCGGCGGCCACCGGTGCGGTGCGTGGTACCCGAGAAATCTCGTCCGAGGCCGTGCGTACGTTGCCACGACTGGCGCGGCTCGGTCAGATGCAACCGCACAGTCGAGTTTCGTTGGGCCGCTTGATTGCCGAGCAAGGACGCAAGTCTCCCAACGGTGAATGCTTCCTGTTCGACGACCGAGTGCACACCTACGATGCGGTGAACGTTCGCATCGACAATGTGGTGCGCGGTCTGATCAGCGTCGGTGTACGGCCCGCGTCACGCATCGGAGTGTTGATGGAGACGCGGCCGAGCGCGTTGGCTGCAATGGCCGCACTCTCGCGCATCGGTGCAGTGCCGGTTCTGTTGCAGCCGGGCAGTGACCTGGCAGCAGTATTGCGGACCGTCGACGTCGACACCGTGATCGCAGATCCCGACAACGCCGCGGCTGCAGTCCCGGTGGTACCGAATGTGTTGGTCCTCGGCGGCGGTGACACTCGCACACTGGACATCCCCTCGGGGTACGAGGTGACCGACCTCGAGGCCATCGATCCCGACTCGGTGCGTCTACCTCAGTGGTACGAGCCCGATCCCGGTCGCGCTCGTGAACTGGCAATGATCCTGTTCACCACGACCGACCGTGGCCTCGAGCCTCGCTACATCACCAATTATCGCTGGGCGTTGTCGGCCTTCGGAACCGCAACAACCGCCGCGCTCGGTCCTGGCGATACCGTGTATTGCCTTGCCCCGCTGCATCATTCGGCTGGAATACTCGTCACGATCGGTGGTGCGCTCGCAGGCGGATCACGCATTGCGCTCTCTCGTGGTCTCGATCCCGAACGGTTCAGCGAAGAGGTCTACCGTTACGGCGTCACCGTGGTGAGTTACACCTGGACGATGATGCGGCAGATCCTCGACGATGGCCGTTTCCCGGTCGATTCCGGCCATCCGGTACGTCTGTTCATCGGCTCCGGGATGCCGGTGGGACTGTGGCGACGCACGCTGGCACGGTTCAGCCCGGCCCGGGTGCTCGAGTTCTACGCATCGACCGAGAACGATGTGATTCTGGCCAACGTGGCGGGTTCGAAAATCGGCTCGAAGGGCCGTCCCTTGCCCGGCAGTGCTCGCGTCGCCCTGGCGGCCTACGACCCGATCACCGGCCGACTCGAAGAGGACGACGACGGCTTCGTCCGGCAGTGTCGAGACAACGAGATCGGGCTGCTACTCGGTCGGCCCAGCGGAGAGGGCGAAGCGACGAGCCACGTCATGCGGGGAGTTTTCGAGCCCACGGACGCATGGATCCCCACCGAGAATTTGTTCCGCCGCGATTCCGAGGGAGATTACTGGCTCATCGACCGTAAGGACACGGTTGTGCGATCAACCTGCGGTCCGGTGTACACGCAGCCCATCGTCGACGCGGTAGGGGATCTCGACCAGGTCGATTCGGCTGTGGTCTACGGAGTGCGCGTCGCTGTCGATCGGCCACGATCGGTTCGCGTCGAGGCGAGTGCTACCGAGGTCGCAGTCTGCGCCATCTCACTGCAACCGGAGGCAGTGATCACGGCGCGTGCACTGACGGACGCTCTCGGTGCACTGCTTCCTGCGGAGCGCCCGGGGATCGTGCACGTGGTGCCCGAGATCCCGGTGGGTCGCGCATACCGTCCGAACGCGACGGCATTGAAGGAAGCAGGCATCCCTGTGCCGAGCGCGCGGTCATGGTTCTACGACGAGGAGTCGAACACCTATCGAAGACTGACCAAAGCCGTTGTGGCAGAAAGATTCGTCGACACCTCCGACCGAGCAAAGGTGTCGTCGTAGCTGCGGTTCGTCGGCGCTTCGGCGGCGTTGGGTACCGTAACCCAGTACATGACTCCGGCTGGGCCGGAGGCGAACAAAGGACACTCGTGGCGATCGATCAGACACTGCTCTCCATTCTTGCCTGCCCTGTGGACAAGGGGCCGCTGCTGTTGGTCGACGGCGAGTTGCTCTACAACCCCCGGCTGCGGCGCGCGTATCCCATCGCGAACGGCATCCCCGTTCTACTTGCCGACGATGCCCGCGATGTGGACGACGCCGAGCACGACGCCATTCTCGCGCGCGCTCGGTCCTGATACGCGACTATCGGGGCTCGCCGTTCACGAGCTCTCTTCGGATCCGTGTCCCACCGGCAGGGGCCCGGTGAGGTAGCGCTGCAGCGTTGGGGCCACCCAGTCGACGACGCGCTCGGCGGGCATCGAGGCGAGTGGTTCCAACTTCAGAATGTGGCGGCTCAGCAGCAGGCCGGACATTTGAGCGGCCACCAGGTTGACGCGTTCGAGAGCCGACCCTGCTGGGTCGTCGACGCGGGTGGCGATGTCTCGAAGCACCACCTGCATGAGAAATGTTCTGAGTAGCGCGGGGTCTCCGCTGGAGATCATCGTGCGAAACGCGGCGATGACGGCGTCGCTGTTCTCGGACTCCCACACTCCGAGTACGCCGGTGAGGAGCGCTCGACCCAGGTCGTCGGTGTCCACGGACAGAACTTGTCGGAGGGTGTCGCTCGGGTCGATCGGAAGCGCGATCGACGCCACGAACAGGTCCCGTTTGGTGCCGAAATAGTGGTGGATCAGGGCGGAGTCGACGCCCGCGTCGGCGGCGATGGCGCGCACCGAGGTCTTGTCGAATCCATGTTGGGCGAACAGTCCTCTGGCCGAGGCCAGGATCGTGTCGCGGGTGCCTGATCGGCCCGGCCGACGACCGGATCTTGTCTGGGAATTATCGGTTTCGTTCACCACCGGCACAACCATGCCCGATGATCCACGCCGGGGGTCGTGTCGGGTCCTTCGGTGTGCACAGGTGGTGCGACGCTCACGGCGTTCTTCGACGCAGCGTGGCGGCAGCGGCGCACAGTGCAAGGACGGTACAGCTGCCGACTACCGCAAGGTCTCTTCCCATTTCTACGGTCACGGCGGACTCGAGAGAGATCTGCTGCAGGGCATTCACCGGGTAGGTGAGGGGGAGGACGTTGCTGATGGCGTGTAGCCAGTCCGGCATCTGGTCACGGGGAACCAGCAGGCCGCACAGAAACAGCTGAGGTAGCACCACGAGCGGCATGAACTGCACCGCTTGGAACTCGGTCCGGGCAAATGCGCTGCACAGCAGTCCGATCGCCACACCGAGCATCGCGTCGAGCACGGCGATCAGCACTACCCAGGCAATGGGTCCGGCTGTGGTCAAACCGAGCAACCCGAATGCGACCGTGCAGGCGAGGATGGCCTGCGCGACTGCAGCGAGTGAGAACGCCGATCCGTAGCTCACGAGAAGATCGAGCTTCGACATCGGGGTGGTCAACAGTCTTTCCAGTGTCCCGGAGGTTCTTTCGCGTTGCATCGCGATCGACGTGATGAGGAACATGACGACGAATGGCAGGACCCCGAGCATGGTGATCGCGATTCGGTCGAACAGCGATTGCTGTCCTGGCGCGGTCGGTACGTCTTCGTAGAGGAAGTACAGCAGCACCATCAGCAGGGTGGGCACCAACAGGATCATCGCGACCGTTCGGTGGTCGGACCGGAGTTGGCGAAGGATCCGGCCGGTTCCGGCGGCGTATATCTGCATGTTCATGCCTGTGCTCCGGTGATCTGGGTCGATTCGATGAGAGTCAGGAACGCATGTTCGAGGCTCGTCTCGTTGGTCCGGGTGAGCAATTCTTCTGGACTCGACTGAGCCAGGACGGACCCTTCGCGCATGAGGATGAGTGAACTGCAGTGCTCGGCTTCGTCCATGACGTGGCTGGACACCAGGATCGTTGTCCCGGCTGCGGCGATGTCGGCGAATCGCGACCAGAGTTCGGCGCGCAGGACAGGATCGAGTCCGACGGTCGGTTCGTCGAGGACGATCAACTCGGGCTCTGCGACCAACGCGCTCGCCAGTGACACTCGTCCGAGCTGTCCACCGGAAAGTTGCCCCGCTCGCGAGGAGGTCCAGTCCGTCAGGCCGACCGAATCGATAGCCGCGGCCACCTCCGGTGCCCGGCGACCGTACATGGCCCCGAAGTACTGGACGTTCTCACGAACAGTCAGATCCAGGTAGACGCTCGGAGCCTGGGTGACGTAGCCGACCTTGCTGCGCAGAACGCTGGACCCGGCTGGTGAACCCAGAACGGTCACCGATCCACTCCGGACGATCTGCGTACCGACGATCGCCCGCATCAGCGTCGTTTTTCCGCAGCCCGAAGGACCGAGCAGGCCGGTGATGGTTCCTCGGGGAATCGTCATATCCACGTCCCGAAGTACGGGTCGGCCGCCGCGCCGCACCGTCAACCGTTCGATCTCGACGGCGTGCTGGTAGACGTCGGGCATATCGACCTCCTGAAATTCACCAAGCAATGAAATCATCGTGTGGTGAATTTATAGACCGGCATTGGCCCATAGGTCAAGGGGCGGCATCATGTGGGAGTGGATGTGCGAGATCTCGAGCGTGGCCGGCCCGTCGATGTCGCCGTGCGATTGCTCGGAGGCATCGTGACCGCAGGGGAGGTGGTAGTTCGTATCGACGAGGTGGAGGCTTACGGCGGTCCGGCCGACGGTCCTTGGCCGGACCCGGCGTCGCATTCGTTTCGCGGACCCACCGCTCGCAACGAGGTCATGTTCGGGCCGGCTGGACACCTGTACGTCTACCTGAGTTACGGCATGCATGTGTGCATCAACGTCACCTGCGGCCCGGTCGGGACAGCGGCAGCAGTATTGCTTCGGGCGGGTGAGGTGACAGCGGGCCATGAGCTCGTCGACAGCAGGCGCGGAAGTGCCGGACGATCTGCCAGAGGTGGGGCAAGTGGCCCGGGCAATCTCGGGAAAGCGCTGGGGGTCGGCTTGGTCGACAACGGAACCGACATGTTCGACGATTCGGCGCCTGTCACGCTCCAACTCCGAGGCCGTCCGCTGAAGGGCAGTGCTGTCGGATGCGGTCCGCGCGTTGGGGTGAGCCTGGCCGCCGATCGTCCATGGCGGTTCTGGACACAAGGATCGCCGGCAGTGTCGGCCTACCGGCGAAGCCCGCGTGCGTCCGTCGCCGATGAGCCCGAGCGTTGACCGACGTGGTCGTGCGGGAAGATGTACCTCGTGAGTGAAAACATCATCGACGAAATGACCTGGCGCGGACTGATCGCACAGTCCACCGATGCGGACGATCTGCGGAAAGCAGCGTCCGAGGGTCCGATCACGCTCTATTCGGGTTTCGATCCGACGGGTCCGTCGTTGCATGCAGGGCACCTTGTGCCGTTGCTGGCACTGAAGCGGTTCCAGCGGGCCGGGCATCGGCCGATCATTCTTGCCGGCGGCGCGACCGGACTCATCGGTGATCCGCGCGACGTGGGGGAGCGGACCATGAATTCACCCGAGGTCGTCACAGAGTGGGCATCGCGTATCCGCGGTCAGCTCGAGCGCTTCGTGGAGTTGAACGACAGTCCCACCGGCGCGGTCGTGGTCGACAATCTTTCGTGGACAGGGGAGTTGTCCGCCATCGATTTCCTCCGGGACATCGGCAAGCACTTCTCGATCAACGTGATGCTGGCTCGCGACACGGTGAAGACCAGGCTCGAAAGCGACGGGATGTCGTACACCGAGTTCAGCTACATGCTGTTGCAGGCCAACGACTACGTGCAGCTTCGCCGAAAATACGGCTGCAGTCTGCAGATCGGCGGCTCGGACCAGTGGGGAAACATCATCGCCGGGGTGGAGCTGAACAGGAGGCAGGACGCTGAGTCGGTTCACGCACTGACGGTTCCCCTGGTCACCTCGGCCGACGGCAAGAAGTTCGGCAAATCCACCGGTGGTGGAAGCTTGTGGCTCGACCCCGAGATGACGAGCCCATACGCCTGGTACCAGTACTTCGTCAATACCGGCGACACGGATGTCGTGAAGTACCTGCGCTGGTTCACCTTCCTGTCGAAGGAGGAGCTGGCAGAGCTGGACGTGGCGACTGCAGAGCGTCCCCAGGCGCGCGAAGCGCAGAAGCGACTGGCCGCCGAGATGACCACGCTCGTGCACGGGGAGGCAGCGACTCGATCGGTCGAGCTGGCCAGTCAGGCTCTGTTCGGGCGCGCGGAACTCGCAGATCTCGACGAGTCGACCCTCGCCGCCGCTCTGCAGGAAGCGTCCGTTGCCGACATCGCGTCCGGCTTGCCGCAGACGATCGTCGATCTACTCGTCGCCACCGGCCTGAGTGACAGCAAGGGTGCTGCCAGAAGGGCAGTCAAAGAAGGTGGCGCATCGGTCAACAACGTCAAGATCGCCGACGAGGAATGGACGCCGACTGCGGAGGACCTCCTCCACGGACGATGGCTGGTGGTCCGACGCGGGAAGCGGAACTTCGCCGGTGCGCGGATCCTCGACTAATTTTTCGTGTCAGCAGTGGCCGGAGTCACATCCATGTAATTTGGTTTCTACGCCCGCTCGACGGGTAACCGACCGGTTGCGACCAGGCTGTTCACGCGATCTGCGTGAAAACGACCTGGGGATTTGACGCGTTGTTATCCGGGGCGTAACTTTGTCCAAGTCAGAGCGACACGGACGCCAGCCCAGACCGCAAGGCCTGAGCGAAGCGCGGTTCGCCTGTACAACCCGAGAATGTCGGATCCGAAAGGATCGAACTTCTCGGCGGATGTGACGCCGGTTTGACCGTGCACGATCATCCGGTCTAAGCTGGAACGGTTGCCCCGGACATGCACGAGCTTATGCTCGTAGATGAAT